>NZ_NQMH01000001.1:3300000-3389137 GCF_002272965.1 Parabacteroides sp. AT13 | reverse complement strand
ATTTAATTCGTCGAGGTGTACAATGAAGGCGGCTATATTCTGCTCGCCGTATCTGCGCAAACGAATGCATAGACATCCTTCGCCCAACGTTCGATGTCGCTCTTCCTTTTGATGCGGGTATTGTCGCACCTTTTTCAAAATCCACCTTCTGCGTGCCGAAAGCGAGTTCGTGCATCCGCTCGCGAACCGCCGAAAATGATGTTTACCACCGTGCGGTATTTCGGTTCAACCAATCCCTCGTTGGGGTCTTTGATCCCGCGACGGCCCAAATGTCCGCTATCCGTTCCGGATATTGCGGCTCGTGTCGATGGGGCGAACCTTGCCTCCGGGCACAATCTCGAAGTTCAGATGTTTGCGGGTGGGGTCGTAGTTGCCCTTGCTCATGGCGTACTTCTCCGCCTCTTCGCTGCGATTACGCAGGTGTTCGTTGCCTTGGCGGCGGTGATCCCTTTCGATACCTGAACATCGAGAACCTGTTTTGCATTTGCCATACTGTTTTCGTGTTGTTTCGGACAATTCCCCGTGTCCCAGCTTGCTGCTTGCTTGGACACTTCTCCCTGCGACGTCAGTCAGCAGGGGTATTAGGCTCCCCCTTCCCTTTGTTCAGTGGCAGACGGGCAAGCCCGGATGCCTGCTATAACTGGAAGGATATTTGAACCTGAACTGGGGAGAATTGCCCGTGGTTATACAATCTCTGTCCGCGAATCCCGTTCAGCTTTCCTCCTGCGCCTTCGCCAGAAGCGATAAAAAGGGTTTGCGAAGCGATTCAAGGCGTTCCGTCTCTTCGTCCGTACCGAAGCCTGTCCCGTCCGGTTTTCCGTCGATAACAAGCTCTGCAAGCTCTTTCGAGGCCTCGATGAACGCCGCCCATTCCCCGCTGAGGTCGAGCCGGAAGAACTGCACGAGCGGCGAGCCGTCGTCGAACCTCGATTTACGCAGAACCCGCCAGAGGGCGGCATGGGCAATACATTCCAAGACGGTCTCACACAGCTGTTCTTCCGACCGGACGGTCTGTGCCGATGCCGTGTCGGAATGACTGTCCGGATAGATACGACTGTCCCGTCCGGCTATCTCCGTCAAGGTCTGGCGCATGATTTGTCCACATGATTTACCCACATCGAAAGAGGTTGCTTTGCCGATTATCCAGTCGTACAATGCTTCCTGTATTCTTGTGGCAAAGTCCGCTTCTTCCCGTCCGCTGTCCGGCATGGCAGGCGTGCCGGTCCGCAGGGGCATGGTAATGACGACGCTTTTTGCCAGCCGGATGCGTTCTAACTGTCCGAGCGCTTCGAGCGTGTCCAGAAACGAGCGGACAGTAGCCCGATGCCAATGCCACTCCGATGCAAGGTCGGAAACGGTTACATGGCACTGGCAGGGAGAGAGGTCGTAGTCCTGCCTTCTTAAAAACGGGGAGACGAAACCTGCCAGCGATTTATCCAACAAATCGCAGTAGGCTTCCGTTCTCGTTTTCCGCTCGCCGACTTTTTCTTTCAGGTAGTCGAACACTTCCACGTTCGCCAGTATGGCGGCGGGCGCTTCATTTCTATTTCTCATTTTCATTCTGTTTTTGATGATTCATAATGTGCGGATAGTTTCAGGTTGCCATTATCCGCATTATCGTGGCAGCCTCGCGTGATGATACTATGATAACTGTCGGCTAATGCTCCGGGACATTCCAGCCATTCGAGGAATTTGCGTATGTCTGTCTTTTCGGACATGACCCTTGCCGACGGGTAGAACAGGGCAGCCAAAAGAACAAAGGCGATTGTTACGGCCATCGTGTACAGATGCGGCACGAAGCCGATGACCAATGCCAAGAGCGCAAACCAGACGAAACGTTTCGGCCGGTCGAGCAAGCCGCGCATCCATCGGTCCGCCCGCCTGAAAGAGGCCCATGCGGCACACACGATGGTAGATGGCACGATACCGAACTCGCCGGGGTGTCCACTCGTATAGACATAATGAAACAAGAGTAATACGATAAGCAGCACATGGGCGTACAGCCTGCGGGCCTTTTCGCTCCACACCATTTTATCGTAGAATCTTGCCATGAAGCAACGCCTGCTTCTGTACAACAGTGCCGGAAGGACGACAGGCATTGCAAGAAATACGAATTGTAATATAATCCAGGTCATAACAGGTAATAGGGTTTTGAAGGTATATGAACGGGCCGTACCACGAGTTCCAATCGGACAATCCGTGGGTGGCCAAGCGGATAATGTTCTCGGTGTCTTCGGCTGTCAGGGACGACGCGCCTTTCTTCATCCGGGATTTGAATGTGCCGTTCTGCTTACGATATGTAGCCAGTGCCGTGTCCAGATCATGCTCCGGAATCGTCCACGTCATGCCCTTTTCGTATGGACCATGCGGTTTGTAGGCCCGCAGTACCAGCGTGCGGGTCACAAGGAAGTCGGTCCGGGTGTTTCTCGAAATGACGTGTTCCTTGTAGAGGTTGTCATCGGCCACTTCTATCCACGTGCGGTACGTGTCGATACAGAAAACCATTTGGCGGTATATCGTGTTTCGCATAGGGGTTGTTTTACATGAAATCCAACAACACGTCTTCCTGATTCTTTTTGTACTTGAAGCTGCCGTTCCCGGCGTGGAGTTTCAGATCGAGACACAGGTCGCCGTACATCAGCTCCAACGAATCGTAAATGGTCGCGATGATACGGTTTACCTTGCCGTCCGCGTCTGTCCGGGCGTTCATCTTGAACATCTGCCCGAAAGCGGGATTGGAGTAGGCACAGGTGCTATGACCGGATTTCTCCAGTCCGACCGGCACATGGTGGTAGAGTGTAATCAGCTCCATGTCGTCCTCGAATATGTCCATGACCTCCTCCAGATCATAGGGGTCCCGCAGCGGGAATGTGAGCAGAACATAGTCACCGTAGAACTGCGGCTCCTCCATCGTTGCCACATTGAGAAGCTGCGGCATTTGCAGGGGTACGAACGACATGAAGTCATCCAGAAAGTGTCGTAACATAATCATATATCGTTTATTTTGTGAATAGGCTTTTACAACGAGGCGATGAATATCTCCATGAGCATACCGGGCAGTTCGTCCAACCGGTCGCCCTCCGACGGCAGGATTCTGCGCAGTTTCTCGAATGCGGCGGGTGTTTCTGCGGCCATCCTGTAAAGGGTTTCCTTATCTTCCGGGGACAATAGCGTCATGCAGAGGCCGTCCAAGGAAGCGTAGGGCTGTAGAATCATCCAGACATAGGCTTGTGCCTGTTCGGGCGTTACGACCTTTCCACGGCGTATGTTGTCAAGACAGGCACGCACGTTCTGGATCAGCCGACGGTCGGTACGTAAGGCCATGTATATCGTGGCGTCCTTGTAAGTGATTTCCTTGCGCCCAGCGGCGAAAAACACCTCGGAGCAGCATTTCTCTGTGTCACGGGTGATGTCGGCCATATTCGCTTCGCCAAGCTCGTGCAACCCGGACAGGAAAGCTCGAAAAGCGGCATCCTCCCTTTCGATGAATTTTTTGAGGTCGCCGTTCCCATGTATTCCATTGTTCAGGGTTTCGGCAAGCACGTTACGATATGCTGACAGAATTTGCTCCTTGTTACCCCGACAGGCCGGACGTTTATCCAATTCTGCGAAAAACGGACGGATTTCTTCGGCGGAACGATGCAGTTCCACGTCTCCGGTATAGGAAGAGAAACGTTCTTTCAGAATCAGCACTTCTTTATAGGTGCGAGGTTTCGACATCGCCAGCCGAGAAAGTTCCGCACGGACGGAATCGTGCAGCAGAATGCACTCTTCACGTATGTCGGAATGTGCCCGATAGGTCGTGTCCCGGCGCATGGTTGCGGTCACGGAATCTTTCAAGGTCTGCCACTTCCCGATATACGCGGTCAAATCCTCAAAGGAAAGTTCTTTTTGCCCGCGTGTTTCGGACAGATACTCCCGATACAGACCGGCTGGAGTAGGTTGGGCTTCAACCAGTGATTTGACGTTCGAACCGTCGCACGATGTAAGTGTGAAAATGGCAATCGGAACGGCAGAAAGTCCAGCAATCGATAGTACAATTTTTAAGTATTGATTTTTACAATTCATAGTTCATTTTGTATTTTACAGCACAAATCTAAGTATTCTTTTCAAGATGACAAGCGCCGAAAATCGTTTTATAAACCATTTTTAACATTGCACTTAATAGTTTGATTTTCAATGAAAATAAGTGAAAGAAACGAAGGACACAGAAAGCCCTTCATATCATTTTCGTTCAAAGTATGGTTTAGTTTAAAATAAAACTCTTATATTTGTACTTATTCTTATAGAAGTGCACAATGATATGGCAAAAGTAGGTTACATATTCAAGGCGGATCGTTACGACGGATTCGAGGCTGATAAAGAGTGGATGCAGAAATACGGTTGTGTACAAGTGATAGAGGAACTTGTCGAAAACGAGGCTCTGCGCCCCAGATGGAAACAGCTTGTAGCGAATCTCGAAAGAGGTGACGAGATTGTCGTGGCCAAATTCAGCAACGCTCTCCGTGGGTCGCGCGAATTGTCCGCGTTTATTGAGTTGTGCCGAATCAAAGTGGTGCGTATCATTTCCATCCATGACCGGATCGACTCGCGGGGAAAACTGTTCCCCGAAACGACGGCAGCCGATGTACTGGATATGTTCGGGGCGCTACCCGAAGAGGTGGCGGTATTGCGGTATTCGTCCGCACATGTCATGAATCTGCAACAGAAAGCGAAGGTCCCGAGAAAAACGATGAAGGCGATGGATAAGGCCGACCGGGAGAATACCATCGTTGATATGTATGTCAACGGTCATTCTTTCGAGGACATCATGGCGGTAAGCGGGTACAACAGCCGGAGTTCGGTGTTCAGTGTGCTCAACCGGCACGGGGTAAAGCTCAATAGGGGAAAATTCAAAGGACCGTTGGGCAAGCGTAAGCCGAAAGATGGGCAATGAGCTTTCGTATTAGCCGGATTGAAATGGATTTTTTTGAGAATCAGGGCTATATGTTTTCTGTTCTCGTTGATTTTTAGTATCTTTATATTAACTTTAAGTAGTATAGAATATGGGAGAACTTATCGTTTTTATAGTGGTTTTCTATGTTATCGGAAAGATTCTGAAAGCTATATTCGGTGGTTTCAGCAAGAGTGATTACCATCATGACCGATAAATGGTGATCGGGTGTTTGCCTGCCTTGACTACAGGATACGGATTTGTATGTTTTTTATGTTTCTCTCCTTTTATCGGGGCTTTCCGATTGTCTGGTTCGTGCCGAAGGAACACCGTGAGATAAAGGTGGATTATCGTTTTCCGTAACATTATCAGGCTGGCAATCCAGACGACAAAGAGATATGTTATTATCTTTGCAACGGATTTTATAATAAAACAGTCTGACAAAAGCAGATATTATTGCCCGGATCGCACAGGAGACCGGAATAGAAAAGTCGGTAGCGACAACTGTAGTGGAGGCATTCATGGAGAGTGTCAGGGAGTCGATGATTGCCGGGAACGAGGTGTTCCTGCGAGGATTCGGAAGTTTCATCATCAAACAAAGGGCAGAGAAAAAGGCTCGTAACATTTCAAAGAATACGACCATCGTGATTCCGGCTCACTCTGTTCCTGCGTTCAAGCCTGCAAAGACATTCTTAGATGCGGTAAAAGAGGGAAAATAAAGAAAGTATAAACGGTTTTCTTCATAGTGTTTCGGGAGACCGTTGACAATGGTTATACAGGATAACACGATACCGCGACTGTCTTTTGCGGACGGTTGCGGTATTTGTTTTGCCGTATGCTATAAAAAAGGAAGTGGCACAAAGAGCCGCCGATGAAAGCCGACTCTTTGTGTTCCCTTGCTTAATCCGTCACCTCGTAATAATAACTTAACTCGTCATCTTTCAGGTTCTCTACCGCATATTGACCTGCCTGTTCCCAAAGGGTATTGTAAAGTGTCGCAAATTCCGGTTTCGTTTCATAATACTGCCAGATTTTATGATTGAGTACCAATATCAGTTCCGTGAGGTATTTATAGTTATTTTTCCATTCCTCGAAAGCACGTTTGAAAGTGTCTTGTATAGCTGACAGACCGAATCGGTCCGCTATTGAGAAGTCCTCCCAAAAAGTTGTCTGTAACTCGTAACCGTTTTCTCGCATAAATTCTCTAAATGTCATACGCTTTAAATTTTAAGTTTGAACTATTTTTTGTTTTTCCCTTTGGTACAATCTCGTACCGAGAGGCTGGTTATTTTTCTGCCACAGGATTGACGGTCAGTCCAGACAAGGAGGCAACGGGAAATACGCTCTCCAACGAAGTCGGAGAGGAAGATTTTCCGGTTGCAAGCGCCAGCGGTCCTTGCCGGGACTGGCAGCCGGCAATCGAACTTTGCAGAAAAAATAAGCGGGCTTTCGGCATGGAGTGTGTCTGGGGAACGGCTGTAAGGAGTAAAATGGGGAAGCTAAGGTGTTATAAGAGGATTGCTTTCCGGTTGGTTAGCCGGAGTACAATGGGGTACGGAATACGCTTCGATAAAAGGGAAAGAGTCATGAAGATATAAAAGGGTAATTCCGGCAAAAGGATTCAGGACACATCCATTGCCAATGTATCCCGAACCCGTACCTGTCATTATCTGTACCGAATGTTTAGGAGACCCACTCGTAACCTTCGTCCGTCAGTTCAAAATATTCGTCCATTCCCGGTTTCACAAAAAACATGAGATAAAAAAGGAACGAAGCTGATTATAAAAGGTGATGGTTCTGTATTTCAGTCATTCAATAAAGGATACCGCAACCACCTCTGGCGGGTGCGTTGCGGTATTTTGCGGGCAGCATTTTTATGCGGCCTTGTCCGGCTTGCGCTGCCTTGTTTTCCAGCCGTACACGGCGGCTACATACGGATAGAGGGAACGTGTTCTCCGGCGGAAGCCTTCTTCGTCGATTTCACGGTTGTAAATCTTATCGGCGATACGTTCCGCTTCGTCACGGCCTTTGGCGATACGGTATAAGGTATAGTTCGTACCGTCATGATGGTCCATCCGTCCGCGAATGTTGTAGCCGTCGCCGTACCATTCTGCATCGTCGCACTGGGATTTCAAAATATCGGCAATGGTGCTGCCCAATATTTGATAGCCTCGTCTCCGGCCGTTCCATAATCCCAAGTTGCCGAACACGACAATAATGCCGTCCACTTCTTTATTCAGATTGCTTCGTTCGTCGTCCAGCCGGCAATATACTTCTTCTGCCCATTCTTCATCGCTGACCTCGTAACTGTCATCGTCCAATATTTCCCGCTGGGAATTTTGATATTCTTCTTTTGCCGTTTCGTCCAACAGGTCATAGCTTGACCAAATCATCTGTTTCATACATTTTGAATTTTAAGTTTGACTTTCGTTTTTATCCCTGCTTTCGGAGGGTTTCCCTCGTCCGGCGGGATTTGATTTACGTGCGGGCCACAAGGCGGACAGAAGGGAAATAAGGCAAGGAGGAAGCGGATAGTCCCGTGGACGATTTCATTTGTGTTGAACAAGTATTGACGAGCTTGCGAGTTGATGGTTGTTAACGACAAATGAAGCCGCGCCTTGCCGATTCCCGACCGCCTTAACTTTGCACGGGAAAATCAATGGACGGCGGCGGACTCTTCGTGTGGAGTATGAAGGAGTATAAAAGTGTGGACGTTCCGGAACGGTAACGAGTAAAACAAAAGCGGCTTTCAAGCCGCTTTGTCCGGATAAGGCAGGAATTACTTCTTGCCTTTTTCCTGCTTCTTTACCGGTTCCGCAGGAGCTTCCTCCTCTTTCTCGACAGCGGGATAGAACTTGACGGCGACCGTTACGATGCGGTTGTGCAGCACGCCGTCTTTGTCGGTCCACTCTTCGGGCTTGAAGTAGCCCTCCACGGTAAGCAGCGTGCCCTTGGTGAGCTGGTCGAACGACCCGGTATTCTCGTTCTTGCGCCACGCTTCAATGTTCATGAAAGCGGATATGCGCTTGGTTTCTTCGCCGTTCTTCTCCTGACGGGCTACTGCCAGCGGGAAACGTGCGACACTTGTGGTGGTGAACTGACGGACTTCGGCATCTTTTGCCACGAATCCGGTTACTGCGAAATTGTTCTCGATCTTTTTCATTGCGATTGCTTTTTGAAGTTAATAAATCAGTTTTACGGTGCATAAAAAGTAGGTGCAGTAAAGGGCTGCACCAAGGATAGCGCATAAATACTCTTTATTTTGGAGGCGAAGCCCCAAACCGCAGGCCCGATAAAGGAAGATTTGTGCGATACGCCATTGGTCAAGACCACCAGGTCGCGCCCGTCTGCATACTAACTTTGCAACGAAAAACGATATGGCGACTTCAAATAGAAAGCGGTCGCGAAAAAGTCGAGGCGAAACAATCCGCAGCGGATTCGGAGACATGAAAGACCTGTCCGTCCACTGACACAAGACCGCTCCCGTTCCGGCAGGTGGGCGGGAAGAACATCTGGCAAGAAAGCGTATCGGTTGTTTGGGGTTGAAGCGGCAAGAACGATATACCGTTTATACAACCATGTACGCTGCATAGTGGAAAGGGGGCCCAAACGAAGAGCCGACAAAAGATGTATGCAGCGTATTGATGTCGCTGTCTCTATCCGGCAAGAGAAATGAGGGAAAGAAGAGGAAAAGGAAAAAGGGCTGAAGTCTGTCTTGAAACAAAGCGGAGGAACCGCCTTCGCACGAACGGACGTTTTCTACAAAAGGATATAGCCTGCCAAAAGGTATAAAAGGTTATTTCCGAAGGAAACGGTATGGATGTCTGTTACGGAGATAAAAAAGGGATTCCCGCCGGTGTGTACCTGTTTAGCCGGTATAAGCGGGCTGAAACCGATGCTACGTTCAGCCCGCTTGCTTTTACCTCTTTTCTGTTTCGGTCTGCAATTCCACCGGTTCATCATCCCATGTCAGCTCCTTACCGAGTAGTTTGTAAACAGACCCCTTGGGGAGTTCTATCTCGATTGATACGTACCCTTGCTCGCTCTCGACGTACACTTTTTCCGAGTACTCCCAATGCCCGCACCAGCCTCGAACGGGCTTTCCGGGCATTATCCATTCTGTTCCGTCTTTATTTACTGCTAACCATGCCATAAAATCACATTTTTAGTCTGTTCCTTAGTTGTAATTTTATTCTTCTTGAGCTATCATTTTCTTGCTGTATTCTAAAATCTCATCCATCGTAAGCCATTCTGGTTTTTCGTCCTCTTTGAAACTCTCATGCAGTTTTATCATAAATTCAATTTGCAATTTTTCGTCGCCAGCCCATAAGGATTTCGGGTGTCTGTTACCGTAATTAAGGTAATACTCGCAATCTGACCGTAAGCGGTCTAACAGTTGGTATCTGAAAACCGAATCCTTGTGTATTACTTCGTCTGCCGTTACTCGTCCATTTGAATTTGTTACATCGTTTGCCATAATCTATAAAATTTTGAGTTTTCTTTTTTCCCTCTTGTAGCACCAGCTACTTTCGGGCCTGATTTAATTATGTCGCCTCGAAAGGTGTCATGGCTCTTTATGCAAGGTTTCACGATTAAATACTACCCGTGCGGAGCGAAGGGTGGAGATTTTGTCGTGAACCGTCAGTCTTTGACCTTGCATACAAGAATGACATGACAAGTACCTTTGCGACACAATTCATATCAGGCAGCCCGAAAGCGACGTGCGAACACAGGGAAAAGAAGGTCTCTTGCAAAAGGTTCGATAGCTTATATAAAAGGGTTGCAGCGAAAAGAAAATATAAATGGGCCTCCGGGTTGTATAAGAATTTTAATTATGAGGATAAAAAAGGTATTGCGCCGGCATGTCTGCCGAGAGAAAAAGAAACGGGCTGAAACTGGCAGTTCCGGTTTAGCCCGCAAAAGTACATCGGAGGTCTCTTGCCCGTTCCCGTCAGAAATGGGCTACCATAATCCGATTTTTGAAAATTCTGTTTTTATCACTCGGTCGCCGTTGGTTTATCCAGATATGGTGTGCTCCGTATCCGAATATAAAATACTCATCGAGTGAGGTCTCGTTCTTCAAACGTTCCATACTTGCACGAAGTTCGGTTTCGTCAGTTGCAAAAAGAATCGTGTTCATGATTCGGAAATAGATTTCTTCCGCTTCATCGCTATAGCGGCAAAAGACGTGTTCGATTGTTACGTTCATGGTTCTATTGGTTTGATTGAGGTGTTTTAGGTACATTGGTCATTATTGATTCTCCGTCTTCGTTGAAAATCTCTATTGTCGGGTTGCCGTCGTTTTCTTCGGGGAGCATAGATTCCGATGTATCGGTCAATGCTTGCCACTCTTCATAGCAAAGACGGTTGTCAATGATGTTCGACACGTCCTCACAGTTCCATGAGCGGACGATTGCCTCGGCTTCTTCGTAACTATTTGCTTTTACACTGAAATAATCCCGTTCCCAACTTGTAACCTTACGGTCTTGATAAAATTTGTATTCTCCCATATCCTTGTTGTTTAACTGTTTACTTCTACAATATCCTCGATTCTGCCGTACAGTATCGAGCGTAACGCTGTTTTGTCAATCGCATAATACTCGTGAATGCTTCCGTGCTGTTTGACGAAATACCGTTTGAGAACGTCGGAAAAATCAAAATGATAACCGCTCAAGGCAATTCCACGTTTGAAATAGATGCTTTCCCACACGTTACGGGTAATCCAGTTCTTTTCTTCCCGGTTTAACTTGCCTCCGTTGTTCAGGTGTACCCGCAATTTGTAAACCTTGCTGTCCTGTAATGTCGCCAGTTCGGGAATATCCCATTTGACGAATTTTGTTGCTATCTGTGTCATACGTTTGCTATCGTTTAATCATGGATAATCACTTCATCACGGTATTCTGAAATTTCCTTGCCGCTTTCAAGGCGGACAACTATGGTGTTACCATAGTTGCCCACGATTGTACCTTCCGTGTAACCTTTGTATGGATTGAGCAGTGTGCAAGACAAACCGATAATATCGCTGTCTTCTTCGTATTCGTACATAGTGAATGCGTTTTTAGGTTACAGCTTAATGTCCCACTTGCCTTGCGAGAATATCCGAAAGCTCACGTATTCGTCCTCTAACTCGTATGTCAGTATGCGGATATAGATTTTATCTTTGGCTTCCAAAGAAGCTACCAGTTCGTCGATTTCTTTTTCTGGGTATTCCCAACGGGAAGAAAATTCTGCATCTACAGTGTCGCCATACCGATTGACAAAACCGTTGAAATTATCGTCCAGAAATGCCTCTATTTTATCGAGGTCTTGCTTGTTTTCCGTACTTGCGTGAAAAATGTTTGTTGCATAGTTCGCCATAATCTTAAATTTTGAGTTTTCTTTTTTCCCTCTTGTAGCATCAGCTACTTTCGGGCTTGATTTAATTATGTCGCTTCAAAAGGTGACATGGCTCTTTATGCAGGGTTTCACAACCAAATACTACCTCCGCAAAGCGGAGCGTGGAGATTTTGTCGTGAACCGTCAGGCTGTGACCTTGCATACAAGAAAGACATGTCAAGTACCTTTGCGACACAATTCATATCAGACAGCCCGAAAGCGGATGTGCGAATACAGGGAAGAGAAGATCTCGTGTAAAAGGTTGATGGTTTATAAAAAGGGAGTTGCAGCGAAAAGAAAAATATGCCGTGGAATCTTTTTTTCTTTTGGCTGCACAATGGGACCAGAGTGTTTTACGAAGTTCGGGAAAAGGTTTAGTTTAGTCCATTAGCCTATATATATGCTAAATCAAAGTAAACTATATTTAGGCAGACAAATTTGCCTGCCTATAAGTTTTTCCTTATCTTTGTATGAATTAAAGAAGGCTTGCTTTTCTTTTGGCTGCAATGGTTCTTGGAAGTTCAAATACAACCGTCGGACGAGGAAAAAAATTCTGGTAGGAAGCTGGTTCAAGAAGTCCCGATTATAAGTAAGTGCAAGGAAAGAAACAGAGTGAAAACAAAAAATCGGGAAATGCCTTTAATTAGCAATTTTGTTTCTTATTTGTTCCTCAATTAAAACTATAAAATTTTCAACACACTGAATTTCAAATCATTATATATACTATTTTTGAGAGATTGGATTTATTTGCAATATTCACCGGATTAGTCTTTCCGGACAAATTATTAACAATCAAATCCATATGATTACAACCACATTCATAAGCATGAGGATACCCTCCTCCAAAACGAGGATTCACTTCTGATATATAATAATCACCTCCGATCTCGAAAATATCAATATCTATTTGCCCCCGATATCCAGCCTCTTTCACAAATCTGTTGATCAAACAAAATAGCTTTTCATCTTTAAAAGAAACCGCTTTATCTGTTTCTCCTGCCCGCATAACGATTTTCCTTTTCGTGAAAATAGAAACGACCTCACCACTCAACATATCAATATATACATCCGCTCCTATTTCCTGACCGTCTAAAAATTCTTGGATCATTAGGTTATCCGCATGGGCAAAAAGCAACTCGATAGTCTCTTTATCATTCACTTTACTTATAGCGAGAGAAGCGCTACCTCTGACAGGTTTTACAAATACCGGATAAGAGATTTTTCCCAACTCGATATCCTTAAAAAAAACAGACTTATCGGTATAACTTTTAGCGGTCTTATAACCATGCGTTGTTAGCCATTCATACATTTGTATCTTATCTAGGCTCATCTCACATAATTCATAACTAGATCCTATCACCTTGACACTTAATGCCGCAAATTCTTTTTCGTGCTTGGCTAACAGACTCAATTCAGGATCTATTAAACTTAATATGGCTGTTATCTTCTCTTTTCTACAAATATCAAAAATAACCTCCATATAATCCGAAGCCATCATCCGAGGTACTTGGTAATATTTATCAGCTTCATATATTGCCGGAGCGATATTACTCATATCTGTAGCGATAACAGAGCCTAAACGATTACCCTCTTGATCCGTCAACGCCTTTTTAAGATATTGGACTATCTTATTCCTCGTCCCTACACTTAAGATTAATATATTGATTTCCATTTCTAAATTATATTTTCTAATCTCATCAAATCATCAAAAAATAAAGGGGTTCCACCCGTATGAATAAATAGGATATTTTCTCCTGTCACATTATTTTCTTGTATATATCTTATCATTCCGGTATATGCTTTCGCTGTATAAGTAGAGTCCATTGGTATTCCAAAATTCACTAAGACGCTATTAATCGTATAATCTATATCCTTGGATTTTGTTCCATATCCTAAACCGACATAATCATCAACAAAAACTATTTCACTTTCTAATTGGATCTTTGATAGATATATCCCTTTACTCGCTAAATATTCATACGAGCTATCCAATACCACTTGTTTTCCCCGAGGATTTTTCCGAGCGATACTAATACCTATAATCTTTCGTTTATCTTGACTCATCAATTGTCCGCAAACCAATCCTGCTTGCGTTGTACCCGTACCTGACGCTAGAAAGATAAGACCAAAATGAATTTTACACTCATGCTCATATACTGCGATTTCCTTATAGCAATCCACATAAGCCTGCGTTCCTAGATTACCATGCCCGCCACCCGCAATAAAATAAGGCTTCTTTCCTTCCTCTTTCAATGTAGCCAACAATCTCTCGATGGTGTCATGGACCTCATTGACAGGAGTAATCATAAAATGAGAGCCGAATAACTCCATCATCTTACTATTGAATGTAGGCAAAGAAGATTCTTTTGGAGCGACAATATAACAAGGCAATTTCCTTGAAGCTGCCATATTTGAAACGATTCGGCAATGGTTGGAGCTACCACTTCCATACGTAACTACACAATCAAATCCCCCTTGATCTATTTCTTTAAAGAAGTTCATGGCTTTTCTTGCCTTATTCCCACCAAAAGAGATAGGGATCAGATCATCACGTTTTATATAGATATTATTTTTATTGGAATCACTAAACAAAAAGTATAAAGGAGTCATATCTATTTCCCTTTACTATTTTCACGAAATTCAGAAGCTGTAATGCTATAATAGAATCTATCTACTAAGGTTCCTCTGTTAACCGCAGAGTTTTTATCTAAACGATGCTTCACAAAACCACATTTCTCAAATAATTTCTGAGCTGGTATATTGTCTACTTCCGTATATAAATAGACTTCTAGCAAATCCAATTCATCAAAAGCATATTTCAACAATAAGATACTAGCATCTCGCGCTATACCTTTTCCTCTATACCGACTTTCTCCTAACGTAATATAATATTCGGCCCGTCCATCTACGATAGATAATAAACCTATTACACCCACAGGATTTCTATCATATTCAATGATGGCATCATAGCGATCTGCTCGATCCTTATTCTTATGAAACCAAGCCCGAGTCTTATCCTCGTCCAAAGGAAGTTCGTAATGCAGGAACTTATTATTCTCACAATCGTTTATCCATCGGACCTTATTCAATATATCATTTTCCGTAAAAGGTCGGATATTTACATTTCCAAATTTCATTTTACACCATTTAAATCCAGCCTATTTTTACGGGAGACATCCAATCTTCCCGCAGGAATTTGTTTCCCGACCAACACATCCGACCTTTTTACTACTTTTAGAACCGTACGTAAAATGATTTTACAATCTAAAAACAATGAACAATGATCTACATAATAAACATCCTGTTGCAAACGTTCGTCCCACCCGGTAGCGTTTCGTCCGTTAATCTGTGCCCACCCAGTCAATCCCGGTCTCTGTTCATGACGACGCAATTCCTCTTTTGTATAATATGGAAGATATTCAACCAAAAGGGGTCTTGGCCCTACAACACTCATATCTCCCTTTAATATATTGAAAATCTCAGGTAACTCATCCAGGCTTGTTGAGCGAAGAATACGACCGAATTTGGGTAAACGTTCGTCATCAGGTAGAGGATTTCCTTCTTTATCACATTTATCAATCATAGACCTAAATTTGTATAACTTAAAAACCTTTCCTTTTTTTCCGGGTCTGTCTTGAGTGAATAAAATTGGAGAGCCTAATCTAATTTTTACTAAAAAAGCAACTAATACAAGTAACCACCAAAATAGAACAAGAAACAAAAATGAACATAAAATGTCCATTACTCTCTTTATATATTGTTTATAGAAATTCTTCAAGTCCATTAAAATCACTATTAATCACCTATAAAAACATCTCCGAACAATCTCTATCACCACCTCTTGCTGCTCCACCGTCATCTTGTTATCCGAAGGCAGGCACAAACCTCTATGAAAAATATCCATGCCTACATCCAACGGCTTGCCATCCTTTCCACGGACACTACCACTTATGTACGCATTTGTCTTCGCCCGGCCGTTACCTTCCCGGGTAACAAATCCATTCATCCGATAAATAGGTTGCATGTGCATGGGCTTCCAGACAGGACGGCCCTCCGCATTATATTGGGCAAGTTTTTCCAAGATCTCAGTCGGACAACTTTTTCCGGATTCACTGATATATAAAGCATCGCACTCCCCGCATACTTGCTTACACATAGCATCCTCGTCAATCAATAGGCAAGACAGCCAATAATTGGGTTCGGAATGCCTCGCATCAAACGGATTCATGGTTACCGGAAGATCCTTAAATCCCGATTTATATCCTTCATAAATAGCCTTCTTTTGAGCGATATGTTCCTCCAGATAAGGGAATTGACCTCTTACCACTCCCGCTATCACGTTACTCATGCGATAATTATATCCCAGTTCCTCATGTTGATACCAAGGGGCATTCTCTCGGGATTGGGTAGACCATTTACGTACTTTGTTCGCTGCCTCCAAATCATCCGTCAATAACATTCCCCCAGAAGATCCCGTGATAATTTTATTGCCATTAAATGAAATAGCGTTGTAATGACCAAAAGTTCCGGTTTGTACACCTTTATAAGAGGCACCCAACGATTCCGCCGCATCCTCTATGATAATAGCATCATGCCTCTGACAAATAGCCCGGATTTCATCGATCTTGCCCGGTGTCCCATAGAGATGAGCGACCACAACGACCTTCACTTCCGGATAAATTTCGAAGGCTTTCTCTAACGCAATCGGATCCATATTCCAAGTATCATATTCCGTGTCGATAAACACGGGTACTCCACCCTCGTAGACAACCGGATTTACCGTAGCGTCAAAGGTCATATCCGAACAAAAGACCTTATCACCGGGTTTTACCCCGGCCAACCGAACCGCCATATGCAAAGCGGCTGTCCCAGCTGACAATGCAACCGCATACTGACAACCAATCTTCTCACAAGCCAGACGTTCTACCTCATTAATATTCTTGCCCACGGTAGACATCCAATTACTCTCATATGCCTCTATTATATATTTGATTTCATCTCCATGCATCGTAGGAGAACTCAGCCATATTTTAGAAGCAAACGGTGTTATTTGTTTTAATTTGAAGTCTTGATCCTCTCTCTTCATATCCAGTTATTTTCTTTTCTTATTCTCTGCCTCAAAACCATACCCATAGCCGTATCCATAACCATAATGTTTACCATAGCCATAACCATATTTCTTACCATAACCGTAACCATAGGTGTTCTTACGTTTACTCAGGTCGATTCCATTGACCACTACCGCCAACTTGTCAAATTTATGCTCGTCCCTAAGAACATTAATGTAGCAGAACGCGGCTTTCAGGGTCACGTCCGCACGGCAGACATAAACACACATGTCGGCCACACGGCTTATTATGGCCGTATCAGTTACCATACCGATCGGGGCTGTATCCAGCAACACGTAGTCATAACGGGATTTCAATTGCTCTATCGCCTTCTCCAAGGTATCACGGGCTACCAGTTCCGTCGGGTTCGGGGGAATCGTTCCTCCTAAAAGGATATCCAGGTTCGGACTGATGCCGGAAGGCTGCACAAGATCAAAAAGATCCTTATCCTCCGGATCCATCAGATAATTAGATATTCCTTCCTGCCTTTTCGATAAATCGAAGACCTTATTCAAGTCCGGCTTACGGATATCCATACCAACCACTACCACCTTCTTTCCCAAATAAGCCAAGCTGACAGCGAGATTTCCAGTCACGAAAGACTTACCTTCTCCGGGCTGCGTAGAAGAAAAAAGTATGACCTTTTGATCTTTCCGGAGCATAAAGAGCAGATTGGTCCGCAAACCCCGGAAGGTCTCCTCCATCATGTCGTTTTTATTCTCACGTACTACGATCGCTCCCTTATCGGAGGATTTATGACCACACAAGGGCAATTCGCCCAAAATCGGAACATTCGTCAATTGCTCCACGTCGCCACGATTCTCGATCTTATATTTCAATAATTCCACGACAAAGATGATTCCCACCGGAATAAACAGGCCCACCACAAACGCAGCCAATAAAAACACTAGCTTCTTGGGAGCCACAGGATCCTTCCCGGATAATGGTTCCTCTACAATACGACCATTATTAGCCGTGGCTGCCAATGTGATCGCATTTTCCTCCCGCTTCTGCAACAGCATGATATATAAAGTCGCCTTGATTTCTTGTTGGCGAGAAATAGTCATGAACTCTTTCTCTTGCTTTGGAGCATCACTAATCCGGCTCTCAAATTTACTAGCCTGACGCTCAATATCTTTCTGGGCGATTTGTAGTCCTCGCAAGACACTATTCACGGTTGTCTCGACATTGCGTCTCATCGCCTCAACGCCGGTGTTCATGTTTATCACCGCCGGGTTATTTTCCGAAGAGGTACGTAATAAACGTTTACGCTCGATGATCATCGTGTTATATTGTTCAATCACCCTAGTGAGGTTTTGATCCTGTAACCCTACGTTTGCAGGAATTACCTCTTCCTTGTTGACCGGATCGTTGATATAGGTACGCAGAAATTGAACCAAGCTGATCTGTGTAGCGTTCTCCGTACGTTGCTGCTCATACTTGGAACTCTCTTGTAAGGCTAGACGGGCATCACTTGTCAAATCCGTCAGACCGGATCGTTGCTTGAAATCCGCCAACTCGCTCTCCGCCGTACCCAACTCATGGTTAATTATACCGATACGCTCCTCTATGAACTCAGCGGTTTTCTGAGCTACCTCATTCTTCTCATCGTTCGCGTCTTGATTATAGAACGCAACCAAACGATTCACGAAATCCACGCCTCGCTCCTTTACTGTATTGTTCACGCTGATCTTCGCTATCGTCGTGGTCTGGGAAGAGGCGGTCACGCTCAAGTCTTTCATATAATCCTCGGCGGTCTCCGTCGGCGTATTTATGGTAACACGTAAAGCGATTTCCTCTTCTTCCATATACAAGGTATCGCCTCGCGTAAAGCTTAAAACACCCACAGGTGTTGGTAACACCGCCGGCAATTGATCAAATGCCTGTTCTATCTCTTGCTCTTCCTTATCTTGCACATATTCAGCCTTAACAGACAATTTTCCTGTTTTTGTAAATGTAAGATCCAGCTTAATCGGTTCCTCCAATTTATCGGCCTCTTCTGGTGTCATATAAATCCGCACCGGACTATTCTTATAAAGAGGCATCGCATAACCGAACGCTCGCTTTTCCGCTACACGAACATATAAATTCAGGTCGTTCACGACTTTTTTTATCAATGTACGGGATTTCAATATCTCCACCTCGTTATCAAAATTATTTGTCATGGAAAACATTCCCAAGTCTTGAATGGCCGCCAACGGATTGTTGCCCGAACCGCTTCGCTTATCCTCCTCCTTTATCAACACGGAACTGGAAATGTTATATACAGGCGTTTGATAACGAAGAAACAGGTAAGTGGCGATGCAACATATCAATATACTAGCCACAAACCAACGCCAATAAAAAAGGTATTTAAATAAAAGAGCGACCAAATCAATCTCTTGTTCCTCGTTCTCTATCCCAGTGTTATTATTTATCCGTTCGTCTATCATCTCTCTTAATTTTCAATTCTCAATTTTCAATTACTTAAGTATGTTTACCAACAGGCCGGCAATAGATACCAGAATCGAGAGTGAGCTTACCCAAAGGGTCGTGCTGTTACCGATATCGGAGTTCTTAGCCTTCGTCTTGTTCGGGGTCACGTAAATAATATCGTTTTGCTTCAGGTAATAATACGGGGAAGTCACGACTTCGGCATTATTCAAATTCAAGTTAATGATCTCACGCTTACCGTTCACGTCCTCACGGATCAGCTTGACGTTATCACGGACACCGTAAATCGTCATATCACCTGCCATCGCCAAAGCCTCCAGAACGTTCACCTTCTCGTTGCCGATCGTGAAGCTACCCGGACGGGCCACCTCACCCAACACGGAGATCTTGTAATTAGCCATACGGACCGTAACGATCGGGGATTCCTTCAAATAAGGTTTCAAACGCTCACGAATCAAGTCCTCCGCCTCGTTCTTGGTGAGACCACCCACTTCCAAGCGACCGATAACAGGGAAATCGATCTCTCCTTTATTATTCACCAAGTATTGCTGCATGGTCGGTTGCGTGGTCGTACTGATATTTGTCAAAGCCGCATTGATTGGAGTCTGTACCGTCAAGTTGAATGGAGTCGCAGCCTTCGGGTCTGTCGTATTGACCGTGATGCTCAACAAGTCTTTTGGCATGATCTTGGCGTCATACAACGGAAGGGTCTCCTCAAAATCGTTCACTGCCTCTGGGTTCTGGAGGTATGGTACGTTCTTGTAAGAAGTACAACTCGCCACCAATAGAGGTAGAGCTAATAAAAGTAGTAATCTTTTGATTTTCATATTATTTTGTTATCTTTTTTTTATTTCATTGAACACAGAATGATATGGATTTAGCGAAACAAACGAGAGAAAAGGCCTTTCGGTTTCTCCGGTTCGTATTCCGACTCGTATTTCCGCATTAAATCCTCATAGGAAAGTCTTTTACTCACCATCTCGTAAATCATACCCCAGTCCGGGAGACCACCAAGATTACGGTCATCAATAAAAATATCGGCCTTCAGCTTACGGGAGAAATGGTTGTTCAGTTTTTTCTCTTCTTCCGGATAATCTCGGTTCACGGCGTAAAACTCCAAGCCCCGCTCTCGGCAAAAGGTGACAGCCTCATCCAAAAGCTTGCCCTCTCGCACACTCCATAAGATCAGCTTGTGGTGTTCTGTTTGTAACTTTCTCAATGTCTCGAAAGCGAAAGGGATCTCCTTCCCTATCGCCGGATATTTATGCTCAACGATTGTTCCGTCAAAATCTACTGCGATAATCATTTATAATTCAGATTTATAATCTACTAACTAAATTGCTAATTCACTCCGTCCAATCTCGTGAATTGAGAGTTTTGGCTCTTGAACTCGGGGACGAAGGATTTCATCTCTCTCACCATAGGAAGAATATGTACATGAAGGGATAATTCAGCTAATAGATCAATGTGCTCTACCACATCCTTGTAGGCGTACTCCCGGACTGCTGCCACACGAATCTTCTCATGAGGGGTTTCCTTCGTATTCTCCTTGTTGCTCAATAGTTCCTCATATAATTTCTCACCGGGACGAAGACCTGTGTATTTAATCTCTATGTCTTTATCCACCTGCAAACCAGAAAGCTCGATCATACGCTTCGCTAAGTCAGCGATCTTGACCGGCTCACCCATATCAAAGATGAATATCTCGCCGCCCTTGCCCATCGTACCGGCTTCCAACACCAAACGGCAGGCTTCGGGGATTGTCATGAAGTAGCGGATGATATCGGGATGGGTTACCGTAACTGGGCCTCCTTTGGCGATCTGATCGCGAAAACGAGGTATCACGGAGCCATTACTTCCTAATACATTACCGAAACGGGTCGTGATAAACTTAGTGTTTCCCGCTAGAGCCCCCTTACTGATCGCCACACTCAAGCTCTGCACATATATCTCAGCGAGGCGCTTGCTACATCCCATGATATTCGTTGGATTAACGGCCTTATCCGTACTGATCATCACGAATTTCTCTACACCATAGCTTACGGCGGCATCCGCTATCACTCGGGTACCAAACACGTTGGTACGAACAGCCTCGCAAGGGTTCTCTTCCATCAAGGGGACGTGCTTATAAGCTGCCGCATGGAATACTACCTGGGGATGCCAATTGCGGAATACGTAATCTACACGGTCCGGATTCCGGACATCGCCTATGATAGGTACAAAATCCAGTTCCTTATACTTCTCCTCCAATTCCAGGCGTAAGTCATGCATCGGAGTCTCGGCGGCATCAAGGCAGATCAATTTCTTGATCGGGAAATGCGCCAGCTGGCGGCAGATCTCGCTACCAATGCTACCGGCCGCTCCCGTAACAAGGATCGTCTTATCTTTCAATAAGAGACCGATCTCGCCCAGATTTATACTGATCTCCTCACGACCCAGCAAGTCCTCAATACGGATCTCACGGACTGAACGCTTCATTCCGCCCTCATGGACCTCCTCCATATCAGGAACCACGAGAGGCTTCAAGGAGGCCTGCTCGCAATAATGAATCAAACGATCACCTTCTCGTCGGACGGTCTTTATATTCGGGAAAAGGATACCATCCAAGTTATTTCTGGGGATCAGACGCAACAAGTCATCAATGTCCTCGATCTGGTAAACGGGAAGTTCCGCTATGCGAAGGTTCTTTTTAGCGCTACCAAACGTCAAGAAGCCGATGATGCTATAATTTTGCATGAATACTTGCCGGTTGGGTGATGTGGCTATCATCACGCTATCCTCATCCATACCGAACACCAGTACACGCTTGCGCTTTTTTCCAAGTTGGGACAACACGCTATTATATACATTAATCACGAATACACGTAAGGTGATCAGCAGAACAATCGTCAACATACAATCGGTTATCCCTCCCACCCAATATATAGAGGAATTGAAATTCGCCCTCAAAAGATGAAGCAGTATGAACATGAGGATGGATTTTGTGATGGCGACACCACCAATCCTCCATAGTCCACGTAGCGTGGAATGACGGATCACCCCGTGATAAACCTTGAACGTAAGAAAAGAAAGGATACTGGCCACAAAGGAAGCTATTCCTACCTTTAATACACTAATCCCGCTTATGTATACATGCATGATGGACAATAATCCCAGCACTCCTATCAAAGATACACATAGGGAAATGAAAAGATCCGCACAAAAAATGATCCAGCGGTTGATATACCGCAAATTTACCAGACGCCCCAGCGCTAAACGCCAGCGATTATAACGATATTTCACCTTTTCCATATTTGTTTTATTCATATCTATCTAACTATAATAATAAGCGACCGAACCTCTCAAGTGGTTGGAGTGGTATAAGCTAAAGCAAGAGTCTAGTCTATCGGTTAAAGAAAAAGGGACTCTCCTCGCTACTAGAGATAGCTGACCTCTTGATCGATATCGGCCGCCTAATTCTCATTTTCTAATTGCGACCTAGCGATAATATATTCTTGATTGGAGGCTCTCTTGAACCTCAGAAGTATCTTTAATCAATCTCCATGTCACGATCCATGGACGTGGTTTTTACTTCCGGCATCGGAAAACACCTCACCTCTTCCTTATGCCACTCCTTGTAACCGTCAAGCGTACGAGTAGGGACGGATAACCGACCGTAGTCATTGCCTTCGCGATGGAAAAGATGGTTACATGTATAGGAACGTAACTCGCCATCTGTCCAAGAGACCATCACGATTGGAAACGGGTACGTGGTGAGGCTTAACGGGGTCACTAAGGTACGGGAAGATATTTGGCGTAACAGGTAAGCTGATTTCTCGAACGCCACCCAATACGGACCCGTACAGTAAAGATGGATGAAGGCACGATTATCCGACTCTCGCTTAAGAATCTCTTTCAAATGGTTTCCTAACAACGAGATAAGGCGTACTCCGGATCTATCCTCTTTTTTACCATAGTGCGTATCCATCTATGTGTATCATAATAGCTCTAGCAGGTCACGGGTGATATTTACTTTGGCACATCCCAGTAGATCTACACGGATCACAAAGTTAAGATTGCCATCCTCCACTTCCAGCACGTTACCTTCTAGACCATGCAACTTACCGCCGTTAATACGTACCCTCGCTCCAAGAGGCAGCGGACGGGGATCGATAATGACAGGCTCTTCGGAATCGTCCAGCATCCTACGGAGTTTCACCATCTGCTCATCCGGAATGAAGGCTACGGGGCGTATGCCTCCAGACCGTTCGCCAGCTATGTTTACCATGAAACGTTTGATATAAGGAAGATGCACGATCTCCTTCCTACGCAAGACATCGGTGCAACGGATGAATACAATGGAACGGAAGACGATCCGGTCTACTTGCTTACGCTTGCCGCTTGGCAGAAGACACATCTCTTTTTGGGAGGCTATATAAACCTCATAGTCCTTCTCGCCTTCCGGCTGACTGGCTATGCGCTTTTCCAGCTTGTCACGGCATAGTTTCTCGGACTTGTTGTTGACGATAGCGATGTACCAATGTTTCTGATCAGATTTTCGCCGTAACGGGTTTTCAGGAATGGTTCTTTCAACGCCTACGGCGTCGATACCCTCATGAGGTACCGAATTTACAACCGTTTTTACAACATTCGCTCGCATTTCGTTGATTGCTTAAAAGAGATAGTTTGATATATGCACCATAACCCTTTTTCGCCATGTGAGAAATTAGGCTACTTAGTGAGTAGCGCAAAAGGTGGGAGAATGGTTATTACTCAGTTGTAGAGACGGAGCATGCTCCGTCTCCCACCGTCTGACAGTAATTTAAAACATCTTTTAGAGGGGATGAGACGGGGTATACCCATCTCTACAAGAATGTATGTTCGATTTTAGGGGGGGACGTGATGATTTCGGAAATACGAGGCCATTTCGTCTCTATTGCCATGTCTATACATCAGAAATAAGAACGAAGATTTAACGAGAATCCAACTGGAAACACAAACAAACCCTAATGATTGCTTGTTTTTTGTTATTTTTTACTACATTTGCGGCGTGAAACAAACGCTACTCACTAAGTAGCCTCATCCCACTTTCGACACATAATTATAGACACAACCAAAGCAAGTGCTATTCACCTCTGTCATTTTTTCTAAAGAGAAACTTCTCAGATAAATCTGGGTGGTCTTGATGGACTTATGCCCCAATAATTCACTGATCATTTCTATAGGGACATTTTGCTCTTTCAATGCCATGGCAAAGGAATGGCGGATCGTATAAGAGGTAACATCCGATGCTATTCCAGCGGCCTTTTTCAACGCCTTCAAATTTCGATTGAACCGAGATAGGGCCGCATTGTATTCGAGATATGCCTCATAGCCCGTCTTCGTTCCACTCAAAAAAGGGAATAAATAGCCTGAGGCCGGCTTCTTGTCACCCATTAATTCCTTGCGCATCAATTCTGCCGTATCCAAGATTTCCAGTCTCATCGGTGTGCCTGTCTTCTGCCGATTATAGTCCAATATCCCGTTTTTGATATTCCTTTCTTTTAGGTGGGCGAAGTCCACGAACGACATTCCTGCATACTGAAACAACAAACAAACGACCAGTTGTGTCTCCCTTAGCACCTCACTCTCTACCTTCACCGTCATCAACTTATGTTGGTTCTCTAAGGATAGGGATTTCTTGCGCTTACTCTCCACTCCCGTAAAAACTCCTTGGAACAAACCGGGGATATATTCCGCATCACCATTCTCCACCGCCTTGTTATAAATACAACGCAAACGGCGGATATACGTGGAGACCGTATTACGCATGCAATCGTTTTCCAACAAATAAGCCTCATATCGGTGAAGATTGGCCTTATTGATATCCGAATAGGAAATGTTCTCTGTTCCACTATACTTTATAAAGGAGTTCAACGCATCCTGATAACTTTTGGCGGAGGAATAACGCTTTTCCTCTCGTAACTGGGACATATACCTTCTCACCCCTTCCACGAATCCTTTCTCATCCATATCTCTCTGTTTTTTAATAATATTTGAAATGAATAGACAAATGTAACCATACTATCTGAATGCAAAAAGAATTACCGAAACACTATCATAATGTTAACTTTTTAAATATATTTCAAACACAGACTTTTTCAAAACAATTGCTTTTAAACCGATTATTATGGAATTTAGTACCCAAAACAGCACATTTTTTAGGATATATCCTAAACTTGTATGTATTTAGTCGGCTTATAATTTCTATTTCCCGGCAGATAACCGACATCTACCCGGCACCTAGTTCGAATTATCCGGCACTTGCTCTAATTTAGTTGGGATCTACTTTTAATCATAATCTTCTGTACACTGAAAATCGAGACTATATTAGAGCCTTTGCACCCTAGAACGGCAAAAAAGTCAATTGATTTTCAAATACTATTCAGGAAGCATTTATTAGTTTTCTGAAACAAGAGATATAATAATTCGGCGGATATTGATAAAAAGAAGGCAAACTGCAAGTATTTTCCTTCATACACATTCTATTCGTCAGGGCTTAACTACCAGAGAATCGCATATAATAAACACACACCCTATCCTATCTCAAATACAAGAAGCAGAAGGAGAGAGAAATGACAAATTGACATAATTAAGCCGTATTAATGACTTCTATCGATTGAATACACAATATTAAATTAGCAGAGACTTGCTTGCAGGTGTCGTTTTTTTTCACGAATATTGCAAATCAAACAACCAAATAAACATATTCAGTTTACTAAAGTTAATCTTAAAGAAAGGAGAGCCTATGAAACAGGAGCCATCATGAACCATATCTAGCAAGGAAACTGGCTGGAAGATATGGTTATATAATCCAGCCAAACAAGTTTCTAAACGCCTTTAAATCAATTAATACTAACACTAAAACATTACAAATGTATGAATGAAATTTGTAAGGGGAATCCTAACCCCCGATTAAACACAAAAACTAAATTGGGCAGAGTCATGAAGTTAACCTCAATCCCGCTATTTGTTTTTACCACAGGTGTATACGCTTCCGTACACTCCCCAAACATGCGCATTAAAAGCGACATCATGATTATAGAGAAACCATCAATCGTATCCACCCCGCAACAAAACACCCGTCAGATCACCGGAACCGTGATTGATGCTACCGGTATGCCGATAATTGGCGCCAATGTGATGGTAAAAGGGACAACAAACGGGACAATAACGGATATAGATGGAAAATTCACGTTAGAAGTAGCCAAAGACGCTATTTTACAAGTGTCCTATATCGGTTATATGAACCAGGAGATTCCGGTAGGCAATAAATCGGTTTTAAGCATCTCCTTGCAAGAGGACACACAAAAGTTGGATGAGGTGGTAGTGATTGGCTACGGTACGATGAAGAAAAGTGATATCACGGGGGCTATCTCGTCCGTGAGCGAGGAGAAAATCGCTCGCCAAGCAGTGGCCAATGTTTCTACCGCATTGCAAGGCTTGGCTACCGGTGTATCCGTCACTTCCAGTTCCGGATCTCCGGGTTCCGCCGCCACGATCCGTATCAGAGGTGTCGGTACGGTAAACGACGCGGAACCATTGTTCGTCGTGGACGGGATGCCCGTGACGGATATAAACTACCTGAACACATCGGATATACAGTCTATGGAGGTGCTTAAAGACGCTTCCGCTTCCGCTATCTACGGTTCCCGCGGTGCGAACGGCGTAATCCTTATCACTACGAAAAAAGGCGCCGCTGGAAAAACCACCGTTACGCTCGATGCGTATTGGGGTATGAACAAAATATTGAATAATCTCGATTTGATGTCAGGTCCAGAATGGTACGACTATCAGGAACAGTTGAACACAGTGAGGAGCGTTCCCATCAACTTGGCCCTTGTTAATCGTAATGTTTCCACCAATTGGATGGACGAGATTACGCATACGGCCTTTATGCATAACTACAGTGTCGGCATAAGCGGTGGTAAAGAGAACGACTATAAATTCAATCTGGGCTTGAACTATATCAACCAAGATGGAACGATCAAGAAATCCAACTACGAACGGTTCAGTGTCCGTCAAAGCACGGAAAAAACGGTGCTCAAAGATCATTTGGTAGTGGGTACCAACGCGTCGATCGCGAGATCTACCGACGCAAGTATTAGTGAGCGCAACAGTAGTAATGTGTACGACTCCGACTATGGTGTCGTAAGTAACGCAATCCGTTTGGATCCGGTAACTCCCGCCCAAAACGCAGACGGTTCATATGGTTACTCTCCTTATATTGACTACTATAACCCATTGGCAAGTATCATGTATCGGGATAATCAGCGGGAGAAACTTGCTTTCATCGGCAATATGTATGGGGAATGGCAGATTATAAAAGGATTGAAGTTCAAGAGTAGCTTCGGAGCGGAAATCAGAAGGGTAGACAATAAAACCTTCTCGCCTGTCTATGAGGTATCCTCAAGCCAAAGAAATTTAGAGAGTAGTTTATCGAAGTCGCAGACCAAAGGGCACTACTATACGTTCGAGAATACCCTTTCGTATGAGAAAACGTTTGCCGAGAAGCACTCCATATCCGCTCTCGTAGGTTATACCAACGAATGGGGTAAGCAGGAAACCTTGAGCGTAAACGCGAGAGATCTTATCGGAGAGTCGGATAACCTGCATTATATAGACGCTACGCTGGACAAGAACAAGACCACGGCCAGCAATAGCGCTACGGAATATGGTTTGATGTCTTATCTGGGCCGCCTACACTACGATTACAATAACAAATACCTTATTACGGCCACTTTCCGGCGAGACGGCTCCTCTAAATTCTCTTCCAAGAATCGCTGGGGTAACTTCCCCTCGTTCGCTCTAGGTTGGAGAATCGACAACGAACCGTTCTTCCAGAAATTGAACGCCGAATGGGTTTCCTCCTTGAAACTCCGCGGGGGCTGGGGACAGATCGGAAATCAGAATATCACCAATTATGTGGATCGTAGTTTGCTGTCATTGAGTACGCAATACGGCGCTTTATTCGGAGCGAGAGAGAATGAGACCTTGTATCAAGGTATTGCCGTGAGCAGATTGGGCAATCCGGATATTAAATGGGAAACCACTGAATCTCTGAATATCGGTCTTGACGCAAGCTTCTTTAACACCCGCATGGTCTTCAGCTTCGAGTATTATTACAAGACAACGAAGGACATGCTGCTGGCCGCTCCTATGCCTATCTACATGGGATATGCCAGCAACACCTACACCAATATCGGCGAGGCGAACAACCGCGGTATCGAGATGAATCTCGAGTGGAGAGACAAGACCGAAAGCGGTTTCGAATACAACGTGGGAGTAAATATGTCGACCATCCGTAACCGCATGACGAAATTGAATGGTGGCACACCAATCTCCGATGGACCATTCCGAAACGGAAGCATGTACCTCACCTATACGAATGAAGGTATGCCTATCGGTGCGTTCTGGGGCTATAAGACAGACGGGCTTATCCAAACACAGGAACAGTTGAATGCCGTTAAGCGGGCGGATTTCCAACCTAATGCCGAATTGGGCGATGTATTGTTCGTAGATACGAATGGCGATGGCAAGTTAGACTCAAGTGATAGATGCATGATCGGTAATCCTATTCCGGATATCATATACGGTATCAACATGGGTATGGCGTGGAAAGGCTTCGACCTCAATTTGCAGTTTGGTGGAACAATCGGTAATCAGATATTTAACGCGATGCGTTATTACACCTACTTCCCGAACGATATAACGAACAAGGATAGAGCGTTAATGAACTATTGGACGCCAAATAATACAAATACGGACATCCCTCGCCTGACGGCTACGGACGTAAACGACAATGACCGCTTCTCGGACATGTACGTAGAAAACGGGACTTATTTCCGCTTGAGAAATGCCCAGCTAGGTTATACCCTGCCCGCTTCTCTCACGCAGAGGATAAAACTACAGAAGGTACGTTTTTATGTAAGCGGCCAGAACTTGTTTACGATATCTAGTTACTCGGGTATGGATCCGGAAGTGGGTCAATCCAGCTCTTTGTCTAGAGGCATAGATTACGGTATCTATCCTCAGAACATTTCATTCACCGGAGGTATTAATGTTACTTTTTAAAATTTATAATGTCATGTTTAAAAACAAATATATCATAGGAATCGTACTAGCGATTTTAACAGGATTCAGCAGTTGCGCAGATTTGGATTTAGCTCCGTTAGGAAGTCCGGAGGCTGGAGAGATATCAGAGGAAAGACAAGCTTTCTTGCGTCTGACCGCTGTCTATTCTGTCATGAAGGACTTCCGTTACACATGGTCGATGCAATGTTTCGGCGACGTGTTGTCGAATGATGCGACCTACAGCGGTTCTTCGAACGACGCACAAACCTTCACGTTACTGGAGAATTATCAGTATCAAGCGGATCATACCGAGATCTTGAACAAATATCGGTATTCTTACCAATGTATCAATAAGGCCAATTTGTTTATACGGGATATGGAAATGGCAGACGATGCCCTATTCTCGAAGTATGACAAGGAACAGATGATCGGTGAGGCCAAGTTTATTCGCGCCTATACTTATTTCGAGCTTGTGAAAACCTTTGGTGGTGTTCCTTGCTATACGGGAGTCTTGGATCTCGATCATGAGAGACTCGGACGTGCGTCTGTCGAAGAGATATACTCGGTTATCGAGCAAGACCTAAACGATGCGGTTAGCGTATTACCTAAGAAAAGTGAGGTGGCTAACTACGAGTCAAGCTATGCGGGAAGGATTACCAAAGGCGCGGCCATCGCTATGCAAACACGTATTTATCTGTATGAGAAAAAATACGATGAGGTAAAAAAGGCTTTCGAGAAATTCCAGAATGAGTGCGGGGGAGAGTATAGCCTAGTAGCTCCGGAAGATTACACTTGGCAATTCTCACTGGACGGCGAGCATTGTTCCTCATCGATCCTAGAAGTGAATATGTATAACTCTTCCACTCAAAGCTCGTATAACGTAAATAACGGTAACCGCCACGTATTGATGTCTATGCCCCGAAACATGACGATCGGCTTCGGTTGCGCGCAACCTACACAGGCCTTGGCGGACGCTTATGATGCCGAGGGGGATGTCATACGAAAGAAGACCACTCTCCTTTCCACGGAAGAGGCCATAGAGATCGAGACCGCAGCCAAAGGCGATGTGGCACCCGTTACGGACGACCGAACGGGCTGGTACAATCGCAAATTATATCTTGCGCCCGGACAAAGAGAGGAGAACCGGGGAAATAACCAACCCACGAACCTCAGGCTTATCCGCCTCGCGGAGGTATATTTGAACTATGCCGAGGCTTGTTATTTCAGCGGCGATATCGCTAATGCGCAAAAGTATCTGAATGAGGTAAGAAGCCATGTCAACTTGGCTCCTAAAAACCATACAGGAAGCCAATTGTTTGAAGACATCATGAACGAGCGTCATCTGGAGTTTGGAATGGAAGGCTTCCGGTTCTTTGACGTGGTACGTGTAGGATGGGGAGAGAAAGTCTTTAACGGAACCAAGAAGGCGGAATTTGGAGCTAAGACTCCTTTCAGCGCCGGTGCGGAAGTATTGCCTATACCTCAAACCGAGATTGATATTAGTGACGGTTTAATAACTAATTAATAAGGAAATAACAATTCGCAAAAATCATAATAGCATGAAAAGGAATTTAGTATTGCTCGGAATCTGTCTCTTGGCCGTATCGTTCGTTGGAGAGGCCTTTGGACAGAAGAAAAAACCTCGTATCGGTATTGCCGGTATACAGATAGAAAACAGCGTGTTCGTCCCGAATAGGCAGCCGCTCGTAGGACACCCCGTAAGAATGCCAGACTATCTCAGCCCAGACTCCGCAATGGGACAGGCGGCCACTTGGCTTCCCACGCAGATTGGCTATGGCGGTGGAAGAGGCCCCGTGACAAAAGAATCGTACGACGCGTTTGTGGAAAAAACATTGGAGATGATCAAGGCCAATATGCCATATGACGCCTTCTGGTTTTATAACCACGGAGCTTGTAGCGTGGAAGGCGTAGCCGATCCCGAGGGCGAATTCATGGAGAAGGTGCGTAGCTTGATCGGAAACGATGTCTTGACTACCACCACGATGGACCTTCACGGAAATACGTCTTGGTTGGTAGCTCTCAACTCCGATTTGATTACGACTTATCGTCAAGCACCGCATGCGGATTCTCGCGAATCGCATCGGCGAGGGGTCGTCAATTTGTTGGAACGTCTTGAATCAGGGAAAGGGCGTCCGGCATACAAGGCATGGGTTGCTGTTCCTGTCCTAGTTTCCGGCGAATGGTCGAGTACCCGTGTCGAGCCTGCAAAATCGCTGTACGCATTGGTTCCCGAGGTTGAAGCCATGCCCGGAGTGATAGACGCAGGGATCTGGATCGGTTATGTTTGGGGAGACAACCCACGGAACCAAGGAACCGTGATGGTTTACGGTGACGATGAGGAACAGGTAAAAGCCGGGGCGAAGAAACTCGCCCAGAAATTCTGGGATGTCCGTAAGCAGTTCTCGCTGGAAGCTCCGGGATATTCGCTCGAGAAATGTATCGATTTGGCAATAGCAAGCAAAAAGAAGCCTTTCTTTATCAGTGATATGGGAGATAATCCCGGCGGAGGCGGCTCAGGCGAGGTCACTTGGACTTTGGCGAGACTCTTGAAGCGTCCGGAATTCCAGACTGATAAGGGAAAGAGCGTTCTTTATTGCTCCATCCCGGGAGAAGAAGTGGTTAAGCAGGCACGTAAGGTCGGCGTAGGCGGACACGTAGAAGGCATGGTAGGTGCCATGGTCGATAATTCCTACGAAGGTCCCGTGAAATTGTCGGGTACCGTGGTTTATGTCAGCCCGGAAGAAGACAAGAACGCGGAATCATGGAGACGGAAAAGAGATATCGCTATCGTAAAGACCGGAAGCGTTTATGTGGTAGTAGGCACATCGTCTCCCACTCCAAACCTAGAGGGTTCAGGAATTGACCCGAAGGAAATGGATATCGTAATGGTTAAACAAGGTTACCTTGTAACCCAATGGTACAATATACAAGCGGATTGGGTAATGGCTTTTACAAGAGGAGGTGTGGATCAGGACTTCAAGAAGCTTCCCTATAAGAATATCGTGAGACCGATGTTCCCGATCGATCCAGACATGGCTGATCCGGAATTGAACGTTATCATGGTTCCTTCCGCCAAGCATTACTATGGCAGATAGATCGTATTGATCGATTTTTTACTGCAATGCCTATGCAGTGTTACTGCAATAGGTGTTGCAGTATTACTGCACAGGCATTGCAGAGGCTGTCTCAAATAGAAGTTTGAGATGGCCTTTTTTGTGTCTGCAAAAAAAATCAGGCAAGCTCTAACTTCGCTCAGCCAGAACTTGCCCGTCTCCCTAATTTTTTGTATCTTAGGGAATCAAATCAAGATATCCCAAAGATAATGTTTAAAAGTTACACATCCAACGATAATCTGCTTTTACCTCCATGTTTAGGCGATTTTATACCCCAGAACGATCCGGTCCGGGTTGTTCACCGTATCATTGAACAGATAAACCTTAAAGAACTTTACCTTAAGTATTCCTCTAAAGGCTGTTCTGCGTACCATCCACGCATGATGCTTCAGATTCTTGTCTATGCTTATTTGCGTAACATCTATTCCAGCCGTCGCATCGAAGAGTTCTGTCGTAACGATATCCGCTTCATGTGGCTTACCGGCAACGTGACTCCTGACCATAATACCATCAACCGTTTCCGCAGCAGCCGTCTGAAGGATGTACTGAAGACAGTTTTCGCTACTATTGTAAAGTTCCTCGTGTCAGAAGGTTTTGTAAGTCTTGATGTGGCATTTACCGACGGAACGAAAATGGAGGCTAACGCCAACCGTTATACATTTGTCTGGGGCAGGTCCATACATACCCGTATATCCGGAATAGCTGAACAGCTTGAGGAGATATGGCAGTATGCCGAATCCGTTACCAAACAGGAACTGCGTGATTCAGCTCCGGTTACATATCAGGATATCACCCCGGAGAAAGTGGAAAAGGCACTGGAGCAGATAGACGATGCCCTGAATGGAGTTGATGCTGACAAGAAAGTGAAAGCGAAGGTAAGGCGTGTAAGGAAGTCATGGCCTGAACAACTCAGGAAATATGAATCACAGGGAAAGATACTTGACGGACGCAACAGTTACTCAAAGACAGACAATGATGCCACTTTCATGCGCATGAAGGAGGACCATATGAAGAACGGACAGCTTAAACCCGGATATAATCCTCAGATAAGTACCAATAAACAGTTCATCCTGAACTATACCATCCATCAGTGTGCAGGCGATACCTCCACCTATCCTCTGCATATGGATGATTTCCATTCCCTTTACGGCAGATACCCTAACGTGTCTGTCTGTGATGCAGGATACGGAAGTGAAGAGAACTATCTGTATGCTTTCGGGCATGACATTGAAACCTTCATAAAGTACAATTATTTTCATAAGGAACAGAAAAGGAATTTCAGAAACGACCCGTTTCTCTCTGCCAACTTTTATTATAATGAGGAAAATGACGGCATGTACTGTCCTATGGGGCAGAGAATGGAAAGACTATCTGATGTAAGGCGGGTAACAGACAACGGTTTTGTGCAGACCATATCAAGATACAGGGCACGCAACTGCAAGGGTTGCCCGTTAAGATGCCGGTGTCATAAAAGCAGTTCGGAAAGGATTGTACAGGTAAATCACCGTCTGAGAAAAATCAAGGAAAAAGAACGTGAAAAGCTGCTTTCTGATGAAGGTCTGAAATATCGCAGTCAGCGACCACAGGATGTGGAAGCAGTATTTGGAAACCTCAAGAACAACAAGCACTTCAAGAGGTTCAATCTTCGTGGACTTAAGAAGGTTGAAATTGAGTTCGGCCTGCTGGCAATAGCACATAATCTTGCAAAAGTAGCCTCTTAGGAAGGTTATGGTAACAAAAAAACAGTGAAATCTTCAAAAGTAAGCTTATAAATTCATCTTTAGAGAAAAATCCAAAAGACTTCAACTTGGAATAAAACAACAGAGGCCATCTCAAGTTTATTTTGAGACAGCCTCTACTAAATTATCCTATATTCCTACTCAATAACTTTCGGACTTGCTCCTCCGTTAAATTCCGGCGGCTCGCATAATCTCTCATCTGCTCCTCATCGATAGAACCGATCATGAAATATTGAGAAGAGGGATGGGCAATATAAATCCCACTAACCGAAGCCGTAGGATACATGGCACCATTCTCGGTTAACGAAACACCAATTCGCGACATATCGAGCAATCCATCCAATGTGAAATTCAATAATTGATCCGGTAGAGAAGGGTAACCGATAGCCGGACGGATTCCTTGGTATTTCACCTTGTAAAGATCCGGGATAGACAAGGATTCGTCTTTAGCATATCCCCAATATTCTTTACGTACTTTCTCATGAAGATATTCGGCTGTAGCTTCCGCTAGGCGATCGGTCAAGGTTTGCAGCAACATTGAATTATAGGTATCGCCTTCTTCCTCAAATTTATCCTTCAAACAATCAGCGCCAGCTCCAGCGGTAACGACAAACGCCCCTACATAATCAGTTCGCTCCTCGGAAACCGGTATTACATAATCGGAAAGACATTTATAAATATTTTCCTCTTTTTTTACTTGCTGACGTAATAAAGGCAGCGCTATATCACCCATTCGGATCGTATCCCCTTCACTATTCGCTGAGAAAAATCCGTAAATCGCTTTACAATATTCAACCTTCATATTGACCAGCCGATCCAATAACCTAACAGCATCCTTGTATAATTGCATCGCCTCGGTAGCCTTCGCACGATCTTTTTCCGGGAATCCGGCCAACCAAGAGGCACGACAAGAATCGCAACCATGTATCTGGGAGATTTCCGAGAAACGGCCATTCAATTTCCATGCGCTAAAAAAGAAGGTCCAGTGGATATAAGGAATCACTTCTTCCAAGGGGATATAAGGGATAACATGTACCCCCATCCGGGCCGGAACAACCGGTGTATACCCGGTCCAATCTATTTCTATCGGATGCTTACGAGCCTCTGAAAGAGAAGCCAAGGTCTCTTTCTTCTGCCCTAAAGAGGCACGCAAGGCTTCTTGTTCTTGTTCCAACTCCCTGATATAAGCGTCACGGGTATCTGGATTCAATAGTTTGGCGGCGATCAACGGATTCTGTGAGGCATCCAGCACATGAATCACCGGATAATCATAATGCGGAGCGATCTTCACCGCCGTATGCAATTTGGAGGTCGTAGCGCCACCCACCATCATAGGAATCGTAAGTCCCGCTTTCTGCATCTCGTCCGCGACATGCGCCATCTCTTCTAAAGAAGGGGTTATCAAGCCGGATAAGCAAACCAGATCCGGTTTCTCCTCGATCGCTTTCTTTATGATCACATCTGCGGGAACCATTACCCCTAAATCAATCACCTCGTAGTTATTACAAGACAATACGATAGAGACGATATTCTTACCTATATCATGTACATCCCCTTTTACCGTAGCGAAAATCACTTTACCGGCCTTCGCGGAGCCGGAAGCTTTCTTTTCAGACTCAATGGCCGGTTGTAAAATAGCCACGGCCTTTTTCATCGTACGTGCGGTCTTCACGACTTGAGGGAGAAACATCTTTCCGGCACCGAATAACTCGCCGACCTTATTCATTCCGCTCATTAACGGACCGTCAATTATATCCACGGCATGCGGATAAATCCGCAAGGCTTCTTGTAAATCGTCCTCCAAATAGTCTCCGATCCCTTTGATTAAGGCATGTTCCAAACGCTCCTTCAATGAAAGCTCACGCCAAGCCTCATGCTTCTCCGGAGTTTCTCCGGAAGCTTGAACATGTAAATTTTGAGCATAAGTAATTAATTCCTCGGCAGCTTCCGGACGGCGTGCCAAGATCACGTCTTCCAACAAGGTACGGAACTCCGGCTCTATATCCTCATAAAGTACGGAGGTAGACGGATTCACGATACCCATATCCATCCCCTTCCCGATCGCATGATATAGAAATACGGAATGCATAGCCTCGCGTACATGATTGTTCCCCCGGAAAGAGAAAGATAAATTACTTACACCACCACTCACCTTCGCACCCGGCAAGTTCTTCTTGATCCATTCAACGGCACGGATAAACGCCAGACCATAGCCATTATGTTCCTCCATACCGGTAGCGATCGCCAATACGTTCGGGTCAAAAATAATATCTTGGGGATTGAAATCGATCTTCTCGATCAATAGGCGATAGGCCCGTTCACAAATCTCAATCTTTCTTTCATAGGTATCCGCCTGCCCCTTCTCGTCGAAAGCCATCACGACCGCAGCCGCACCCAGTTGCTTAATACGGGCGGCATGTTTAAGGAAGACCTCCTCTCCTTCTTTCAAGGAGATGGAATTCACGATGCTCTTTCCTTGCACGCACATCAAGCCTTCCTCGATCACTTCCCATTTAGAAGAATCGATCATGACGGGTACACGGGCAATATCCGGTTCGGAGGCGATCAAGTTTAAGAATGTCTTCATTTCTTTCACGGCATCCAACATACCATCGTCCATATTGATATCGATCACTTGGGCGCCATCCTCCACTTGCTTACGAGCGATCGTCAACGCTTCCTCATAACTGCCTTCTTTTATCAAGCGTAAGAATTTCCGAGAACCGGCCACATTACAACGCTCTCCCACGTTCACGAAATTATTCTCCGGTTTCACCTCCAGCAGTTCCAAGCCCGACAGCCACAGGCAATCCGGTTTCGGAGCCGGGATATGCGGTTTAGCTCCTTTCACCAACTCCGGATACCGGGAGATATGCGCTGGAGTCGTTCCGCAACAGCCTCCGATAATGTTCACCAATCCCTCTTCCACAAAAGGCTTCACATGTTGGGCCATTTTATCCGGCGTCTCGTCATAGGTACCAAAACTATTCGGCAATCCGGCGTTCGGATAAGCGCTGATATAATAGGGGGCATACTTCGCCAACTCTTGTAAATAGGGCTTCATATCCGCCGCTCCGAAAGAGCAGTTTAAGCCAACCGAAACAATATGTGTATGCTGTATGGAAGCTAAGAAGGCCAATAAAGTCTGTCCGGAAAATGTTCGTCCACCTTGTGCGGACAAAGTCAAAGACAACATAATCGGCAGGTCTTTTTCTTTCTCTTTCAACACGACCTCAGCCGCTTCCAATCCCGCTTTTACGTTCAACGTATCGAATGTAGTCTCGAAAAGGATGATATCCACCCCGCCGTCAACAAGTCCCTCGACTTGCTCCTTGTAGGCATTATACAAATCTTTATAAGTTACGGCACGATAAGCGGGATCACTTACATCTGGACTCATAGAAGCTGTCTTATTAGTAGGACCGATCGATCCGGCCACGAAGATCGTACGATCCGGATGCTCTGCCATATAGGTATCCGCCACTTCCCTCGACAATCGTCCGGCGGCCAGATTTATCTCACGTACATAGGCCTCCATCGCATAATCTGCCATGGAAATAGCGTTCGCGTTAAACGTATTCGTAGCGAAGATATCCGCTCCCGCATCCAAATACTGACGATGAATAGACTGGATTACATCCGGGCGGGTGATACACAATAAATCATTGTTCCCCTTCAACTGTCCCGGAAAATCGGCGAAACGTTCGCCTCGGTAATCTTGTTCGTTTAGTTTGAAACTTTGGATCATGGTACCCATACCACCATCCAAGATCAAAATGCGCTCATTCAAGAGTCGCAGAAATCGTTCCTTATTCATAAATATGTTTTACCTTTCTTGCGTACATATAACTATATCCCCGGAGGATCCATACCACAGCGATGGCGAAAAACAGACGGGTAGGCACCACCCAAAGAACGGGTACCCCTATCGCGGCAAAGATGATCGTATCTTCCAACAGGGAATGGCACACGGCCAAATGATGGTTCAGCAAGTTGCCGTCACCGTAAGACAACTTCCTCTGCTCCATTTGCTCTACCATAATAGCCCCGCCATAAGCCAGTCCGACCACATTACCTACCAACCACAAAAAAGCGGCATCTTGAGGCAAGCCAAATAATCGCATCAGCGGAGAAAAGACCGAGGACAATCCTTTCATTAGATTAAACTCTTCCAATATATAATGAAGGATCATTAAAGCCGTAACAATTATCAAAATAGAAATCACCACCTTCATCGAGCTGGTAAACCAAAGTACGAATACTTCCAACCAATTATCGCATACAGCCGCACTTTGAGCGATCCCGACCTGTCCCCATCCTTCATGGGGCATTACCCAATTCAAAGAAAAGGCGATCACGAAACTCATGATCAAACGGAGCAGCGTCATCTCCCAGAAAGAAGACCCGGTCTTTGCCTGTACGGAGGATTCTACCATTAGATTATGGGAAGTAAGGCACATCAATGCCAATATCGTAGCTTCACGGACTCCTAAAGACATCGAGGTGATCAAAGCGATCGGAGCATATAATGGGGAGAATATACTGGTTATAAAAACAATGGCTGTCTCCCCCGGCAGACCCACCAACGAGAACACGGGCACTAACCAATCCGAGATCTGACCTAATATTCCGGAATATTGCAATATACGGACCAATAAAGAAATAGGCAAAATAATCTTTAGCAGCCATAAACACGTCTTGCCTGCTTTAGGCAGAGCTTTCAGGATACATCCCCAAACCCTACCGATCACGCCTTGCCCTGTTTCCATCTCGACTTATCGTTTGAAAGCCCGATCCATCTCCCGTCGGTCGTCACGTTCCCGGATGGAGTCTCGCTTATCATATTCCTTTTTACCTCGTGCGATCGCGACGACTACTTTCGCCAATCCTTTCTCATTGATAAACAAACGAGTGGGAACGATCGTAAAACCACTAGCACGAACCGCACCCTCGATCTTTCGTAATTCCTTTTTGGTAAGAAGTAATTTCCGGTCCCGCCGTGCGTTGTGATTATTGTACGTACCGTAAAAATATTCGGCGATGTACATATTCTTCACCCACAGTTCCCCTTTTTCCACGATACAAAACGTATCTACCAAACTCGCCTTCCCTAAACGGATCGATTTAATCTCCGTTCCGGTCAGTACGATCCCGGCCGTAAAAGTGTCGAGCAACTCGTAGTCGAACGTCGCCCGCTTATTCTTTATCTGTATGTTATTACTAATCTTCTCTTTCATCTTGTGTTATTCTGTCAAAAACTCAAACCGGGCATCAGCATCGATAACAAAATCTCGATAACTGCCGGAGTCAGTAATATAATGGCGGTTGTAAATCCTACGAACTTCAGACGGATCTTCTCCTCGACTCCCATATACGGACCAGCGCCTTCCCAAACAATATAGAATGTATAAAGGATAAATATCCGCAAGAAGAAAAACTCGGGAAGCAACATCAATACGATATTCAAAGCGAACATCAACGACGAGGAATACCCGACGAAGCGCAACCACAGTTTCAAATCCTTCTCCCGTTTAAATATACCTTGCCATATCTCGTTCATCAGATAAGCCCCGAGGTAAAAACCACCGAACGAGGACACCAATGTCCGGATAGACGACTTCAAGGCCAGCTCTAAATCAAACTCCTTCCGCGTAAACAATACGCCCAGAAAAGCCGCAACAGTAACGAAGCCGATCAAAGGATACACGAATCGGGATAAGAACTCCTCCTGCTTCTCTCCTTTTTTCGCTAACAAGACCCACGCCTTCGCTGGCTGTGAGATGATAGCGATTACCCACCTAAATATCTCCTTATACATCTCTGTTTACTTTTAAATAGCAAAAGTATATATTTAATTCGTAAAACGCAACGTAAATACGTCGGTAGCCCCCCAAACACATGCGGTTGTATCCGCATTATAGCGTTCGGCATAATTTATTTTAAAATTTATCACATTTTGCCCCTCACTACTCTCTATCGCTTTGGCTTGGTCCAAAAACTTATCGATTGTAAAAGCGGTCGTATTGATCCATTTAGTGGAATCGCCGGTACCCCCCTCTTGGGTTACCCGAAGGTATAGGTTATAGACCCGTTGTCCGGTGCTGTCTTCTTCCACCTCCTGATCAGGGTTATAGGATAAATTGAAAATATCCTTTTGGTCTACCTGATGATTTACATGTTGGGTTTGCAAGAAGAAACGTCCTTCCAAATAAATACTTTTCTTAAAGTCCAGCGTAACCAGACGCTCCTTGTCCAATACAACCGTAGTATCAGTCAATGTCTCATGCAAAGGCCATACAGCGACCGAATCATACTTATAAATCTCAGCGTTGTAAACACCATTGCCCAATTCCTCGCTAAAATTCGTCTTGAAATCAACCACACAGCAATCGCCATCTTTCAAATCCGTCCGATTCTCAAACTCAGAGGAAGAGACGATAAATATATTCCCTTGATCATCCGCCGTATAGATACATCGCATAGGATTCTCACGTATCACTCCTACCCGATGATAATTGATGGAGTTACTTCCATCCCCCATACAAGAGGTCATTAAGAAAAACAAGGATAAAAATAAGCCGTATAAAATTCGCTTTCTCATCTTCTTTAGTTTATAAGTAAAGGATCCGTTACTCCCCATGTAAACTGGGTACTATCTTTCGGATTAATTTGATCGATATAATGAATCCGAACATACATATCCGCGTCGCGTCCACCTTGTTCTCGCATATCCTTGATAAAATTCGCCAGATTAAAGGCATTGATAACCGCGATAGCCTCCTCTGCCTTATCCTCCGGCTTTCCGGTCGTAGCGGCAGCCCGTAAATATAAGGAATAAATTGATTTCCGATTTTCCACAACAGCTTCCTGAGCCGGATCGTAAGTCAATTGCCAATTTAAAGTCCGATCTTTTGTCGTCCAACAAGCAGAGGGCAGAAATAAATAGTCTTCTAATTTGATGTATAAAACAGAATCATTGGGGTTGACCGCAAGTACCGGTTGCTCATTAGTCAATAATTTATGCGTATCCGTAAGAGGGCTCTCAGCGTTTTGCTGGTTAACAGCGGTTTCCCCTTGTATCGTCACCGTATAATACCCTTTTTGTTCCGCATTCGTATTTTCCGGTAAGCTAGGATCATAATCAAAGCTCACTAACAAGCATTTACCCTCTGAGTATGAGCTCAGCTTCGTCGAATAGATCCAACCGAACCGGGTATTAGCCATCATCAACGCGCTATCTCCATGTTGACGAACCACAGCGGCGGTCGTTCCCGGATTATAGACGTTATTTATGTCTTTTAGGCAAGAAGTAAACAGACTCATGAAAACCGCCACCCAGACAAAACCTATTAAATTCTTGTATCTCATTTCACAATACTCCTCTTAAAGTACGCAAAGATACGATCTTTACCCATATACATAAAAAAAACGGCAAAAAAATAGGGCGTATCGATAATCTTCTTATCGGTACGCCCTCAACTTCTATACTAATTTCTTTATGAGTTTTTCACGACTTGGAATAGAACGGTATAAGAAGCCCATTTCAAATCCGTACTATCTTTTTCATTAATCGTATTTAGATAATTGACCTTAAGATTAAAAGACTTTGAATCTTTATTAGCCTCAGCGCTATTCACAGACTCCAATACAGACTTAACATTAAACGCACGGACTTCTCCTATAGATGATGCCGCAGAACCTGTTCCGTCCGCTACTTTAGCGACACGCAAGAACAAGTCATATGTCGGGACATTATCCACCATAGTAGGCTCCTTTGAACGATCCCAATATAAAGTATAAGAATTTTTCTGATCCTTAAACATATCCATTGTTATAAAGAAGAATAAATAACCGTCTACATACACCCCATAGTCGCCATTGCTAAATAGGTTTTTTACAGGTATCTCATTCTGAAGTAAGCTGGCCGAATCTGGCACATTATAAAAGACTGGCTGTCCTTTTGTTATCTCATCTGCCACAGAGATTGTCGCTGTTAAATAACCATTTGTCGCCGCATTCGCATTCTCCGGAGAATTTAGGTCTAATTCATAGTTGATCAAGTAACAAGCTCCGTCAACTACTTGTGCCGATAAAGACGGAGAGTATAATGCTCCCATATTTGTATTCAGTACCGTTTTATATGTCTTTTCAGAAAGACCTGCGACACCAAAGCCGGCACGAGTCACCGTATTATTCGATTCTCCAAGACAAGAGGTCAACAACAATAATGACGCAGCCACCGCTGCTCCAATTAATTTAAATGCTTTCATAATTCAATTTTTCTATTTTTAAGTATTTGTATTTACACTGTTAATCTATCGAGTATTAAAAACCAAAACGAAATCCGAACTGAAGGCTCATGTTAAACGGCTTCTCCGAATGGATGGTTTCGATCTCGCTACCATTATCAAAATAATAGCTGGCTCCCACCTCTGCGAAAGCGCTTACGAAACGGATAATCGGATAACTTACGCCGGCACGGGCATTTACAGACCATAGCCATTCTTTCATTCGAATATGTTCACTTTGCTTTGCGATCTCTACCTCATCCGAGAATAATTTCATTCTACGTTTGCCAGCGACATTCATTTCCGCCATACCTCCGGCTGAGGCGTAAAACATAAAACGATTCCATTCCGCGATCTTATAAGTCAATGATAATGGAATTCCTATAAAATGCAATCGCTGATCATTCTCTATATGGTACGTATTATTCGTACTCCACTCCGATCTTAAGTAAGAATAAGTTAATCCAGTCTGCAAAGAAAAACGATTATTCAAATAACGACTAATTGAGATACCCACCCCAATAGGCGTCTTATGATGAATATCCGTCTTAGCAGGATCTTTCTTCTCCGCATCGAACGAATTTAAGCTCATCAGATTCTCACTCTTAAGCACACTGCTATTCGTCACATACTGAGGGACCAGATTATCAGCGCCCATGGAAAGACCTCCACCTCCCATACCGAACCCCCATTTCCGAGACGCGGTCTTCTCTGGCTTCTTTTTAGTAACAGGAGTAGCATCCGCGACAAGTACATCATTCTTGAGAACAACTATCTCATCATTATTCCTTTCAACCTCCGGTTCAACGGTATTTTTCTCATTCGCCGATCTATCAGCAGACATTACCTCCGACTCAGAAATAGGCCGATCCTCTGCATTCTCTACATTTTGCCGGAACGCTGCCATCCTAGCCTTAGCTCCCACTTTAACCGCTCCAGATGCCGCTTTTGCCTTCACGACCGCAGCAGAAATAGTCGCTAATACGGGCGCTTGCTCCATCGTTTTCTCTATCGGAACAACCGGGGTATCCACGGATGTCGACTCTTGTGAAGACTGTATTTCTTGGGCTATAGGTAGATCTTCCATCTCCCTGTCATATAAATAGATACCACCCGATACGACCAATAAGGAGATCACGGCGGCGGCAACCCAGTAGCGAAGCGTACGACGCAAAGGAACCGGAGCCTTTCCGGGCAATCGATCGGCTATAGCCTCCCAGTCGCCGGGTAGCGTATCCATCTCGAAATCCTCTAGCTTCGACCGGATCGCATCATCCCATATATCTCTTTCCTTTTTACTCATCTTATCTCAATACAATGCGTTAATTCTACGTTGTAATAACTGCTTGGCACGGGTATATTGTGAACGGGAAGTACTCTCTGTTATGTTCAACATCTCACTGATCTCCTTATGAGAATATCCCTCTATCGCGAACATATTGAATACGGTACGGAAGCCAACCGGCAACTCCTTCACTAGATTCATCAACTCAGCCGCCGACATGTCCGAGATAGCCGAACTATCGGGTTGAATCAGTTCCGCCGTATTGTCAAGATCGGTCGCTTCACGCAACACATCCGACTTTCGCAGATATTCCAACGCACAATTAACAAAGATCTTCCGCATCCACCCCTCAAATGAACCACTCCCTGTATAGGAATCCATACTGGTAAAGATTTTCACGAAGCCATCCTGCAACAAATCACGAGCCGTTTCCCTGTCGTTCACATAACGAAGGCAAACTCCCATCATTTTTCGGGAATATGCATCATAAAGCTCTTTTTGAGCTCGTCTCTCCCCCTTCCGACAACCCTCTATCAGTTGTAGCTCATTCATTCAGTCGTGCCTTGAACGTCTCCCTTCTGGAGACTGTACAATATTAGGATGTAAATAATTAAACAAACGCTGCATTCCGTAGAAAAATTATTTCATAAACAGGGCGGACACTCCGGCCCGCCCTCACGGAACATCTGCAAAGATAAGATGTTCTTATGAATTTCCATGTTAATGAGCGTGAGTATGCTCACTTTTTTTCGCCGGAGGTACCGGACAACCGGCGCCATTATCTACCGGAACCGCTTCCATACCGATCTTTTTGAAGGCCGCGGCCAAGCGGGTCTTCGAAGTCTTATCCGTCTTGTAAGTCACAATGGCCGTACGGGTGCTCAGATCACATTTCAAGTCGGTCACTCCTTTCTCGAAAGCGATATTTTTCTCGATCTTCTTGATACAGTGATCACAATCCATCGCTTCGATAAAGAATGTCACAGAGTCCTTCTTCTTTTTCGCGTCTTGGGCGAATGTCATCGATACCGTACATACAGCACAAAACAGCAACATAATTAATCGTTTCATAATCAATCATTTTTAATATTAACAATTCTAATTATCCATTCATATCTACCAAAAGAAAAGCACCACTATAGGCATCGGGCTACACGTATATAGGCGTAGGGCCACACCAGTATACGCATAGGCCTACACGTATATACGTGCGGGCTTATACGTATATACGTGTCAATCCCTGCTTATATTAAAGCGGATACCCGCATAAATTTTCCGTCCATGCACCGGTCCCCACACCATAGATCCATCGAAGTTATCCCCTCTGGGATTGCTGGCATCGATAATCGGATTCGGTTGTTTGTAATTAAACAGGTTCTCCGCTCCCACGTAAATAGACCATTGACGGAAATATTTCGTAATCTGCGCATTCACTACCGTATAAGCCTTAAAATTCGGCTCCCATAACGGATTAGATGCATCCGGTGTCGGCATACGGCCACCTCCATTAAACTGGCTGGTCAAATCAAACTGCCATTTTTTCAACGGGGTTTGATAAGAAGCGGTCAATAAACCTTTATAATCACTAACCAACGGCTTTTTCAATCGATGCGCCACCCCCTCCTCATTCCGGTAATCGGTCTTCGCATCTGTATAACGATAAGCGGCCGTTAACGTAAATCCCCGGAAAAAAGGATAGGAAGCCTCCACTTGGAAGCTATTCGAATAGGAACGCCCATCCAGATTGTAGAAACGAACCGCATGAGGATCACTATCCATATCCACCACGATTTGCTTCAAGAAATCGGTATAATACCATTCCCCGCTCAAGCTCAGTTCCTTCCCGAACAAAGGTATATAAAATGACAGATTCAGACCGGTATTCCACGCTTCTTCTTGATCCAGATTGTCGGCGATATACATTTTTCGACTACTGGATAACAAAAAGTTGTTCTCTGCCAGCACATTCGCTGTCCGAAATCCTTTACCTGCCGAAGCCCGGATATGGAACCAGTCAAAAGGATTATATTTAATATGTACACGAGGGGTTACAAAGAAATCATACAACGTACTATAATCCGCACGTACACCCGCCAATAAGATCAGTTTATCATTCAGATTGAACGTATATTGGGCATAAGCTCCCGGCACGACTTCCGTACGGTCATAGGCATGACGGACCGACTCTCCTCCCGCATATTGAACCAGATTCTCGTCGAAACCATCATAGTTCATACTTAATCCGGTACTCAAGCTATGCATCGGCGTAAACTCCTTTTCATACAGCAAACTGGCATATACATTATTCTGATATACATTATAGGGCGTACGGTCATATCTTGATTTTTGCTCATGATAAGAACCGGAAAGTATCAATGCCACGCTCTCTACCTTTTCCTTATCGATAATATAGGCCTGCTTCGTAAATAATTCGGCCCGGTTCGTATTTAAATGAATCCGATACGGGTCGGTGAAATCATGGTGTTTCGTATCCTGCCCACCGGTACGGCTCTCATGCAGATAGCGAACTCCGTATTGAGCCACGTATTTATCCAATTTATGATACCAACGATTCATTACGTTCACCTGTTCCCTTAGCGGCGTATCGAGAAAACCATCGTCATTACCGTCATGTTGCATTTTATCATTCGAGTAGTGTACCAATAAACCGGTAGAGAGCTTGTCGTTGATATGCCAAGAAGCATCCGCATTCCCTTCATAACGTCCGGCATCACTAGCGAACACATTAGCAGAGAAAATATCCGCCGTAGGGGGCTTCTTGAATTCCACGTTGATTTGTCCGGCCAACGCCTCATACCCATTCTTAACCGAAGAGGTTCCTTTAGACACCTGAATGCTCTCCATCCAAGCTCCCGGAACATAATCCAAGCCATATAAGGAAGCGGCCCCCCGGAAATTCGGGTAATTCTCGGTCAACATTTGTACGTAGGTTCCCGCCAATCCCAACAGCTTAATTTGCCGGGCACCTGTAGCCGCATCCGAGTACGATACATCGACAGACGGATTTGTCTCAAAGCTCTCCGCCAGATTACAGCAGGCCGCACGGCAAATCTCATCGTACGTAATTTTCTGAGTTTGCAATACGCTCGTACGGGAAGCGATGGTTCCCATCTTGCGCTCACTAACCACGACCTCATCCAAGGCGATCTCACCTTTTAAGATAATCTGCATAGCATCGTCCTTCTCATCCACAGGGGTGACCTCAGTCATATAACCGATATAGCTAACCACCAGATTCTTGGAGTCACCTTTTCGTTCTAACTCGAAATTTCCATCCACATCGGACGTGGTTCCATTTTGGGTTCCTTCCCAATATACATTTGCCCCGATAATAGGTTGTTTGTTTTCATCACATACACGTCCTTTCACTTTCTTGCCGGAATCCTCGGCCCAAGTCAAAGTAAAAGTCAAACAGAACAGTAAAAATATCAGATATAATTGTCTTAACATGATAGTTGTTATTTGATTGAATCGTTAAATACAGTTTCCGCAGGGATAGAGCATTCCCTACCTTAAAACCAAAGGGTATTCAGCGAGCAGCTTCCACCCTCACGAATACAATCAAATCAAAAGCGTAGTCAATAAAGAAAGGTACACACGAGGACAGGCTACGGGAGGACCTGTCACCCTAATCTCATAAGAATCAGCAAATAAGGAAGCGATTTGTAAACTCTCGAAAATAGAGGAGAAGAGCAAATCATGTACGACTGGTTGCAGATCCGGTACTTGTATATTTACAGAATTCCAATCAAAATCAACCCGTTCAATGCCACAGCCGTTCATGCCACAACACTCCACCGTATTATTCGCAAGCTTATCACGACTATGATCATGTCCATGAATCTCACAGCACTTAGCTTCCAATAAAGCCTCCACTCCCTCTTTCTCGCAAACGCCACAACAATAAGATACGAAATTAACCCCCGCTCCCCCATAAAAGATTAAGGAAGCAAGAATTACAAGAAACAAGGATGTGGCAAATCGTCTCATATGCCGCAAAAATAAGCAAAAAAACTCGAAATCAAAATACTCCCTTTACTTGATAAATTTAGACAGGTAATAATAGGTATCCGGAGAAGGTTCACTCTCTATCCGGTAACGGGTGGAAGCCGTTACAGAAAATGTATACCCACGTTCAGACTCTACATCGATAGGAAGAAAAAGCTCGTTGCCATAAATATTCGTAGCTAATATGGATTTTGCCGAAGCTGTGTCGATCGAATCCGTCAATGAATAATAAACGGTATAAGTTAAATCCTGCTTTTCCGACACAGGTTTCTGCCAAGTTAAATGCAACTCATCATCCAAACGTTCCACTTTGATGCCCTCCGGAGCGGCAGGTACCGAATCATTCAGCCAAGTCAACGGAGGCAATTGGGCCGGATATTTATAGTAATTGTCTCTCAACTCTTTATAGAGTCCTTTATCATTATACAGGACATTTCCACAACGAAAGAACGCACAGCCGGCTCCTCCGTAATAACGACTATAATCAATCTGGTCAGTTATATCATTCACGGCCCAGTCCGCCTCGCTCTTGTCCATTCGATAAGCTCCCAAGCCGGGTACGACCAAACGCCCGTTACAATTATCCACCCAATTATCCACGAAAGGAAAGAAATTCTTATGCAGGTAATACATCATCGGAACAATCATATCTTGTTTACCTTGTTGCATCCACATCTTAGGGTCTTGGAAGACACTTTCGTAAGCGGTCCAACCCGCGTTAGGTACCCGTTCAATACGATTATATTTCCCGAGTGGCGAACTGCTAACCTGTACCCAAGGTTTCGTTTGCTTTACCCAATCGTAAATACGATAAACCATCCGGTTGATATTCTCCCTACGCCAGTCTGCCAGAGACTTTTTCTTACCGGATTTATTATACAGCGCTTTATCCGGGAATTTTTTCGCCTCTTCCGGATAGCGGATATAATCAAAATGGATGCCATCTATATCGTAGCCATTCACGATCTCCTTGACTAAGGATAAGATATAATCAGCGGTCTCCGGTACGCCGGGGTCCAAATACCACTCTCCATTATGCCGTTTGCAGAGTTTTGGTTTCTTTTTAACCACGGAAAGCTTTCCTTGCTCCTTCACGCTTTTTTCCGTTCCTAACGGGAAAGTCACGAACCACGCATGACATTCCATTCCCCGTTTATGGCATTCATCAACGACAAAAGCGAGCGGATCATATCCCGGTAATTCTCCATACTTACCGGAGAATGTCTTACTGACTGGTTCGATAGCCGAACGATACATCACGTCTCCCCTCAAGCGAGCCTGAATGAAGACCATATTAAAATTCGCTTCTTGAAGCCGGTCCAAGATATCAAGCAATGCCTGTTGCTGGGCTTTTCGTCCCGCCTCGGTAGTAGCCGGTTTATGAGGCCAATCCAGACCATAAACCGTAGTCAACCAAACCGCACGAATTTCCTTTTTGGGAGGCTCCACCGCTTGTAACAGACAAAAAACGGGTAAAGCCAGCGACAGGATAAGCAACAGACAAAACTTTCTCATCTTTATAATGCCTTATTGAGCCCGCGAATGTAGTATTTTTTGAGTCTCTTCCGGTAAATCAGTCGTAATAAAATCGACTCCCAGATCGATCATCTCTTCCATTAATTTAGGGTCATCTACGGTCCAGACATTCGAAGTCATGCCTAGGACTTTACAATCCTTCACCCAATCCGGATGAGATTGCAAGACTTTATAATGGTAGTCTAATCCTGTAAAACCAAGCTCTTTCAATTCCATCGGGGATAATTCTCCATTCAGATAAGAAACCTCAGATTTCGGACATAGACGGATAAATTCTTTACAAGCATCCATATTAAAAGATATGTAATCCGTACGTTTCGCTAATTTCATACGCTTTACCATTTGCACAGATAACCTTGCCGCATCTCGATTACGTTCCGGGGTATCATGGGATTTCAATTCAAATATTAACCGGATATTCTTCAATTTCTTCGCACGTTTCAAATATTGTTCCAAAGTAGGGAGCTTTTCGCCGTTACTCAATTGTAGATCCTTCAATTCATCGTATGTACAAGATTGGATATGTTTTCCTTGGATATCATTATCGTGGTAGACAACCAACACATTGTCTGCTGTAAGATGCACGTCGAATTCCGAGCCATAGGCACCAATTTCGCTAGCACGTTCCAAAGAGCGGATAGAGTTCTGGGCAGAGCCCTCCGTTTTCCAATACCCCCGATGGGCTATCACTTTCGTATTATCCTTTGCCGCTACCATTCCTGCCATCATCAGGCAAAGTAGCAAAAGAAGAGTAGATTTTAAATTCATGGTAAACTTGTATTTCAAGGCAAGAGGACAGTGTGTCATAATTTATGATATGGCACACCCTCCTCCCACGGATTATTTTCCGATCTCTGATAAATAACGTTCGGCCTCAATAGCTGCCTTACAACCACTTCCCGCAGCGGTAATAGCTTGACGATAATGGGGATCAGCGACATCTCCGGCGGCAAATACACCCGGAACTTTCGTGCGGGGAGTTCCCGGAACCGTCACGATATAACCAACCTCATCCGTATCTACCCATGGCTTGAAGATGTCCGAATTGGGTTTATGACCAATCGCCAAGAAGAAACCATCGATGGCGATATCCACTTTCTCCTCATCCGGCTCTCCCATACGTTTTACCAAATGAGTACCCTCCACGCCATTCTCTCCAAACAAACCTAAGGTATTATGCTCGAAAAGTACCGTGATATTCGGAGTTTTGAAGACACGTTCTTGCATTACTTTTGAAGCACGCAAATAGGGTTTACGCACGATCAAGTAAACCTGCTTCGCCAAACCAGCCAAGTAAATCGCTTCCTCACAGGCCGTATCTCCACCACCCACTACCGCTACCGTCTTTTTACGATAGAAGAAACCATCGCAAGTAGCACAAGCGGATACACCCATACCCGCATACTTATGTTCATCCGGAAGACCCAGATACTTCGCGGAAGCACCCGTAGCGATAATCAAAGTCTCCGTCTCGATCACTTTCTCGCCATCAATCGTAATTTTATAAGGAGCCTCACCCAAATCAGCGGCGGTAGCGATACCGAAACGGATATCCGCACCAAAACGGACGGCTTGTTTTTTTAAATCTTCCATTAACTCAGGACCGGTTATACCGTCCGGATATCCCGGGAAATTCTCCACCTCCGTAGTTGTCGTTAATTGTCCCCCCGGCTGTATTCCTTCATAAAGCACCGGAGATAAATTTGCACGGGAAGCATAAATCGCTGCCGTATAACCTGCTGGACCCGAGCCTATAATAAGGCAACGTACTTTCTCATTCACTGAATCGCTCATAGTATCTAAGTATTAATTATCAATTTTCAATTCTCTATTATCGAAGGTCTATCACCTCTACGTCCGGATAATCCCCTTCGTTAAAAACAAAAAAACGATCTGGTTGGTTTATACCTGTTTTCAATTGGCTGATCTGGATCGTACTGCTAACGCCGTTTTTAGAAGTAACCGTGATACGAGCCGGGAAATTTGAATATTTCTCGATTTGCAACTCCACTTTCACGATATCCCCTTTTTTCTTCGGTGTCAATTCCACATCGTAAGCGGCATTTCCGTTCGGTGCCGTACTCTCGCCTTTATAAGCCGCCGTGAATCCCTTCTTATAACTATTTAATAAAAGAGCGGGATTTGTAAATTGCAACTCCTCTCCCGTAGGATTCGTCACGTTCACCTCATCGTTCCGTTCCACATACGTCCATTGCGTCGTACCATTAAACCAAGTAAGCGCCTCCGGCGTAACTAATGTAAACTTATCACCTTTCATCTGGATGGTTCCCTCAAAACTCTCTCCCGCATTCTGACCGGCAGAACGGGTAAACATCGTAAAAGAAGCACTTATCCCATTTGAATTCTCATAAGCAGCGGCCGCCTTCCTCAAGATATCATTCGCGTTCTGGGCATGTGCCCCCAATCCTAGTCCCAACAGGAAACACAAGAATAATCCGACAAACGCACTACACCGCCACACTCTTATTTTATGTTCTCTTCTCATATTTATTTCAAAGCATTTAATACTTGCTCCAACGAATACTCATCTTGCACCAATACTTGACGGGCCTTACTTCCCTCAAACGGGCCAACAATACCGGCAGCCTCCAATTGATCCATCAAACGTCCGGCACGATTATAACCGATAGCGAATTTACGCTGGATCAAAGAAGTAGAACCTTGTTGCTGAATCACGATCAAGCGAGCCGCCTCATCAAATAAGGGGTCTCGATCTGATAAATCGACAGCTCCCGAAGTCGATGCCTCCCCCCCTTCCGGTACATAGTCCGGAAGCAGATAAGCGGTTTGAAAGCCAGCCTGCTCACCGATATAATCCACGATATCCTCCACCTCGGGCGTATCTACAAAAGCGCATTGCACACGAACCGGCTCTTGTCCCGCCACGACAATCAACATATCGCCCCGTCCGATCAAACGGTTAGCGCCCGGAGCATCCAGAATCGTACGTGAATCGATCATAGAAGCAACCTTAAAGGCAATACGGCTCGGAAAGTTACTCTTGATCGTACCGGTAATCACCTTTGTATCCGGGCGTTGCGTAGCCAAGATCATATGGATACCTACCGCACGGGCCTTCGCCGCAATACGAGAGATAGGCAACTCGATCTCACGTCCGGCCACTGCGATCAAGTCGGCAAACTCATCCACCACTGCCACGATATAGGGTAAGAAGCGATGTCCCTTCTGCGGGTTCAACCGCCGTTCGATAAACTTAGCGTTGTATTCCTTTATATTACGAACATTCGCGTTCACCAGTAAACGGTACCGGTCTTCCATCTCGATCACCAACGAGTTCAATGTAGCGACAGCGTCAGCTGGCTCCGTAACGATCGGCTTCTCCGCATTCGGAAGTTTCGCCAGATAATGACGTTCTATCTTGGAATAGATACTAAACTCAACCATTTTCGGGTCTACCATCACGAATTTCAACTCCGATGGATGCTTCTTATATAATAAGGAAGTGATGATCGCATTTAGACCGACAGACTTACCTTGCCCCGTAGCACCGGCTACCAATAGATGCGGTGTCTTACAAAGATCGAACATGAACACCTCGTTCGTAATCGTCTTACCCATCGCCACAGGCAACTCATACTTACCCTCAACGAATCGGCGTGAAGCGATAACAGATTGCATCGATACCGTCTGAGGATTCTTATTCGGCACCTCGATACCGATCGTTCCCTTTCCGGGCATCGGAGCGATAATACGGATCTGCAAAGCGGATAAACTCAAGGCGATATCATCCTCCAAGTTCTTGATCTTAGAAATACGGACACCCGCCTCGGGTACAATCTCATAAAGCGTAACCGTAGGTCCGACTGTTGCCTTGATCGAGGCGATCTTGATATTGAAATCTTCCAAGGCTTGCTTGATCAAGCGTTGGTTTTCTGCCAATTCGTCCCGATTGATCTCCATGCTCCCACTATCATACGCTTTCAGTAAGTCCAAGGTAGGAAATACATAACGGGAAAGATCCAAACGGGGATCATACGTACCCAAGGCCGAAGCATCGTAGGTTTCATCATTACCGGCGGCAACCTCCACCGTGAATCCAGCATCCTCCCCATCCTCTGATTCCGGGGTATTTATCTCATCTGTCTTTTCGCATATAGGATCGTCGTCACCTTTAGCGATCGTAACTACTAAATCATCACCAGCGACCTCTTCCTCCTGATATTCCGGTTCTGTTTTACGGTTTTCTTTCCCTTCGGCCTCCAACAATTCAGCCTCCGTATCAAACTCTTCGTAATCATCCATTTCGGGTTGTTCATCCGGTTGCTCTACGACAGGCTTAGAGCGAGGAGTTACAACATCCTCTTTTTGCGTCTGCTCCACTTCTACCTCATCCTCTTTCTTCTCACGTTTCAAACGGTTCCTTACCCAGCCCAAAGAGAATACGCGCTGTAAGAACGGGATTGTCTTCTTACTGGTAAAAATTGCGATGATTAAGAATGAGCCTAATAAAAGCAAGATCGTTCCGGGAATTCCGATATTGGTAATAAACATCTCCGAGATGTAATATCCGTGTTGACCGCCTAGATAAATAAACGTATCCTCATATCCCTTGATAAATATGAAAGCAAAAAACACAGATCCCCAGATCAACGCCGAAGCACTGAACAAGAAACGTCTCAACAAGGATACTTTATTTAAATTCATGAGTTTCGCCCCAACCGATCCCAAGAAAAAGAGGATCATAAAAGAAGAGATACCGAACCAACGGTTCATCAATAGATCAGACAAATACGCCCCGCGTACGCCCGTCCAATTCTCTACCGATCCTCGATTGGTCAACAAATCCCCTAAAGGAACATTCTCTATTTTACTTTGATCGGCGGCTCCTGTAAAGAAAAACGAAATCAAGGCAAGCCCTACGTAAATGGTTAGTATAGAGATAATCAAACCTGTAATGAAACGGGTCCGTTCATTTGTAAAAAAAGTCTTCAAGGCTGCGAACCAGCTCGGCTCTGTATGATTTTGCTTCGTTGTTGTTGTCTTCTTTGCCATAAATAGTTTCTCAATAATTCTTTTATAACACGCAAATGTACATAGAAAAATCGAGTCTGACGAACCTTTGAAAAAAAGACGTACGTGTTTTCTGAAAAACATGTACATGTTTTCGCGGAAACACGTACATGTTTTTGGGGATAGATTTTAACGGCATTAAATAGATCTGTGCATCTCATGTCCTTCTACATAGATCGCACTATAAGGACGAGATGGACAAAGGTACTCGCAAGCACCACAACCAATACAAGTTTCCGTATTGATCACCGGGATCTTTAACGACTTCGGATCTGCAGGATCTTTCGCCACCATCTGGATCGATTTTGTCGGGCAATGGCGTTCACAATTACCACAACTCATACCGTCCGTATTGACAATACAAAGATCTTTTACCCATACGGCATGACCGATCTGTATAGCAGATTTGTCTTCTTTCGTAATCGGTTTGATCGCTCCCGTCGGGCAAACCTCCGAACATTTCACACATTCCGGACGGCAATACCCTCTATCGAAAGCCATCTCCGGCTGCATCAGTTTCATCAGATCCGTAGACGGACGCAAGACATGATTCTCGCAGACAGATACACAAAGCTGGCACCCCGTGCAATGTTGGGCCAGATTCCCAATACTCAAAGCTCCGGGAGGAACCAATGGTGCCAAACGATTCGGCTCTTTACGTTCTTTAATCGGCGCAAAGCCTCCGTCTTTCTTCATCTCCACATAATCCTCCAGCTTTTTCTGCTGAGCATGCAAAACAGAAGACATGGCTACCAATGCCGTAGCTGACAAGGCTCGACGGCGGGAAACATCCGTAGTGTCCTTCGTTGAGGATTCTTTTACCGAAGTAGCTTTATCAGCCTTGTGTGCCCTCGTATACGAAATCGCGCCTTGACGGCAATTATCCAAACAGTCCATACAAGTCACGCAACGGCTATAATCGATCGCATGATTCTTAGAGTCGATGCAAGAAGCCTTGCATTTACGTGCGCATAATCCGCAACCATTACATTTATCGGTATCAATACGAGGTTTAAGTAAAGCATACTTCGACAAAAAACCGAGAACCGTACCTACCGGACAGATCGTATTACAATATGTACGTCCATTTCTCCAAGCTAAAATCGCCAATATGACAAAGCTCAGAATAGCGATTCCCATCGTAGCCAGGCTACGCACCCATACGTCCACCGAATAGAATGCGTAACTATCCATACGTTCTGCGAAATAGGCCAATAGATTGTTGCCCTCTTGATAGATTGGCGCAAATAAATTAGAAGCGATACGCCCATAAGCGCTATAAGGCGAAATCAACGCTACCAAGGAACCGATACCAGCGATACAAGCCAATATAAAAATAACCAAGGTACCATAACGTACCCACTTCAATGCGGGAGAATAGGAAAAGCGGTATTTCTTCCGTTTACTAGCAAACCACGAAATGATATCTTGCAATACCCCTAAAGGGCAGATAACGGAGCAATATACACGCCCCAATAAAAGAGTCAAGATTATCAACCCTACCACAACACCGACATTCAAAGCCAACAACGCAGGCCAAAACTGTATCTTTGCCAACCATCCGAACCAAGCGTGAATCGTACCCGTGAAATCAAGAAATAACAGGGTTATCAGCACAAAGCAAAAGGTGGCGGCGAATATTCTTATTTTTCGTAACATAATTTTCCGTTTGTTTAAAGGTTAACCATTCACTTTCAACTCTTCCACGAATTTATCGATACGCTGCATCTCTTTGGGGATATCGATACCCTGCGGACAATGAGGATTACATTGCTCACACCCTGTACAATGGTTCGCTTGACGCAACTTTGGGACACTCCGGTCATAACCGACTAAGAAGGCACGACGAGCTTTCGCGTAATTTTCGTCTTGTGCGCTTTTCGGAACATTCCCTTCGTTCACACATTTATTATAATGTAAGAGAATACCCGGAATATCCAACGCATATGGACAAGGCATACAATATTTGCAATCATTGCAAGGTATTGTCGGATATTTCATCATAAGCTGGGCCGTCTCTTCCAAAAAGTCTTTCTCCTCGTCCGTTACCGGGATAAGCGGGGAATAGGTACGGATATTATCTTGCAAATGCTCCATATAAGTCATGCCGCTTAGCACCGTCAAGACCCCATCCGGAGAGCCGGCGAAACGAAAAGCCCATGAAGCCACGCTATTCTCAGGCCGTTGCTGTTTCAAACGAGCAACGATATGATCCGGAACATTCGATAAGCGACCTCCTAATAGCGGTTCCATGATAATCGCCGGAACACCTCGCTTCTCTAATTCGCCATACAGATAATCAGCGTTTACGTTACGCCCCGAGGCATGTTTCCAGTCCAGATAATTCAGCTGTATCTGAACGAAATCCCATTTCACGCCCATATCCAACACATAATCAAACACTTTTACATCCCCATGAAAAGACCAACCTAGGTTACGGATACGTCCCGCTTCCCGTTCTTTCACCAAGAAATCAAGCATTCCATTATTTATATAGCGGTCATTGAAAAGCTCGATACCATTCCCCCCACCGATAGAGTGAAGCAAATAATAATCCAGATAATCGGTTTGCAAATCACGGAACGACTGCCGATACATCGCCAACGAGTTTTCTCTCGTATAGTTCTGGAAGTTTGACAGTTTAGTGGCCAAATAATAGGAGTTCCTAGGATGGCGTGCCAATGCGATACCGGTCGCTTTCTCGGACATACCTTGTACATAAACAGGAGAAGTATCAAAGTAATTCACCCCATGCTCTATCGCATAATCCACTAAACGATTCACGGCTTCTTGATCAATCTGGTCTTTACCGTCCGATCCTTGTTTCAAGGGCCAACGCATACAACCATATCCTAAAATAGAAACCTTATCGCCATTCGTAGGATGTTGGCGATAGGTCATTTTATCGGTAGGAACCTCACCTAACGCCACAGCCGCCCCCGGCTCATTCTTGGGAGCGCAACCGTAAAGCGCCGCCGAAGAGGCGACAGCCCCACCCCCAAATACCTTCAAGAATTTACGGCGATTCATCTCTTGAGGGTTCTCATTCTTTCCACATGAACTCATAACTCGATCGGTTTTTTATCCTATTAGTATATCCAACATTAGTCTATCATTAACATTCCTTCTATTATTTCGACAAAAATAGTAAAACAGGTAATAATAGAGAACAATCCCCGACTAAAAAGAATAATCGGGGATTTATCACGAATAAAGCAGGTATTTTAAATAAGACTATAAAGTCTCTTGCTTCAATTGCTCCACGTATTGATCGATCTTTCGCATTTGCTCCGGTATCTTAATGCCTTGCGGACATTTCGGTACGCATTTATCGCATCCTATACAGTGTCCGGCTTGACGAAGTTTAGGAACCTTACGATCATAACCGACTAAGAACGCCCGGCGAGCCTCCCGATAATTCGCATCCTGTGAACTCTTCGCAACCAGCTCGTCATTCACGCAACGGTTATAATGAGCGAACGTTCCCGGAATATCCAAGCCATACGGACAAGGCATACAATACTGACATTCCGTACAAGGTACGAAATCCGAATGTAGCATCCTCTCCGTCACCTCTTCCAAAGCCTTATTTTCTTGTTCCGTAATCGGTTCCAAAGGCGAGAAGGTTCGGATGTTCTCTTGTAAATGCTCCATATACACCATACCACTCAGCACGGTCAGTACTCCTTTTGGAGAGCCCGCATACCGAAAAGCCCACGAGGCCGGGCTGTCATCCGGACGCATCTGTTTCAATTTAGCCAACGAAAGGGCATTCAGCCGAGATAAACGCCCGCCTAAAAGAGGCTCCATGATAACGACGGGAATATTACGCTTCTCCAATTCCCCATACAAATACTCCGCATTCACGTTCCAACCAGAAGCATTTTTCCAATCCACGTAATTCAACTGGATCTGAACGAAGTCCCAAGGGATATCCAAGGATAACAAATAATCGAAGACCTTGACGTCTCCATGAAACGACCAGCCCAAATTGCGGATACGACCGGCTTTCCGCTCCTTTAACAAGAAATCCAAGACACCGTTATCGTAAAGGCGCTTCCTCAAATCGTCCATGCCCCCCAGACCTACACCATGAATCAGATAATAATCGATATAATCCACTCGCAGATTCTTTAGCGACTGTTCGAACAAGCCCTTGGAGCCCTCAAGAGTACGCCATTCCGGTACAGGACGATGGGTTGAAAGCTTCGTGGCGATAAAATATTTATCCCGGGAATGGCGACTAAGAGCTAGCCCTGTTGCCTGTTCGGAAAGACCGCGCACGTAAACCTGTGCCACATCAAAGTAGTTCACGCCATGAGCAATCGCATAATCCACCAATGCATTCACCGCTTCTTAATCGATCTCTTCCCCCGATCCATCCGCTTTCTGACGCAACGGCCAGCGCATACATCCATATCCTAACAAGGAGACCTTATCGCCCGTATGCGGATTCGTCCGGTATGTCATCTTATCTGTCGGGACTTCACCCAAATAGCTTCCGGTCTGCGACACACCTTGCCGCTTAGGATCTCCACCACATCCATATAAAAGCCCTGTCGAGGCAGCGGCCGTACCGGTGCTCAATACTTTTAAGAAATTCCTGCGATCTATATTATTATTACTCATTACCATACATTTTTTGAGATTATTAAACCGTACGATGTCTCTCATGTCCCTCAACATAGATTGCGCTTAACGGACGAGACGGACAATAATATTCACATGCGCCACAACCGATACAAAGTTCCGTATCGATAACCGGTACTTTCAATGATTTAGGATCATTGGGGTCTTTCGCCACCATCTGAATAGCTTTCGTCGGACAATGCCGCTCACAGTTGCCACAATTTACCTCATCGGTATTCACCACACAATTTTCCTTGATCCATACCGCATGTCCAATCTGCGTGGCGGATTTGTCCGCTTTCGTAATCAATTGGATCGCACCGGTCGGACAAACCTCGGAGCATTTCGTACATTCCGGACGACAATATCCTCGCTCATACGACATTTCCGGTTGCATAAACTTCTTTAGATCTGTAGAAGGACGCAAAACTTGATTCGAACATACCGAGACACAGAGTTGACAAGCCGTACAATGTCCGGTGAAGTTTCGTAAACTCAAAGCCCCGGGCGGAACTATCGGGGTCATACGATCCGGGGTTAACTTATCCGCAATATCCGCCAACCCTCCATCCGCATTTACCCCCGACTGGGCTTTCAATACCGATGTCGCCAGCAATCCCGTAAAAGTTAAGAAATTACGGCGGGTGTTTTCTTCAGGTCGATCAGCCTCTCTCTCCGATTCTGTTTTTCGTTTACGAGGCACATATGTCAAAGCTCCTCTTTTACATTTATCGATGCAGTCCAAGCAAGTAACGCAACGACTATAATCAATCGAATGATTTTTCGAATCTATACAGGCAGCCTTGCAATTACGGGCACATAAGCCACATCCGTTGCATTTCTCTACATCGATCACCGGTCTTAAAAAAGAAAAACGGGTGACAAATCCCAAGACCGTACCCACCGGACAGATCGTATTACAATACGTACGTCCATTACGCCAAGCCAATAGGAAAAGAACCACAAACGTAACGAGCGCTACCCCAAACGTAGCCACACTTTTTATCCACACATCTACAGAATAAAAGACATAACTATCCGCACGCTCCACCCAATAAGCCAAGAGATTATTTCCCCATTGATATAAAGGAGCAAAAAGATTCGAGGCTATTCGTCCATAGGCTCCATACGGATCTAATAGAGCCACCAGAGAACCGATACCCGCTAAAAAAGCGATAATAAAAATTCCTAACATTCCATAACGTAACCATGAGACTGCCGGGGAATAAGAGAAACGATTCTTTTTGCGTTTTCCGGCTATCCAAGAAACAACATCTTGAAATACTCCTAACGGACAAATAACCGAACAATAGACACGTCCAAAGAGTAAGGTTAATACCAATAATACCGATACAACCCCAACATTCACCGCCAATAAGGCCGGCAGGAATTGCATTTTTGCTATCCATCCCAACCAGCAATGCGTTACCCCCGTAAAGTCAAGGAACAAAAGAGTGGTCATAGTAAAGATAATGACAGCGAGTGTTAATCTAATTTTACGTAACATATAAGATCATTTTTCTGTTTACATAAATAATACGTTCGTTTTTATCACAAAAAAAGCAAATTAACATAAACGATGTTTTGAACTCAAGAGCAAAAAGAATATTCGGGGCTTTATCACGAAAAAAACGGATTTTTGTTGTATTTTTGCGAATTGTTATCAAGAATGATTAGACGAACAGGCACATGGAAAAAGAAGAAAATCCGATATACGAGCGCAACACGCTAGAATTTGTTACGGTAGCACTGGAATATTGTACCTTTGTTGAGGCCGCCGGAAATACCGGGCTTTTCGACTTCGTAGATAAGGCGACAAAACTTTTGCCTCTTTTATATTTAAAGGCCAGCCTGTTGCCCGAAGTGGAATCTGAAGAGGAAACCGAGCTTGAGCTTTCCGTTTCAGAAGACATGTACGAGTCGGTTCGTTCACGGATAGCCGGTTTGCTTGGCGAACGAGATTCCTATCTGGAAACATTTCATGCGGATATGCGGTATAGCGATACTCCTATCGCAGCGTTTATTTCCGAGAATTTGGCAGATGTCTATCAAGATACAGGAAATTTTGTATCTTTATTCCGTCAAGGAAACGAGGAAGTTATGCAAGAGGCTATCGCTTTGTGCCGCACGAACTTCCAAGAATACTGGGGACAGCAATTATTGAATGCCTTGAAAGCGTTGCACGCTATGCGTTACAGTGGTGATGAGGATTTGGAAAAGAATGAAGAGGAAGAATGATACAACAATTTATACATACAATTACTAAAGAGGAAATAGCGAAACTTACCGTAGAGGAATTCAAGGGACGTATCATTACGATCCTTAGTAAAGAGGAGGCAGACAAGGCCGTAGAGTACTTGCTGCGTTTTCCGATTGTCGGTTTTGATACGGAGACCCGTCCCAGCTTTAAGAAAGGACAGCGTTACAAGATCTCATTGATGCAGATATCAACGGATGATACTTGTTTCTTGTTCCGCTTGAATCATATCGGTATACCGGAATCTCTGGAGAAATTCCTGAAAAGCAGTTCGACCTTAAAGATCGGGTTATCTTTACGGGATGATTTCGGGGCGATACGGAAGCGTTCGGATATAGAACCCGCCAATTTCCTTGATTTACAGAATTACGTAGGCCAGTTCGGCATTGAGGATGCCAGCCTGCAAAAGATATATGCGATACTTTTCCAAAAAAAAATATCAAAAGGACAACGCCTCACGAATTGGGAGGCGGATGTATTGACAGACTCACAAAAGAAATATGCGGCCCTCGATGCTTGGGCTTGCCTAAGAATATATAATTTATTGAATCAAGCATAAATGAAGTATTGTAAAGTTTTTCTCAAGCCTAAGAAAGAAGAATCGCTATTGCGTTTCCATCCATGGGTATTTTCCGGGGCGATCCAATCTGTTGAAGGCGACCCGGAAGAGGGTGACTTGGTAGAGGTATACGGAGCGAACCAGCGTTTTTTGGCAATCGGCCATTACCAAATCGGCAGTATCGCCGTACGTGTGTTATCTTTCACCCCAATCGCCATCGACGATGCTTTTTGGATCGAACGTATCCGTATTGCTTACGAACTCAGAAAGACCTTGCGGCTGGCTGGGGTAGAAAATAATAATACGTTCCGCCTGATTCACGGCGAAGGCGATAATTTACCGGGATTGGTGATCGATATGTATGCGCATACGGCGGTTATGCAAGCACATTCGGTAGGAATGCATTATGCCCGTCATCAGATCGCGGAGGCTTTGAAAGCGGTATTGGGCGATACTTTACAAAACATCTACTATAAATCGGAAGCGACTTTACCTTATAAAGCGAATTTAGGTAGCGAAGATGGTTACTTATTCGGAGGCGAAGTGGAAGATATCGCTATAGAAAACGGACTGAAATTCTGTGTAGACTGGCAGAAAGGCCAAAAGACAGGTTTCTTCGTGGATCAACGGGAGAATCGCTCTTTGTTGGAGCATTACGCAAAGGATCGCTCCGTATTGAATATGTTCTGTTATACGGGCGGTTTCTCTTTCTATGCGATGAGAGGAGGCGCTAAGGTAGTTCATTCCGTAGACAGTTCGGCGAAAGCGATTTCTTTGACGAAAAAGAATGTCGAGTTGAATTTCCCGGGAGATCCCCGTCATGAGGCATATGCGGAAGATGCGTTTAAGTATTTGGAAAAAATGGGAAGTAATTATGATTTAATCATATTGGACCCTCCTGCGTTCGCTAAACATAAGAATGTACTACGTAACGCCTTACAAGGGTATCGCAAATTAAATGCGATCGCTTTCGAGAAGATCAAGCCGGGAGGAATCTTGTTTACTTTCTCTTGTTCTCAAGTAGTTAGTAAAGAGAATTTCCGTTTAGCCGTATTTAGTGCTGCCGCCCAATCCGGCCGTAGTGTCCGAATCTTACATCAATTAACCCAACCCGCAGATCATCCGGTGAATATCTACCATCCGGAAGGGGAATATCTGAAAGGTTTAGTATTGTATGTAGAATAAGATATGCTCTTTGGGTGAAAACAAAGAATTAGTTTTCACCCAAAATTCAAGTTAATACCCCGGATTCTGTGTCAAGTTCGGATTCAAGGAACGGACTTTATCGGGAATGGGGAAAACAGTGGTATAGCCATTCGATTCATGGGGCAATTGAGGGCGATCCGTATAAGGGCGGGTAAACTTTCCAAAACGCACCAAATCCTGCCTCCTCCAGCCTTCCCAAGCCAATTCCAGTTGACGCTCAGCCAAAATATTTTCTAATGTCGCCTTACGAGGTAACATTCCCACACGGAAACGAACGGCATTCAACTCTTCATCCCCATTCTCTCCATTACGAACTTTCGCTTCCGATCTCATTAACAAGACATCCGCATAACGGAATAATACGATATCATTATCCGATAGCTTTCCATCTTTCGTCCCCATCTTATCGATCTCGTATTTCTTCATGCGGGCACCCGCCGTTTTCTCGGCAGGCAACCTAGACAAATCCAACCTAACCTCTAGAGGTAAATACACCAAAGGAGTCCCATTATCTAACCGAATCGTATCACCATTGAGGTCAAACATCGTATCGGCGTAATAATTCTCATAAAATCGGGTATCGACCGAGTCCGTCCCATACGCAAATACCCGAAGGGTCTCTATCGTAGCGCAAGAGCCGTTCTCTCCCCCCAATCCATATGCTTTGGCATGATTATAGTGACGGGAGCGGAAAAGATATTGCATTTGGTTCGTATATAAGTTCTTATCCATCGGAATCGTGAAAATATTCTCTCCTGACGATTCATTAAATACAGAAAAATTATCCGCATAGTTCGGAGATAAGCTATAGTTTAAGTCTGTTATTGAATCACAGTACGCCACAACCGTTTGCCAAGCGTTCAACTTCCTCTCGCCTACTCTAAAATAGATTTCCCGTCCATTCGGACGCAGACCATCTGTCCAGTCGTTATCCGTAAACACTTCTGCGTTTAAGGCCAACTTCGCCAATAAGAAATAAACAACCGGTCTCGTAATTCTTCCATAATAATCGCCGGGCGAATTACTATGCGCCGTACTCAATAACAAAAGGGATTCTTGTAATTCTTTTACAACAAAATCAAAGACCTCTTTCCGGTCACTCTGCCGCACGTCTTTCACCGGAATGGAAGAAGAAACGATAAGAGGGACACGGCCAAACATATCGACTAAATAATAATAATACATCGCACGAAAAGCACGAACCTCCGCCTCATACCGATCTAAATCGTTATAATCCGTTTTTTGCCGCAACTCGCCTAATATCTCTAAAGATTGATTGCTTAATACGATTACTTTATACAGATATTCCCAAGTAGCTTGGATAGCGTCACTATTCGTTCCCCACTTATGCAAGAAGAGACCTTGCCAGAAACCGCCGTCATACCAGTCGCCGCCACGAGTCGGGAGCATGGCCTCGTCAGTCGTAAAGGTATTCAAGTCGTAGACACCCCGGTACGTTCCCTGCAATCCTTGGCTATCGCTATAACCTCCGATATAATTATATAAGGAAGCAACCGTATTCAGATAGACATTCTGAGGGGTATCGTACGCATCCTCCGGATAAAGCTGATCACGAGGGTCCTCTTTCAGATAGCCATCGCACGACGATAACATCAAACCCGCAAATATATAGGATAAAATAGAAAGCTTTCTCATACGAACACCTTTTTAAAAATTAAAACTCAACCCCATCGTATAGGAACGAACCACCGGATAAGATCGCTTATCGTCTATACCTAAGGTATTATTTACGATAGAGCTATTTATCATCGGAGTCAATCCCGAATAACCTGTAATTGTCGCCAAATTATTTACGGAAACCGAAAGCCGTACGTTTCTTACATATTTCCTTAAATTACCAAGAGACACGTTCCAACCCAACGTCAAATAATCAAAATTGATATAATCCCCTTTCTCCAACCAATAATCCGTAGCCGTCTGATCTTGGATATTCCGGGATGGGGCTTCTCGCAACACGTTATAATCCGGGAATATATCCATATTCATATAAGTTAGCGATGTTCCATTATAAATCTTATGCCCAAAGGCTCCGTTAATCTGTACTGATAGATCGAATTGTTTATACCGGAAACTGATATTAGAGCCTAAAAGTGTTTTCGGCATAGCTTGTCCCGCAATATAACGATCCTCACCATCCTCCAAACTCACCCCGTTTCCATTCAAGTCCTCAATCTCATACTTATAGCCGCCGTTCCCATCGGAAACCAAACCTGTACATTTCGGTAAATAAAAAACACCCAAAGGCTGTCCGACCATTTGATAAACGATATGATTATACCCTCCATGGAAACCAGCCCCATTTAAATCCGAGATGCTAGTATATTCCGGGGCGGACATATATTCCCCTTTATAGTAACCGCTCAAGGAGAGCAATTTATTCCGTTGGAAAGTTACGTTTACGTTTATATTCAATTCCATATCTTTCGTACGCAAGGGCGTGACGCCAATACCCAATTCCACGCCACTATTTCGCATCGATCCCAGATTCGCCAACATTTTATTATAAGCGAAAGGCGGAACGCTTACATCGTATAAATACAACATATCATCCGTCTTGGAATTATAATAATCTACGGCAAGAATAAAACGATTGTCGAAAAACCCGGCATCGATACCGGCATTGAACGTACGTTTCACCTCCCATTTCAAGTCCGGATTCGCATTACGGATCGTACCCAAGGTAACGGTGGGCGCACCATTTACGGAAACAACCCCATTAGGTTTCATCAATCGCAAAGAATTGTAAGAATCGATCGCGTCTTGATTACCGGATAGGCCATATCCCGAACGAATCTTTAAATTCCTTACCCACGAGACACCTTCCATAAACTCCTCTTCGGTCAACACCCAAGCGACAGAAGCCGAAGGGAAAAAACCCCATTTATTATTGGCCCCCACTTTCGAAGAGGCATCCGCACGGGCATTCACGGTAGCGATATACTTTCCATCATAAATATAATTCACACGTCCAAGGAAAGAAGCCAGATGAGGAGCCTCATAGTAAGAACCGGTCCCCTCCCATAAACGTACCGCACCTGCCTGTAAATTATCATAACCAAAACGATCGGTACTGAAATTCGTCGCAGTCGTATAAAAACCTCTCGTTATCATTTTCTGAGCTTCCGCCAATCCCAATACATTTAGTTGATGCAAACCAAAGTCTTTTTTATAGGCCAACATGAAATCTCCTAATAAAGATTCTGTTTTCCGCTCCCCCCGATAAGCCTGCCCATGCGCCCAAACCGAAGTAGGGAGGTATTGGGCGTTATCTATTACATTATAGGTATACGAACCGAAAGCCGTAAACATTAAATGCTTACTCAAGTTAAAAACCAGTTTTAAGTGCGTATTTATATGAGCATTCGAATCATCATCCTTCACCTCCAACCAGGCCAAAGGGTTCGTGATCTGGCTAGCGTTGGTTATTTGATCCCAGCTACCCGTCTCCATATTCTTATGATTCGGAAATGTCGGGTTGAAAGTAGCGGCGGAATAGAACATCTTCTGTACATCATTTAAATAAGCATTTTTTAGCAAGGAACCAAATATGCCTAAATCAAAGACCAGAAGATCATTGAACGCATGCTGCGTAATATTCAACTTGGTCGTAAAATTACGTGAGTTCGTATTTCGGATAACCCCTTCCCTTTCCACAAATCCCAAGGAGGCACGATAACTGGAAGTCTCCGAACCACCCCCAAAAGCGATATGATGATTCTGCACCAACCCCAACCGGGTAATCTCATCCTGAAAGTCCGTATTATTCCCTAAATCTAAAATACCGATATTACGTTCCTCCGCCAGTTTCCGGAAACCATTCGCCGATAACATATCCAAACTTTTATAAGCCGCCTCCACACCGAAACTCCCATCATAACTGATACTAAAAGCTCCCTGCCGCCCTTTCTTTGTCGTTACCTCGATAACACCGGAAGCACCACGAGAACCATATTGAGCAGTCTCAGAGGCATCTTTCAAGATCGTGAAGTTCTCGATATCCGCCGGATAGATCGAGCTAAGTAAATTAAGATCGGCAAAAACCCCATCAATAATCACCAACGGATCATTACCTCCCGTCAAGGAAGTTGTACCCCGGACCCGGACGGCAGCCAAGGCAGCGGCGCTATTTCCTCCAACCGGGATACTAACGCCGGACACCCTTCCCCTAAGAGCGTCCAAGGGTGTAGAGATCAATCCCTCATTCATCCCTCCTTCATTCACCCGATTTACGGAACCGGATAAAGTACTACGATTGCCCGTAGCATATCCGACAGTGATCAACTCATCTATCAAATTGGAGTCCGACAAGAGAGGCTTGATCGTATCCGGCAGAAGCGGTAGCTCCTGACCGTAGCCGTAAGAGAAAGACAAGGCCCCGCAGAGAAACAAAAACAGGACTTTTCGGATATATATAAAAACTTTCATAAGTACGTTGGATTTAAGATTAATAACCCATATAAATAAAACTTCCCTCGGTTTAGTTTTGTTCGCACCCAAGATACAACATTTCCTCAAGATCTTAAAAATAAAAGCGTACCAAGTTGTCAAGAAGCCTCGACAAGGCTTTAGCGATATTTAATAATGTCCCTCAAAAATATATACGGAAATATTTCTTTATTCCGTAATAGATTGTACCTTTGCCATCGTTAAAAAACATAGCGTATTATTAAGTAATAACATACTAAAACTTATTTATTATGTCAAAAGTAACAGTTGTTGGTGCCGGAAATGTAGGCGCTACTTGCGCAAATGTTCTTGCCTTCAATGAAGTGGCAGACGAAGTTGTAATGCTAGACGTAAAGGAAGGCGTATCCGAAGGTAAAGCGATGGATATGATGCAGACCGCTCAATTGCTAGGTTTCGATACTAAGGTTGTAGGTTGCACAAACGATTATGAGAAGACAGCTAACTCTGACGTTGTAGTTATCACTTCTGGTATTCCTCGTAAACCGGGTATGACTCGCGAAGAACTGATCGGTGTTAACGCTGGTATCGTTAAGAGCGTAGCTCAAAACATCTTGAAATACTCTCCGAACGCAATCTTGGTAGTTATCTCTAACCCGATGGATACAATGACTTATTTGTCATTGAAGTCTTTAGGCTTGCCGAAGAACCGTATCATCGGTATGGGTGGTGCTTTGGATAGCTCTCGTTTCAAATATTTCTTGTCTCAGGCTCTAGGCTGTAACGCTAACGAGGTTGAGGGTATGGTAATCGGTGGTCACGGTGACACTACAATGATTCCGTTGGCTCGCTTGGCTACTTACAAAGGTATTCCTGTTAGCAAATTGTTAAGCGCAGAGAAATTGCAAGAGGTTGTTGCTTCCACAATGGTTGGTGGCGCTACATTAACTAAATTGTTAGGTACTTCCGCTTGGTACGCACCGGGTGCTGCTGGAGCATTCGTTGTTGAGTCTATCATCCACAACCAAGGCAAGATGGTTCCTTGCTCTGTTTACTTGGAAGGTGAGTACGGAGAATCTGATCTTTGCATCGGTGTTCCTGTTATCCTTGGCAAGAACGGTATCGAGAAGATCGTTGAGTTGGAATTGACAGCTGAGGAGAAAGAGTTGTTCGCTAAGAGCGCTGCCGCTGTTCATAAGACTAACGAGGCTTTGAAAGAAGTGGGTGCACTTTAATTTGAATTTCTATTAAAGCGATAAAAGAGGCTGATCCTTCGGGGTTAGCCTCTTTCTTTTTATGTGGATACGGATAGTTACGACGGAATGAAGATAATATTCGTGTTCTTTAGCCGCTGAAGATACATACGGAACAGAATATCCGGGATAAAATAAATATTATCTTCTTCAGTCAGCAAATCCAATTTCATCAGTTTACGGGCAGCCGCTTGGACTGCACTGCTGGAGACCAATGAATATTTACGAATGAAACCGGCACTCATAATCTTCTCCGCCTTACCTGCTGAGGCTATGGCATACAGCAATTCTTTCTGACGTTCGGGAATTCTGGACAATAGTTGGCGATATCCATCGCCTGCCTCTTCCAAAACTCCATCAACTGTCTGCCGTAATATATCCAACGTACAACTACTGCCTATAGGGATATTTATAAAAGCTTCATGAAAAGTTTTCTGCATATAATATGTATTCCCCTCAAACAAACGATATATAACCAATACATCTTCCTCACGAATAGCCCGTTCATACACATCAAACCAATGACAGACAAAAGGTATGTATTCTTCAGCGACGATAGGATACAATTCCAAAATCGATGTACTGTTATAGAATGGACGAGCGGAAGAGAGGAACATCTCCGTTACCAAATGACACCCACTGCCTGAAAAGATAAAATGCACATTAGATAAATGCTGAATATGGGAGCGCAATAAAGCTTCAATATTTTTTTCAGGGTATTTGGAAATCTGCTGAAATTCATCAAAAGCCACGATACAGGGTTTGTCTGCCTTTTTCAGACATACATGCATATAATTTAGCAACAAGCAAAGAAACCCCACCAAGCAGATCACGGGAAATACTGACCTTGGCACAGCCAAGCAAGTCTATGCGAATCACAAAACAGGTCCCACCATCCGGCGAAGCTTGGCCATCTGATCGTCCGGAATGAAGGCCACGGGACGTATGCCGCCTCGCCTCTCTCCGGCGATGTTCACCATGAAACGTTTGATGTATGGAAGGTGCACGATCTCCTTTCTACGTAAGGTATCGGTACAGCGGATGAAAACTATGGAGCGGGACAGGATTCGTTCTACCCACTTCCGCTTGCCTGCAGCAGTGAGGCTCATCTCCTTTTGGGAAGCGACATAGACCTCATAATCCTTCTCCCCTTCCGGCTGGCTCGCCACACGTTTCTCCAATCTGTCGACGCAAAGTTTCTCCGAAATTTTGATAAAATAGAAGGTTCTCGTTATTAATATAGGTATAAGGGATTTCCTCCCGACCACTAAACCGCTTGAATGAATTCAAGGCATCTTGATAACTCTTCGCCGTAGAATGATGTCCTCCCTCACATAACTCGGTTATGTACGTCCGCATACCTAATCGTTCTTTCCCATACTCATCACATTTACTTAAATTTAAACGCTAGCAAATGTAATACAGAACGTACTTATTAAATGCGCAAAAAAGATGTATCGCAGAATTACATCCCAAACCGGTAATCACTACTTCAACTTTCCAGCCTCATTCAATACTTTCAGGAAGTTGCTCCAAGCTTTCTCTATCTTTTGCATGTTTTCGTCCCTTTCCTCTTGGTTACTTACCTCATTTTGTAGAACATCCACAATAGGATATCCATCATATAAATAATATCTCTGATAATCCCCTAATAAGACTGGGGCATTATAGATAACGGAACTTATCGAAGAGATACTGCCTACCGTGAAGTGACCGTTTCCAGCTATCCGGAATTCAACCTTCTCATTGCCTAGCACGTCTTGCTTGATAGAAATATTCTTCTCGAAAACGATTTCTTTTGTAACTGAATTAAAAGATTTGATATCATCCGGGACTTTGATCACTTGTCCGGTAGTAGCCGTATCAAAATTTTCCTCATCATTATCGCAAGCGCAATAACCGATGAGAAATACAGACATGATAAGATATAATAAAAATGACTTTTTCATATTAAACCTCCTTTATTGGATTTCATTGCGTGTTGTTTTATTAGTAAGACACTTAAAAAGAGACAAATGCTGCACGTTTACCATTATTTAACAAATATTATTAACCAAACCGTCCTTCCATTACATAAAAAAGCCGGAGGAAATCATTTCCTTCGGCTTTTACCTATCATTTGTTATTGGTATTTATTTGATAATACCTAATTTAGACTCACCTACGAAATCTATAATATGCTGGATCTCCTTACTCATCGGAACCTGATCCTTGATCATTAGCAAGGCGTCCGTAAGGCTACTGTTTCCTTGGAAGATGATCCGGTACGCATGACTGATATGCTTGATAACCTTTTCACTGAATCCCTCATGAGACATGATGAAAGAGTTCACGCCATAATACGTGGTAGGCTCCTTTGCCGCTACGATAAAAGGAGGGATATCCTTACGGAAACGACAACCGGTTTGAATCATCGCCCAAGATCCAACCCGGGATCCTTGGCTCATCAATACATTGCCTCCGAAGATCACGTAATCTTCCAAGATACAATTTCCGGAAATCTTACTGCCATAACCAAATACACTATGGTTTCCGATCCGCGTATCATGAGATACATGTACCCCCTCATGCAAGAAATTACCATTTCCGATACTAGTACGTCCTTCCGCTGTCGAGGAACGGTTAATCACCACATTCTCACGGATCACGTTGTCATCTCCGATTACGGTGATCGTATCACCTCCCTTATAAAAGAAATCCTGAGGCTCAGCAGCGATAACAGCCCCGTTAAATACACGGTTGCGATTTCCCATGCGTGTACCGCTCATCAAGCTGGCATGAGGCATGATCTCGCAATCATCCCCGATCTCCACGTTCTTATCAATGTACGCAAAAGGATGAATCGTAACGTTCTTCCCGATCTTTGCGCTTGAATCTACATATGCTAATGGACTAATCATAACTTTACTACATTTAAAGGTTATTACTCTCTACCACCACCGATGGCACTGTATAAACTGACAACCGCTTGCATACGCTGCACATTGTCGGACACTTCCGTCAACTGGGCACTCAAAAGACTCTGCTGGGCGGAAAGGATTTCCAAATAAGTAGATTGAGCCGACTGGAACAAGGCGCTGGTGTAAGCCACCGCTTTCTCTAGCTGCTCGATCTGCGCTCTGTCTTGAACAAGCTTCTTGCTCGTGGCATCATACTGGTGTAAAGCATCACTCACCTCCTTACCGGCTTCCAGAATCGTCTGCTGATAATTCATTTGAGCGATCTTCTCTTCTGCCTTCGATACCTTCAAGTTAGCGACCAACTTACCATTGTTGAAGATCGGCTGAGCCAACGAAGCCAAAGCTTGAAACATAAATTGGCCCGGATTGGCGACAGAAATACCTGAACCATTCGTCCAGCCCGCTGTAGCCGTGATATTCAATCCCGGATAAAAAGCGGCACGGGCTTTGTTCGTCGTATAATAGGCACTGGCAAGTGTCATCTCCGCGATCTTCACGTCCGGACGATTCTCCAACAATTGCAAAGGCACACCCACCATGATATCCTCCGGCATTACTTGTTCCTCCAAAGTACCCCGATCAATCTGTTGAGGGGCCTTAGCCAATAACACGGACAATGAGTTTTCCACGCTACGCACCTGGCTCTCCAACTCGATCAACGAGCCGGAAACCTGATGGTAAGCGGCACGCATTTGCGTCACGGCAGCCTCGGTAGCCATACCCGCTATCTTCATAGCCTCCATGACACGAACATTCTCTTTATAGATATCAACCGTCTTAGCGGTAATTTCCACCTGCCGGTCAAGCATCAACAAGGTATAATACGTATTCGCTATACCGCCGATCAATTGAGAGCGCACGGCCTGTCTTGAATATTGGCTCTGTAAATAGGTGGCTTTTTGGCCACGGCTCGCGTTCAATAGCTTGCCGAATAGGTCAACCTCCCAGCTAGCGGCCAAAGGTGTTGAGTAAGCTTTTACGTATTCGCTATTTCCAATCGATGTAATCGTCCCTTGGGGAGCGAAATTAATAGAAGGCAAAAAAGACAGACGGGCGGAAGTCAACAATACCTTCGCCTCCTCTACCCGAAGAACGGCTGCCTGCATATCTACATTATTGGCTAATCCCTCCTCAATCAACGCCTGTAACTTCGGATCACGGAAAACCTCCTTCCAAGGCAGGTTTCCCATATTGGTCGTATCCGCGGAAGCTAATGTATCCGTCTCGGAAACCGGATCACGATAAACTCCCGTCGCATCGATGGAATCCGGACGCTCGTATGCCTTATAGATATGGCAACTGCTTAACAAAGCAGTCGCACATACCATATATATAATTTGTTTCTTCATTGTCATCTCTTATTTTATTTTAGCGTACTGTTCTATTTCCGTACTCATATCGCTGTTATCCAAATCTTCCCATTCGATCGGCTTGAATTTCTCCTGTAAGTACTGGAACACCACGAACAAAACCGGAACGATAAAGATCTGGAAGATCATACCGATGAACATACCACCGATAGCCGCCGTACCCAATGTACGGTTACCGTGCGCTCCTACTCCGAACGCGAACATCATAGGCAACAATCCGACAACCATCGCCAATGAGGTCATCAAGATCGGACGCAAACGAGCAGCGGCACCTAATACGGCAGCCCATGTGATACTCATACCCATACGACGGCGTTCCAAAGCGAACTCTACGATCAAGATAGCGTTCTTCGCCAACAAACCTACCAACATGATCAAGGCAATCTGCATATAGATATTGTTAGACATGGTTCCCACAATCATCTTCAACGCCGGGATATTTCCTAACGCGGCCCAACCTTGAACGAACAAGAAACTACCCATCAAACCGAACGGCACAGAGAGCAATACGGACAAAGGAAGAATATAACTTTCATACTGGGCACTCAACAATAGGTAAACGAATACGAAACACAACAAGAAAATCAAGGCCGTCGTACTACCACTCGTACTTGCCTCCTCACGTGCCATACCACCCAGCTCATAGTCGAAACCTGCCGGAAGCGTTGTCTTTGCCACCTCATCGATCGCCTTCAACGCCTGTCCACTGGTATAACCATCTGCCGGAGCAACCATGACCTTGATAGCGGTATACATATTAAAACGGCTGATAATATCCGGACCGTAGACCTTCTTCATCGTAATGAATTGGGAGATCGGAGCCATATCGTTACCGCTCTTTACCTTGATGTTCTTCATAGACTCCATATTCTTACGCAAATCGGGATCCGCTTGCACCATTACACGGTACATCTTACCGAAACGGTTGAAGTTAGAGGCATACAAACCACCATAATATCCCTGCAAGGTAGACAAGATATCCTTTGGACTGATACCGGCTTTCTTACAAGCGGCAGCATCGATATCAATCTCATATTGCGGGAAGTTCGGGTTAAACGTAGATTGAGCCGACTTGATCTCCGGACGTGCCGTCAGAGCGGCCATGTATTCCTTGGAGATATCAAAGAAACGATCCAAGTTACCACCGGTCTTATCCTGCATATTCAACTCGATATCACTGGATGCGGAATAACCCGGGATCATAGGCGGCGTAAAGAACAATACCTGAGCGTCTTTCACGATCTTTTGGGCACGCATGAACAAGCTACCATATACGATATCCGAGTTCTGCATCATAGAACGGTCTTCCCAATCTTTCAACTTGATGATGAATGAACCGTAAGAAGGTCCTTGACCACCGATAAAGCTGAAACCAACAACCGCCGTACGCGACTCTACCGCAGGGTCTGCCGCGATCAAACTATCTACCTTATTCATCACCTCATAGGTACGTTCCTGAGAAGTTCCCGGCGGCAATGTAACGGCACCCATGATCGTACCCGTATCCTCGTTCGGCACCATACCGGTAGGCGTAACCTGCATCAAGAATACCAATAAGGCGATACAACCGGCGACAATACCGAATGAAAGCCATTTCTTCTGGATAAAGAACACGACCCGTTTCTTATACTTAGCCAGCAAAGAATCGTAAGCCGCATTGAATGAAGTATGGAAACGGGAAACAAATGTCGTTTTCTTTTCTTTATGCTCCTCATCATGCGGCTTCAAGAACATAGCACACAACGCGGGACTCAATGTCAAGGCGTTCAAGGCGGACAAACCGATAGCGATCGCCATCGTCAGACCGAACTGGCGGTAGAACGTACCGGCCGTACCTCCCATGAAACTTACGGGGATAAACACGGACATCATGACCAACGTAATGGAGACGATAGCGCCACCCAACTCACTCATGGCATCGATAGAAGCTAGTTTCGCCGACTTGTACCCTTGGTCCAACTTGGCATGGACACCCTCGACAACGACGATCGCGTCATCGACCACGATCGCGATGGCAAGCACCATGGCACAAAGAGTCAACAAGTTGATACTAAACCCGATCAACGACAGCATAAAGAAGGTACCGATCAAGGCAACCGGGATAGCGATAGCCGGAATCAACGTAGAACGCAAATCCTGCAAGAACACATATACCACGATAAACACCAATACGAACGCCTCCAGCAAAGTCTTGATTACCTCATGGATAGAAGCGAACAAGAAGTCGTTGGCATTCATGGAAATATTCACCTTCATTCCGGGAGGCATTGTCAACTGGGTTTCCTCCAGCAAGGTTTCAATGTTACTAATTGTTTCCGTAGCGTTGGTTCCCGGCATCTGGTAAACGATACAGGTAACGGCATCGTGACCATTTACACGGTTGATAAAGTTGTAAGTCAAACGCCCCAACTCGATATCGGCGATATCTTTCAAACGCAAGACCTCACCATCCGGCAAAGCCTTTACAACAATCTGCTCAAACTCATTCGCCTCTTGCAAACGTCCTTTGTAGCGGATCGTATATTGGAAAGACTGATTTCCTTGCTCGCCGAACGAACCCGGAGCGGCCTCGACGTTCTGCTCAGACAAGGCTACGGTTACGTCGCTCGGACTTAATTTATATTGGGCCATCACATCCGGCTTCAACCAAATACGCATGGAGTAGTCCGTACCCAACACGTTGGCATCACCTACACCCGGCACACGCTGGACTTCCGGGATCAAGTTAATCTTCGCGTAATTCTCAAGGAACTCTGAGTCATAACGATCATCTTCCGCATATACGGAGAAAACCAACAACATAGAGTTCTGACGTTTCTGGGTCGTCACACCAATCTGCGTTACCTCGGCAGGCAACAAGCCTTGCGCCATAGATACACGGTTCTGCACATTGACAGCCGCCATATCCGGGTCCGTTCCTTGCTTAAAATAAATGGAGATATCCGCGGAACCATTATTAGAGGCATTGGAACTCATATACATCATGTTCTCAACACCATTGATCTGGTCTTCCAAAGGCGCGATCACACTATTCAATACCGTTTGCGCGTTGGCACCCGTATAAGTTGCTCGAACCGAAACGGTTGGAGGGGCGATATCCGGATATTGGGTAACCGGCAAGGAGATCAAGCCTAGGAAACCCAAGATGACAATCAAGATGGAAATCACCGTGGAGAGCACCGGGCGGTTTATAAATCTATCTAATTTCATATCTTTCGTTTTTACTCGACAAAAGCGAATATTTGTCTTATTCTATATACCTATTAATTAAAAGCAGTCTGCAAATTACCGTCATGCTGGTCTTTCAAGGCCTGCTCGAATTTTGCCTTTTGCTGCTCACGAGTAATCGGCTGGATCTCTTGACCGTCTTTCAAGATCTGTACCCCTTCCACGACAATCTTATCACCGGACTTCAAGCCATTTGTCACCAAATAGTTCTTGCCGTCATTTAAGTAGGAAACCTTGATTTCCGTATTCTTCACGGTATTATCAGACTGCAATACAAACACGAATTTCTTATCCTGGATCTCCACGGTAGCCGATTGAGGGATCGTAATGATATCATTCATCGTATATGGGAAGATAATATTACCGGTACCACCGCTTCGCAAGACATTCCCCTCATTGGAGAAAATAGCACGCATACTTACGGAACCGGTAGATTGATCGATAACACCACTCACGGCATCGATCTTACCCTCATGATGGTATATAGAGCCATCCGCCAATTGCAATCTAACGGCCGGCATCTTCTCCAATTGCTCTTTCAAGGTACCACCGGCTTTCGTCAACGCCAATAATTCCTTTTCCGTCATAGAGAAATACACATACATATCACCGATCTCAGATACGGTAGTCAACGGTTGAGCGATCGAAGCGCTTACCAAGCTACCTACACGGTACGGGAATGTACCGACAACACCGTTCGAGGGACTTGTAACCGTACAGAAAGACAAGTTCTGGTTAGCGCTCACCAATTGAGCCTCCGCCTGCGCCAAGCTCGCTTTTGCCGACATCAGCTGGTTCACGGCAGTTTGATACTCGAAATCACTGATGATTTTCTGATCAAACAAAGTTTTCTTATTCTTCTCGGTCAATGTCAAAGTGCTTACGTTTGCCTTCGCCATCTCGACCGCGGCCTTAGCTTGACCTACCGCAGCAGCGTACTGCGTAGGATCAATTTGGAACAACGCCTGTCCTTTACGGACCGTAGCTCCCTCATCCACACATAATTTCACGATAAATCCAGAAACTTGAGGACGGACTTCGATATCCTGCGTACCTTTGATGGTAGCCGGATAGGATGTTGTTTGGTCGCTAGTCGTTGAATTGACCGCCATCACAGCGAACTCAGCATCCCCTAATTTCATACCACTCTGACTGTTTCCACAGGCAGTTAATAAAGACATACCAACCGCAAACAATGCGATCTGCCTTAACTGAGTAATCGTAATTTTCAGCATTCGTTTATCCATATTTGTATATAATTATATATTCAAGGCTGTTTTTCAGTTACCTTCTCTTTCTAACCCAAGTGGAGATCTTTCACAATCTATTCACACAAAAGGGTCTTTACTCGCTATTTCATCCTACAAATGTAGAAACTTTTTACACGATTTCTGTTTCCTACTTATCTTTTTCACCTAAATTAATAGCACTTAGAAGGAAGTACCTGTTGAAATATATCTCTTTTGGTTTCAAACGAAAATAAAATTGTTTTTTTCAACAATATATTTTACATTTGTGTCCACACACAATAAACAAATATTATATATTATGGAACCTAAATTTATCATACCAGACGTATTCAGTACCGCATGGAAGAGAACTAAGTCGCAGCTATGGATATTAGCCGGATTATTAATCGGATATTGTATCTTGTCTTTCACGCTGGCAGCATTCGCGATGCCCATGCAAAGTTCTATTATCGGCAAAATCATCGTAAACGTGATCAGCGCGTTATTCTCCATTATTTTCTCCTTAGGATATATGAAAAATATATTTCAGGCATTGGATGGGGAAGAACCTCAGTTTTCCGCGTATGGACAACAGACAAAGAATATCATCACCTACTTTCTAGCGAGTCTTATCACGGGATTTGTCGTATTGGCGGGTTTCTTATTTTTTATCATCCCCGGTATTTATCTGGCATTGCGCCTTCAGTTCTTCCAAGCCTTTATTATCGAGGAAAACGCCGGGATTATCGAGTCTTTGCATAAAAGCTGGGAGATTACGAGAGGGCAAGTATTGCCGCTGTTCATGCTGGCGTTGGTAATGATCGGGATCATGATATTAGGATGTATTTTATTCGGTATCGGAATTTTCGTCGCCGTTCCTCTTATCTATATGATGTATGGCTACGTTTTCCGTAAATTGAACACTCCTCTTCAAATACTCGAATAAACAGAGAGGACGAATACACACTACAATCTATACCATGAATAAAAATTACAGGATAAAAGATATCGCCGAATTATCCGGTGTATCGACCGGTACGGTAGATCGTATTTTACATGAGCGGGGAAAGGTATCGGATGAGGCGCGGAAAAAGGTGGAGAAGGTCTTAAAAGAAATTGACTATCAACCAAACCTGATAGCCCGTTCTTTAGCGTTGAAGAAAAAATATCATTTCATCGCCTTGATCCCTTCTTTTCATGAAGGGGAATACTGGGCGAAACTAAGCCAAGGGATCGAGAAAGCGGAACGGGAATTGTTTAGCTATAATATTGATGTCGAGCAAATCCATTTTGACCAATACGACAGCAACAGTTTCGACGAATTAATCCCGAAGATTGAGACCGCGGATTGCCAAGGGGTTATCATCGCCACACTATTCAAGCAAAGTGTCTTGACCTTGACCCAGCGGCTAGACCAGAAAGGCATTCCTTATATATTGATCGACTCTTTTATCGACCACACGAATTGTATCTCTTACTACGGAACGCATTCGTATGATTCGGGGTATATAGCGGGACGTCTTTTATTCGAGCAAATCCGTCAAGAGGACGATCTTGTGATTTTCCGTTTCACCCGTAAAGGGGATTCATGTTCTACGCAAGTGCAGAAGCGAGAGGAAGGATTCCGGGATTATCTCGCCAATATCTCTTTCAAGGGAAAGATTCATTTGCTGCATGTGCACGCGGATGACAGGGAAGAGAATACGAGACTACTGAATACTTTCTTCGAGAAATATCCTCAAGTAAGAATCGGTATCATCTTTAATTCGAGGGCCCATTTCCTTGGAGATTATCTAAGTAGCGAACGTCCGGCTTATCCTTTCAAACTTCTTGGTTACGACGTGATAGAACCGAACGTCCGTTATCTGGAAAACGGCTTGATCACGCACTTGATAGCCCAACGACCGGAGGTACAAGGATATCATTGTATCAAGGCACTCTTCAGGCATCTGATCCTTAAGGAGAAAATTGAGCCTGTCAATTATATGCCGATCGATATCTTGGTAAAGGAAAATATACAATACTACAATAATTATATCTGATGAACTCCTTATTTAGCGTAAAAGAGAAAGTGATTTTGTTGACCGGAGGCTATGGTATATTAGGAGCCTGCATGGCCAAGCACTTGGCGAGAGAAGGCGCGTACGTCGTAATCCTCGGACGAAACGAGCAAAAAGGATCTGCCTTGGTCAATGAAATTAAAGCGGAAGGGGGCGAGGCCTTATTCTTGGTTTCAAACGTATTGGATAAAGCCTTGCTGGAGCAAAACAAACAAGAGATATTGAAAGCATATGGGAAGATTGATGTTTTAGTCAATTTGGCGGGTGGCAACCAAGCCGGAGCGACGATTCCTCCCGACAAGACGATCTTTGATCTGGATATCGATGCTTTCCGGACAGTCGTAGACCTGAACTTATTCGGGACCGTACTGCCGACAATGGTTTTCGCCGAGGTCATGGTGGGACAAGGGAAAGGAAGCATTATTAACATCTCGTCCGAATCATCCCTACGCCCATTGACTCGTGTGGTTGGCTATGGATGCGCAAAAGCCGCTATCAACAATTTCACGCAATACATGGCCGGGGAGCTGGCGATTAAATTCGGAGAGGGCCTGCGAGTGAACGCCATGGCACCGGGATTCTTCCTTACCGAGCAGAACCGGGCATTGATGAGCAATCCGGATGGATCACCTAGTGATCGTTGCAACACGATCGTCGCGCACACGCCGTTCCGCCGCTTAGGAAAACCGGAGGAGTTACTCGGTACTTTACAATGGCTGGCGAGCGACGCCTCCGCATTCGTAACCGGTACCGTGATCCCCATAGACGGAGGTTTCGACGCTTTCTCCATCTAAATAATGTGCCAACCAGCCATGCATCAAACCGCATTGGCATATTGGCACATTGATAAATTTAAAAATTATTCATTATGTATCTATGTGAGCAAACTTGGCGTTGGTACGGACCGAATGATCCTGTCAGCCTTTGGGACATCCGTCAGGCGGGTGCCACCGGTATCGTAAATGCGTTGCACCATATCCCGAACGGGGAAGTTTGGACTACGGAAGAGATTCAAAAGCGGAAAGCCTTGATCGAATCCGCCGGATTACGGTGGAGTGTGGTTGAGAGTGTGCCCGTACACGAGCATATCAAGACGCAAACCGGGGATTTTCAAACCTATATAGAGAACTACAAACAAAGCATCCGTAATCTGGGAGCTTGCGATATCCGGGTAGTTACTTACAACTTCATGCCGGTATTGGACTGGACTCGTACCGATTTGGCTTATACGATGCCGGATGGCTCCAAAGCCTTGCGCTTTGAACGCGCGGCTTTTATGGCGTTCGACTTATTTATATTGAAACGACCGGCGGCGGAAGCCGAATATACGGAGGCGGACAAGGCGAAAGCCAAGGCACGCTATGACGCTATGAGCGAGGAAGACCGCCAGCTGTTGGTTCGCAATATGATCGCCGGACTACCCGGCTCGGAAGAGACTTTTACGATCGAGCAGTTTAGGGAAGCGTTAGACCGTTATAAAGATATCGACGCGGAGAGACTTCGCTCGAACCTGATCTATTTCTTACGGGAAATAGCTCCCGTGGCGGACGAGGCCGGTGTCAAGCTCGTTATCCATCCGGATGATCCCCCCTATTCCATTCTCGGGCTTCCCCGTATCTTGAGCACGGAAGATGATTTCCGGAAGTTAATAGAGGCCGTGCCGAATCCTAGCAACGGGCTTTGCCTATGCACAGGTTCTTTCGGTGTCAGAAGTGATAACGACTTGGCCGGGATCATGGAACGTTACGGGGATCGGATCGATTTCGTTCATTTCCGCAGCACGCAACGAGACTCGGAGGGTAATTTTTTCGAGGCGAACCATCTGGAGGGCGATGTGGACATGTATGGTGTCATGAAAGCCTTCCTTGAATTGCAGCAACGCCGCCAATGCTCCATCGCCATGCGACCGGATCATGGACATCAAATGATAGACGACCTAAAGAAGAAAACCAACCCGGGCTACTCCTGCATCGGACGTTTACGGGGTCTGGCCGAGCTACGGGGATTGGAGATGGGTATCGCCTTATCCCTGTTCAAAGGACATTAAAAAGACAGCGTCTTACAGTTAGCACAGTACTGTGTACGAAGTATTCCAGTACTGTGGCTGAAGTACTACAGTACTCTGCACGAAGTATTGCGGTACTCAGCACGTAAGTACTGGAATACTTCGTACAGAGTACTGCCCTATTTATAGCACAAGGCTACCTCGACCCTATGGGGGAACATCACAAACCGAACAACCGGGGAATCAATAAGCTTAAATCCGGCAAGAACGCCACCAAGAACAAGACGATAACCATCGCCGCGAACATCGGCAGCAACGGACGGATCACTTGATCAATCTTTGTCCCCGCCACGCTACATCCGATAAACAATACCGAACCCACCGGTGGCGTACACAATCCCACACAAAGGTTCAACACCATCATGATCCCGAAATGTACCGGGTCCATCCCCAATTGCCCCGTCGCTATCGGCAGGAAGATCGGGGTAAAGATCAAGACAGCGGGCGTCATGTCCATAAAGATCCCGACAATCAATAGGATCACGTTTATAAGTATCAAGATGACCACCGGATTGTCGCTTATGCTCAGCAGAGCGGCACTTACCGTTTGAGGAATATTCTCATAGCTCATGATCCAAGACAAGCCCGTACAAGTCGCCACCAAAAGAAGGACGATAGCCGTAGTCTTGGCCGATCGCAATAACACTTGCGGCAATTTAGCCCAAGTAAGTTCTTTATAGATAAAAGAGAGGATTAACGCATACAATACAGCGATCGCCGAAGCCTCGGTCGCCGTAAACAGTCCCGCCAAGATTCCTCCGATCACGATCACCAATAGCATCAAACTAGGGATCGCCCTGAAAAATACCCTTGTCGCCTCCGAGAACGGAACACGTACGCCAACCGGATACCCCTTTCGTGCGGCAAACATAGCGGCTACGATCATGATCGCCACTCCCGTAAGAATTCCCGGTAGATAACCAGCCATAAACAAGGCGGATACAGAGACTCCACCACTCGCCAAGGAGTAAACGATCAAGACATTACTCGGAGGTATCGTCATGCCGGTAGTGGCGGAAGAGATATTTACGGCGGCACTGAAATTCGGATCGTAACCGGCCTTTTTCATCTCCGGTGTCATAATACTCCCGATAGCAGAGGCAGCGGCGGCGGCAGAGCCACTGATCGCCCCGAATAACATATTCGCCACGACATTGACTACCGCCAGTCCTCCGGGCAACCGTCCGACCAGCACTTTAGCGAAATCGATCAAGCGCAAGGCGATACCTCCGCTATTCATGATATTCCCCGCCAATATAAAAAACGGGATCGCCAACAGAGCGAAACTGTCCAGACCCGAAGCCATACGCATCGCATAAGTCGTAAGGGCGGGAAGCGAGTCTATATTCACGAGCATCGTCAATATACCCGCCACACCGATGCTATACGCTACCGGAACCCCGACCACCAGCAGGAAAAAGAAACTTATCACTAATACAAGTATACCTATAATATCCATATCATCAGTCTTTTAAGAATTAGAGGAACGAAATAAGGCGATCGCGTTATCTATCGCATAATAAGCGGTAAGCAATCCTCCTAGCGGCAATGCCAAATACACATATCCTAAATTAATCTCTAAGGAAGCCGAAGTAACTCCCAAATGAAAACGAGTGTATACCAGCCAAGTCCCACCTACGATCAATACAAATACAGCGAATAAAAATACGATCAAGAAGATAAACAATCGCAAGAGCTTCCTGCGGGAAGGACGTATATGTTGAAGTAATAAATCGATCGCTAGATGCTCATTTTTACCGGATACATAAGCGGCCCCCAGCAATCCCACCCAGATCAATAAATATCCGGCCAATTCATCCGTCACGGAACTCGGGGAAACCAGAATATACCGGCTTAATACCTGCCATAACACATCCACGACCAAGAAAGCCATCAAGAAAATCAACGATAGCTCCAATCCTTTATCAATTATCTTTCTCATGGGTATTCTGTATTTGATCGATTAAATCATGAAAAACCGGATCATTCTTAAACCGCTCGATCATCGGGGCGGCGGCATCCATAAACGGCTGCTTATCCGGGTAAATAATTTCCACTCCGTGCGCTTCCATCTCCTCTAGCGATTGCTTCTCTTGCTCCGCCCAAAGTTTCCGTTGATAAATAGCGGCGGCGTCAGCGGCCTGCCGCAGCCAATTACGTTCTTGTTCCGTCAGCTTCTGCCAAGTAGCCAAACTAATGATGATCACGTCCGGACACATCGTGTGCTCATTGACTGAATAGTATTTTACCACCTCATGATGGAACGCTGTTGTCACGGAAGGCGTATTATTCTCGGCTCCATCCACGACATTACTTTGTAAGGCCGTATACAATTCACCCCAATCCACGGGAGTAGCCGAACCACCGAATGTCTTCATCATCTCCACGGCTATCGGGCTCTTTTGCACACGGATCTTCAGTCCTTTCAGATCCTCGGGAGTACGAATCTGCTTGTTTACCGTATAAAAGCTACGGGCCCCCGAGTCAAAATAAGCGAGTCCCCTAAACCAATAAGGTTCCGTTGATCCCAATATCTGTTTACCTACCGAACCATCCAACACCTCGAAAAACTGCTCACGGGAACGGAATAGATAAGGTATGCCAAATACCTTAAACGGATCGGCAAATCCTTCCAACGCGGCGGAGGAAACTTTCGTGATATCGAGACTTCCTATTTGAAGCAACTCTATACATTGATTTTCAGACCCCAATTGAGCGGAAGAATAAATGTCCATGCTCATCTTTCCTCCGGACAACTCTTTCAGACGCTCGTTCATATAGAGCAATCCCAAATGGACGGAATGGCTGGGGGGCAATCCGTGCGCCAGTTTCAGCACCCTTACTTCCTTTACCCCTTCCTTACAGGAGAAGGAGAAAGATACGCACATCAGGAATAGCAGGGCGGTCTTTAGAACTTTCATATTAGAAATGTTAACAATTCGTTGTTTATCGACAAATATAAAGGAAATAATCGAATTGTGCACGTACACAGAAGAAAAAAGTGGCCGCTTTCTTCCTGCCTATATTCACATACGGAACAAGAAGAGTACGGCCTTGATTTAACCTATTTCTCTAATGTTATGATGAAACATCGAGACGGTCAAATGTAGAAACAATCAAAGTGACCGGTCTTATATCGACCGTGATCTTATTTCACGAAAGCGTGAAACTTATTCACGCCTTTTCTCTAACAGCCATTTACGGATCTCCTCTATATCTTCCTTGTCCGCTTCTATAGTGATTGAATATCGTCGGGGTTCGTCCGCTAAATACACCTCCCGCAAGAAATCATAGGCTAAGACTTCCGATATACGCAGTAACAAATCCACATCAATACTGCTTCGCTTAAATATCTTATAAATATTGGTACGTTCATAATGCAACGCATGGGCAAAATCGGAAACCGAAAGTCCCCGCTCTTCCATTTTCTCTTTTATTAACGAACCGATATGTATCTCCTTTTGTTCTTTCATATACAAAAGCCGTTTTTAAGGTAATCTTATCTCATAAATAAACCCACATCTGAGAAAAGGTGTGTTACACTTTACCTTAAACCCGTCAAACTGCGGCACGACCAAATGCCTTGTACACAACAGAAATAAGGCAAAGGAACACACCAAATACAGGTGTATTCGCATTGTCTATTTCTCTGTGTACTTTAAATTGGTCGTTTTCAGTTTAGAGAAATACCAGCAAATACAATATCGTCATCCTCTCTGACCAAAGAGCCAAACTAGTCCCCTCAATCATCGTATAATATCTCCATTTTACCTTTACAAAGGTAGGCAAATTCAACTATCAGAAAAAACACAAAGAATAAAAAGAAGTATAAACATATCGGAAATATAGGTCATTGAAAGAGGCTTTTTTATACTTTTGTGGTAAAACAATATCTAATGGCATCTAAAATACACAATGGAATACTCATTCTTACGCTAATTTTATTTGCGTCTTGCCGTACGCAAAAGCCTGCTCCACGCCCGGCCCCTCCCGAAACTGTGGATTTCCCTACGGCAAATATTCCTCTTCCCGTCGTGGATTTCAATTTCATGTTGCCGGAAGCTCCGGAGCTAGCGGTTTGTCATTCTCCTAGAAAAGATATCACGGAAGCCTTTACGCCCCGTGATAAAAGCCAGATAGCGATCAAGGACCCCAAGCTATTCGATGAGAATAACACGGAAATTATTGATTTATCCTTGATCCCCGCCGGGGAATACGCATTTCCCCTTCCTAATGGAAACGTGATCTCTCCTTACGGGGGAAGGAGAAGGCATCATTCCGGAGTAGATATCAAAACTTGTGCCAACGATACGATCGTGTCTGCTTTCGATGGTATTGTCAGGATGGCGAAACCATTCGCCGCCTATGGCAACGTTATCGTTGTCCGCCATTATAATGGACTGGAAACGATCTATAGCCACAACTCCAAGAACTTGGTTAAACCCGGAGATCGCATTCTCGCCGGACAACCGATCGCCTTAACCGGACGTACTGGCAGGGCTACTACCGAGCATTTACATTTTGAGACTCGTATAAACGGAGTTCATTTCAATCCGAATATCGTCTTCAACATGGCTAAAAGGAAATTACGTTCAAAATGTCTGGTTTGTACCCAGAAAGGTAATAACGTAATCGTCAAATCGGTTGATATATTACCCCATCAAAAGGCTGGTCCATACGTACCGCCACCTCCTTATAAATGGGTTTACAATGAATGAAAAAAGGCCTTACGGACAATCCGTAAGGCCTTTTTTCATTCCGTGGAGATGGAGAGATTCGAACTCTCGTCCAAACGAGGAATTAATTTGCTTTCTACATGTTTATCTTCGCCTTCATTGTCGGGGAAGAGCAAGACCGAAGCCACCCACTCATCCCTTATCCTCTAAAGTTTCGCCTGAGACCCGAGGCTTATCTCAAACTATCTCCGATATTGCTGCACCACCTGATCGGAACGCTTCGGAGCCACAGCATCCGGGTGATGTCACGTCCCCGCAACTTTTGCAGGGATTAAGCTTGAATCTACTATACTTCGATTAAGCAGCGAGAGCGTAATTATTTTCGCCAGTTAATTGTTCGTTGTCTGAGATTTAAGTGCAAGCCAACCACGCACTACATGCTTACAAACCACTTCTACCCGCTGTCAAAACCGGTCATCCCCATGGTTTTGTAATATTTCTTTTGGCAAAGATACATATAATTTCGAATTTAGCAAAGACCCATAACTGATTCCTTCCGATTAGGATTATTTTAATGTAAACGAAGCTGTTTTCACCTCTTTACTATTTCCACCGATCATTACCTGAAACTCACCCGGCTCAGCGACATAATCTAAGGTTGAATCGTAGAATTTCAACATATCCACATCAATATCAAAGGTTACTTTCTTGCTTTCTCCCGCTTTTAACGCAACTCGCTTGAATCCTTTCAATTCTTGGACCGGAGGGGTTATGCTGCGTACGATATCACGTAAATAAAGCTGTACGATTTCCTCTCCATCCTGAGCCCCGGTATTGGTAACAATCACGGATGCTTGAATTTTTCCATTTGCATCCATAGAATTCGTATTCAAAGATACATCGCCATACGTATAAGTCGTATAACTCAAACCGTAACCAAATGGATAAAGAGGCTCATTTAACACATCTATATAATTGGAGACATAACGAGTGTACCAAGCATCAGGAGACATAGGACGTCCTGTCATCTTATGATTGTAATAGATCGGACATTGGCCTGTTACACGAGGAAAAGACATGGTTAACTTCCCCGTCGGAGAAACCTTTCCGGTCAAGACATCGGCAATAGCCGCTCCTGCTTCCGTACCACCGAACCATACGTTCAAGATCGCATTCACCTGCTTTTCCTCGGATTGTAATGCCAAAGGTCTTCCGGTAAAAAGTACCATTACGATCGGCTTTCCTGTCTTTTGGATAGCATCCAGTAATTTTTTCTGCGTTTGCGGCATTTCAAGGATGGCTCTACTAGCGCCTTCTCCACTCATATCTATCGATTCACCCAAAGCAGCGATAATCACATCAGCGCCTTCCGCCACTTTTAGGGCCTCGGCGATTAATTGTTCATCGCTTCTATCATCCCGGGTTGAACGATTTTGATCCGTAAAGTTTGCTTCATAGACGGAATCATCGACTAGATTGCTGCCTTTTGCAAAAACAACCTCTACTCCATTTCCCAAAGATTCCTGTAAATCCTCTACCAATCCATGATAAGATTTAGTCTGCTCATCATATTTCCACGATCCAGCCATATTCGCCTTGCTATCCGCTAAAGGACCGACTACAGCGACCTTACGACATCCTTTAAGTGGAAGCAGATTATTGTCATTTTTAAGTAACACGAAAGACTCCGCCGCAATACGACGGGCCGCGGATACGTTATTTACCGACAAGAACTCTTTGGCGGCTCTTTTCGGATTACAATATTTATATGGATCATGGAACAATCCCAATTGGTATTTTGCGATTAGTATTCTCCGGCAAGCAGAGTCAATCTCAGCCTCTGTTATTTTCCCTTCTTCCAATGATTTCTTTAATACGGCATGATAACAGTCCGCTATCATATCCATATCGACACCCGCCTTTAGCGCCTTGACTCCGACTTCCTGACTATTACCTATTCCATGGTTTACCATCTCCGCTATTGCCGTAAAATCAGACACGACAAAGCCGTTAAATCCCCATTGTTTACGCAACACGTCATTAAGAAGCCAAGTATTTCCGGTCGCGGGGATACTTTCAAATTCGTTGAATGAAGTCATGATACTTCCTACTCCTGCTTCTACAGCAGCCTGATAAGGACGCATGTAATAATTCATGGCAGTCACACGGCTCATATCTACCGTATTATAATCCCGACCAGCCTCGGCCGCTCCATAAAGCGCATAATGCTTTACACATGCCATAAGAGTCGTATCAGCCGATAAATCATTGCCTTGATAACCACGCACCCATGCTTGAGCCATTATACCTCCAAGAAACGGATCCTCGCCCGCTCCTTCCTTTACTCGTCCCCACCGGGCATCATGAGATATATCGACCATCGGGCTATATGTCCAACAGATACCATCAGCACCAACTTCCTTTGCGGAAATTCGAGCGACCTCTTCTATATTCTCCGGTTTCCAACTACACGAAAGACCTAGAGGAATGGGAAAAACAGTTTTATAACCATTACAAATATCAGCACCAACAATTATAGGAATCCCCAACCGACTTTCTTTAACCGCGACTTCTTGTAACTGCCGGATCGCATCGACACCGAATATATTAAATATACCACCAACCTCTCCTCGTACAATACGACTGGCTATCTCACTCTTTTTAGGATTTGGCATTACGTTTCCATAACTAGGAAGATTCAATTGGCCAATTTTCTCATCAACGGTCATTCGACTCATCAGACCATTTATAAATTCATCCGCACTTTTCTGTTCAATCTCAGCTCTTGTGATTCTCTCACTTTTTTCTCTCGCTATCGAACAAACAGGCACTATACATGCCATTGAAATAAATAAAACTGAACTTTTAAGGAATTTCATAACTTAGCTTTTTTACTTCAAAAAAAGCCCGAATAACAGAAAACAGCAATAAACTCACTACTTCAAAGATACGATATGCTATAGAACACGCTTTCCTAGACTACGCTTTTACTACGTTTACCATCAATAATAAACTAGTAATAAATAAATTGCACAATCGATTTTAGAATCTACTCCGCAAGTCTCCAGAAAAGATATCTGGAGTTCTATTCGATTAGACCGATCTCACGAAACCAATCTTCAGCCCGATCCGGCCATTCATTTACAGACGCTCCCGTATCTCGTAACCCGTATCCATGGCCACCTTGACTATATAAATGCATCCATGCCGGAACAC
>NZ_NQMH01000001.1:2577500-3295000 GCF_002272965.1 Parabacteroides sp. AT13 | reverse complement strand
TTCACCGTTGCCGGCGTACTCCCCAGGTGGATCACTTAACGCTTTCGCTGTGCCGCTTACAGTGTATCGCAAACAGCTAGTGATCATCGTTTACTGCGTGGACTACCAGGGTATCTAATCCTGTTTGATCCCCACGCTTTCGTGCATCAGCGTCAGTAATGGCTTGGCAGGCTGCCTTCGCAATCGGGGTTCTGCGTGATATCTATGCATTTCACCGCTACACCACGCATTCCGCCTGCCTCAAACATACTCAAGCCCCCCAGTTTCAACGGCAATTCTATGGTTGAGCCACAGACTTTCACCGCTGACTTAAAAGGCCGCCTACGCACCCTTTAAACCCAATAAATCCGGATAACGCTCGGATCCTCCGTATTACCGCGGCTGCTGGCACGGAGTTAGCCGATCCTTATTCATAAGGTACATACAAAACGGGACACGTCCCGCACTTTATTCCCTTATAAAAGAGGTTTACGATCCATAGAACCTTCATCCCTCACGCGACTTGGCTGGTTCAGGCTTACGCCCATTGACCAATATTCCTCACTGCTGCCTCCCGTAGGAGTTTGGTCCGTGTCTCAGTACCAATGTGGGGGACCTTCCTCTCAGAACCCCTATCCATCGTCGGTTTGGTGGGCCGTTACCCCGCCAACTGCCTAATGGAACGCATGCCTATCTATCAGCGATGAATCTTTAGCAAATATCCCCATGCGGGGCCCCTGCTTCATGCGGTATTAGTCCGACTTTCGCCGGGTTATCCCCCTCTGATAGGCAAGTTGCATACGCGTTACTCACCCGTGCGCCGGTCGCCGGCGGGTATCGCTACCCCCGCTGCCCCTCGACTTGCATGTGTTAAGCCTGTCGCTAGCGTTCATCCTGAGCCAGGATCAAACTCTTCGTTGTTTAAATTGTTTCTTAATATCCTCGCTCCGGAATCCGTTATTGTAGTCCAAAGTCATACTTTTTGACGGTATCAATCCGGAAAATTAATTTTCCTAATACTTGTACTACTTGTTGAATTATGTAAATCTCTCAAAGAACTCTTTTGTCGCTTTCGTTTTGCGAACGTGGCTGCAAAGATAAGGACTTTTATTTTAAACTTCCAAATTATTTCGGAACTTTTTTTTCTAAAAGTTTGTTTCATCATTTTGGACCGGCGTTCTCTCTCGAATGCGGGTGCAAAAGTAGTGTTATAAAACATAACCTCCAAACTTTTCCGGTATTATTTTTCAAGTTTTTTTCACGAGGGGGATCACGTACGTTAATAATACGTCGATATCCATTCTCGGCTCACATGGCCCACCACGTGGCCTCACGTGTCACCACGTGCACTTAAAACAAGTGCTCCACGAGTACATTTGCACGTATGAAAACGACAAAAACGATCTTGGCCCCGATAGGAAATCACACAGAAAAAACGGCTTTTAGCTCATGAAATCATGCGAAATGCACTTGGTTTTAGTGCTTTCGGATCACGTAAACGTGGGTAAGGACCCATTATATCGCCCCCCAAAGACCCCAAAAAGCCGAAGAGGGAAGAACCACACAAACAACTGTATATCCACATGTTAAGGCATCAGGAAAATTCCCCGGTAAAAATCCTAGGGCGCAAAAGGCGCATCTTTACGCTTTCAAAGAAACATTTTTAGAAAAATAATATTTACATCACTCTACAGACAAGAGGGGTATAAACGTTATTTACAGAAAAAGTTTTAGAAACATACGTAAAGATGCGCCCCTTGCGCCCTAACCTATCAGCAACATCCCTAATACGGGATACAAAAAAGTCAATGGGACACGGCCGTAAAGTCATTGAGAAACCATCTCTATTCCATTGACTTTACCACCGTTTCCCATTGAGATACTATCGCAAACCAGACACTTCAAGGACGGAAACTCATTCCCCGAAAAGAAACTTACAATCCCGTTCGGCCGCCGGTCTCGTCCAATCCTGCGGGATCATTTGCCATTGGTTTAAAGGTTGTGGGCTAAGTACACCCTTTTCCTTTATATATTGAATCATATAATAACGGAGGTCTTTATCGGTCGAATGAATGATACGACTCTTTAACTCGTCTTGGGGAATGCCGGCCCCTTTCGTCAATAACTCACCTCCTCCATTACCTCGGTAAGAGTTAAGAGCTACTTTATACGTTTTATTCTCGTCGAAAGGCTTACCATCCGCCATTTTCAAGATCGTGATCTTCTCGCCCTTGGGTTTCGTTACATCCACGGTGTAAATGATACCAGCTGCGGAGTCAAAGTTAAAACTGAAGTTGACGAATGAGACATAATTCTCCTGTCCTTTCTTTCTCTCTTTCAATAATAAGACATGATCGTCCGGAGATTTCATCCGGTTGGTCCACATAGCGTATGATTCCTCCAAGAAACCTTTGATCTCGGCTCCCGTCAAATTCATCGTATAAAGCATATTCTCATATTTGTAAAGACTGAACATATCGCTGATCGTGATATCCCCTTTATCTATTTTTGCGTCAAAGGATAACGGGGCGGCAAAAGAGACGTCCGCACCAGTCAACTCCAATTGTAAAGAGTGAATAAAATCAATAAAAGCGGATGGCCCAAAGTAAGCGGGACGGGTCGCGATACTCTCCGTAAAAGTTCCCACCTTCTCGGAGACAAAATCATTCACCGCTTTGTATTGCGGAGCGAATTTCTCCATAAACTCCTTGCTAGGCTCCAACTTATCCACATCCGTCAAAACACCCGATACTTGTTTGTCCAAAACCTTTCCATGCTCCATCTTTAACACGACATCAACGGAACCGACTACACGCCCATTACTTGCCGGATTTATCAATAACACGGAATCTCCCTCGATATTCGCCACCTTACCACAATACCGGCGATGATCATGCCCCATTATAACCACATCGAAGCCCGGAATGCGCTGGGCAACCTCCATCGACGCATCCTCACGGTACTGGCCGGACATGGTACGAGCCTCATTTCCCGCATGAAAGATACCTACCACAACATCCGGTTTCTCCTTCTCCTGAATGATCTTCATCCATTTACGGGCCGTCTCTTCCATATCGGCGAAATAAAGACCTTGCCACAGAGTCTCCGGCAACCATACAGGAATAGCCGGAGTAATCATCCCCAGTACAACGATCTTCACACCGTCACGCTCAAATACCTCATAGGGCTTTAAATAGGTCTCCCGGTCGGAGGTACGGATAATATTGGCACCCAAGATAGGGAAATCACATTGTTTGATCCAACGATCGAAAACGGCATGGCCAGCCTCTACATCATGGTTACCCATATTTCCCGCATTGTACCCCATATAATTCATCATGGCGGAAGCTATATGCGTAGAGACCGTATCCATGAAATTGTAATAATACGCCGAAGGTTGTCCTTGCAAGATATCGCCATTATCCAATAGCAAAAGGTTATCGCCATACGCCCGGCGTTCTTCTTGCACGAACGAATATACCCTTGCCAGACTTCCTCCCCACTCCCGCTGCTCGATAAAATTATACGGGAAGAAATTTCCATGAATATCACTGGTTTCCAATAATTTCAACTTTACTTCCTTCGTTGTCGCCGACAGACCGAGAGCGACCAGCAGCAATAAGGCAATTGAATAAACTCGTCTCATATCAGGATTTTAGATAGATTAATGACGCGAAGATAACGAAATAACCTGTTCGCCCGGTTTCAACGGGATTTCTTTTCCATCCCAGATAAATATACCCGTAGTACCTTCCGGCAAGACCAGACGGGCGGTTCCCTCACCTCTTTCATTCAATTTATAAGCGGCGGTCACGCTTCCAAGCGGATGTGGGATCGTACCGGAAACCTCCTTCAGTTTTCCCAAAGACGGAGCGATCCGTATCTTCCTAAATCCGGGAGCATCGCTATCTATCCCCAACAAGATCCGGTAAAACTCGATATTCGGACTGGCTCCCCAAGCATGGCAATCAGAACGGGATGGCTCCGGCATCTCTGCCCATGTGGTCAATCCCAACGCCATCTGATCCCGCCATATTTGTAAGTTATCCAAGAACTGATCCCCTAAACCGGAAGCTTTCAACGCTTGATTCAAGTAATAACGGAAATAGATCGTACACTGGATCAAGCTCGTATCCGCCAAGGTTTGGTTCATCACCTTTACGGCCTCCTCCCCTTTCGTAACCCCAGTCAAGATCGCCAAGGCGTTCACATGCTGGGAATAGCTGCGATGATCCTGCGTATCGGCGAATAGATTACGGGCAGCGTCCCAATATTTCGGGCGGATCGTCTTACGCATCTCGGTAGCGATCTTCCGGTAATGATCCGCCATGGCAGGGAGGCCGATCGCTTGTTCCATCTCCGCCGCAAACTCCAAGGTCATTATATACATCAAATCTTGGAGCGCCGAGTTTCCCTCTTTCTCCCGTATCGGCTCGCCATAATCAAAACCGGCCGCCCAATCCACGAAGAACCAATGAGGAACGTACGACAAACTATAATCCGGCTTCAACCATTGCTCGTACCACGACAAAACCTGACGGTAAGCGGGAAGCAAGGTCTTCATGTATGCCTCATCCCCACGGTACATCCAATAATCGTGCCCCATACAAATCCACCAGAGAGAGAACGAGGATATAAACTGATGTACGCTAGACGGATATCGGCTCATCGTAATCCCTTCCGCCACCATGGACTGCCGTCCTTGCTCTAGAGCATTCTTCACCATATAAGGGTCTGATGTATTATACATGGAAATCATTGCCTGTATGCGTGTATCCCCGAAATATTGCAGTTGCTCGTAATACGGGCAGTCCATATACGTCTCATTGGCGCACAGACGGGCGGTACGCCATCCTATCTCGAGCATACGGCCCAGCTCCTCATGTCCCGGAGCGGAGAAAGCGGTCTCGTTACGGAAAGGATAGGCGGAGAAAGTCCCATACATATCCTCGATCACCAAAGGCTCGGAAGCCGTCTTCACTTTCAACTCCACATATCTCCATGTACGCCACCACAGGGAGGTGAAGAGACGATTATCTCCCCCATCAGCCAGTATCTTATCCCCGTACCCGATAAACTGCTTATCCGTCAACTCGTCCCGATGTCCCTTGCCATTCAACGCATACGATTTAGTGGTCGATTCCTCTTCTTGCTTATAGAGGGCTTCCGAATAACCGATATGGATCTCGGCCTCCTTTCCTTTGCTGAAGGCTAAGGAGAAATAACCCGTCGTCAGGTAATCATTATCCAGAAGCAAGCGGACCTCCGTATTCGCCGGGATCGTCAAAGCTTTTGGCCAGTAAGGAAATCCTTGCGGGCATTCGATCCCTTCCGACCGGCGGAGCTTGGCCAGACGCTCGATCCGGCTGTCCATCGGAGGTATCGGGCTAGGAACCAGCAACCGTCCCGGGTAATCTCTCGATCCTTTCGTGGCACCCTCCATGCCCCGTACGGCCTTCTCCCATTTCCTGTCGTCGTAATCCGGTTGTTCCCAGCCCCAAGGATAAGCGGAGGCTTCCAGTTCCTCGCCCGGGCCAGCCACGTAATACCCCAATACCTGCCATTCGGTCCAAGGAGCATACGCCTTATTACGCAGGCAGACCCAAGTGGTATCCGTATTTACCACCGCCTCATGCCCCGTATTGCCTTGCAGGATAAAACCCGTCTGATCGTAACTGATCTGGGCGACAGGTTTACGCTCGGCATAATTCCAGACAACGGAGGCCAGCGTATTCTTCCCTTTCCTCAGATAAGGAGCCAGATCCACCGTCTCGAAACTCCAGTTATAGATATCCCCACGGGCCGGACCCAAGGATACCAATTTCCCGTTTACATATAATTTATAACGGTTATCGGCGGAAACATGGACGATAAACCGGGAAGGAACCACCTCCAGATCGAACGATTTACGAAAATGATAGACCCCATATACATTCGGAGCCTCACCCGGGTAGGAGATCCAACGGGCTTTCCATCGTCCCTCGAAAAGAGAAGGATCGATCTTCTCCTGATTATACCCTTTCAGGCTAATCTGGGAGGAAAGGGAGAAGGCTTGAAACACAAAAAGCAAAAGGAATAAATAGGTTTTCATACAAACACGGTATTATTTGAGATTAACGATCCGAACAAAGGTACAAAAAAAGAGAAAGCGCCAAAAGAACTTTTGCCTTTTGACGCTTTCCCTCACAATATACCGGATACCCGGTCCTCCATTAGAAGAATATCTCCGGCTCCCGGCGTGCGCTAAAGTTCTTATGGAGCATCGCCGTGTAAGGAGTATCGAAAGTACGTGCGCCCTCGGGACACTCTTTCACGCAGGCGCAACATTTGATACATAGGTTCGGGTCGCTATACATACCCTCGTCTGCCAAGGATATCGCATGTGTAGGACACACATCCACGCAATACTCACATTGCGTACATAAATCGTTATCCGTAACAGGAGCTTGAGGAGTGGAAGGGCCTTTCACCCGATACGGGAAATTACCTTTCACCTCCAAGGCGGACAAGCATTCCACGCAGGAAACCTTCTCCAGCTCCTCGATAATCTTTTTCCCGAATTCCGTAGCCTGCTTAAGATCCGACTCGTCCGGACGCCCCTCGGCAATGGGCATCCCCTTGCGGCTGAAAGAATGCTCGCCGATAAACGCTCCGGCAGCCACAGGTACGAACCCCTGCTCCGACACTAAATCACAGAGCTCTTTCAAGGCATCCTCATAATCCCGGTTCCCATACAGTACCACGGGGACTACCGGCGCATGGTGGGCAGAACGGAACATGCGAAAACGTTCCATGGCAGTCTCCGCCACACGGCCACCGTATACAGGAGCGGCTATAATCGTCAGCTCATCATCAATATACTCTTCCATATCCAGACTCTCACAAGTGACATCAGACTCGGACATCGAAGTGGCACCCATTCCTTCCGCTATCGCATAAGCGATCTTGGCGGACGTGTGTGTCGGAGAAAAATAAATTAAATGTATGTTACTATATTTCATGATTCTTATTTTAACGCACCCTCTATTTTAGTCATTAACTCAGCAAATTCCTCATCGGTATAGCCTTTGCTCGTATAAATGATCTTCCCGTCTTTTCCGACCAAATAGCCACGAGGGATCAAGTTCTTGGCGAAAGCGCCGAAAATAGCCCGGTCCTTATCGGGATACAATGGAAAATCGAAGCCTTTTTTCTCGTTATATTTCTGTAGATCGGCATCGGAATGCTCACGCCCGATCACCAAGAGAACGAAGTCCTTGTTGTTCTTGTATTTCGGCCAGAGGGTTTGTTGGACAGCGGCCAATTCTTTTTGGCAAGGAGGACACCAAGTGGCGAAAAAATTCACGAGGATCACTTTTCCCTTCAACGAAGCGGACTGCAACTTACTCCCGTTGTCGGAAACAATCGTAAATGACGGCATAGTATCACCGACCTTCACGATATCGGAATTATCCTCCTGAGCTTTGCCTACGAAAGCCAATAACGCTAGTAAACTAACCAATAAATACTTCTTCATAACCTTAATCATTTCTCGTTTAGGATTCAGCGACAAAGATACATTAAAATTCTCATCAAACCGCATAATTCTAAGGCTTACGAAAGTTCTACGGTGCCGTACCTACCCCTCGACAGCTCTTCTAAAAGTTCTAGGGGGTTAGATGTTAAAAAAAACGTACGTGAAACCCGGAGATGTCACGTACGCTGATATCATGCAAACCCGGAGAAAGATTTACCGCAGACTTTGCGCTAAGTCATAACCGGCTTTCAACGCCTTTAGGTTCATATTAACTATATCCTCGCCCTTACGACCGAATATCTGACGGATTCCCGCCTCGATCTTATCATACTCGATCCCGATAAATGGGGCAGCTGCACCCAACATCACGATATTGGCGGCACGGACAGAACCCGCTTCCTTGGCGATCTCCTCCACGTCCAATACGACCTTGTGAGGGAGCCTGTCCAACTCGGCGTTCACTTTCTCGATCTCCGGATAGTTCGGGATGTTCACGAACGGACGGGAGTTCGTCACCAGCCAACCCTCTTTCTTCAGGTAAGGCAGATAACGCAAGCTCTCCATCGGTTCCAAAGAGATGATCAAATCGGCGTGGCCCTTCGGGATCAAGTCCGAGGCGATCGGCTCGTCGGAAAGACGCAGGTTAGACTGCACGTCTCCCCCCCGTTGACTCATACCGTGTACTTCCGCTTGCTTCATATACAGACCTTCTTTTAAGGCAGCTTCTCCAATAACGGCGGCGATAGAAAGGATACCCTGTCCTCCTACGCCTGATAGTATAATATCTGTTTTCATTTCTTGCTTGCTTTTTTCTTTCTGGTTAATGTCTGGATACACTCACGGCGAGGGATCAATACGGATACGCCCTTGTACTCGATTTCCTCACGGATGATAGACTTCATCTCCTCGAAGTTCTTTTTTAAAGGAACCATCACACGGATGTGAGCCGGGTCCACACCGATACCGGCGCAGATAGATTCCAGACGTCCCGTTCCGGCGGAATCCTGCCCTCCGGTCATGGCCGTTGTCTCATTATCGGAGATAACGATGGTGATATTCGTGTTCTCGTTCACGCAATCCAGCAAACCAGTCATACCGGAATGGGTAAACGTAGAATCGCCAATCACGGAGATAGCCGGGAATACACCCGCGTCGGAAGCACCCTTCGCCATCGTGATAGAGGCCCCCATATCGATACAAGAATCGATCGCACGGAAAGGAGGCAAAGCTCCCAAGGTATAACAGCCGATATCGCCAAACACCTTAGCCGTACCGTTATACTCGGCGATCACCTCGTTCAAGGCCTCATACATATCCCGGTGTCCACAACCTTGGCACAATGCGGGCGGACGTTGCTCAACCACCTCGGGGATCGCATAATAGCTCTGGATCTCCTTACCCAAGGCTTTGCCTACCGCGTCTGGCGTAAGCTCGCCGTCACGCTGAAGCGTACCGTCCAGACGGCCATGAACCGTCACGCCTTTCGCCAAGAAACCTTTTAATTGCTCTTCAACGACCGGATATCCCTCTTCCAACACCAAGATCTCCTTACACTCGCCAACGATCTTCTCCACTTGCTTTCTCGGAAGCGGATACTGGGAGATCTTCAATACGGGATGCTCGAAACCGTCCGGATAATTCTCGGAAAGATAATTGAAAGCGATACCCGTCGTGATGATACCCAAGTCTTTATTCGGGGCATCGAAATACTTATTATATGCGGAATTCTCGGAAGCTTCCGTGAAAGCCTCTTGAGACGCCAGCAAACTCTTGAAACGTTTACGGGCCAATGCCGGGAGTAAGATAAAACGTTGACGACCGTCTTCCGGACAATTCATCCGGTTCTCCGGCTTCAACGGGCTGGTTACGACACCGGCACGAGAATGCGCCATACGGGTCGTTACACGCAGCAAGATAGGATACCCTAATTTCTCGGATAACTCGAATCCATGATATACCATATCATAAGCCTCTTGCTGGCTGGATGGCTCAAACATCGGGATCATGGCGAAATTGCCATAAACACGGTTGTCTTGCTCATTCTGGGAAGAGTGCATGGATGGGTCGTCGGCCGTAAGGATGATCATACCTCCGTTGATACCGCTCATAGCGGCGTTCATAAAGCAATCGGCGGCTACATTCAAACCCACGTGCTTCATGCAGCAAAGCGCACGTTTACCGGCATAGCACATACCCAAAGCGGCTTCCATGGCGGTTTTCTCATTTGTGCTCCAGCGACAATGGATACCTCTTTCCTTCGTTACCGGAGAACCTTGGATATATTCTGTGATTTCAGTAGAAGGGGTTCCCGGGTATGCGTACACCCCGGAGATTCCAGCGTCTATAGCGGCTTGCGCTATGGCCTCGTCCCCCAAAAATAAATGTTTTTCCATGTGTATCTGTTTTCTTAATATTGACTATTCACACTATTTAGCTGCCAAAGGTAATGAAAAATGTTCAATTTAGAATGAGAGACTTATGATTTATACTAGATCCATTACCGTATCCGGCGCCTATTCAACTCCGCCCGATACCGGTTGGCATTGCGGTTATGCTCCGCCAACGTCACGGCGAAATTATGCCGTCCCGAGAAATCCTCCTTAGCGCACATGTATAAGTATTTATGTTTCGTATGATTCAATACGCTATTCAAGCCCTTGATAGTAGGAATCCGTAGAGGACCGGGAGGTAGGCCCGCATATTTATAGGTATTATAGGGAGAATCTATTTCCAAATGCTCAAATAAGATACGTTGCAAAGAAAAATCCCCCACCGCAAACTTTACGGTAGGGTCCGCCTGTAAAGGAATACCGGCACGAAGGCGGTTGATATAAAGACCCGCCACGATTGGATATTCGTCCGATGCCGCCGTCTCCTCTTCTACGATAGAAGCCAAGATAGATACCTCAACTGGAGTAAGCCCGATCTCCTCTGCCTTTTTCAATCGTTCCGGTGTCCAGAAAGCGTCATATTCACGCTTCATGCGACGTATAAATTTATCCGCGGATATATTCCAATAAATCTCATAGGTATTAGGAATGAAAAGGGCATGGATCGTTTCCGGGGTAAAACCTAAAGAGTCGCAATACACGGAATCATTCAATAGACGCAGGAGATTTTCCTTCCCGAACATCAATTGATCACTTATACGTTCCGCCAAATCTTCCTTGAAACGGATATTATTAAAAGTAACTCGGGTCGCTACTTGATGTCCTCTCCGCAAGTCATTCAATAAGGTTAAATTACTCATGCCGGGTTTCACGGCGTATCGACCGGTACGCATGGACGCAGGATACTTCAACAATCCACTCAATTGCTTAAAGCTACCGATACGGAGACAGTTCGCCGAATCACTCAACTGCCGGCAAAGATCATCAAAATCCTTTTTATCATCTATATAGACATAGACCGTCTTATCCGGCTTAAAATTCGGAGCCCAAGCCAAACGGTACACCCAAAAGCCTCCACCGCCTATCAAAACAACGAGAATCGCTATCAAGGCGATAATTATCGGACGCCTCGATAAAATTTGTTTGTTCAAATCCATGAATAATCTATTGAATATCAGAATAAGGCACAAAAGTAGTATCTTTTTTCGAAAAAAATGATGTGCAAAGCCTTGTTTATTTAAAATTATAGTTCTACCTTTGCATCGCAATTCTAAGGAAGAAGCACAGAACACACAAGGAAGTGTGGGTGAGTGGCTGAAACCACCAGTTTGCTAAACTGACGTACTCGTTAGGGTACCGGGGGTTCGAATCCCCCCGCTTCCGCAAAGAGCCAACTAATAAATTTATTAGTTGGTTTTTTTGTTTTTAAGCCAACCGAATTAAAGTGTTTCATATATTTGTCATATTTGAACTTATCGTAAGTCGATCTGTTATTAAAAGGAGATAATTAAATATATACATTATGACAATTGCTTTTATCCGAACATATAACAATAAGCAAAACTCCGAGGTCCAAGAAGCTGTGATCCGGGAATTTGCAGAATCTCAGAAGATAGAGATCGGGAAGTGGGCTAAAGAGGTGGGAAATAGTCCTCGTGCGAACCGCAGACTGGAAAGTATTGTCAAATCTTTAAGTCCCGGGGATGAGATACTTGTGTCCGATATATCCCGTGTGAGCCGTAAGATGATCGAGATCATCCATATCATTTTGCTTTGTATAGAGCGAAAGGTAACGCTCCGTAGCGTAAGCGACGGATATGTGTTCGAGGATAATATCGACAGTAAGACTTTGGCCTTTACCTTCGGTCTGGTCTCTGAGATCGAGCGAAAGCTGGTCTCTATCCGTACGAAGGAAGCCCTTGCCTTGATCAGAAGTAAAGGTGTGGTGCTGGGCCGTCCGAAAGGTAGTCAACAAATGGGACGCTTGGAGCCTTATAAGGAACAAATCGAGAAAGACTTGAAAGACCCGAGCTTGACTTACGCTCAGATAGCGGAGAAATACAATGTATCGTTAAGTAGCTTCAAACGCTTTCTGAAAGAGTATCTTCCCGATAAGAAAAAGAAGAAGACTAAAAAATAAGAAAAGCTCCTTTCACCTCTGCTAAGTATATTAGCATTCAGTAGTGAAAGGAGCTTGTTTTTTTATTTCTCTATACGGATACGGGCGTCTACAGCGAACAAGCCTCTATCCGTAGCCACCAACGGATTTATATCCATTTCCTTTATCTCGCTGGCAAAACGCAATAAGGTAGAGAGGCGAACGATAATGTCCGCATATTGTTGCTCGTCGATACCCTTTTGCCCACGTGTACCTTTAATGATCGGATACCCTCTCAAAGAACGAATCATTGAATAAGTCTCATCGTATGACAACGGAGCCAAACCATAAGACACATCTTTCAATACCTCCACGAAGATTCCACCCAACCCGCAAAGTACCACATGGCCGAAACGATCCTCATATTTAGCTCCCAAGAATAATTCCTGTCCTTTCAACATCGGTTGTACCATGATGCCCGTAACACCCGGCAGACGCATCATACGTTCATACTCGAACAATAAATGCTCTTCTCCACGGATATTCAAGGCCACACCACCGATATCGCTCTTATGCACAGGCCCTACAACCTTGGCTACCACCGGATATTTCACCTTCTTGGCAAAAGCCAGCAACGCATCCCTATCATCCGAAGCATATTCCTCCACTAACGGGATATTAGCGGCACGCAACAATGTACGCACTTCCTCCGGATTTAAATAACCGCTACCCGGCAACCGATCTATGATACGACGAACTTCCGGTACATCCACGCCATATAGCTGGATATCCGTGCTCATCGGTTTCGGCGTATTGATCACCCGTGAAAGGGCAGTACCCAATGTCACCTCGTCCGAGAAGTTCACATGGCCTTTCTTGACAAAGCTCTTCACCTCCGGTCCGGCCGTTACGATAGACGGTAATATCGGGAAGATCGGCTTCTTGCACTCTTCCATCTTTTTATGAAGTACCTCGTAGGTATCATAAAGTTTTACCAAACCGGGACTACCGAAGATGACCATCATCAAATCCACATTATCGAAACGATTCTCACAGAAATCGATGGCTGTAGCCAGATGTTCCGGTGTCCCCGTACCGATAATATCAATCGGATTACCGACAGCGGCACCCGGATACAGTTTGGATTTCAACTCATCAGCGATAGGGCCTTCCAAACTAGGGACATTCAAACGCCCCTTGGATAAGGCGTCCGCCAGCATTACCGCAGGCCCTCCGGCATGTGTCACGATCGCACAATTCTTCCCTTTCACGTCTTTCAAGGTAAAGATACTCGCCACGGTAGTCAATTCCTCACGGCTAAAACAACGCACGATACCCGCCTTACGGAACAAAGCCTCCACGGCAGAGTCCGAACTAGCGATAGCGCCCGTATGCGAAGAGGCAGCTCGCTTTCCCGACTCCGTACTTCCCGCCTTGATAGCGGCGATCTTGCATCCCTTACGTATCAAGGAAGACGCATGATACAACAATTTATCCGGTTGCTTGATTTGCTCGATATACAACATCTTGATCTTGGAATCCAATACCGGATCAAAGTTCCGATCCATATATTCAAGGATATCCTCTACTCCATTCTGCTTGGAGTTCCCAACCGACCAAACAGAAGAGAAACGCAGCCCTTTTGTCAGCGCCGACTCGATAATGAACAAGGCCGTACCGCCGGAGCTAGAGATGAAATCCACGCCATCGGGATGAAATTCCGGTATCGGTTGCGTAAACACGCCATGATAATTCATATTCATCAACCCGATACAGTTCGGGCCGATCAAGGAGGCTCCCGCCTCATTCACGACATCCAGCATCTGTTGCTCCAAAATACCGCCCTCGTGTGTCTCCTCGCCGAAGCCGGCCGAGATCACGATAAAAGCTTTTACCCCCTTTTGCCGGGCCAGCACTTCCATCACCTCGGGGCACGATTTACTCGGAATCGAGATGATCGCCAACTCCGTCTCCGGGATATCATGTACAGAAGGATAAGACTTGACGCCTTGCACGTCTGTCTCCTTGGCGTTTACCACACATAATTCTCCTTTATATTTTCCATCCAACAGGTTTCGCACGATACGACCGCCCGGTTTATGTACGTTGTTGGAACCTCCCACCACTACGATGCTTTGAGGATTAATCAATTCTCGGTTAATCATAACATTTTGATTAGTTAGATTCAATGAATGGGAGCAAATATAGTTTTTTTCTCCATTTATTCATTAAAACCCGGGGTATTTATTTACACTTTGCACTCTCTGTCTGCAACCAGTCACACCATGCATCCATCCCGTCTCCTTTCGTGGCGGACACCTCGAATATCTGGAGATGGTGATTTACCTTCAAGGCGTTTTCCCGAAGCACTTCCACTTTTGTATTCAGATAAGGAGCCAGATCAATCTTGTTGATTACGCAGATATCTGCCTCCTGAAAGATATGTGGGTATTTCAACGGTTTATCATCTCCCTCCGTCGTACTCACGATAACGACTTTCTTGGACTCTCCGAGATCGAACATGGCCGGACAGACCAGATTGCCGACATTCTCTATAAAAAGGATCGCTCCCTCCTTCGGATTCAGATGCTTAACGGCATGATTGACCATGTCGGCTTCCAAATGACAGCCGGTACCGGTATTTACCTGAAACACGGGAATCTCCAACGCCGCTATACGGTCGGCATCGTTTGAGGTTTGTTGATCGCCTTCTATCACATAGATCGGTCGCTTCGCTTTCAAACGGCGGATCGTCTCTTCCAGCAAGGTTGTCTTACCGGATCCGGGCGAACTCATCAAGTTCAGGCAGAACAGGTTCTTAGCCTCGAAATATCCCCGGTTTCGCTCCGCCAATAAGTTGTTACGTTGAAGTATATCTTGTTCCAGATTGATTACGATCCCTTCATCAGGATGGTGATGATGTTCATGGCCATGAGAATGCTCATGCGTATGATCGTGATGGTGATGATGCTCTCCGCATCCGCAAGTTCCGCACATAGTATTTAAGTTTTTATTTCATTAATATATCATTCCTTTTTAATAACAATCGACTTCACCCGAAGTTCCTTCCCTTTAAGGATTTTAACTAAATAGGAGCCACAATGGGGACAAGGGGAAAACAAGGCGTTCATTGGGAAAATGGTCTCACAGTCGCTACACTGTCCTTCCCCCTCAATATAATGACGGATAATCCGGGCCTTTTCCAGCTTGCTACCTTTTATGGCGCTATCCAATGCGAACTCTAAGGTTTGGATCTCTACGCCGGACAAATGTCCTATCTCTAACTCCAACTCTTCGACCACCGAGGCTCCCCGGTTATCCGCTTGTTCCTCGACCAGCTCCACGATGCTACGGGCTATAGACAACTCATGCATATCTGATCTCTTTTAAAAGGGAGTCACCGAGGCGATCGTTAATTGCCCCACGGCTATCCCCCCATCGTTACAAGGTATACGAGACGGAATATAGACGGGGACCCCAGCCATGATGAACTGTCTCCTCATCGACTCCGTCAATAATTTATTCTGGAAACATCCTCCCGAGATAACCACTTGTGTCGCTTTCGTCCGTTTAATCAACAAGCGGGCTTTCTGCACGAACAAGGAAGCCAATGTCGTATGGAAACGGGCGGATATCAAGCTCACCGGGACCTCGTTCGTCTTATCATGCAATAATGCCTCAAACAAAGAATAAAAAGAGATTTCCTCTCCCTCCGCCGAGACTGGATACGCATAAGCGTTCCTCTCTCCCATCGCCGCTTGCTCCAATAAGACCGGAGCCTCCGCTTGGTGGCTGGAGACATCACAAATCCCCAATAAAGAAGCTACCGCATCAAACAGCCGGCCAGCGCTGGATGTATAGGGTGTATTCACACCTTTCTCCATCATTCGTTCAAGCATAGCGATCCTTTCCGTGCCTATGCGTTCCACGAAATCGGCCGGATAAGGAATACCCGACGGTTCGTCCTTGAAATAATGCCACAAATAGGCGACAACCATTCGCCATGGCTCCTCAGCCGCCTTGTCGCCTCCCGGTAACGGGACATACTCAAAATGGGAAAGGCGACGGTATTTCGCTCGGTCACAAAAGAAGAACTCGCCTCCCCAAACCTTACCATCATCACCCAGACCTGTCCCATCCATCACGATAGCGAGAACCGGCTCATTCAATCCATGCTCCAACATACAAGCAGCGGCATGAGCATGATGATGTTGTACCTTTAATAAAGGTAAGGAAAGAGATTTCGAGATACGTTCCGCCTCTTGGCTGGAAAGATAATCCGGATGCAGGTCACAAACCAATCGCTGGGGATTGAAACGAAACAAATGACGAAACCGCTCCATAGATTCCGTATAGAACCGGAAAGTCTCCCAGTTCTTTAAGTCGCCAATATATTGACTTTGCAGGATCGTCTCTCCTTTCCCCAAAGCGAACGTGTTCACTTTCTCCGCACCGAAAGCCATGATCCCCTCCACATTTGTATCCGTGAAAAAGGGTTCCGGCACATAGCCCCGGGAACGACGGATCAAGCAAGGTTGTCCTCCGCAGACCTGCAATACAGAATCATCTACCCGGTTATGGATCGGGCGATTATGATGCAAGAGGATCGCTACCTTTCCCGTTAATTGCGCCTCCGCATCCTCCGGGGTGATCGCTATCGGCAAATCGCTTAGATTCCCGCTGGTCATTACCAACGCAGGTATCCCTGTACGAGCAAACCAATCGTAATGAATCGGCATATAAGACAACATACATCCTAGCGTATGCATGCCCGGATTGATTCCGGAAGCTAACCGGCTCCGTTGCCTCAGCAGTACGATCGGACGGCGCCAAGAAACTAAGCATCGCTCCTCCATCGGCTCCGTTACCGTATAGACTTGCAGATGTTCCAGATCACGGAACATAACAGCGAATGGTTTGGTATCCCGCTGCTTTATCTCTCGCAGACGGGCAACCGCTCTCTCGTTCGAGGCATCACAAATCAAATGATAGCCTCCGATTCCTTTAGCCGCAATAACCTCTCCACCAAGCAATAAGCGAGAGGTAAGTTTCAATAAGGTCTCATAATCGATATAAGTCTCCTCGTTATAAGTCGCGTAATAAGTCGGGCCACAATGATTGCAAGCGACCGGTTGGGCATGGAAACGGCGATCGATAACATTCGTATATTCTTTCTCACAATCGGGACACATAAGGAAACCGCCCATCGTTGTCTGCGAACGGTCGTAAGGAAGGTCCCGGATAATAGAGAAGCGAGGGCCACAATGCGTACAATTAATAAAAGGATATCCGATTCGATGGGGTTGAGTAGTCCGGTCTCGCATACAATCCGCACAAACAGCGATATCCGGGGAGACCTGCGTGACCTCATCCGATTCTGAATGGCTGGGCGTAATCGTAAAATCGTCAAAATCATCTTCATCCATTTCCGTAGATGTATAGGAGATCCGATGGATATAAGCGACACGAGGATGCTCGGTCCGTATACGACTTATCAGCAAATCCCGATCATCCGGAGTAGCGGCAACCAATATACGTACTCCATTATTCATATTCTCCACACAACCTTTCATCCCCAGATCTTTAGCGATCCGGTAGATAAAAGGGCGAAAACCAACCCCTTGAACCAAGCCTTGAATAATCAACGCATATACTTTATTCTTCGCCATAGCACAAATATAGGAATAAATGTCTAATCAGACACGAATCGACTATCGTATTTACTAAAGAGATATTACCTATCATCTTATAAATAATATTTATCAATTTTATCTTTCCCTCTTAAACATATTAAGTATCTTTGAGGTTACTAAATAAATTGAAACGATATGTGTTTAGCGGTACCCGGAAAGATTATCTCAATCGATCGAAGCATCCCCGAAATGACCATGGCTAAAGTTGATTTCGGAGGCATCCTAAAGAATATATGTATTGAATGGGTGGATGTGAAACAGGGGGATTATATCCTCACTCACGCAGGGATCGCTATATCTGTTGTAGATGAGAAAGAAGCGGAGGAAACACTGAAAGACCTTAAAGAATTACAAAAGTGCGTTTCGTAGACGAATATAGAAGCAACGAGAAGGTACAAACTCTTCTGGAGGCCATCCGCAAAAAGGTGACACGACCTTGGTATATCATGGAGATTTGTGGCGGGCAAACACATGCTATCGCCCGTTATCGGCTGGAAGAGATGTTGCCGCCGGATCTTCAACTGCTCCATGGGCCGGGTTGCCCGGTCTGTGTAACACCGGTCGAGACAATCGACTACGCCTTGAAGTTGGCGACACAGCCGAATGTGATCTTAGCCTCTTTCGGGGATATGATGCGAGTTCCGGGAAGTAAGGAGGATTTATTGAGCGTAAAAGCGAGAGGAGCGGATATCCGTATGCTATATACGCCCTTGGATGCCCTATCACTGGCCGAGGAGAACCCGGATAAGGAAATCGTATTCTTCGCAATTGGTTTTGAGACGACCGCACCTGTTCACCTCATGGCTTTGAAAGAGGCCATACGCCGAGGACTTCCGAACTTTTCCATATTGACTTCCCTATTCACGGTACCACCCGCTATCGAGGCTATCTTATCCGATCCGGAAAGTAAAGTAGACGGTTTCCTGACAGCCGGACATGTCTGCGCCATCACAGGCAACAGGGCCTATCACCGATTAACCGCCCGATATAAAATCCCGATGGTCGTCACCGGATTCGAGCCGGTAGATCTATTATATGGTATCTACCGCTGTGTCTCCCAGTTGGAAGCCGGAAGTTATGAGGTAGAGAACGCTTACAAACGGGCCGTCCCCGAACAAGGGAATGCCGCCGCCCGCCAACTTATGGACGAGATGCTGGAACCTTGCGACCAAGACTGGCGGGGCATCGGAATCATCCCCTCCAGCGGGCTTCAACTTCGATCCGAATATAAAAGATATTCCTCCCGAATGAGATTTCAATTGTGTCCGGAAGAAAACCAGATCGCATCCGAATGTATCGCCGGACTGATTATGAGAGGTTTGAGACACCCCTCGGACTGTCCCCATTTCGGGAAGGCCTGCCATCCCACCCATCCGCTGGGAGCCCCGATGGTCTCCTCGGAAGGGGTTTGTGCCGCTTATTATAGATATAAATAGAAAGATATGGATATACACTTGAATTGCCCGATTCCTTTTACCGACTCAGACCGTGTGCTACTGGCGCACGGAGGGGGAGGACGCATGACACACCAACTGATCAGCCAAGTATTTTATCCGGCTTTCCGGAACCCATTATTGGAGCAGGATCATGACGGATGCGTGTTTCTTATGGAAGAAGGGCGACTGGCCTACTCTACCGACTCCTTCGTGGTAGACCCGATCTTTTTCCCCGGAGGAGATATCGGTGATCTGGCGATCAACGGGACCGTTAACGATCTGGCTTGTTGCGGTGCCCGTCCTTTGTATCTGACCGCCGGGTTTATACTGGAAGAGGGCTTGCCTCTAGCAGATCTTCAGCGTATCGTACAATCCATGAAACGTGCGGCGGAGCGTGCCGGCGTACAGATCGTAGCCGGGGACACAAAAGTGGTGGAACGGGGCAAGTGCGATAAATTGTTTATCAACACCAGTGGGATCGGGATCGTCCCTCCGGGCATACGAATCGCCCCAGACCAAGCCACTCCCGGCGATGTCGTCATTTGTAGCGGCCCGATTGGTCTACATGGTATCACGATCCTTTCCGCACGGGAAAGCTTGGGATTCGAGACGGATCTAAAAAGTGATACCGCTTCGCTAAACATTATGATTTCTGAGCTGTTACATACTATAGGAGAGGTACATGTCTTACGTGATCCCACCCGAGGTGGCGTAAGCGGAACCCTCAACGAGATCGCCCAAGACGCTGGTGTGGATATCCTGCTGGACGAAGACGCCCTGCCTATTCCTGAAGCGGTACGTGCCGCATCCGAGATGCTAGGATTAGACCCGCTCTATATAGCGAACGAAGGATTAGTTCTTGTGATCCTGCCGGAAAGCCGTGCGGAACAAGCGTTACCCCTTATGAGAGGTTTCGAGGAGGGCAGGCAAGCGACCGTTATCGGTCGTATCACCAAGCAAAGCGGAGAGCAAGCCCGGGTCAAGATGAAGACATTATACGGTAACTACCGGATCATCGATATGCTAAGCGGGGAACAACTCCCCCGTATTTGTTAGAATACTTAATTGCTGAGATATGGAAAATAAAAGACCGTCCGTTTACGAAGAGTGCCGTCAGAAAGGCATCTCCCGCCGGGACTTCCTGAAGTTCTGTACCACCATGGCCGCCCTTATGGGATTGGAGGCTTCGGGAGTGGCACAGGTAGTAAATGCCTTGGAGACGAAACCCCGCCTTCCGATCATCTGGCTACACCTACAGGAATGTACCTGTTGTACCGAATCGTTTATCCGTGCCGCCCACCCGATCGTGGCGACCTTGTTGTTAGACAAGATTTCCCTAGACTATACCGAGACGCTGATGGCCGCCGCCGGCGAACAGGCCGAGGCCGCTAAGGAAGAGACCATGAAAAAGTATTACGGCAATTATCTACTGATGATCGAGGGGTCGCTACCTACCAAGGACGAGGCTTATTGTTGCGTAGGCGGCAAGAGTGCCTTGCAGATCACCGAAGAGGCCGCCGCAGGAGCTAAAGCGATCATCGCTTGGGGCAACTGCGCTTCCGCCGGTTGCGTGCAAGCGGCGAACCCGAATCCTACCGGCGCTAAAGGTATTCATAAAGTCATCAAAGGTAAACCTATTATTAATGTACAAGGCTGTCCTCCGATCGCCGACGTGATGGCGGGTGTCATTATTTATATGTTGACTTTCGAACGCATGCCGCAATTGGACGGATTGGGCCGTCCGAAGATGTTCTACTCCCGCCGAGTACATGATACGTGCTACCGCCGTGCGAATTTCGACGCCGGCTTGTTCGTGGAGAGCTTCGACGATGAGAACGCCAAGCATGGCTACTGCTTGTATAAAGTGGGATGCAAAGGTCCGAGCACCTATAACTCGTGCGGTATCATCAAATGGAACGAGGGCACCAGTTACCCGATCCAGAGCGGTCACCCCTGTTTGGGTTGCAGCGAGGAGAATTTCTGGGACAACAGCCCGTTCTATAAACGTATGCCCGATATACACGGATTCGGTATCGAGGCCACGGCGGATCAGATCGGTCTGGCTCTAGGAGCCGCTACCGCCGCCGGTATCGCCGTACATGCCGTAGCAACTAACATACGGAAAAAAGAGCTTATCGACAATGATGAGCCGGAAAGTAAATCTACGATCTAATAAAACACTACTATCATGTCAGAAAGAATTGTCATAGACCCCATTACCCGTATAGAAGGCCACCTGCGGGTAGAGGCTGAAATAGAAGGTGGCACGATCAAGAACGCTTATAGCTCGGGTACTATGGTGCGGGGCATCGAGAATATCGTAAAAGACCGGGATCCCCGGGATGTATGGGCTTTCGTAGGCCGTGTTTGCGGCGTATGTACTTCCATCCACTCGCTTGCCTCGGTACGGGCGGTCGAGAACGCACGGGGTATCGTGATCCCTCCCAACGCCAGTATGGTTCGTAATATCATGCAAGCCGTATTGTACATGCATGACCATACGGTGCATTTCTATCAATTGCATGCATTGGATTGGGTAGATGTGGTATCCGCCTTAAAAGCCGATCCAAAAGCCGCCGCTTTACTTGCCCAGCAACTTTCTCCATGGGCAAAGAATACCGAGGGGTATTTCACCGCCACTCAAGAACGACTAAAGAAGTTCGTTGCCAGCGGGCAGCTTGGTATATTCGCCAATGGGTATTGGGGACATCCGGACTATAAACTTACGCCGGAACAGAACCTTATCGCTACCGTCCATTATCTGGACGCATTGGAATGGCAGAAAGAGGTCGTCAAGGTACACGCTGTGTTCGGGGGCAAGAATCCGCATCCAAACTATATCGTAGGCGGTATGCCTTGCAGCATCGACTTAAATGAGGCCAATGCGATCAACGCAGATCGACTCGCTCTGGTAAAGCAGAAACTAGAGGAGGCGAAAACTTTCATTAATCAAGTGTATATCCCAGATTTATTGATGATCGCCAACGTCTATAAAGACAAATGGAGTAAGATTGGCGGAGGCGTACGAAACTATTTGTCTTACGGAGACTACCCGGTGTTCGATCTCGGGGAAGTGGAAAGTTATAAGATCCCCAGAGGAATCGTCTTGGATCGTGACCTTAGCAAGGTACATCCCGTAGACGCTAACTCCCCGGAAGAAATCAAGGAGTACATTTATCATTCATGGTATAAATACACGCAAGGAGACAAAGCCGGTTTGCATCCCTACGAGGGAGAGACCCATCTGGAATATACTGGCCCTCGTCCCCCCTATAAGTTATTGGACGTAGAGGATAAATATAGTTGGATCAAGACGCCACGGTGGAAACAGGAACCAATGGAAGTGGGTCCGTTAGCCCGTTTGATCGTAGCTTACGCCGCAGGGAAGGAACCCCAAAAGAGTATCGTAGACGAGACTTTACGTCAGCTTGACTTACCGGTAGATGCTTTATTCTCTACCCTAGGACGTACCGCCGCTCGTGGATTGGAATGTAGAATGGCAGCAGACTGGGCCCTTGAGTTTTTCAACCAATTGATCAAGAACCTCGAGAACGGGGATTCCCGGATGGCAAACAGTGCCGAATGGGAACGGGAGAACTGGCCCGATCATGAGCAAGGCGTAGGATTGGCCGAAGCTCCCCGTGGAGCATTAGCCCATTTTATCGTGATCGACAAGAACCGGGTAAAGAACTACCAGATGGTAGTGCCTACTACTTGGAACGCCTCACCGAGGGATGAGAACGGCGTATTGTCCGCCTACGAATCCGCTTTGATCGGTACGCCGATATACGATCCGAAGCAACCCCTAGAGATTCTTCGGACGATCCACTCTTTCGATCCTTGTCTGGCTTGTGCCGTGCATCTGTATGACGAGGAAGGAAAATATGTGCACCAAGTTGATACATTCTAAAAAACAATAGAGCCATGAAGAGTCGTAAGAAACGTTTAAGAGAAGTGTATGTATGGGAATTACCCGTACGTATCTATCATTGGGTGAATGCGCTCTGTATCGTCATACTCTGCGTGACAGGCTTTATCATCGCCGATCCTCCCGCAATCATGTCCGCTTCGGAGGCTTATTTCAGCTATTGGTTCGGCGTGGTTCGGTTTATCCATTTCGTAACAGCGTTCGTATTCTTCTTCAATTTCGTATTCCGGCTTTATTGGGGATTCGTCGGGAATCGTTATGCCAGATGGAATAACTTCATCCCTTTAAAGAAATCCCAATGGAAAGAGGTATTGGAGGTGATCAAGGTAGATATCTTGATGATTAAGAACAAACCGGTAGACAGTATCGGGCATAACGCCTTGGCTAGCTTGATTTATTTCGGAACTTTCTGGGCATTTTTGTTACAAAGTATCACAGGATTCGGCCTGTACGCGAAGATGAGCCAGTCCTTCTTCCCGCAACTGTTCGCATGGACAGTTCCCTTGATGGGCGGGGATTTGATGGCTCGCCAGATCCATCATTTCCTGATGTGGTTCTTCATCCTTTTCGCTATCGTTCATATTTATCTGGTATTTTATCATGACTATATCGAGCAACGTGGCGAGACTTCGTCCATCATCGGTGGCTGGAAGTTTATCGAGGAAGACATAGCGGACAAGGAAGAGGTAACCGAGACTGCCGAGACTATCACTAAGATCGCTAAAAAAGGATGAAAGCGGAGAAGGAAACATTAGTATTAGGAGTAGGCAATTTATTGCTGAAAGACGAAGGGGTAGGCATACACGTTATCAAGGCTTTAGAAAACGAGAAGCTCCCGGCTCACGTCCATTTGATGGACGGGGGCACGGGAGGGCTTCATTTATTAAGTTGGCTGCAAGGATATGACCGTATCATCATGATCGATGCCACGCTGGATAATAACCCTCCGGGCACCGTCCGTCTGATCCAACCTCGTTACGCTACCGACTTTCCCCCGCTTATGAGCGCCCACGAGATCGGTCTAAAAGATATGATCGACGCCATGATCCTGACCGACGATCTCCCGGAAACCCATCTCATTGTCATCTCCGCCCTCAATATCAACGAGGTCGGAATGGATCTGACACCCGAGGTAAAAGCGGCGGTTCCGAAAGTGATCCGGATGATACAAGAGATTATTTCAATACATAATAGAGCATACCGGCAATAGCGGCCCCAGCTATCGGCCCTAAAACAGGTACCCAAGCATACTCCCAATGGCTGCTGCCTTTTCCCTTGATCGGCAAAATAAAGTGTATGAACCGGGGAGCTAAATCACGGGCAGGGTTAATCGCGTAACCGGTAGTTCCACCTAAGGAAAGGCCGATTACCCAGACCGTAAACGCTACCGGAATGGCACCTACCGAACCTAAACCTATCGGCAAGGTACTATTGCTTTCGTAGGTTAGTTCTCCGTCCGTTATAAAAAATACGACAAACATCAAGGCGAACGTACCGATCATCTCACCTAAGAAATTAATTGGATAATCTTTGATAGCAGGACTCGTACAGAATACGCCTAATTCCGCATCCGGATCATCCGTAGCGTTGAAGTGATCCTTATAAACCAGCCAGACCAATAAAGCGCCCAAAGCGGCACCTATCATTTGCCCGGCTATATAAGTACATACATCACACCAAGGGAAAGTCCCTCCGATCGCCAAGCCGATCGATACCGCCGGATTCAAATGTGCGCCACTATAAGGGCCGGCTACCACAACACCGATAAATACGCCTAAAGCCCAAGCGGTCGTTATCGCTATCCAGCCCGCTCCATTGCCTTTTGTTTTCGACAAACAGACATTCGCTACAACTCCTCCTCCCATCAGGATCAAGAGCATAGTCCCTAATAATTCCGCTAAAAATGGAGACATAAGATAATAATTTAAGAATTTGTTAACTTGTTAATCTGCCTATAAGATGATTTTCATTATTCAGCCCAATTCTGAGAACGCCCCACCGCCTTATGCCATTCGTTCAATAATTTACGGGCGGTATCCTCTTTCATTTGTGGGTTAAAGACCTTATCCAAGCACCATTGTTCTTTCAGTTCATCGATATCCTTCCAATAGCCGATCGCCAAGCCCGCCAAATAAGCGGCTCCCAAAGCAGTCGTCTCCAATACATTCGGACGTACGACCGGACAGCGGCAGATATCGGACTGGAATTGCATCAAGAAGTTATTAGCGATAGCACCGCCATCTACCCGAATCTCTTTCGGCTTGGCGTGAATATCGTTTTCCATGGCCATCAATACATCATATACTTGATAGCAGATGCCCTCCAAAGCCGCACGGGTCAAGTGGGCCGCCGTAGTTCCGCGGGTAATCCCGATAATAGCGCCACGTGCGTATTGATCCCAATACGGCGCACCCAAGCCTGTTAACGCCGGCACAAAATAAACGCCCCCATTATCACTGACGGATTTCGCCATTTGCTCCGTAATCGAGGCATTCGGAATCAGGCCGATCCCATCCCTCAACCATTGAACGACGGCACCTCCCACAAAGACACTACCTTCCAGCGCATAGGTCGTCTGATCCCCTAATTTCCATGCGATCGTTGTCAATAGGTTATTCTGGGAAAGAACGGGTTCCTTACCGGTATTCAGGATCATAAAGCAGCCGGTTCCGTAGGTTGTCTTGATCATACCATCCTCTACGCAGAGCTGGCCGAACAGAGCCGCCTGTTGGTCGCCGGCCATACCGGATACCGGAATGCCTTTCTTAAAAATAGGAGTTGATGTCTCGCAGTAAACCTCGCTACAGGCTTTCACTTGCGGTAACATCGAGGCAGGTATCGTAAACAAGTCCAATAACTCTTGGTCCCATTGCAAAGTACGGATATTGAAAAGCATGGTACGGGAAGCGTTCGTCACATCCGTAATGAATTGAGCGCCCCGGGTAAGTTTCCAAACCAGCCAAGTATCTACCGTTCCGAAGCATAGTTCTCCCCGCTCCGCACGCTCCCGGATACCCTTTACGTTATCCAATATCCATTTTATCTTCGTGGCGGAGAAATAAGCGTCGATCACCAACCCGGTCTTCTGCAGGATACGTTCCGCCCAGCCTTGGGATTTAAGTTCCTCGCAATAATCCGCCGTACGGCGATCCTGCCATACGATCGCATTGTATACGGGAAAGCCAGTCTCCCGGTCCCAGATGATGGTAGTCTCCCGTTGGTTAGCGATTCCGATACAGGCGATATGGCTATCCGTGACATCCGCTTTTGCCATCGCCTCCTTGATGACAGACGATTGGGTGTACCAAATCTCATTCGGGTCGTGCTCTACCCAGCCCGGTTTCGGGAAATACTGTTGGAATGGCTTCTGAGCCAACGTAATAATAGTTCCTTGATGATTAAACAGGATAGCCCGGGAGCTAGTGGTTCCCTGATCAATCGCCAACACATATTTATTTCGAAAATTCATATCCTTCTATATTAGTATCGTTTATCAATTTGTCAATTCAGTATATAATTCGAGGCAACCTCATTAAACGCCTTTACCTGAGCAGAGGTCCAAGTCTCGTCCTTCCCCCATTCCGTAGCCAGAATCCCCGCTACTTTAGGAGCCATCGCCATCGCCGCCCGTGCGTCTAAGAATAAGATACGCAAACGGCGGGCCAATACATCCTCCAAAGTACGAGGCATCTCATTACGGACCAGCCAAGTTACCTCTCCTACCGTATAGGCATAGTCCGGATGCAACTTCTCCGCCATGGCGGGGGAAGAGGCCACTAAGTTACGGATTTCGTCGGCATCCGTACCATATACGTATAAAGGATCGGAGAAATCCGGATTCTTCCGGCTACCATGGATTTGGTAACGCTCGGTAATACAATCTTTTGTAGGAATATGCATGTAACGTATCGCTAGGTCTAGGGTATCTTGGGCCATTTTCCGGTAGGTTGTCCATTTGCCTCCGATAATGGTGATCAAGCCGGATTTCTCCCGGATCAATTTATGGCTACGTGATATCTCTTTTGTCTTTTTACCTTCGCTACGGGGAGCGGCGAGCGGACGAAGCCCCGCAAACACGGATAAGACATCGCTTCGCTTGGGTGGCCGGGTCAAATAATTAGCGGCCGTATCGAGTATAAATTGGATTTCTTTCTCTAAGGCTACCGGCTCCTTTTCCGGCGATTCCATCAAGGTATCCGTTGTCCCTACCACGACTTTATCATGCCAAGGTACGGCGAACAACACACGTCCATCCGATGTCTTAGGAATCATAATGGCGCAATCACTTTGCAAGAAAGAGGAATCCAATACCAAATGGACTCCTTGGCTGGGGCGAACGGTCGGGCGTTTACCCGGCTCGTCCATTTGCAAGATCTCATCGGCGAAGACACCGGTAGCATTGATCACGCAACGGGATCTTACTTGATAAACCGTACCGGTCTCCTCATCTCGAACCGTAACGCCGGATACTTTGCGGTCGCCATCCTTCAGAAGCCCTATGACTTTCGCATAGTTCAAGATACAAGCGCCAGCGTCGATAGAGCTGCGGACCATATTAATCGCAAGGCGGGAATCATCGAACTGGCCGTCGTGATAAAGCACCCCGGCGGTCATCCCTTTCGGACGAAGCATCGGAATGGTACGGAGCGCCCGTTTCGGACCGATACAAACCGAACGTCCCAGACCTAATTTTCCGGCCATCACATCATATAGGATCAGGCCTATCGTATAAAACGGGCCTTCCCACCAACGATAACAAGGGATTAAGAAGGTTTGATCTTTTACCAAATGGGGAGCGTTCTGGCGTAGCAGGCCTCGTTCGCGCAAAGCTTCCAGAACCAAGGAGACATCTCCTTGCGCCAAATAACGGACACCGCCATGGACCAACTTCGTACTACGGCTGGAAGTTCCTTTCGTAAAGTCCGATTGTTCGAATAAGGCGACTCTATATCCTCTTGTCGAAGCATCCAGAGCGATACCTATGCCGGTAGCTCCTCCTCCAATCACAAGAAAATCAAAGACTTCAGACGGGTCTTCCAACTGAGAAATCATTTTACTACGGTCCATATAGCTCCTCCTTTATTAAGATTAACAGTCACAAATCTAACCATTAATTCTTAGTATAACAAAGGATTTGGGAAAAAGGATCAGTAGCGCTTTCTGTTTTCCATAAAGATAACTGCAGTTTCTATTGGAAGAAACAAAAGTTTCCTGCTGAAGAAACTTTTGTTTTGCTATAGGGAAACAAAAGTTTTCCTTACGGGGAATTAAAAAAAACTGTAATAGTCTGATTATTATCACTCAAACATCTTATCGATGCCTCCCGTATCCGGTGGGGTCGTGGGGCTATCTTCCTCCCCACCTTCGCTACATGGGTTTGCGTATTTCTCGGGGATCTCGAAAGTCTCGTCTTCCGAGTAGCCTAACGTTTTATCTTTATAAACCTTTTGCATATAAAGGGCGTAAATCGGTAACGCCATACTCGCTCCCTGCCCTTCCGCCAAGCGGTCGAAATGGATGGAACGGTCCTCGCCGCCTACCCAGCAGCCGGAAACCAAGCTAGGCGTAAATCCCATGAACCAACCGTCGGAGTTATTCTGGGTCGTTCCGGTCTTACCACCCATCTCCGCCTTGATACCGTAGCGGAAACGTACACGTCCTCCGGTACCACCGTCGATTACGCTTTTCAACATATGTAGCATCTTATAGGAAGCATCTTCCGTCAGCACCTCACTCATCTGTGGGGTAAAGTTCGCGATTGTATTTCCATATGAATCTTCTATACGGGTCACGAATAAAGGTTCTACCCGGATGCCCTTGTTGGCAAATACCGTATAGGCCCCGACCATCTCACCCACCGATACATCCGGAGTACCCAGACAGACCGAGATAACAGGATCGATATGATTCTTCAAGCCGAAAGAATGAAGCAAACGAACAAACGTATAAGGTGAGAGCTGGCTCATCAGATAAGCGGTTACCCAGTTATCCGAGTTCTGTAATCCCCACTTGATCGTAACCATCTCGCCGATTCGCTTCGCGCTGGCGTTACGGGGAACCCACAAACGACCGTTCTCGTCCATCAACTGCTGCTGCACATGTAGCATCTGGTCGCAAGGGCTGATCCCCTCGATCATCGCCAACGAATAAAGGAACGGTTTCATGGTAGAACCGATCTGACGGCGACCGCCATTCACCATATCATATTGGAAGTCATTATAGTCAATACCACCTACATATGCCTTGACCTGCCCGGTGCGAGGGTCCATCGACATAAACGCCGTACGCAAGAAACTCTTATGATAACGAATCGAATCCAAGGGAGACATGATCGTATCGATCGGACCATCCCAACTAAACACACGCATATCGACAGGCTTCTCAAACTCCTTGCGCATATCGGCCTCAGCCATTCCACTCTTTTTCATCGCCCGGTAACGATCTGTCTGGTGCATCGCACGCATCAACATCGTGTCTACTTGACCGACACTTACGTCTCTTGAGAACGGAGCATAGCTACGTCCCTTCTTTTCCCGGAAGAAAGCCGGTTGAAGATCTTTACTCATATGTTCACGGACAGCGTCTTCCGCATATTTCTGCATACGGGAATCGATACTCGTATAGATTTTCAAGCCATCCGTATAAAGATTATAGTATTCCCCGTCGGCTTTTTTATTTTTGTTACACCATCCATATAATGGATTCGTCGCCCAAGATAATGAGTCCTCACTGAATTTCTGAGATTGCCAAGAGGCGTAATCCTTACGCTCCGGTTTCTTCGCGGTCATTGTCAGACGAAGGTATTCACGGAAGTAAGGAGCCAAACCGTCTTTATGGTCCATACGGGTAAAATGTACGACCAAGGGTAAAGCCTTCAACGAATCACATTCCGCCTTGGTTATGTACCCGGCCTTTTCCATCTGCTCCAAAACCGTATTACGACGGCCGATGGTACGCTTGTTATGGCGAACCGGATTGAAATAAGAAGGGTTCTTGCACATGCCTACCAACGTGGCGGCTTCCTCGATCTTCAAGGTTTTAGGGGTCTTTCCAAAATACACACGAGACGCGGATTGGATTCCCACGGCATTGTACAAGAAGTCAAACTTATTCAGATACATATTTATAATCTCTTCCTTTGTGTAATAACGTTCCAATTGAACCGCGATCACCCATTCGATCGGTTTCTGGAAAAGACGTTCCATCATATTATCGGCACTCGGCGAGAATAATTGCTTCGCTAATTGCTGGGTAATGGTACTACCGCCACCACCGCTTTTTTGCATCAAGATACCCCGCTTCACGATAGCACGAAACAAACCCTGCGCATCGATACCGCTATGTTCGGCGAACCGGATATCCTCGGTAGCGATCAAGGCTTTCACCAAATCCGGCGAAAGATCCTCATAATTCACGTAAATACGATTGTCTTTGCTATGCGCATAGGCTCCCAACGCCTTTCCGTCCGAGGAGATAACTTGGGAAGCATATTTATCAATCGGGTTCTCCAATTGTTCCACCGGAGGCATATAACCAATTGAACCATTCGCTATCGCCATAAACACCATTACCACCGCCCCTAATATAGCGAGGTATACTATCCAACAAGAAATAAGGATACCTTTTGTAATCTTTGATGCCATCTTTTTATATTTCACGGTATGGATAAGAGACTCATCTTATCCACAACGACCTATTTAAGATCACAAAAATAGAGGAAAATACGATCTTATGCAAGTTGAGGCACATATTTCGCCAACAAATAACCACCAGCTAGTAACCAAACATATAAAATAGTGGCCAAAACAAAGGGCTTAGCGCCAGCTTTCTTAAATTTCTCGATACTTGTCTCCGTACCAAGAGCAGTCATGGCCATTGTCAGCATGAATGTATCTACCTGATTGATCCCATCTACAACCGCATGAGGAAGCAAGTCGAGCGAATTGAAACCAATCACGGCCAAGAAACCAAACGCAAACCAAGGAATAGTGATCTTACCACGAGAAGGGGCAACGCCTCCGCCATTCCTCCCCCCGTTAACCACGGAATTCACGGCGGTTCGAGCCAACATGAAACTCATGACCACTAGCACAGGAGCTAACATCATCACACGAATCATTTTCACGATAATAGCCGCATCCGAAATTTCCTTTCCCATAGCGTTACCGGCTCCTACCACATGAGCTACCTCATGCAAGGTCGCACCCGTATAAAGTCCCATTTGCTCCGGGTCTAAATCAAGAATACCCGCACGATACATCACCGGATAAATAAACATAGAAAGCGTACCGAAAATCACGACTGTCGATACGGCAACCGCCGTCTTATGAGCCTCGCACTTCACGACCGGTTCAGCGCCCAATACCGCGGCAGCCCCGCAAATAGCGCTACCCGTGGCAGTCAGTAAAGCAAGGTCTTTATCCATTTTCATCAATCGTCCCACCCAAACACCGATCAAGATGGTAAGCACCACGATCACCATATCGATCAGGATTGCCGGAAGGCCGATCGCAATCACGCTCTGGAAGGTCAGCTTAAACCCATATAGTACGATACCCGCACGAAGTACTTGCTTAGTACAAAACAGGATACCCGGAACCCACGTCTCCGGCAAATGGTTTCTCAGGCTGTTGGCGTATAACATACCTAAAATAATACCGACAATCAGCGGACTGAATGACATTTGTTTAACAAACTGGAACTCCGCGATATAGAATGCGGAACAAGAGAAAAGGGCTATCAGCAAGACACCATGTAATACGTTACCTCGTTTTTCGCTAAACATAATTATTGATTTATTTAGTACAACATATCATCATTTGATTTCGTTCGCGAAAGTACATATTTTCATCCGATCCCTTACTTCACAAGTTTTTATAGCGAATAACCTAAAGTTATTGCCAATGTTGACTGGCAAAACGCATGAAACTTTCTTCCATACCGCTGTTCTGTCCCTGCGGCTCCACAAAGGAGAAAGTTCGTTCGGCCTTAAAGCCCTCAATATCTATCACTTTCAAACGTCCAGCCATCAGCTCACGTGTCACCGCCCGAATAGAAAGAATTCCCAAAGCATCGGAATTTTCCAAGAATAATTTGATACTCTCCGTACTACCTAGCTGCAATAATACGTTCAATTGCGACAGTTTGATCTGGTGTTTTGCTAAAGCCCCCTCCAAGACCTCAAGCGTACCGGAGCCGTTTTCACGAAGTACTACGGGCAAAGCACAAAGTTGTTCCAACGTCAGTTCGTCATAAGCAGCCAACTTAGACCCTACATGAGTGACAACCACTAACTCATCCTTCATAAAAGGTATATAATGCATCGTATTTTGACGGGTAGTCCCTTCCACCAATCCTAACGTTATTTTTCCATCTCGCAAAGCCAACTCTATATCCCGGCTATTCCCATTCAATACAGATACATGTATATCCGGAAACATCTTAATGAATAAAGCAAGCACGGGCGGAAGAACATATTGGGATATTGTCGTACTGGCACCTAAATGTAAATCCCCCAGAAAATTATTTGTCAACAGATTCATCTCGAAATCCAATTGACGATACGAAGCCAATAAGGAATGGGTATGCGAAAACAACAACTCGCCCGCACGAGTTAAACGGATCTGGCTACCTGTTCGTTCAAAGAGAGGCGTCTTATATTGAACCTCCAACTCATGGATATGCTTACTAATAGCGGGTTGACTAATGAACAACTCCCGGGACGCTTTCGTGAAACTTAGGTTACAAGCTACGCTATGAAATACTTTTAATCGAAAATCCATGATATTCTATCTTTTGCCGTTTTAATTTAACAAAGATAAAAATAATACTATATATTTGTGGATTGAAACATAAATATATGAATGAATATGAAATATCTATATGTTTTATTGTTGACGTTGACCGTCAATGCATGCAGTGGTCAACGCAATCAAAAAACGGAAGAATCCAATGTAGCGCCACCCACCTTTGAAATGGTCTCAGTCCCCACCCTAATCACAGACCCGGTGGAAAGGGCCGAATATTTAGTGAAACATTATTGGGATAAATTCGACTTCAAGGATACGACCTATATCCATGAACCTCAAGTGACCGAGCAGGCATTATCCAACTATATAGATTTGATGAACTATGTCTCGCCTGCGGCTATGTCTTCTTCCGTAAAAGCGATGATGAAACAAACAGAACAAGACAGTGCCATGTTTCAGTACTTTTCCGAGATGATGGAGAAATATCTATACGACCCGAACTCCCCCTTAAGGAATGAGGAAATGTATATAGCGGTATTGGAATATCTTACCGAATCCTCGTCATTAAGCGATGTGGAAAAGATACGTCCCGCCCATTTGCTAGAGCTCGCATTAAAAAACAGAATCGGGACGCCTGCGACCGATTTCACGTACACATTAGCGAACGGACAAACCGGGAAATTATACAATATAAAAGCGGATTATCTATTATTATTTTTCTATAATCCGGACTGTCATGCTTGTCAAGAAATAACCAGACAAATGGAATCGTCCTTCTTGATCAATGAATTTTCAAAAAGCAACAAACTAAAGATCTTAGCCGTTTATCCGGACGAGGATCTGGACGCATGGAAAGAACACGTTTCCGTCATGCCTAAAGATTGGATCAACTCATACGACAAAAGTGTTTCGCTTAAAAACGACGAGATCTACGACTTAAAAGCGATACCCACATTATACCTATTGAACAAAGAGAAGAAAGTATTGTTGAAAGATGCTACTTTTCAACAGATCGAAAATTATTTATCACAAACAACTAACTAATTTAAAACATGAAAAAAATCTTATTGTCCTTGGCTTTCTTAGCAGGAGTGAGCCTAACAGTTTCCGCCCAATTCAAGATTGGCGGCAAGACCATTAATACGAAAAAAGTGATTAATGCCGCGACTGATGTAGCGCATGCCGCTACTCTATCCGACGAGGATGTAGCCAAAATGGCAAAAGAGTACATCCAATGGATGGACACTCATAACGAGGTAGCGGGCCCGGATACGGAAATGGGACAACGCTTGGAACGCTTGACCGCCAATGTAAAAAAAGTTTCCGGCCTAGACTTAAACTTTAAAGTATATAATGTAGTAGATGTAAACGCTTTCGCCTGTGGAGACGGAAGTGTACGCGTATGTGGCGGATTGATGAAAATCATGGACGATGACGAGGTATTCGCCGTTATCGGTCATGAGATCGGGCACGTCGTTCATTCCGACTCTAAAGACGCCATGAAAAACGCTTACTTGACCTCCGCCGCTAAAAACGCCGCCGGAGCCGTAAGTGGAACCGTATCCAAACTGACCGACTCTCAACTGGGAGACATGGCACAGGCATTGGCTGGCGCTCAATATTCCCAGAAACAAGAGTATGAGGCGGACGAATTCGGTTTCCAGTTTTGTATAGATTACGGGCGAGATCCGTACGGAATGTCTAACTCATTAAATAAATTGTTACAACTGAGTGAGTCGGAAGCTAAATCGTCCAAGTTTATGCAGATGTTCTCAAGCCATCCCGAGACTCAAAAACGTGCCGATCGGGTAAAAGAGAAGGCCGATGAGTACGTGAAAAGCAAGCAATAACTGTTAACGGTCCTTTAGCAGGACGGACTATTATTAAAATAAAGCTAACGTATCAAGGATTTACGCCACGAAATCATGCTGTACAACATAAAATACTATATATTTGCACCGTGTTTTTCATGGTATTAGATTTAAGGTTAGCAATGAAGATTGGTTGTCCGTGACGGATGACCATTTTTTTTTGCTTTGATAGTCAAAAAAACTTCTACCTTTGCAAAAGATCTATCTATTAAGAATCATGAAACACACACATAAATATTTAATTTTTGCCATATCCATATTTCTTGTCTCTTTGTTAACCCTAGGTTGCCAAGAAAAAGAAGAAAAGAAAATCGTGCTTATCCATTCTTTTGAGCAAAAGAAAGATACCTACCCGATTTTTAATGAAACACTGAAACGAACATTCGATAAACCGGACTCCATTGAACGCTATTGTCGGATTCTCGAATCTTATGAACACAGACATCGAGCTCAGTAAGGCAGAACGGGAAAACTTTACCGAGTTAATCAATACGAACAGCGATCTGTTATTGAACCTTATCAATGATATCTTAGATCTTTCCCGTATCGAATCGGGCCGTATGTCATTCTCTTTCCAGCAATATTCTCTAAATGAATTAATAAGCACGATTTACCAGACTTTCCAAGTTTTAATGCCGGAGAACGTAGAACTTCGTATGCAAATACCGGAAAAAAGCATATCCATTCCCACGGATAAGCTTCGGTTGACACAAGTGATTACCAACTTTCTTAGCAACGCTATCAAATTCACGCAAAAGGGATATATATTGATTGGTTATGAATACCGAGAGGAAGGGCGGCATGTACATATTTTCGTAGAAGATACCGGCATTGGTATCCCGAAAGAAAAGCAAGACGCCGTTTTCAATCGTTTCACGAAACTGGATGAATTCGCCAAAGGTACCGGCTTGGGACTATCCATTTGCAAAGTGATAGCCGAACGTTTCGATGGGTATATCGCCGTAGAGTCCGAAATAGGAAAAGGAAGCCGTTTTTCCATTATCCTTCCCCTTAACCCCAAACACACTGAAAGTGATTAATCACATTTATTCGCAATAATCCCGAAAATAATATTACTTTTGCTTTTGTATACAATTTTAAATTTCAGATCTGTGAGTACAAGAATAAAATTAAGGGTTCAAGGATTAGCGAACAGCCAAATTCAATCCGGGGCCTATGCGTTAATTTTGGCAGAGGAAAATGGTCCACGGCGAATTCCAATCATCGTAGGAACCGCTGAAGCACAGTCTATAGCGATCGCTTTGGAGCATATCGTACCTCCTCGTCCATTAACACACGACTTATTCGCCACTTTTGCGCAAGCCTTCAACGTCATTCTTAAGGAAGTTTACATATACAAATTCGAAGATGGTGTGTTTTACTCAGAATTAGAGTTTAGCGACGGTGAGCGCTCGATAAAGCTGGACTCTCGCACTTCCGACGCGATTGCCATAGCGCTTCGGGTAAATTGCGACATCTTTACTTCCGAGGAGATTGTAAAGGAATGCGGTGTCGTACTGGAAGACACCCTGTCCATCCCCGCTGACGAACCGGAGGAGGATGACAATTTATTAGAATTAGAACCGGATGAGATTAAGGACGAAGCCCAGTTAAAGAAATGGTTAAGCCTATTGGATATCCAAGAAATAAACGAGCGATTGGAAGACGCTATAGCGGACGAAAATTACGAATACGCGAAAATGTATAAAGACGAGTTGCGCCGTCGAGAAGAAGAGGAGGACACAAACAAATGATTGGAGAACAAGGAGGATTCGGACTGGTCTCACTTTTAAGAGGTCTGCTTGGGATCATTACGATTTTAGGTATCGCCTATGCGATGAGTTATGACCGTAAACGGATCGATTGGAAATTAGTAGGTGGAGGTTTGTTCATGCAGATCGTATTCGCCTTGGCGGTTTTATATGTGCCGTTCGTCGGAAGCCTATTGGAAGGATGTGGCAAGATATTTGTTAAGTTGATGGACTTCACGGATGCCGGTCTTACTTTCTTATTAGGCCCGTATGCCTCTAAAGCGGCAGGATTCAGTTTCTTGCTTCATTCGCTACCGATTGTTATTTTCTTCTCCGCCTTGGTTTCCATGTTTTACCATTGGGGGATTATCCAGAAAGTAGTCGGTGCCTTTGCGTGGGTATTGCGTAAATTCATGAATATATCCGGCTCGGAGGGATTAGTGGCCGCCGGTAATATTTTTATGGGAATGACAGAATCTCCTGTGTTGATCAAGAATTACCTGCCGACGATGAATCGTTCGGAGATATTTTTGGTCATGGTATCCGGAATGGGTACGATCGCCGGTTCCGTAATGGGTACTTACATAGGTATGTTGGGAGGAACAGACCCGGCGGCGAAGGTTTTATTCGCCACTCACTTGCTCTCGGCTTCCGTAATGGCAGTACCGGGTTCAATCGTTTTAGCGAAAATGCTTTGTCCGCAGACGGAAGAAGCCACGGACCATGTAGCTATCTCCGGCAAGGAAAAAGAGAACTCGAATATTCTAGATGCCATCTCATCGGGTACGGTTACCGGCGTAAAGTTGATGACGAATATTGCCGCGATGTTATTGGTATTCATATCCCTTGTAGCGTTAGCGAATTATATTACGGAAGGTGTGATAGGGCGTTATACCGGACTGAATGACTGGATTGTAAAGATTACGGACGGTAAGGCGCAGGGCTTGACCTTCCAATTTATACTGGGCGTAATCACCTCTCCTTTCATGTGGTTGATCGGGGTTCCCAGCCAAGACATCATGTTAGTTGGTTCTTTATTGGGACAAAAGACCATATTGAACGAATTTGTCGCCTATTTCCAATTACAGCAATGGAAAGATGCCGGATTATTCATGTATGAGAAATCGATCTTGATGTCTACTTATATCCTTTGCGGATTCGCTAATATATCGTCTATCGGTATCTTATTAGGCGGATTGGGCGTATTAGCCCCAGAAAAACGAGGATTAATTTCACGTATCGGCGTACCGGCTATGATCGGCGGAGCCTTGGTCTCTGTGCTATCGGCTACTATAATTGGTATGATCCTTGGGTAATTGAAAATTGAGAATTGAAAATTAGATGGTCATGCAGATTTTTTATACACCAGATATAGCTATCAAGCCGGAATTACCGGAAGAAGAAGCAGGACATTGTATACGGGTACTTCGTCTAGGTGAAGGCGATGAGATAGTATTGACGGATGGGCAAGGCTCTTTTTATAAAGCGGCTATTAGCCGGGCGCATCCCAAACATTGTGAGGTGACCCTCTTAGAGAGTTGGAAACAACCCGATCTCTGGAACTTCAATCTCCATATAGCCATAGCTCCTACCAAAAACATGGACCGGATGGAGTGGTTCGTGGAGAAAGCGACGGAAATAGGGATCAATGCGATCACCTGTTTGAATTGTCGTTTCTCGGAGCGTAAAGAGATCAAGCCGATTCGATTGGAGAAGATATTGGTCAGTGCCATGAAGCAATCCCAGAAAGCGACTTTGCCGGCGTTAGAAGGAATGACAGATTTCAAGAAGTTTGTCGCCACTCCCTTTGATGGGCGTAAGTTTATCGCCCATTGCGAGGAAGGCGAGAAGCCACTATTAAAACATACGTATCAGCCGGGAGAGAATGCCTTAATCCTCATCGGACCGGAAGGTGATTTTAGCCCGGAAGAAATCAAACTGGCTCAAGAGAATGGCTTCGAGCCGATCTCTTTAGGAGAGAGCCGGCTGCGTACGGAAACGGCCGCGCTAGTGGCTTGCCATACGATTCATGTGTTAAATCAATAGAATAATCCTATTTCCATTAAAAATACGTTAATCCTCATAAGGGTTATTAAGCAAATTGCTACATTTGTAATGATATTAACAAATCTAATCTAATAACAATTTAAGTAACATGAAAAAGTTGTTCAAATCATTCTTGATTCTTTCGGCCATAGCTATGGCTATCCCCTGTTTCGCTCAAACTCCGAATACATTGACTAAGAAGGAAAAAAAAGCTGGCTGGGAATTATTATTCAACGGAAAAGACTTCTCTGGATGGCGCCAATGTAACGGTACCGCTATGCCCGCAAACTGGGTTATAGAAGACAATGCCATGAAAGTATTTACCGGCGAAGGTAAGAAACCGGGACAAGGCGCTAATGGCGATATCCTTTACCAGAACAAGAAATTCAAAAACTTCGAGCTCTCGGTAGACTGGAAAGCGAGCAAGATGGGAAACTCCGGTATCTTCTATTATGTACGCGAGGTACCCGGTAAACCTATTTATTATGCGGCTCCCGAAGTACAGGTACTAGATAACGTGGACGCAACCGACAACAAATTAGCGAACCACTTAGCAGGTTCTCTATATGACATGCTTCCCGCAGATCCGAAAACAGTTAATCCTGCCGGCGAGTGGAATACGATCGTAATCCGTGTAAAAGATGGAAAAGTAACGCATACCCAAAATGGCAAGAAAGTTGTTGAGTATACTTTATGGAGCAAAGAGTGGGATGATTTGGTAGCTAACAGTAAATTCAAGAACTTCCCGGGCTTTACCGAAGGTATCTCTAAAGAAGGTTATATCGGTCTGCAAGATCATGGTTATCCGATCTGGTTCCGTAATATCAAGATCCGTGAACTAAAATAGTTCTTCGAATCTATCGTATATAAATAAAAAGAGGCTGTCTCAAATAGAAGTTTGAGATGGCCTTTTTTGTGTCTGCAAAAAAAATCAGGCAAGCTCTAACTTCGCTCAGCCAGAACTTGCCCGTCTCCCTAATTTTTTGTATCTTAGGGAATCAAATCAAGATATCCCAAAGATAATGTTTAAAAGTTACACATCCAACGATAATCTGCTTTTACCTCCATGTTTAGGCGATTTTATACCCCAGAACGATCCGGTCCGGGTTGTTCACCGTATCATTGAACAGATAAACCTTAAAGAACTTTACCTTAAGTATTCCTCTAAAGGCTGTTCTGCGTACCATCCACGCATGATGCTTCAGATTCTTGTCTATGCTTATTTGCGTAACATCTATTCCAGCCGTCGCATCGAAGAGTTCTGTCGTAACGATATCCGCTTCATGTGGCTTACCGGCAACGTGACTCCTGACCATAATACCATCAACCGTTTCCGCAGCAGCCGTCTGAAGGATGTACTGAAGACAGTTTTCGCTACTATTGTAAAGTTCCTCGTGTCAGAAGGTTTTGTAAGTCTTGATGTGGCATTTACCGACGGAACGAAAATGGAGGCTAACGCCAACCGTTATACATTTGTCTGGGGCAGGTCCATACATACCCGTATATCCGGAATAGCTGAACAGCTTGAGGAGATATGGCAGTATGCCGAATCCGTTACCAAACAGGAACTGCGTGATTCAGCTCCGGTTACATATCAGGATATCACCCCGGAGAAAGTGGAAAAGGCACTGGAGCAGATAGACGATGCCCTGAATGGAGTTGATGCTGACAAGAAAGTGAAAGCGAAGGTAAGGCGTGTAAGGAAGTCATGGCCTGAACAACTCAGGAAATATGAATCACAGGGAAAGATACTTGACGGACGCAACAGTTACTCAAAGACAGACAATGATGCCACTTTCATGCGCATGAAGGAGGACCATATGAAGAACGGACAGCTTAAACCCGGATATAATCCTCAGATAAGTACCAATAAACAGTTCATCCTGAACTATACCATCCATCAGTGTGCAGGCGATACCTCCACCTATCCTCTGCATATGGATGATTTCCATTCCCTTTACGGCAGATACCCTAACGTGTCTGTCTGTGATGCAGGATACGGAAGTGAAGAGAACTATCTGTATGCTTTCGGGCATGACATTGAAACCTTCATAAAGTACAATTATTTTCATAAGGAACAGAAAAGGAATTTCAGAAACGACCCGTTTCTCTCTGCCAACTTTTATTATAATGAGGAAAATGACGGCATGTACTGTCCTATGGGGCAGAGAATGGAAAGACTATCTGATGTAAGGCGGGTAACAGACAACGGTTTTGTGCAGACCATATCAAGATACAGGGCACGCAACTGCAAGGGTTGCCCGTTAAGATGCCGGTGTCATAAAAGCAGTTCGGAAAGGATTGTACAGGTAAATCACCGTCTGAGAAAAATCAAGGAAAAAGAACGTGAAAAGCTGCTTTCTGATGAAGGTCTGAAATATCGCAGTCAGCGACCACAGGATGTGGAAGCAGTATTTGGAAACCTCAAGAACAACAAGCACTTCAAGAGGTTCAATCTTCGTGGACTTAAGAAGGTTGAAATTGAGTTCGGCCTGCTGGCAATAGCACATAATCTTGCAAAAGTAGCCTCTTAGGAAGGTTATGGTAACAAAAAAACAGTGAAATCTTCAAAAGTAAGCTTATAAATTCATCTTTAGAGAAAAATCCAAAAGACTTCAACTTGGAATAAAACAACAGAGGCCATCTCAAGTTTATTTTGAGACAGCCTCCTTTTTATATCTGTTTAATAAGTAAGCCTAATTACTCCCACTCAATTGTCGCATTCGGTTTCGGAGACATATCGTAGCATACACGGTTCACGTTCTTCACCTCTTTCAAAATACGATCCGTAATCTTCATCAAGATAGGCCAATCAACCGGTTCGATCGTAGCGGTCATGGCATCTACCGTATTGACGGCACGGATAATCACGGGCCATTCGAAAGAACGGGCGTTATCACGTACGCCAACCGACTTAAAGTCGGGTACTACCGTAAAGTATTGCCATACCTTTTTATCCAATCCGGCGTTCTTGAACTCCTCCCGTAAGATCGCATCCGACTCACGTACCGCTTCCAATCTATCACGGGTGATGGCACCCAAGCAACGTACGCCCAAACCCGGTCCGGGGAACGGCTGGCGATAAACCATATCATAAGGCAAACCTAACTCTACGCCACAAGCACGAACCTCATCCTTGAATAATTGACGCAAAGGCTCAACCAACTCAAACTGTAAATCATCCGGCAGACCACCTACGTTGTGATGGGATTTCACCATCTTAGCCGTCTTCGTTCCACTCTCCACGATATCCGGATAGATCGTTCCTTGAGCCAAGAAATCGATTCCATCTAATTTGCGAGCTTCTTCCTCAAATACACGGATAAACTCACCACCGATAATCTTACGCTTTTGCTCCGGATCTTCCACGTCAGCTAGCTTATTCAAGAAACGATCGGTAGCGTCTACATACACCAAATTGGCATTCAACTGGTTCTTGAAGACCTCAACGACATCCTCGGACTCGCCCTTACGCATCAAACCATGGTTCACATGCACGCAAACCAATTTATCGCCGATCGCTTTCAAAAGTAAAGCGGCTACTACAGAGCTATCGACACCTCCAGACAAGGCCAGCAGAACTTTCTTATCCCCTACCTGACGCTTTACCAATTCAATCTGGTCATTGACAAAATTCGTCATATTCCAGTTTGCCTCAGCCTTGCAAGTATCGAACACGAAAGACTTGACAGCGCCCTTGATCGCCTCGACATCATCCGTAAACTCCGGTAATTTAACCTCGCACAACGCCTTATCGTGACCTGCGGCCATTACAGGAGTGCCCATCTCGTAAATACCCGGATTCACGTCGATAGCTACACCGTCGATAACATTGTTTGGGCCACCATTGATAATGATACCTTTCACGTTTGGCAAGGCTTTTAATTCCTCAACCGTGATGTCATGCGGATAAATCTCACTATAAACGCCTAACGCACGAATAGCACGAGCCAACACCGTATTCTCATGACTACCTAAATCCAAGATAACAATCATATCTTGCTTCATGTGACTTTTAAATTTTATTGATTTTACACTTTGTTATACCTAAGACAAATGTCACTCCCACTCGATGGTTGCAGGCGGCTTCGAGCTGATGTCGTACACGACTCTATTCACGCCTTTCACCTTATTGATAATCTCGTTGGAAACTTTGGCGAGGAACTCGTACGGAAGCTGCGCCCAATCGGCGGTCATAGCGTCCGTGGAAGTTACCGCACGTAAAGCTACCGTATTCTCATAGGTACGCTCATCGCCCATTACACCTACGGATTGAATCGGAAGTAAGATTACCCCAGCTTGCCAAATCTTATCGTAAAGTCCCCACTCACGCATCAATGACATATAGATATCGTCAGCATCTTGCAGGATACGTACCTTTTCCGGCGTGATATCACCCAAGATACGGATACCCAATCCCGGTCCCGGGAACGGATGGCGCTTGATCAAATGCGGTTGCATACCCAACTCCATACCAACACGGCGAACCTCATCCTTGAAAAGAAGACGAAGCGGCTCGACGAGTTTCAAGTTCATCGTATCCGGAAGTCCGCCCACATTATGATGGCTCTTGATAACCGTACCTGTGATAGAAAGCGACTCAATCACATCCGGATAAATCGTACCTTGCCCCAGCCACTTGATATCTTTCAGCTTATGCGCCTCCTCATCGAAGACATCGATAAATCCTTTGCCGATGATCTTACGTTTCTTCTCCGGTTCCGTAACGCCCGCTAGTTCTTTATAGAACTTATCTTTTGCGTTTACGCCGATCACGTTCAATCCTAAATGCTCATAATCCCTCATTACGTTCTCGAACTCATTCTTGCGCAGCAAACCATGATCCACGAAAATGCAAGTCAAGTTCTTACCGATCGCCTTATTCAGCAATACGGCCGTAACAGATGAATCCACACCGCCGGAAAGAGCCAAGATCACCTTGTCATCTCCCAATTGCTCCTTCAACTCAGCTACGGTAGATTCGATAAAGGAAGCCGGTGTCCAATCCTTGGCGCATCCGCAAATATTCAAGAAGTTATCCAGCAACTTCGTACCGTCTGTCGAATGGAATACTTCCGGATGAAACTGAACGCCCCACGTTTTCTCACCTTCCACATGGTAAGCGGCAGCCCTCACGTCGTCCGTGCTGGCGATCACCTTGAAATTATCCGGCAATACGGTAATCGTATCCCCATGAGACATCCATATCTGTGAACCCACATGGATCCCTTTCAGTAATTCATCCTCACCATCAATGTGCGACAAATTAGCACGTCCATACTCACGTGAATTAGCCGGTTCCACATTACCTCCGGATGTATAAGCTAGAAACTGCGCTCCATAACAAATACCTAAGACGGGATACTTCCCCCGTATCTCGGTCAAATCAGCCTTAAAGGCATTCTCGTCGTATACGGAATAAGGACTTCCGGAAAGGATCACACCTTTCACGTCGGTAGCGTCATGCGGGAATTTGTTATAAGGAACGATCTCACAATACATATTCAACTCTCTGACCCTACGGCCGATAAGCTGGGTTGTCTGCGAGCCGAAATCAAGAATAATAAGTTTCTCGTGCATGCAATTATGATTATTTAATTGAGTGGCGCAAAGGTAGTAATAAATTCGGGAAGCATAAACACACTGGGCAAATATTCTTCCTTATCACGATACTTTTAAAGGATCTTCCTTTGTCCTATTACGCCTTTCCTCCTGAGACATTCATTATCCACCATCCGTTGCACGATCGTCCACCAACTGTTACATGATCATGCAACGGATGGTGGACGATCATGCAACAGCCATTAGAAGATGAATACCTCAAGAGGAAAACCACAAATCCCCCTAAGGATCCGGCCTAGGGAAGCCATGAAAACAGCGAACCGCCCGACAACCCGGCGAGAGTTACAAACGGACAAAACAAAAAAAGCCTCGAAGCGTTCATTACAAACAACTTCGAGGCTTTCCTCCGAGGTTCCTGGCGGATTCGAACCGCCGTACATGGTTTTGCAGACCACTGACTAAGCCACTCATCCAAGGAACCGAATTAATCAAAAATAAAAGTAATTTTCAATTCTTAATACTGAATTTTCAATTACCAAGAGGTTCCTGGCGGATTCGAACCGCCGTACACGGTTTTGCAGACCGCTGACTAAGCCACTCATCCAAGGAACCATAACTTCTAACACAAAACAACTGCTTTCGTTTTGCGAGTGCAAAGAAAGATAATAATATTGGAATTACCAAACTTTTCCTTTCTTTTTTATTTTTCCCTCCGAATATTATAGAAGTAGAGAAAATGAGCTTACCTTTGCCTATCAAATAGATAAATAACGAAAAAATGACTTATACAGAAACTGTAATACCGGGCGTATGGATCATTGAGCCAAAGGTATTGAAAGATGCGCGCGGATACTTTATGGAAGCTTTTAAGCAAGCGGAATTCGAGGAGCATATCGGAAAAATCCAGTTCGTGCAAGACAACGAATCTTGCTCCTCTAAAGGCGTATTACGAGGATTACACTATCAGCTAGCGCCCTATTCTCAATCTAAATTAGTCAGGGTGATCAAAGGACGGGTATTGGATGTAGCCGTAGATGTACGTGAAGGCTCGCCCACATTCGGCAAATATATAGCTGTAGAGTTATCGGACGAGAATAAACGCCAGTTATTTATTCCACAGGGATTCGCCCATGGATTCCATGTATTAAGTGACGAGGCTATCTTTACCTATAAAGTAGATAATCCATATACTCCGACGCATGAACGGGGAATCCGCTATGACGATCCCACAGTCCATGTAGATTGGAGCATCACAGATCCGGAATCGATCAACCTATCCGAGAAAGACACCAAGGCTCCATCGCTGAAAGACGCTGAGCTTAATTTCAAATACTAAACACTGTACAGATATGAAAACTTACCTAGTTACCGGTGCCGCCGGTTTTATCGGTGCCAATTTTATCAAACATATGCTGGCGAAATATGACGATATCAAGATCGTTGTCCTAGACTTGCTGACTTACGCAGGTAATTTGGGCACCATCGCTGAGGATATCGATGGAGTACGTTGCGAGTTCGTGAAAGGCGATATTTGCGACCGTGCCTTGGCCGACCAGCTATTCGAGAAATACAACTTCGATTATGTCGTGAACTTCGCCGCTGAAAGTCATGTAGACCGAAGCATCGAAAATCCCCAGCTATTCCTGCAAACCAACATCCTTGGTACACAAAACCTATTGGACGCCGCACGAAAAGCATGGGTTACCGGTAAGGCCGAGACTGGTTATCCGGTATGGCGTGAAGGTGTACGTTTCCATCAAGTCTCTACCGATGAGGTCTATGGAAGCCTAGGTGCCGAAGGGTATTTCCACGAGACCACGCCTTTAGATCCCCGAAGCCCGTACAGCGCCTCCAAGACAAGCGCGGACTTATTCGTAAAGGCTTATCACGAGACATATAAGATGCCGGTATCTATTACCCGTTGTTCCAACAACTACGGACCTTACCATTTCCCGGAAAAATTGATTCCCTTAATCATAAAGAACATATTGGAAGGTAAATCCCTACCTGTATATGGTGACGGCACAAACGTACGCGACTGGTTATATGTAGAGGATCATTGCAAGGCGATCGACGCCGTAATCCACCACGGGCGTGTGGGAGAGGTTTACAACGTAGGCGGTCATAACGAGAAGCAGAACATCGAGATCGTGAAACTCACGATCCGGACGATCCATCAACTAATGACCGAACAACCGGAATATCGCCAAGTATTAAAGAAAAAAGAGATCGGTGCCGATGGACAAATCTCTATCGACTGGATCAACGACAGCTTGATTACATTCGTGAAAGACCGTCTGGGCCATGATCAACGATACGCCATCGACCCGACGAAGATCACCAACGAATTAGGCTGGACACCAGAGACCTGCTTCGAGGTCGGTATCGTAAAAACCATCCGTTGGTATCTTGAGAACCAAAAATGGGTAGAGGATATCACCGGTGGAGATTACATGAAATATTACGAGCAAATGTATGGATCACGTTGATTCCTCAACGTGACCGTGTGTATGTGGATGAATCTCAGAGAGGCTGTTTCCTAATTCGGGAGCGGCCTCTCTTATTTGTTTCCGGATCGTCTCGCGTATCTCCTCACGCACATTCCTGCGGGTACTATCCAGTTCCGCTTGCTTGGCAGGTTTCAAGAAATCTTTATATTTACATTTCACTATCTTGAACTTGAAATCATCCAGATTCCCTTTTATATCGATACCCAACTTAAACGGTACCGGCGATTTTAAAACCGAGAGATGGTAATCGAACGTCATATCCAAATTATGCGTTCCTCCTACGGCTACTTTATACCGGTCCATCTCCACCAAGAATGGGAATACCTCGATCTTGTTATCATGGATCGCTAAATCTACCGCTATACTATCGATCATATTCCGTTTTTTATTCTTGAACATCAGCGTCTTCGATATCTCGGTAAATGTCTCACCATCCAGCAACACCATATTCTTTCCGCTCAGGTAGCAAGAGGCATTTACAGACGGCAGCAACACGGACATCGTAGAATCCGCCTTGCAAGTAGCCGTCATCTGGCAATCTACCATGCCTTCGAACGAACGAAGCATAGGGACCAATGTGTCGATATCCGGGAATAAACTGATTAACCGTTCCACTAAAATATCATTTAAGGACAACTCAAATCCCATAGTCGCCTCTTGATCTGTTTTGGTCGTATAAACCATCGTCAGATCTCCGGAACCGATATTCGAGCTCATACATAAATCGCTCAGATTGATACTTTGATCCCGGATTACAACCTCACCTTTCACATCCTCCAACTTCAGATCCTTAAAATCTATTTTTTTAGCATTTGTATGAAGCGTCAGATCCAAGAATTTCGGAACGACAAATAGTTGAGAGATCGAATCCGTAGCGACACTATCCACGGTATTCGCTAATAGATGATCCGTCTCCAGTACGGAGATACTGTCTTCCGAGAAGGCCCTAACCGAGTTGGATGCCAATTGATCAGAAAACTGCAAACCTTTACCTATAGCTAGCATCAACTGGTTACAATCGATCAGATCGGATTCCAACTCGAAATTCGCTTTCAGCTTTCCTCCCCGTAGCATGGCCCGCCGGATGCCGCTAAGCTCTCCGCTCAAAGTAAGATCGCTCTTTCCTAAATGCAGGCGGGCACCACTCAACGTCATATTGTTAGTATTGAAATTCACGCTTGTCTCATCAATATACATCGGAATGGGGAATAAGCGGCTAAAGCCCCTCAATTGCTTAAACCTCACTTGTCCCCGAGCCTCCCATTGGCGTAAGACACTGTTTGAGGAAGCGACCGAATCCACTTGCGACCGCTGTCTATTCGCCCTTCGGGTGGTCTGCGTGCGCCTGCGCAAGGTATCACCGGCGGCAATACGGCGTTCACGTTGTTGACGGATCGCTTGCCGATAAGGTAATGCTTCCAAAGAGAACTGGCTTTCCGTCAGAACCATACCCGTCCGTAAAGGGATAAGAATATATTTTAAGGTGTCCACCGAGATCGTAGCTCCCGCCATAGGGATCCGTTTATCTGTAGAAGAAGCCTTGATGCCCCCTTTCAACACGGTCTTACCGGCCACCATCCAGGTAGAATCCGGCAACTTGGTGCGCAAATGATCAAATTCCAACCCTGCAGTCATAGGGATAACAGCCGTTGTATCAATAACCGGCGTCGTATTGGCTACCATCTTCAATCCACCGATATTCGTACTGATCTCATCCTTATACTTTATATTCAAGGTATCCACCGATAGATTAGCGCTCAACAATCCTTTCGCATTCAGATATTTACTTTCATTTTCCGTAGATCCTACAAACAGATTCGCCCCAGCGATATACATATCCACGCCTAACGGCTTACTAAACGCCTTGAAGCGATCAACCGTCAAATTGCCGGATGATTTGACCTTGGCGAAGCGGCTATTCACGATATCATCCACCTTAAACACCGTAGATAAATCAGCCATCACGGTACCCTCCAGCAGCAGTGTGTCGGGATTCAAGAACTCTTTAGCCAAACGGGTAAAATCGACCTGCCCTTTCATCTCCGCCCGAATCGCGGGATTCCTCCAGATATCCCTAACCTCGCTACTCATGGTCAGCGAGGTATTCAACCCGATCAATGTCAGCTCCTCCAAAGAGACATACGAAGAATCCGGGTAAGCGCCATTCAAATGTAAATCCACGTCCATGCGCAAGGTATCGATCCCCTGTTCAATACCTTTTACATGATAAGAACCATCCTCTATCTTGCAGCATAAGTTCACGGTCGGAACGATACTATCCCCTAATTCTCCACGGATATCCCCTTCCAAAATAATACGTCCCTCAGCAAGTGTTTTATCCCGATCCTTAAAATATTCATCCGGAATAAAATGTAAGAGATCATTCATATCGGAAACCTTCAACCCGAAAGTCATATCGATCCGTGACGGATTATCCTCGGTAGCCGGCACCATAAAGCCATCCGCCGTAAAAGGCAGGTTATTCACCAGCAACTCCGCGTTCCTCAACCCAATCCGGTGAAGTCCGTCAGCCAACAACAAACGTCCCTTGAAGCGTAACGCTAACTTATTCGCCAAAGAATAAGACGGGCTACGGAATACGATCGAGGAAGAACCGGTCTCCACATCCAACTTATTTCCTCGTTGGGTCAAAAGGCCGTCTATATGTAAAAAGAAACCATCGATCGCCGTATATAAATCCTGCTGCCGGTCATCATAGACAAAATGCCCATTCGTAATATGCACTTGCTGCAAATCTATTTTAGGCAATGGAGATGACGATGATTCATCTACCGAATCCATCTCACTTTGATAAATCTCCCAATTCGCCTTTCCCTCCTCATTCACATAACCATAAAAACGGATACTATCCATGATAACCCGAGGAATCGTCACTTTCCCGCTAAACAGATAATCCGTAGGGTTAAATACGACGATCGCTTTTTTGAAAGACAACAAGGAATCCGAAGGAATCATCAAATCCCCCTGATAGCCTATAGAATCCTCAGCCAGATGTGAGATCAAACGCCCATTCGTCAACTTCACTCCCAGATAAGGATACGTCTCAAAATAAGTCAACTCCACCCGCTCACATTCCAAATGAGCCTCAATAAATTCGTTTGTTTTCTCTACGACCAGAGGTGTCAGCTTTTCCGGGGGTAAGACCGCCCATTTCAGTATACCAACCCCGATCAAGGGAAGTATGAAAAAGATCCCGACCAACGCAGACACAACAACCAGCAATATCTTTCTTATTCGTACCATACTCATTCCTTCATCTTATCACAAACAACACTAATTAAATTGTATGAGCAAAAATACGAAATACTATCCCAAAGACAACGCTTATCTCATAAAAAAAGGCCCCCCGCAATGAGAGACCTTCTTTTTACATCTTATTTATTTTTCTACAATTCATTTATCCAGAACCTCGTATTTAGAATGCTGGCTCTTGAACTCAGGAACAATCTCCTTCATCCGCTTCACGATCTGCATATCCCCCTCCACGGCACAAGCATGTACCAAGGCATCAATCCGCAGATTGGCGTCCGCATAATCATACGCACGGACTTGGGCGATCTTGATCTTCGGATGAAAAGTAGGCTTGGAGGTCTCCTCCTCGTTGAGTACCTCCTCATACAACTTCTCCCCGTCTCGCAATCCCGTGAACCGGATCTCGATTCCCTTCACCCCGCTCAGACGGATCATCCGCTCAGCCAGATCCACGATCCGTACAGGTTTACCCATATCGAACACGAAGATCTCGCCCCCATTACCCATCGTACCGGCCTCTAGGACTAGCTTACAAGCCTCCGGTATCAGCATGAAGAAACGAATGATATCCTTGTGCGTCACCGTCACCGGACCACCCCGCTTGATCTGCTCCTTGAATAACGGGATCACGGAACCGTTCGATCCCAGCACATTGCCGAAACGAGTCGTCACGAATTGCGTACGACCCCTCACCTTCCCATCCTTAATAGCCTGATCCAAGCTCTGCACGTAGATCTCGCAAATACGTTTCGAGCAGCCCATCACGTTCGTGGGATTCACCGCCTTGTCGGTCGATACCATCACGAACTTCCTCGTGCCGTATTTCACCGACAAGTCTGCGATCACCCGGGTACCGTCCACGTTGTTGCGGACACTCTCCTCCGGATTATCCTCCATCATAGGTACATGCTTGTAGGCCGCGGCATGAAACACGTAATCCGGACGATGCTCCTCGAACAGCTCCTCCATGCGTTCACGCACACAAATATCGCTCACAACCGTATAGGATTCTATATTCGACCACTGACGAGCCATCATCAAGCGGACATCGTGCAAGGGGGTCTCCGCCTGATCTATCAAGACCATACGTTCCGGGGCGAACTGGGCAACCTGCCGCACGATCTCGCTACCGATACTCCCGGCGGCTCCTGTTATCAGAATCCGCTTACCGGTAAGCTGCTTCCTCACCGCCTCCAAGTCTATCTCGATCTTATCACGGGGCAGTAAATCCTCTATATTCACCTCCCTCAACTGGGTATGGCTCAAGTCGCTCCTCCCGTCCCACTCTTGGGCGGCAGGAGTCATATAGATCTTTATATTCGCCTTGATCAGCCTGTCCACCATCTCCTGATTATTCCGGATCGCCTCAACCTTTAAGGGAGATACCAACAAAACATCGGCTTGCAGCCTTCTCATCACACCAATCAAATCCTCGTTATTCGGATAAACCTTGACTCCCATTAAATACCGATTCCCAATCTCAGCCATGTCCGAGATAAATCCAGCCAGCACAAACCGGGCCGGATCTTGATTCTGGATACTTTTCGCCAAACTCACCCCACCTTGCTTCACGCCATAGATAAAGGCACGCTCAGCCTTAGCCACACGAAAAGTACTTACATAAAAATATTTCACGAACACACGCATCATCCACATCAAGCTCATAGCCAACAATGCGGAGAGGATCAGATCCCGTTTACGGATATACACCAAATAAGGAGAAAAGTCCGTCAACGCCTGAAACACGACTACGCAAATCAAGCCAAACAAAACGGCGAATCCCACCTTTTGCAAGTCCACGAAAGAGGAATAACGTATAATCCCCGAATAGGTATGGAACAGGCGAAAGCCTACCAGATAAGGAATCAGGCATACCAACAGCGTGACCAATAGATGTCCTAAGATATCCAAGGTCGACAACACACCATTATTCAAGGTATACACCAATAAGCCGGAAAATAAGATCAAGCAGCAATCCAGCAAGATAATACCCCAATAGGGTAAGGATTTCTTGGAAAAGTACCAGGTAGATAGTCGAGAAAAAGGATCCCTCATATCAATTCTTGTTTATGTAGTTACACGAATAATCTATAGAATAAAAGCTCTTTTGGGCTATTTCGATACAATAGCTCTAAATGTTTGAAATATCAATCTTATATCGAAAGTAAAGGAATGTCTGGCAACATATTCCAGATTAATACGCAATTTATCTGGCATTATTACTTCAACATAATACTTATCTGGATCATTAACCCGTTCAAGAAGTTCATTCTCATTTCGATACCGAATAGAAGCCAAATCAGTAATGCCCGGCCTAACATCCAACACATGCATTTGTTCTTCCGTATACATATCAACATACTTACGAACTTCTGGACGAGGACCAACCAAACTCATATCCCCTTTAAACACATTAATCAATTGAGGAAATTCATCCAATTTGTATTTACGGATATAATAGCCGGACCGAGTAATCCGAGGATCATGTCCACCTACAGTAATAAGTCCTTTCTTATCTGAACCCACACACATGCTACGGAATTTAAATAGCTGAAAATCCATATTATTACGCCCCACACGAACTTGCTTATAAAAGACTGGACCGATAGAATCACACTTAATCCAAATTGTCAAAATGATAAATAGAGGACTAAGCAAGATAAGCCCTATCCCGCTCGCAACAATATCAAATATACGTTTCAAATCGTTTGGATTATTTTATTGGGAAATAATGTCAACAAAATTGGAAATCACATACTCCACATCCTCATCCGTAAGACTGGTGTGTAAAGGTAAAGTAATCTCATTATGGTATTGGTTATAAGCATTCGGATAATTTGCGATATCAAAGCCTAAATTTTTATAGGCCGTCATCATAGGTAAAGGCTTATAATGTACGTTACAAGCGATCCCACGTTCAGCCATCCGTTCTATCACTGCATTTCGATATTCCACATCCTCACCAAGCAAACGTACAAGATACAAATGTCCACTCGAAGAATAGTCATCACCAAAATGATCCAAGACCTGCACATCGCACCCCTTCAGTCCTTCATTATACCTCTCAATAATCTGACGACGACGATACAGCATTTCCGGATAACGCTTCAACTGCGCAAGACCAATACCCGCCATCACATCCGTCATATTACACTTATAATACGGAGCGACAATATCATACTCCCATGCCCCCAACCTCGTTTTAGCAAGCGCATCCTTGTTCTGCCCATGAAGGGAAAGCAATTGAAACTGTTTATAAAGAGACTCGTTATCAACTCCATCATGATTTCTCCAAGTCAACGCACCTCCCTCTGCTGTCGTAAGGTTTTTCACGGCATGGAAGGAAAACGAAGTAAAATCAGCGATCTCACCACACATCTTTCCATGCCATTTGGCACCAAAAGCATGAGCGGCATCCGCAAGTACGATAACCCGACCGTACGCCTTCTGGATATCGTTCGCTGGCGAAAACAAATGTTTCTTGCTCTCTACGGCAGCGAATATCTTATCATAATCACAAACCACACCGGCAAGATCAACAGGCAGAACCACCTTTGTCCTCTCCGTGATCGCATCTGCCAACTTATCATAATCCATCTCAAACGAATCAGGAGCGGTATCTACCATGACAACCTTTGCCCCCACATGACAAGTTACACTTGCGGTAGCGGTATACGTATAAGCGGGAGTAATCACCTCGTCTCCTTGTCCAACGCCCAAAACACGCAATATCAACTCCATACAAGCCGTAGCCGAATTCAAGCATACAGCTTGCTCCGTCTGACAACACAAGGCAATTAATCTCTCAAATTCTTTTGTCTTAGGCCCCGTAGTGATCCAACCGGAACGAAGAGCCTCTGATACTAAATTAACCTCACTTTCAGTTATATCAGGAGGAGAAAAAGGAATTTTTTTTATACTCATAACTTCATACAAGTTTATTATCATTATTAATCATTCAATCAAAATTGTAAAAAACTTTTTTGAATTTATCATAAATATGATCAAATGTTAGATTATCTGCAATATATTTTTTCGCTTGCTTACCTATTTTTTCTCTTAGAGAACGATCATCCATTAATTTTATAATAGTATCAGCCATTTCTTGAAAATGAGTTCGGATAAAGATATGTTCTCCATCAACAATCCCCTCCAGTCCTTCTGCTCCAATTTCAGTTGTCACAACACAGCAACCGATTGACATCGCTTCAATAATTTTATTTTGTACTCCAGCTCCAGAATACATAGGAACCACCACAACAGAAGCTTTCTTCAAATAAAACTTAGGATCATCGACAAACCCCGTAATAATAACATGCTCAGATGCAAGTCGACAAACAGAGGCAGATGGTCGAGAGCCTACAATATAAAAACGAACGGATGGATCCAAAAGCAAAATAAGAGGTAGTACATATCGAACAAAAGTCGTTACAGCAACTATATTTGGTTCATAAAACATAGATCCTACAAAAACAATATTTCGAGAATCATTAGGAATAATAAGTTGATCGTCAAAATCAACACTATTACCGATTACCTCAATATGTTTATTTGAAATTTCTAGATCTGCATGCCTCAAAATAAACTGACGATCGACATCGGATATAATAATAAATTTATCAAAAGATTTTAAAACTTTATTCTCGTAACTAATTAATCGATTTGCCTCGAATTTATAAACCAGTCTCCATATCCAATTCGCTTTTAAAGAAGCTCCAATATAGTTCATTGAAATAGCATCAACATAATCAATTATCTTATTACACTTACTTCCATCAACGTACGGAACTGTTCTAATATTATTACAAAAAACATAATCATACAAAGATAAATGTTCCTGTATATAACTCATCATCCTCGGAGAATAAAAATAACTACATTGTAATGGTCTAGATTTAAAAAAGCCCAACAATGCGCGTAATATACATTTCCACTTGGGCTCTAAGAATTCACTTACTTGTCGACAAAAACAACGCAACTCAGTTAGATCCGCAAATGTTTTATAAGGATTACAAGTATATACCAAATCAACTTCAAATATTTGTGACAACATCCGAATCATTTGAGATGTACGAATAGAAGCTCCGTCTTGAACTGGAAATGGACGTTTAGAACTAATTACAAGAATACGTTTACGAGAATCCATGACACAAATAATTTGCTCACAATTTAATCATTAGGCAATTGAAACTTCAAAATAAAATGCCTCTCTCTTTTTTCTACCGGAGGCAATTGCATATAATCATGATAAAGATTTGTCAAATACCGATCATAGTCAGCAGGTATATAAACGATTTCTCCTTCAAACAAAGCCTCTTTTGGAGGAAAATATACAGAAGCATCAAATATTTCTCCATTATAATATTTTCTACCAGTAGGAATACCTAGAGGGTTACCATTCTTTGAAGAAGCCACAAAACGATCAAACCAATAAACCCATTTTGCATGTGGAATAATTCCGAAGAAAGATCCCATGATTTTCTTAATCTGATATCTTCTCTTTAACGATGAATCTAGAGATACAAATTCAGACAAAGACTTACTAGGATACTGCGCATACAAAACCATAATGGATATAAACTGGATTACATTGGCAACAAAACCTTTCATGGCTTGCATGAACTTAGACTGAGGTACTGAATCTAAAGCAAATACATCAATATATAAACCTTTAGGGAAGGGAGAGTTTTCATTGAAAAGTTCTATATTAAAGGAGTTCTTTCTATATATCTTCAAGAATACTGTTTTCGCGTCAGCATCCTTATTAGGATAGTCAAACTCATATTTATCACCTAACCTCCCCTCCTTACACAATCGAATCAATCTTTCATAATCATCACGTCTCATCATTACGTCTAAATCATCATCCCAAGGTATAAAACCTTTATGTCGGACTGCTCCCAAACAACTTCCACCACTGAGCATTAATGTCAAGCCTTCTTTTTCACATAATTTCGCTACATCCCTGTATATATCCAACAAAGCTCGCTTCATGGCAGAAGACTCCGAAGATGTCATCTCATGTAAATAATTCGTTTTATGAGCTAACTCATTCATCAATTCACTATCAGATTTCATCTTTACAGTCTTTTTTTAACATCCACCACTTCTCCGGTCAGGGAAGAAAATATAGTATTCACCGACACAGACGCAACAACACTTGATTTCAACAAGGTATCCTCCGGTTCTATGCCAAAATTTCTCTCCCGCATAGGGGTCTTAGTCCGTTCCGGATTAATACAATTGATACGAATACCACTATCCAGCCACTCTTCACTCAACGCTTGTACAAAATTCACGATAGCGGCTTTAGAAGATGAATACAAGCTATATAATTGACGCCCCCTCGTATAAGAACTGGAAGTAAACAGCAGCAACGCCCCTTTGCTCATTTTTAAATACGGATAAGATTCCCTTGCTACAATAACAGCTCCAAGATAATTCACATGAATACTTTTACAAATCTCCTCATATGTCATTGTAGCCAATGGCTCCCGATTCAAGACTCCAGCCGTATTGACAACCGCATCTATACGTCCTTCCTTATCCATGACAGTTCTCAAAGCATCAGCCACTAGAGCAGGATCGGAGACATCCACTCCATTCTCTGAACGGCTGAAAGAATAGATATGCGCCCCGTACTGGCGACAAATATGGATAATATCAAGCCCAATCCCATAGCTTCCGCCAAAAACAACGATAACCGATGAAGGCAAAGCGGCTATAGTCTTAGGAGTTACCGTTTCATTCTGTTGAGCGATTGATTTTAGCTGAAACAATTTATCCAATAAAAACAGATCTTCTTTGTAAGTCAATTTCATATTAAACTGTTCACCCTTGACTACATACACGAATTCTTCCGGAAGATACTTGTAGACAACCCCACAATCATCTGTCGTTTGAAAACTAACATCCTTTAAAGCCAATTCATAAGCTCGTTTTATCGTAGAACGCTTAAAAGCTTGCGGAGTCTGTCCGTTACGCAAATACTCCCTAGCAGGTATTCCGGTAATATGGTCCGCCGCATCAACTTGAATGATCGTATCAGTCGTCTTGATCGCGACATCCACCGCATTATACGTTTTCAAGGCATTGATACAATCAGATATAATACGATCATTGACCAATGGGCGAACCGCATCGTGGAAAATCATATTCACCTCTTCCTCATAAGCATTAATCGCCGCTAAACTTGAATGGTAACGTTCCTTTCCTCCCTTGAGGATTTTCTTCATCTTGGAATATTCATTCTTCACCAAGATATTCTCTACCTCCTGCACATAATTAGGATTAGAAACCACAACGATCTCATCTATTAACGGATGATTTTGGAAAACATCTATCGTATGTTCAATCACTTTTTTCCCCGCTAACTTCAAGAACTGTTTAGGTGTCGCATCTCCTAAACGTTGACCGAAACCACCGGCCAAAACCACAGCTATATTTCTCATGATGTATAGAATATGAATCTTTAAGATATTAAACTTTGAGTCGCTTGTATTTTATCAAAAGAAGCAGAAAAATCACGAAGCGCATCTTTCTCAATATACCTATATTCTCTATTTAAAAGAATCTCAAGGCACTCCTCATCAGACTTAACAAGAAAACCAGTTCTACGATTCCGGATCGTTTCTTGCGTCCCCCCTTTCTTACGTCCGATCGCAGGAATACCACAAGCTTGAGCCTCTAAATAAACCAAAGGAAGACATTCATCATAATTAGACAGTAACCAAAAACAATCAGCCGCAGAATAATAATAACTCAACTCATCCCTATTCCTTCTTCCTAAAAAAATAACAGATGTAGCTAACCCTTCTCTTTTAACCTCTTCCTTCAACGATTGCAAATAAGGGCCATCACCAATAATTACCCATATATATCGGTCATTTTTTTCTATCAAACGCTTATAAACAGATAACATCTCCGCAAGACCTTTCATCTTTTCTATCCTACTAACCGTAAGCAATATATCTTTATCAAAAGCGTCTATTTGCTTCCTAAAATCGGAAGGAATTTCCCTAAATAGTTCTTTATCTATTCCTGTATAGATTACCTGAAATTTATTTGATATGGATTGAAAATCTCCGGCAGAGATTACTTTTTGTCTATGAAAATCACTGACCGAGACAATCTTTCTACAACTCATCAAACACTTCCTATGATAATGTTTCATCCTCAAAAACACGTTATAGAAAAGATTACTCTTCAGGTCTACATTTCTATAAACCCATTCAACCTCCACACCTTGTATGATAGGTACAGTTCTACTCAATTGTTCTTTTGAGAAATATTTTCCTGCTATAGCAGCCGAAGGACACTGATTCAACAAGATAAGATCAAAACCATCCAAATCCATATTTTTCAAGAACGTACCATAATTATACATCCAAAAATACTCACCATATTTATTGGGTACTTGAATATATGTAAATTTAGTACTTTGGATTAGATTCTTATATTCCTTCGATAATACAGTCACTTTATGACCCAAGTCTACCAAAAGATTTGCATAATCATAAGCAACAATGATTCCTCCATCTAAATCTGGAAGAAAAGCATGGGTTATTATTAAGATATTTTTCGTTATTGCATCTTTCAATAAAAGATCATTTTTCATCACGTAATACAACTTTAAAACGATTACAACAAAACTTCATCTTGAAAAAATAAGCCAATTGAATACAAAATAAAACAATAAGTGGTCGATATAAGTTTGTCACTACTGTTAAAGGGCTAGATCTTGGAGATATAAAAAATGCAGGAAGCATATAAAATAGTAGATACATATATGAATATCGATTTTTACACTTACTTATAAACAACATCATCATATATATATATATATAACCCACAATCATAATCCCAAACATATATCCTAAAACATAACACTCTGCTATTGTACTACTTCCCATACCATGCCCTGTCAAATAGAACTTAGGAGAAACTCTGTATGAAAGGTTATCAGCCCAAGAATATCCAGTCTTAACCGTTTCTAAAGTTTGCCCATTAGGTATTCCTAATCCAATTTTTTTCATCACCACATTCTCCCTAAAACTGTTCGTAATAGGACCTATAAAATAAAGCCATCCATTAGAAACTTCATTTTCATGTTGTATTGTTCGCCCTATAGTTTGAATAGAAGTACCTTGTTGCCAAAAAAAAGAATACAATAATTGTGTAAACTGAATTTCATTTTTTTCTTTTACACTATTAAAACCGTCATTGCGATAATTGCTAACAAATTGAGCAATATATATTAAGCCACCCCCTATTATGCCAATTACTAATACCCGCTTTACATTTATTTTAATACCACGAATTACTATATATGATAAAAACATTAATATTTGAGAAAACGTAGCTCCTCTACCACCTGTCCCCAGCATTATTAACAATGTAACAAAATAAAATCCAACGACAAAAACGTATTTTTTACCTATTGGGAATGTACTCAAATACAAATATATACCCGCAACACAAAGATCATCACAAATTCGTAAAAAGGGGTTACTAACAGTTGTTTCAGATTCATTCAAATACACTGATAAATATCCATTATCAGCAACATACAATACAGCCTGATACAAATAAGCCAAATAAGGCAAACAAAAAACGATAAATAAAAAAAATCCTATTTTCCGTATTTGTAGCATTAGAGAATTTTCTTTTATATCCATATCAAACCCGGACTTACCGATAAACAAATTAGAAGTCAAAAAGCCCAAAAAAGAAAATAACAGATAAAACACAATAGCGTTTAACATCTCATATTTGATAGGCAAAGAAAAAAAAGACCAATCATTAGCCCACGTTGCAACATCAAAAAAAGCATTTTCTACTTCAAAAGCATCTAAAAATATGCGAGACATCATAAAAACACCAAATGTAAAAAGATAAAGAATATATGGAAAAACAACCCTCGTCTTAAAACAAAATGATATTATAACACACACTACATATATAAAACAAGAATAATACTTCATAAACGAAACTATTATTTCATTTGGGTTTTGTATCCAAACAAAAAACTGGAAAAGTATCAAAAACAAGAATAAGGCAATAAAAAGTTTTATTTTTTTCATTTAAAAGCAATCTATTTTCAAGAACAACCACAAATATAAACATCCATAAACTATGATAAAAGAACGAACAAATCTATTAATAATATTAGAGATAGAACTCATTAAATTATGATTCCAAATCACTAGTTCTTACAAATTTTAGTCCCTATATCCACTAACTGTTTGTACATATACTCCATTACTCTCCTTCGTTCCTCTTGGAGTACATTATCCACCTTATCATAATCGACAGGTATATTCAAAACAGATCCGATTTTCTGAAAATCTCCTTTCAATATTTTCCTCTCACCCAAGGCCAACTGCTCTAACAATGAGCCCAATTTCTGTTCATTACTATCTCTTACCAACGAACAAAACGGACGATGCGTTATGATCGAAAATATCGTCCCATGAAATGTATCCGTAACAATGTATTCCGCTTTCTTGAACCAAGCCAAAACATCAAACGGAGTTTCCGGTATGACAGCCTCATCACACCAATCATAACGACAAAAGACAGAGATCAATTTCAATCCCTTCGATTTAGCAAACTCCACGATCTTCTTTATTTCATCTTTATCAGAAATACGCCCTTGATAACTATAAATTACCATATAAAGCTGCTGGATATTGATATTTCTCTCTACAATCTCTTTCTCATACCCATATATCAACACTGGATCCAAATGTATCTCTGGCTTAATACCTGTCAAACGCTCCACGATCTCATACGAATTCCTGTCACGGACAGATATGGCCGATAACTTTTTCATTGTACCCCCAATCTCTTCAGTAACACCAGCATTCCACAATTGCTCATAAGTCGTATGTCCAAATGAACCCGCATAAGAGACTACCCGACCCGCTTGAGAAACTCGACCATAAAGTTGAGGAGTATATCCCCAAAAGCTTTTCTGGCAACAATTAAAAACCTCATCACTACCAATAAAAACCACATCAAAACGGAAAGGAGTCAAACAGTCCAAACCTAATACAGGAAATTGGGCGGCAATGCGACCTCTAACCCGTCTCATAAATTGGCGATCCTTCAACAACGAGACTAAACGTCCTTTGAATAAAAAAGAGAAGGCTGTACATGCTTTCGACCAAATTGAAGATCCCGACTCATAACCCGGCAGCGAACGGCCTTTCTCTATATCTATAAAATAAACCTCATCCGCTCCATTTTGTAGCAACAACTGTTTTAAAGCATACGCCTGTAAAAAAGAACCATAGTTTAAGACCCTTTGCATAGAGAGTATTCCCACTACTTTTCCCATTTCAATATTCTGATTAATTTGTTTATGATTCGTTTCAGCAAACAGCATAACTTATACATGATCAACGTAGATCGCAACGAGTGGCCGGAACAGAAACGCACAAGAATCCATGACCGCAACCTCGGTCTACGAGGACATTCCTTCATCTGTCCTTCCGCAACAACATTAAAAGGATGCTCTATCAACTCACAACCACAAGAACACAATATCTTATTTCCCTTTTCCGTGAAGGCAACCGCCGCACTCACACCATCCTCATTCGATTTATAGGTATTACCCCATAAGTCACCAATACGGATATCCGCAGCCGAACGGTCATACTTATATTTGCACCTCTCATAGCAAGCCTTACCCAAACAAGCATCGCTTAAAAAGAAGCGGTAGAACCTGTCTCCTTGAGACAGCCTTGAATTATAGAAACTTTTTTCCCCCCTTATTAACAGATCGTACGAATCATGCCAAGCCGTGAGTTTATTACGCCATGAGACATAAGTAACATTCCCTGTCAATTTCTCCACCTCCTGAAGATACTTCTGCCATAAATGCATAGAGGGGACACCATGGCAGAAGAAGTCCATTAAAACAAAATTATCTTCTACATTAAACTTCCGGATATACCTACGGAAAGAATCTATCTGGCAAGGCGTACCTGTCACCAGATATTTCTCTTTTCGGTTAATCGCCTTAAAGCCATCAACCGTATAACTTTGTATATATTTACTGCCTATACTAGGTATTAATTCCTTCACGGTCGTAGCTATGTAATGCTCGGCCCTTGCCCGCTCCGCATCATAACGCACACCGCATACCTTATAGTCTTCCTCAATCAAGGTTCGCCCCAACTCAAAGCCTACACCACCCGAGGAGCACTTTCTCCGTATAACCGTATCTTTACTCCAAGCCGCATAACTGTGAATCTCAGTACGTCGTAAAGAAGGCTCTTCTTGTAAAAATGAACATACATCCAAGCATAAACCACAGCCTACACATCGGTCTGGATCGATGACTCTCGGTTCATAAAAGCCCTCTTTATTCAATCCAATCCCAATGATCTTTTTACCGCAGACCGTAGCACATACACCACAGCCATAACAATCTTTTATCTCATTTATATTTCTCATAGATCTTATTTAGTTGGGTCATCAATAGTTTTCGTTCTTTGTGATCCAAACCCAAATAATACATGGCCAAACCATCCATCAATAAAGAAATTATCCCTAACAGAATAATTTTCCAAGCAAAACCGATTGTCCCCAAAGGTAAATAGACAATAGGATAAACAACGGCTGTTACCATAATTACCCGACCAACCACCTCCTGCAAATACCTCCACACAGGAAAACCATACAAACGCCGCAAATACCAAAGCCGGAAGAACAAGATCAAGAGGTTCAGCAAACAACGGATCACCAGTACCACCTCTGGCACATACCCCATCCTCAAGAACAAGTAACCGAGTGGCAGATTGGTCAGGATCATCACGCTCATCAGTATCTGGTAATCACGGATCTTCCCCGTGGCCTGTACCGATACCCAAAGTGGGCCTTGCAAAGCGTCCAGCAAGGAGAACAATATCATCAAGCGACAAAACGATACCGTATGCGCAGGTACCTCCCCCAACCACAGTGACAAGACCTCCTCACAGCAGAGATACAGAGGAAAAGAGATAACGAACAGCAAAAAATAAGAATATTTCGAGGTACGCATGATCAAGTCGATGAAATAATTGCGATCGCCTGAGGCGTAAGACTTAACAATTTGCGGATTAAAAGCCGTCTGGAAATTCCCAACGAAACTATAGACCGCCGTTTGTACTTGATTGGCGATACCCATAGCAGCGTTCACCGTCACGCCGAAAAAAAGATTCAACAAGATGTTCAATCCTTGCGAGGCTCCCATATTGGCTATTCCTCCAAACAGACTCCAGCCAGAGAAACCTAGCAACTCGCAGAACAACCCTTTATCCCAAAAGAAATGATAATGACATACTGCAAACGATCGCCTGCAATACAAATAATAACAAGCCAACACCAAAGCCAGTACGACAAACATCAAGAACCCATAAAAGATCAAACGATCCCATGCGGTCCAAGTCAACAAATACACAATCAACAAACGAAACACGGCCTCAATCACACTGATATAAGCATAGAATGACATCCGCTCATGTGCGATAATGGCTGCGTTATAAGGAGCACGCATGATATTAACACAAGTGCCCAATATCGTAAATTGATATGTAAGTGTCACCGCCCATCCCCTATCCGCAGGATATTGGATGTAGCGTTCCAAAAACCACAACCCAGCAGTCTCCGCAAGTACGAACGTCAGCAACGCTATTCCTAGATGGATCGTGACACTGGCAGAGAACACGTGTTGGGTTGTCACCAGATCCCCACGTCCCAACTCATAATTCAAGAACCGTTGCGTGGAGGTGACCATGGCGTTATTGACAAACGTAAAGAGTACAACTATTCCTCCCACCACGTTATAAATCCCGTAGTCCTCTACCCCCAGCATCTGTAATACAACTCGGCTGGTGTATAGCGTCACCCCCATGATCAAGAGCATACGTACATAGAGGAACAGCGTGTTCTTCGCTATCCGCTTATTATTCTCGGATATTGAATGCATATATCTTATTGAGAATTGGTATCCTTCAAATTTAGAGCAACTGTAACACTCTTCAAATTCTCAAGCGTACAACTTTCTTGATTTGCACACAGCCTTCATACTGCTTGGATAGCCATCAAAACGAACCACATAAAAAGCGTTAGCACTGACTTCGGTCACGCAGTATATATTCAAGGGAATATACAGTATATATCCGGATGCACATGTAGTATATATCCTCAAGAGACAGATAGGTAGATATATGTTATAGTAACCGAATATATTTAGGATCGACCTCTACAGCAGCAACCAACAGACCTGGTATCTCTACGATCAAACGTTTCACACGGGCCCCTCGTATAGAGAGTAAACGACCCTCGTAGCCATCCAGTGGACCACCCTCGATGCGGATCATGCGACCGTACATCGCAGGAGTTAATTCTTCCACCAAGAAATAACGTGGGGAATCATCGGAATGGACAGCACAGATAAAACGGTTCATCTCCGCATGGCCTACCGTCATCGGCTTACGGTAGCCACCACGCAAATAACGATATTGGAGGGTACTGATCTCTTCTACGATTGGATCCATACAGGTACGGGTAGTATGGGCAAAAAGTAAATCGTGCAGAAGAGGAACCTCCTCACGAATCCGCTTACCCTTCCTCTCGACCAACCGCCAACGCATAGGAGTGAAAATCTCAATACCCTTTTCCTCTAGCAACCTATAGGCCGGGCGTTTAGCATTGGGACGGGTCAAGTCTCGCAATACGAACCAATCGTCTGTTAAAGGATATTCCATTGGATAAGGGATAATTCTTCTAGTCCTGAAAGGATGTGTATTTTCTTAATATCCAATCAGTTATACAATAGACTCTTGTAAGTTGGAAAGCGTATACTCTCTTTTCAAGACCTTTTGTTGCCATCGAAGCCAACTTGTTTTACGCTCAAAAGACCCTATATTTAATACCGAGAAGGCATTTTTATAGCCTTTGAGCTATTTTGGCAAATAGGCTACTTGGCGAATAGCATTCGTTTCACGCCGCAAATATAGCAAAAAATAACCAAACACAAGCAAACATCAAGCCTTGTTTGTGTTTGGTTATTTTTCACTACATTTGTGTTCGCTAAAAAAGGAGTAATTTAAAATGATCGATCAACCTACCATAGACCGGATATTGGACGCGGCGAACATCGTGGATGTTGTCTCTGAATTCGTGACTCTTCGGAAACGAGGGATCAACTATGTAGGATTATGCCCATTTCATTCGGACAAATCACCGTCTTTTTACGTATCCCCCTCAAAGAATATCTGTAAGTGTTTCGCTTGCGGAGAAGGTGGAACCGCCGTTCACTTCATCATGAAGCATGAGCAACTCAGCTATTTCGACGCTTTACGCTTTCTGGCGAAAAAATACAATATAGAGATACAGGAACGGGAACTTACCGAGAAAGAGAAACAAATCCGTAGCGACCGGGAAAGTATGCTTATCGTCAATAGTTGGGCGGGACAATACTTTTCTACTTTATTACATGAGCATGTTGAAGGGAAAAGCGTAGGTATGCGCTACTTCGCCGAGCGAGGATTGAGGGAAGATATCATCCGTAAATTCCAACTTGGGTATAGCTTGGACCAGCGGGATGCTTTATACAAAACCGCTATAAAAGCAGGTTATAAAAAGGAATTCCTCGAGAAAACCGGTTTAGTTATCGCTTATGATAATGGAAACGTGAACGATCGTTTTCGGGGACGTGTTATCTTTCCCGTCCATACATTAAGCGGAAAGGTCGTGGCATTCGGCGGACGTGTATTGAAAAAGGACGAGAAGACCGCGAAGTACGTAAACTCTCCCGAAAGCGAGATTTATCATAAAAGCAACGAGCTTTACGGCATCTATTTCGCCAAGCAAGCAATCATGAAACAGGATCGCTGTTTCTTGGTGGAAGGATATATGGACGTGATCGGTATGCACCAAGTGGGCGTAGAAAACGTGGTTGCCTCCTCGGGTACGGCGCTCACGCAAGGGCAAATCCGGCTCATACATCGTTTCACGAATAATATCACGGTATTATACGATGGAGATGCCGCCGGAATCAAAGCGGCTCTCCGGGGTATCGATATGTTATTGGAAGAAGGGATGAACGTCAAGGTCGTGCTTCTTCCGGCGGGAGAAGACCCGGACTCTTTTGCCCGTAGTCATAGCGCGAGCGAGTTCGCAGAGTTTATCAGCCAGAACGAGACAGATTTCATCCGTTTCAAGACGAAGTTGTTATTGGCGGAAGCGGGGGGTGATCCGATCAAACGTTCCGCCCTGATCTCGGATATTATCCGTACGGTAGCGATCATACCTGATAATATCGCTCGCTCCGTGTATATCCGAGAATGTAGTACGACCATGGAGATAGACGAGCAAGTCTTACTCAACGAGGTCAATAAGATCCGTCTCAACAAGGAAGAGAACCAAGCGGCTAAATCCGCAAAGAATACACCGCCCGTTCAACCTCCAGCCAATACGATCCCTGAGTATCCGGATTTCCCCGGCTACCAACCGTATACACCGGAAGAGGCAAATACCCTTCCTCCGGAAAATATTCCGCCTCCACTGCCCGAGGACTATATTCCGGAAGAGGAAGCGGGTCCGCCCCCTACTCCTCCATACGAGGTTCCGACGGCTCCCAACATACAGGTCCAACCGAAACGCTCTCCTTTTGAGGCTTATGAGTTGGCTCTTCTGCGCTATATCGTACGATATGGCGAACGTGTCCTCTATGACTACGTAGATGAGGAGACCAACGAGCATGTCATCATGAGGGTCGCCGATTATATCCGTTTCGATCTGGAACGTGATGACCTTACGTTTTATACGCCAGCCTTCAAACAAATGCTGGACGAAGCTGCTGAACATTGTCAAAACGAGGGCTTTATGGCCAGTCGTTATTTCCTTGCCCATCCGGACCCGAACATCAGCCGGCTTGCCGCCAACCTTATTAGCGATAAGTACCAGCTTAGTAAATATCATACGAAGTTCAGGGAACTAGAGCAAGAAGAAGATAAATTGGATTACTTGGTACCCCGGGAAATCTATTCCATGAAAGATGCCTATATCCTCTATAAGATAAAGGATATCCAAGCGAAAATCAAAGAGGCTCAAAACAAGGGTGACATGGAACAGATCTTTGATTTAATGAAACAGAACGCCCACCTCAACGAGATCAAGAACGTGCTCTGCAAAGAGCTGGGTGAGCGTATCGTATTAAAAATGTAATAAAAAACATCTATGAATTTCCTTGAGACAGAAAACGTGGTAAAACAGTACGCCGGGCATCTGGCGCTGAACAAGGTAAGTATCCAAGTTCCTCAAGGAACAATCTTTGGATTACTGGGGCCTAACGGGGCGGGCAAGACGACCTTGATCCGGATCATCAACCGGATTACGGCACCGGATAGCGGAATCGTTCGCTTCAACGGCCATGAATCCAGCCCGGAAGACATCTACCAGATCGGTTACTTGCCGGAAGAGAGAGGGTTGTATAAAAAGATGAAAGTCGGGGAGCAGGCGATCTATCTGGCACAATTGAAAGGTCTCTCCTACCCAGAGGCACGCAGTCGTTTGACCCGTTGGTTCGAGAAATTTGACATCATGCCTTGGTGGAATCGCAAACTGGAAGAGCTGTCGAAAGGTATGCAGCAGAAAGTACAATTCATCATTACCGTGATACACGAACCCGAGCTATTGATCTTTGACGAGCCATTTAGCGGATTCGATCCGGTCAACGCCGATCGCCTTAAACAAGAGATATTGGAATTGAAGGCGGCCGGGCATACCATTATATTCTCAACTCACAACATGTCCTCCGTTGAGGAGATTTGTGACGAGATTGCTTTAATCAATCGCTCTGAGGTCGTCCTGTCCGGCAATGTCAAGGAGGTACGGGAACGGTTTAAGAGTAATACCTATATATTAAATGTACGCAAGGAGACTGGAGGTATTGAGGAGTTAAGGATACGCAAGGAAGAAAATACCAGTAACTCCGATTGGCTTACCCGGCTGGCGTCCCAATATGAGATACTTTCCTTCACGGAAGAGATCCCTTCTATGAATGACATTTTTATCAACACCGTTTCCGGTACAAACACATCAAAAGCATGAGCAAAATTGGATTAATCATCAAACGGGAATATCTCCGGAGAGTAAGTAAAAAGTCATTTATCCTGCTCACGTTCCTCACACCGTTTCTATTCGCTGCACTTGCGTTCGTCCCCCTATGGCTCTCTTCCATCAAGGGAGATGAGATTCATACAGTCGCCATACTCGACGCCACCGGCAAATACGCCCCGTTGTTCGAGGATACGGAAAGCTATCGTTTTATCAACGGCGACAAAGATATGGATAAGTACAGGCAAATGTCGGAAAAGGAGATATTCGCATTTCTCAACATCTCCGACGACTTGCAGAAAAATCCGAAAAACGCAACCCTCTATTCCAAGAAACAAATCCCGGCGGATTTGAGCCGACTCGTCAATATGACATTAAAGAAGCAGATAGAGAGTGACAAACTGGCAACATTCAATATTCCCAATCTACAAGAGATCATAAAAGAAAGTAAAGTAGATTTCAACATACAAACGATCAAATGGGGGGATGACGGAAGCGAAAAGCAATCCTCGTCCGTAGTGGCATCCATAACCGGAGTAATTTTCACCATGCTTATCTATATGTTCATCCTAATCTATGGAGGAATGGTCATGCAAGGGGTTATGGAAGAAAAGACGAACCGGATCATCGAGATTATGATCTCGTCCGTCAAACCTTTCGACTTAATGATGGGTAAAATTATAGGAATCGGTTTTGTCGGGCTTACGCAAGTATTCCTTTGGGCGGTTATGACCTTTATTCTCATCACCGGGGGAACTTTCTTTTTGGGAGGAGGTATGGAAAGCGAGATCTTGCAATCAAGCATGGCACTTAACACAACCCCTAACATGACGGCTATCGCAGCCCAGCAGCATGGAAATGAATGGATAGAGATGCTTCATACGATTAACTTCACCGAGATAGGCATCTTGTTTATCGCTTATTTCATAGGCGGCTACTTATTATATTCTTCTTTATTCGCCGCTATCGGATCAGCTGTAGACGGCCAAGAAGACACGCAACAATTCATGCTACCAGTCACGCTCCTTTTAGTTTTCGCCCTCTATGCGGGAATCTACAGCATGGAAAACCCTGACGGACCATTAGCTTTCTGGTGCTCCATGATCCCCTTCACCTCTCCGATCGTGATGATGGTCCGGGTGCCATTCGAGGTGCCTTTGTGGGAAATACTACTTTCCATTGGATTTTTGTATATATCATCCATCGGTTTTACTTGGTTTTCCGCCAAAATATACCGTGTAGGCATTCTCATGTATGGTAAGAAACCCAGTATAAAGGAGATGTCCAAATGGCTTCGTTACAAATAAAAACATGATATCTACAACAAAAAGCCTCGCTACTCTTATCGAATAACGAGGCTTTTTTTATGTTGTTCTACCTGGATTCGAACCAGGACAAACAGGACCAGAATCTGTTGTGCTACCATTACACCATAGAACAATCTCTACAAAATTGTCAAGTAAACTTTAAACGTTGTTCTACCTGGATTCGAACCAGGACAAACAGGACCAGAATCTGTTGTGCTACCATTACACCATAGAACAATATTTAACAAATCACCAACTCTCTTGTTAGCGGATGCAAAGGTATATACTTTTTCAAAATTTGCAAATAAACCTTCGAAAAAAATGTCCAGAAAAAACACGTACGTCTTTCGGATAAAACACGTACATGTTTTCTCAAAAAGACGTACGTGTTTTTTTAAAAGCTTATAACGATCGAGGAGATAGTCTCAAACAAGGTATTACACATATATTAATGAAAGAAAAAGACGTATGTAACGAATTAAGAAGTATATTTGCGACTTGGAAAATTATATCAATAGAAATAAATGGATCAAACAAAAGAATTAGTAAAAACGATTGTTGAAGGCCTTCAAGAAAAAAGGGGCAAAAATATTGTAACAGTAGATTTAAGCCAGACTTCTGGTGCCATTTGTCAATATATGGTTATTTGTGAGGGAAACACTCCTACCCAAGTTTCAGCGTTATCTGATTCCGTATGGGATTTCGCACGCAAGAACGCGAACGAGAAACCATTATCCATTGACGGTACACAGGGCGCTCAATGGATCGGCATGGATTATGGCACGGTTCTTGTACATATATTCCTGCCGGAACAACGTGCATTTTATAACTTAGAGAACCTTTGGGCAGACTCGAAGGTTATACAAGTACCTAACATTGATTAAGCCGGCCTAAATATTTGATGATAATCTCTTATGGAAAATAAAAACGATATATTTAATAAAACACCGAAGGGAGGGAAACCCAAGATGTTTCGTTTTAATTTGTATTGGATGTACGGGTTGATCTTCATTATGCTTGTTGCCCTATACATGACAAATGATTCTTCGGGAACGAAAGAGCTAGGCTGGACAGAGTTCCAGAAACTAGCGCAGGAAAACGTATTCGATAAAATGACAGTCTACAACAAGAAGAACTTGGTGGAGGCTACAGTGAAAAATGGAAAGACTGAACAGGTCTTTGGGAATATGGACGTTTCTAAAATCGGGGTTTCTCCGAAAGTATACGTAAAGATCCCGTCGGCCGACAAGTTTTCCGATTTCTATGACAAAGCGGTAGCCGATAGTCACATCGATACACAAGTCCGGTTCGAGGAAGGCGATGACGCTATCTGGAATTTCTTGGTTTCATTCGGCCCGATTATCTTATTGATCGGTGTATGGATGTTCTTGATGAGACGCATGTCTGGTGGTACCGGCGCAGGTCCGGGTGGCGTGTTCAGCGTTGGTAAGGCAAAAGCCCAGCTTTTTGATAAAGATAACGACCGTAAAGTGACATTCAAGGATGTCGCCGGATTGGCGGAAGCGAAACAAGAGGTAGAGGAAATCGTCTCTTTCTTAAAGAATCCGGAAAAATATACCGAATTAGGAGGTAAGATACCCAAAGGTGCATTATTGGTAGGCCCTCCGGGAACCGGTAAGACATTATTGGCGAAGGCTGTTGCCGGAGAAGCTAATGTGCCGTTTTTCTCCTTGTCTGGTTCTGATTTCGTGGAGATGTTTGTCGGTGTAGGCGCCTCCCGTGTGCGTGACTTATTCCGCCAAGCGAAGGAAAAATCTCCTTGTATCGTCTTTATCGATGAGATCGATGCGGTAGGCCGTGCCCGTGGGAAGAACGCGAATATGAATAGCAACGATGAGCGTGAGAACACGTTGAACCAGCTGTTGACCGAAATGGATGGTTTCGGCTCTAACAGTGGTGTTATTATCTTAGCCGCTACAAACCGTGCGGACATTTTGGATAAAGCGTTGTTGCGTGCCGGACGTTTTGACCGACAAATCCATGTTGAATTACCGGATTTGAATGAACGTAAAGAAATATTCGGGGTGCATTTGCGTCCGATCAAGATAGATGAAAGCGTAGACGCTGAGTTCCTAGCAAGGCAGACTCCGGGCTTCTCGGGTGCTGATATCGCTAATGTTTGTAATGAGGCCGCTTTGATCGCCGCCCGTAACGGAAAGAAATTCGTACAGAAAGAAGACTTCATGAATGCGGTAGACCGCATTGTCGGTGGTCTTGAAAAACGTTCGAAGATCACGACGGAGGAAGAACGGAAATGTATCGCGAACCATGAGGCCGGTCACGCTACGTTAAGTTGGTTGTTGGAACATGCCAATCCGCTAGTTAAGGTGACAATCGTTCCCCGTGGTAAGGCATTAGGTGCGGCATGGTATTTGCCGGAAGAGAGACAGATCACCACCCGCGAGCAATTGCAGGATGAGATGTGCGCTACCTTAGGAGGACGTGCTGCAGAGGAATTAGTCTTGGGAAAAATATCCACAGGCGCATCCAACGATTTGGAACGTGTCACGAAACAAGCATATGCGATGGTCGTTTACTTCGGTATGAGCGATAAACTTCCAAACTTGAACTATTACGACTCCACCGGACAGGATTGGGGATTCACCAAGCCTTATAGCGAGGAGACCGCAAAATTGATAGATACAGAAGTGCAGAAGATCATCAATGAGCAATACGACAGGGCAAAACGGATATTATCCGAGAATAAGGAAGGTCATAGTAAACTTGCGCAGGTATTATTGGATCGTGAGGTAATCTACTCAGAAGATGTAGAGCATATCTTCGGGAAACGCGCCTGGATCTCCCGTTCCCAAGAGATTCTGGAGTTGCAGGAAAAGGCTAACGGAAAGAACAAGGAGAATGCGGATAAGGAGGCGGAAGCGGACGCAACAATGGAAAACGTAACCGATACTCCTACCGAAGAAAACAAGACAGGGAAAATAGCTTGACCAAAGTCAAGACATTCATAACAAGTAAGGCTGGGGCGTATCTTTGATCAAAAGTTACTATCCAGCCTTCCTTATTGCTGTATTATCAATTTATTAGTTATATTTGCACTTGAAATTACAAACAAGCAAAAACACTATTGTTTTGAAAAATCTGATTACACGTGCATTGACTGGCATTATTTTCGTCGCGGTATTGGTCGGTGCGATCTATTTCCACTCCTATTATTTTCTTACGGTATTTGGACTCATTACCGGACTTTCTCTATGGGAGTTCTACGGATTGGTCAAACATTATGAGAATGCCGCCATCAAACGATTTGTCAGTTCCTTGGGGGGAGCCTACCTCTTCGCCGCCACATTCGGTTACGCCAATGGCTTGGTTGGAGGCAATATATTTCTCCCCTATCTTTTATTCTTAATGTATACCATGATCACCGAGCTTTACGATAAAGCCAGTAATCCAATCAATAACTGGGCATTGACCTTATTCGGTCAAATCTATTGCGCAGGCTCTTTCTCTCTGCTAAACTTTATTACATCGGTACCTAATACGCCGGGCGAGATCGTACATATCCCCTATTTTGCCTTGGCTATTTTCGTTTTCGTATGGGTAAATGATACGGGAGCTTATCTAGTGGGATCTATGCTTGGAAAAAGAAGATTGTTCGAACGTATCTCTCCCAAGAAGTCCTGGGAAGGTTTTTACGGAGGGTTGGCATTCGTATTAATAACCTCCCAAATATTCGCTTGGTTCATGCCGGCCACGAACTGGTACACATGGCTTGGATTAGCCGGCACGATCGTAGTATTCGGGACTTGGGGCGACTTGATAGAATCTTTGATGAAACGTACGTTAGGCGTGAAAGATTCCGGGCATGTATTACCCGGACATGGAGGCATGCTGGATCGCTTCGATAGCGTAATGATGGCTATTCCGGCCGCTTATATCTATATCGAGTTATTTATTCGAAATTAAATGTCAGGATCACCATACGGGATGTAGCTTTCGATAAGGCATCCGTATATTTGATATTTGCTTGATCTACCAAGTCCGGACGATCTTTCTCCAATAGGTTAACCAATCCGAAACAGAATTTCAACTCTGGGCATAACTTAAAGTAGGGTAGATAGATATCACATCCCAAGCCAAACTCAAATCCGAAGTCCGTGCTTTTCAATAGAATCGGATTACCTTTCTTACGGCCTATATCCACGGAGCCATAGATACCGCCGATCAAATAAGGACGGTAATTATTCAAGCGTAAAGCCGTATATTTAACGTCTAAGGGGAAATTCAGATAACTGGAACGAACGTTCGTGATGAATTCCTCTCCCGTAGCCTGTTCCCGAAACTTAAATTTCTTATCCCCGAAATGGATAGAAGGCGTGAAGCGTAAATTGAAATAAGGATTCATATACATATCTCCGATCACCCCGACACTAAAGCCGGGTGAGTAAGAAGGAATCTCCGCGAACCAAGTCTCTCCATTGGTCATGACACCGGTATGGGTCAATAACAAATCCTGCGAGTGAATACCCACATGAAACCCCAGATGAAGCCATTTCAAATCAGCGTACGGCTGATTCCTCACCCTTTCCTTTTGAGCCATGGCTCCCATGGTAGCCAAGCTTACCACATATAATATAAGTAATAATCGTCTCAAATCTCAACCTATTTTGTTTAATAACGAAAACCCGACAAAGATATTGCAAAAAAGAAGATTTTTGAAGAAAATAAGCCAGTAGATATTTTTTAAATAGAAAGAAAGCTATATTTTTGCACCTACTAATAGTTATCAATTTAAACGTTTAAAAAAATGGCTTACGTAATTAGCGATGATTGTATTGCATGCGGAACTTGTATTGATGAGTGTCCGGTAGGAGCAATTTCAGAAGGTGATAAATACAGCATCAACCCTGAAATGTGTACAGATTGTGGAACTTGCGCTGACGCATGTCCTACAGAGGCTATCCACCCGGCTGAATAATTCGCAGCAAAGAATAGGATTTTCCTTTGCGGAAAGCTCCTAACACATAACGGGCTGTTTCTCTCCATGAGTAAAACAGCCCGTTATCTTTTTCTCTTCGTGTTACATTAAAACTCAATATCCAACTTTATAGCACCGGAAGCCATATCCTCCTCTGGGGAATCGCCATGAATCGTTTCCTCCTCTTCAGGTTCCACCACGTCTTCCGCGGATTTCTTCAGATTTGAGTTCTTGATATAACTGATTACATCTTGCATTCCCTCCATAAACTTCTCAAAGTCCTCCTTATAAAGGAAAATCTTATGCTTCTCAAATGAGATTTGCAAACCATCCTTTGATTGAATTTTCTTACTTTCCGTAACGGCAACGAATAGGTCATCTTTCAAATTCCTCTTCACATCCAGATAATAAATCCGTTTTCCCGCTTTAATGGCTTTAGAGTATAGAATCTCCCTGTCGCCACCTTCAACATGTTTTTTATTCCTTGATTCTTCCATGACAGCTAACATTCGTTAAAAAACCACCCACTTTATATAACTTGCTTCAAATATGTGCATTTTTTTTTAATTAGCAACTATTTTAACGATCGAAAATACGCCCATTGAGGCTAAATTTGTAAAATATCATCTAACACATATAAAATTAAGTAAATCCGGATTCTTTTATGGAAAAAACGACTACCTTTGCAGCCTAATTTATAATAAGAAGTTCCTTCAAACGATGATCAACAGAATTTTAATCCGCATTAAAGTTTTACAGATAGTATACTCTTACTATCAAAACGGAAACGGTGACCTCAAAGTTGCGGAAAACGAATTGCTTTTCAGCCTTCAGAAGTCATATGACTTATATTATTATTTCTTACTCCTAATTATCGAAGTTACCAACCTGCAAAGAAGGATCCTTGACACCCGGAAGTGCAAATACATGCCTACCCATGAGGAGTTAAACCCGAATACACGCTTCGTAGACAATCGTTTTGTCGCTCAATTAGCGGAAAACGATACGTTGAAAAAGTATGTGGACGAGCAAGGTCTCTCATGGAGTAACGACGAGGAGTTTGTTAAAAACGTATTGGATACGATCTTAAGCTCTGAAATTTACGCCGAATACTTGAAAAACGAAGAAGACTCGTACGAGACGGATCGTGAGTTCTGGCGCCAGATCTTCAAGAAAGTAATCTGTGGGAACGAGATGATAGAGGAATATCTGGAAGACAAAAGCATCTACTGGAACGACGATATTGAGATCGTAGAGACTTTCGCCTTGAAGACTATCAAGAAATTCGAGGAGAAGAAAGGTAGTAAACAAGCCTTATTGCCAATGTTCAAGGATTTGGAAGACAAGGCTTTCGCAATCAAGTTATTCCGTCAAAGTTTGTTGAAAGGTAAGGAATATCGTGAACGCATCGACAAACATATGAAGAATTGGGAAACCGAACGTATCGCCAATATGGACTTGATCATCATGCAAGTCGCCTTAGCCGAGATTTTATCGTTCCCGACCATTCCCATCAACGTTACCTTAAATGAATATATCGATGCCGCAAAGTATTATAGTACACCTAAAAGCGGAACATTCATTAACGGAATTCTGGATTCAATAGTCAACGAATTAAAAAAAGAGAAGTTATTGCTCAAAGATTAATTATTATCATTACATTTGTGCATATCATTATTGATATTAACTTGTAAAACGATTATTATAGTATGAACTTACTCAGTATTTTACTTCAAGCTCCAGCTGGAGGAAGTCAGTGGTCCGGTATTTTGATGATGGTAGTTATCGTAGCTATCTTCTATTTCTTCATGATCCGTCCGCAACAAAAGAAACAAAAAGAAATCCAGAAATCACGTGAGGCGTTGAAAACAGGCGATAAAGTGATTACCGCCGGAGGTATCTATGGAAAGATCAAAGAGATCGGTGATACTTATATGCTAATCGAGGTAGCGGATGGAGTACGTATCCGTGTAGATAAAACTTCTATTTTCGCTTCAGCGGAAGACGCTCAGCAGCAGAAATAATCTAACTACAGAATATGTCGCGACTTGAGAACATACAAAATTCCTTCAAGTCTATCCAAGCAAAGACTAAGGCTTTTTTCCACGGAGACAAATGGAAAGAGGCCTTGGTCTTTTTCTTTTTCGCCCTTCTGGCTTTCGGTTTCTGGCTACTCCAAAGCTTGCAGCAGGAATATGAGATAAAGCTTGTTTTTCCGGTTAAGTATAAGAACGTACCCGCCGATATAGCGTTTAATGCCCCTGAGGTGGAAACGATTACCGCAAAGGTAAAAGACAAGGGTAGCGTTTTACTCAACTATACTTTTGGAAGATCGTTTGCCCCGATCGAGGTGAACATGAAGAATACGAAGAAGAAAAACGGTTCGGTTCAAGTAAGTAAAAGGCAGATCGAGAACGATATTCAAAAACAATTGATAGCCACTACGGCATTACAAAGTTTTGATCCACAACAAATAGATATGGATTTCAGTCAGCGGGTCCATAAGGAAATACAGGTCGTTTTTAATGGTGATATTCATATGGAAGCCGGCTTTCAATTATCCGGGGATATCCAAATCAATCCCCAAAAGATCAACGCTTATGCCACCGCAGCGATCTTAGATACGTTGACCTCGGTCAAGACGGCTTTCACTGAAGTTAAAAAAGCGAATAAAAACATTACGAGAACCGTACAACTAATCAAAGTAGACGGTGTTAACTTCGATCCGGAAAACGTATCTATCACGATTCCGATAGAGGAGTACACGGAGAAGACGTTGGAAATACCTGTCTCTTGCAGTCATATACCACCACATTATACGGTACGTATGTTTCCGGCGGTCGTAAAAGTGACTTGCAGTGTGCCCTTGTCCCGATTCAAAGGACTTTCGGAAGATATGTTCTCGATTCATATACCTTTTGAGGATCTGGAGCAAAACGTATCTGGTACCCTACCCGTCAAACTCACCAAGAAACCAGACTGGGTACATACGGCAACCTTATTGCCAGATAAGGTAGAATTTATTTTGGAACACAACAATAAGCATGATTAAAATAGGTATTACAGGAGGGATCGGGAGCGGCAAATCCGTCGTAGCCTCTTTATTAGCGTTATCCGGTGTACCCGTATACATAGCGGACGAGGAAAGTAAATGGCTGACAAATAACTCCCCGGTTATCCGTGAGAAATTAACAGCCCTTTTCGGTCCGGAGATTTATACGAATGAGGGATTGAACAAGAAACTTCTAGCCTCCCACATCTTTAATAATCCGGAACAATTACAACAGGTCAACCAGATCATTCATCCTGAGGTAAACCGTCATTTCTCGGCTTGGGTAGAGAGACAGACTTCCCCTTTATGCGCCATCGAATCCGCCATATTATTCGAATCCGGTTTCTACAAAGTGGTAGACATAAGCTTGATGGTCTATGCCCCAAGAGAACTCCGCATCGAAAGAGCCTTGGGAAGGGACTCAGCCTCGAGAGAAGAAATCGAACGCAGAATCAACAGCCAAATATCGGACGAGGAAAAGAAAGATCGCTCCGATTATGTTATCTATAATGACAATAGACAGGCCCTTATACCGCAAGTAGGCAAACTGTTATGTTGGCTTCAATCCCAATAATCACCGATAGCGGGACGAGTGGCTTTTACAGCATCTTACCTTCATCATCCAATGAACTTAAGATACTTCGTCAACGAACCTAAGATACTTCTCCAACAAAGTTAACTGTCCTCATGACGGAAGAATTCCACTTTTTCTTATTACCTTTGTCACTTCGAAGTTTAACACTAATAGAAAATAAAAAACATTATGTTGAAGACTATTTTGTCTATTTCGGGAAAACCCGGTCTGTATAAACTGGTTTCCCATGGAAAAAACATGTTGATCGTTGAATCGCTGACTGATAACAAGAGAGTACCCGCATACGCAAAAGATAAAGTAATCTCATTAGGCGATATCGCAATCTATACGGATGAAACAGAAGTGCCTTTACATGAGGTATTGACTAGCGTAAAGAACAAGGAAGAGGGAAAAACCGCCTCTTTGGTACCTTCCAAAGCCACGACAGACCAATTGCGTGCGTACTTTGCCGAGGTATTGCCTAGCTATGATCGTGAGCGTGTTTATCCAAGCGACATCAAGAAACTACTCTCTTGGTATAACATCTTGATCAACGCAGGTATCACTGACTTCACTCCGGAAGATGCTCCGGCAGAAAAGGAAGCTGCTGAAAAAGAAGCTGAATAACAGCATACGACATAAAGATTAAAGAAAGGACCGTTCGATACCCATCGTCCGGTCCTTTTTTTATATTGCCACATTAACCAACAAGAGCACTTATGCAAAAATAGTCCATTATTTTAGGCTAAACCTCACATTGTCTAGGGCGGGTAACTCCTCTATCTTTGCCAACAAATAATTCACTCTATTGACCTCATAAAATAAAGAGCAAAGATGAAAAGCACCAAGTATTATCTCGGTCTGGACGTTGGCGGTACCAATATGGTAGCCGGCGTAGTAGATGAGAATCACCAGATTATCGCAAAGGAAAGTATACCGACACAGGCCGGACGTACGATCGATGAGATCACCGCCGACATGGCTGCGGTCAGTAAAAAAGCGGTCCTAAAGGCTGGATTACAAATAGAAGACATCTCTTCCTGGGGTATCGGCATGCCTAGTTATGTAAATCCCAAAACGAACCTTTTGGTACATGCCAATTGCTTCGGATGGAAAAATGTTCCTATTTACGACTATTTAAAGAAGCATATCTCTTTGCCTACTTATATAGCCAACGACGCGAATTGCGCTACCTATGGCGAAGTATTGGCGGGATCAGCCAGCCAATATACCGACGCTATCATGTTAACGCTGGGAACGGGAGTCGGAGGCGGAATTATCATGGGTAAGAAGATTTATTCCGGATCCGATAATATGGGAGCCGAACTTGGACATACCAAATTGGTATACAATGGCGAACGCTGCACATGCGGGCAAAAAGGTTGTTTGGAAGCTTATTGCTCATCCACCGCATTAATCCGTATCATGAAAGAGACCTTACAAAAGAATAAGGACACCTTGATATGGAAACTTTGCGGCGAAGACGAAAATAAAGTCAATGGAGAGATTCTTTTCGAGGCCGCTAAACAAGGGGATTCCCTCGCTAAACAGATCGTCGATGACTATATCAGTAGACTGGCCGCCGGAATCTCCACGTTCATAACCATCTTCCGTCCGCAAGTAATCATTTTAGGGGGTGGTATCGCACATGCAGGTGACCTGCTGTTGAAACCTTTAAACGAGAAACTACATACTTGTACCTTCGCCGCCGAGGAAATAGGTATCCCTCAAGTTATCCGTGCGGAATTAGGAAATGACGCCGGAATAATCGGCGCCGCGCTTTTAGAGAAAACGATGTAACGAAAAAAAATATGAAAACAAATAAGAAAGAACTTTTAGACTCATTCAAGGGAGGACTGATCGTATCCTGTCAAGTACAACACGATGATCCGACTTTTTCAGTAGACTTTGTCGTAAAAATGGCAAAAGCCGCCCAATGGGGAGGAGCCGTGGGTATCCGTGCCAACGACCCGGAGCAGATCAAGGCGATTAAAAAAGAGGTGGATTTGCCGGTAATCGGGCTTTGGAAAATCTGGCACGATGATACGGACGTATTTATCACTCCTACCCTAAAGGCCGCTAAAGCGGTATGGGAAGCCGGAGCCGAGATTATCGCCTTGGACTGTACGAGCCAAATCACTCATGAAGGCCGCCCGGCATACGAACTGCTACCGATCTTGAAAAAGGAAATTCCGGAAGCGATCATCTTCGCCGACGTATCCAATTATGAGGAAGCCGTACGTGCCGTAGAAATGGGAGCCGATATTGTTGGCCCTACCTTATATGGGTATACGGAAGCTACCAAACATATCGAGCAACCGGATTTACGGGAGTTCGCCCGTATGTGCCGTGACTTCAAGGGCAAGGCCTACGTCATTATGGAGGGGCATATCTACTCTCCGGAAGATGCCATGAAATGTATCTTCCTCGGAGCTCACTCCGTAGTAGTAGGTAGCGCGATCACCCGTCCGCACTTGATCACGAAACGTTTTACGGACTTACTAACCGGTTACCAAAATAACTGGCGGGAAGCCGAAAGAAGCAAACATTAATAGTCATATGGCAAATTTCAATGTAGAAGGGGCGCAAAACGTAGAGATCAGCAAGAAAATACCTTGCGAGAAACCTCTGATCGTACAACTGGAGATCATGGAGCGGTATACGGCAGTCCATAAAGCCTGTGCCGCCCTACCCAAAGAGATACGTGAAGTGGAATGCCTGAAAGTTTTATACCCCACGCTATTTCGCAAGATCACGGATCAAGACTTGATCGCCGGACGTACGGATTTCCTACCGATCGGGTTCGGATGCGTAACTTCCTTAGGGGGTGTCGGGCATTATTGCGTATTCAAGAAACTCCGTGCCTTCCAGCAACAACTGGATGAAACTGAACGAAAACGGGTGGATGCGTTATATGATTATTGGTTGGATCACGATTTAAAGACCCAATTCAACAAGGAGGTCCTCACCGAGGATACATTGGGTATGTTCATCGACTGCGAGTACCCGATGATCGCTACCGCACGTCTATCTGGAATAATGCTGGATTACCCGAAACTATTGGATAAGGGCATCGGTGGCCTTCGCTCTGATTTACAGGAGAAACTCAAAGAGCAACCCGATAATAACTTTTACAAAGCAGGCATCCAATGTCTGGATATTTTTGTAGATTGTGCTTCTCATCTCCAGCAAGACGCTAGAGAGCAAATGGCTTCAGCCAACATGAAAAGGCAAAAAGAATTAGAGCATATCTGCCAAGCCCTAGAGAACATCAAGGAGAAGAAACCCGGTACGTTCCATGAAGCAATGCAGTTATTCTGGTTATTCGCTTTGTTGGCCGGTGTTATAAACTACGGTCGTTTGGATGATTATCTAGGCCCTTATTTAGTAGCCGATCTCAAGTCCGGGCGATTGACCGACGAAGAAGCATACCGATATATCCACTCGCTTTGGACCATGATTGAGAATCGCCGTACCACCGTAAACGGACGTATCATCGTAGGCGGTAAAGGACGCAAACATCCGAAAGAGGCCGACGTATTCCTGCATATCGCCATGAAAGTAGCGAAAAATTGCAGGTATGTAGAGCCGCAATTCACCTTGCGTTTCGATAAAGATACCTCCGAGGAAATCTGGGACGAAGCGTTGGACGCTTTGGGTGCGGGAGCTACTTACCCGACCCTTTACAATGATGATGTAAACGTCCCGGCTGTCATGTACGGAATGCGTGTAGATGAGAAAACGGCGGAACAATACGTGCCTTTCGGGTGTACCGAGTTCGTGATACAAGGACAGAGTACGGGTACGCCCAACATTTGCATCAATTTACTAAAACTACTTACGATTTATATGAATGATGGTATCGACCCCATTGACGGTAAACGTAAATCCGGGCCGGTATCTCTAAAGAAATTAGAGGAGTATCAGACATTCGAGGAATTCTATGACGGTTACAAGGCTTTACTCGATTATTATCTGGATCTGTCTGTCAAAGCCCAATACCATTCGTATGAGGTGATGAACCAGCACGTAAGTTTCTTGTTTACCAGCCTATTGACCGATGATTGCATCGCACGGGGAAAAGCGCTTTTGGACGGAGGCGTACGTTATCTAGGCGGGACAAACGAGACGTATGGCAATATCAACACTTCCGATTCCCTGTGGGTAATCCGGGATCTGGTATTCAATCAAAAAAAATACACGTTACGGCAATTAAATGATGCCATGCTAGCTAATTTTAACGGCTATGAGGCTTTACGAAAAGATTGCCTAAACTGTGATAAATATGGTAACGACCTTGAGACTGCCGATACGATGGCCAACGATTTGTACGAGTTCGTAGCGAAAGGCGTACGCGATCGCGGTATCGCCATCGGTATGCAATACTTCTTGATCGTTATCAGCAATAATCAATTAAACACGGAATGGGGAAACCGGACCGCCGCCTCACCCGACGGGCGATTATCGTGCATGTACATGAATCCTGCCAATAATCCGCAAGGGGGAGCGAATAAAAGCGGCCCCACGGCCATGCTGAATTCCTTGGCGAAGTTCGACGCCAAGTATCATGGAGGCTCGGTACAAAACATTAAGTTTTCTCCTTCCATGTTCAACGAGAACAGGGCTGTCATCAAGAGCCTGTTCAAGACTTATTTTGCGAAAGGGGGTTGCCATTTGATGGTGACTGTAGTAGATAAGGGAGTTTTAGAAGACGCGGTAGAGCACCCGGAAAATTACCCGGACCTAATCGTCCGGGTAAGCGGGTTCTCCGCGGTATTCGTCGATTTATCTCCCAATATTCAACAGGAACTTTTAAGCAGGGTATTATATGATGAATAAATATAAGGTTAGCGAAAATAGGTTATCAATCATGGAGATCGAACGGTTCGCCGTTCACGACGGCCCGGGCATCCGGACCGTCGTTTTCCTTCAAGGTTGTCCCCTACATTGTCCATGGTGCTCCAATCCGGAATCCCAGAAAAGGAAACCGCATCTGCTCCATATCAAGAATAAATGTATCGGATGCGGACGTTGCGAGGCGATTTGTACACGGGGAAATATCTCTATCCAAGATCATTATCCGGTATTTAATCGGCAGGCTTGTGTGGCGTGCAAGGCTTGCGAGCGTATATGCCCGCAGAACGCTATTAAGTTTGTCGGTGAATCAATTACCTCATCCGAGGTTATGGAAATCCTTTTACGTGACCGGGATTATTACCTGAATTCCGGTGGAGGGGTTACGTTTTCCGGAGGGGAAGCTTTCACGCAATTCGAGGGATTGATGGATTTGCTGATCCAATGCAAGAACGAGAAACTGCATACCTCCGTAGAGACTTGCGGGCAAGTGAATCTTGATAAGATAAAGCAAGCGCTTCCGCTTATCGATTTGTTCTTGTTCGATATCAAACATACGGACAAGGATTTACTTCAGAAAGAAACCGGAGCGAACTTGGATACGGTCCTCACGAATTTACGGTATATATCCAGTAAGAGCGCTAATAAAGTAACGATCCGTGTACCGGTAATCCCCGGTTTCAATTTCAATGAGAATACGCTTCGGGAAATATTCATGCTGGCGAAAGAAAATCGTATCAAATGCGTACACCTGCTTCCCTACCATACATTGGGCAAAGATAAATACGAGCAATTAGGTCTCACCTATCCTTATCCCTGCGAGCAAATGCTAGCCAAAGAAGAGCTGTTCCCCTTTAAGGAGATGGGGGAAAAAATGGGTTTGGAAATACGAATCGGAGGATAAACTCCTCCCAATAAAATAGTATCTTCGCGCAAATCATCGTTTTATAAATCTTAGTAAGAGACATATGAAAACAGAAAAAGAGAAAGCGGCGGAAGGTCTATTATACAATGCGAATCATGATAGTGAGCTTCAAGATGAGATGAAAAGAGCGAAATGCGTCCTTTTCAAATACAACCAATTGCCCCCCGACCAAGAGGAAGAAAAAGATCGGATCCTAACCTCTTTTCTAGGCAAGAAAGGGAAGAACACCGTTATCCTATCCCCTTTCCAATGCGATTATGGCTATAATATCGAGATTGGGGATAATTTCTTCGCCAACGTGAATCTCGTTATCTTGGATGGAGCGAAAGTTCGTATCGGCAATAACGCGTTCATCGCCCCGAACGTAGGCATCTATACCGCCGGCCACCCTTTTGACGTAAAGCAACGTAATGAAGGTCTGGAATACGCTTTTCCCGTGACTATCGGCGATAACGTATGGATCGGGGCGCAAGCCTGTATCCTTCCCGGGGTGACCATTGGCGATAACACGGTAATCGCCGGAGGAAGCGTCGTAACCAAAGATATTCCGGCCAATGTCATAGCTGCCGGCAATCCCTGCCGTGTAATCCGGGAAATAACGGAAGCCGACCGGAATAAATACCGCCAGCCCTAAGCTCCCGTTTAGGGTATCCCTAAGCCCTCGTTTAGGGCAGCCCTAAATTCCCGTTTAGGTTCATCGTAAATATCTCACTTCGGCAACGAGTGCCGGTAATCCTTGGGCGATGTACCTACTATCTTCTTAAAGATACGGCTGAAATAGTAGGGATCGTCAAAGCCCAGTTTCAAGGCGACCTGATTGATTTTCATATTTGTATGTAATAATAGCTGGCAAGCCCGGTCTATTTTCATATGTAAGAAATAATTCATCGGCGCATAGCCGGTTTCCTTGAAGAAAAGCCTGTACATATAAGATTCCGAATAGCCGAAATGAGAGGCCAATTCCTTTAATGTCAATTTATTTTCCAGATTCTCCGTCATGAAGTGGGTCGCCAAACTAATAAAGAACGTATTCTCCGCCTTGCTTTTGGAGAATTTAGCCTCCCTATACGTCTTCACATAGAGGAAAGAGGCGATCAAATGATTGAAACTTAAATTGACATAATTAACCGTAGCCTCATCCGTCCCGCTCTCCAACACGTTCAATAGTTCATCGAAGAAGGCGATACGATCGCCGATACGGGAATTATCATCCATGTCGATCGGGATCACCCCTTGCAGTTGATCACTGATATACTTCGCCTTTTTCCCTTTAAAATGTGCCCAATAAATATACCAAGGATCATGCTCGCTCGAACCATATTGATGGGGCTTCTCTGCCGGGAGGATGAAAAAATGATTCTCGGGTACGACATATCGTTTTCCATCCAACACGTACCAACCCTCTCCTTTGGTGCAATAAATTAAAAGGTACTCTCCACAACCGGACGCACGATCAATATAATGGCTTTCCGCCTTCGGAAAATACCCCATAGAGTGTACGACCAAGTCCGCGACTAACGGGTTGTTCAACGCTTGTTCTATAACGTAGAAAGGATAGACAATCAATCGCTGACCGGAAAAACCATGCTTTATTTTCGCCATAAACCAGAACTTTTAGATGGTTACTGAATAACGCAAAGATAATCCATTTTTTTTAGCTAGATACTCTATTATCCAAATCCTTTATGTGCAGTATTTTTGCCAATGAACAAATAAACCATATCAAATGGCGTTATCATAAGGAGATAATTAAACTAAATATTCTAATATATGAAAAAGATCGTATCTATTTTTCTAGTAACCATTTACGGGATGTGTATGGTTGCATGTGGAAGTCGTTCCTCATCCACAGAAGTAAAAGATAATGTATTGACTGAGGAGGAAAAAGCGGAAGGCTACACCTTGTTATTCAATGGCAAGGATTTTACCGGTTGGAAAATGTTCAACGGGGGTGATGTCAAGGGATGGCAGGTAGAAGACGGGGTGATCGTCGGCTACGGAAACGGTGGTGACGTGATAGCGGATACCACGATCAAGGTAAGTACCGATATCGTTACCGTTAAGAATTACCATAACTTCCAGATCAAATGGGATTGGAAAATCGGGGCGCAAGGAAACTCAGGATTCTTATATCACGTACAAGAAGGGCCTAAGTACAAAGCTCCTTTTGAAACCGGCCCGGAATACCAGTTGATCGATGACGATAACTATCCTTGGGTCAGCGAGACCGGAAAAGAGGGATTGGAAGACTGGCAGAAAACGGGTTGCAACTACGCTATGTATGTACCGGAAACCAAACAGGTGAACCCTCCGGGAGAATGGAACTCCTCTATGGTACTTTACAAGGATGGATATGTTGAGCACTGGCTGAACGGAGAAAAACTTTTCTCTTTTCAAGAAGGGTCCGAAGATTGGAAGATGCGTCGTTATAGCGGTAAATGGGAAGCTTTCCCCGATTACGGTATCTCTACCACCGGTAAACTTTGTTTTCAGGACCATGGAAGTAAAGTATATTTCAAGAATGTGAAGATTAAGGATTTAGACTAATTGTATTAAGAAATCAATGCCATGAATAGAAAAGAATTCTTTAAAGTATCTGCCGCAGCAAGTCTAGCGTCACTACTATCCCCTCTTTCCGCCTATGCGGAGAAATTCGAATCGGAAGGTAAAAAGGTGAAAGTAGCCGTTATCGGTTGCGGAAGTGTATCTACCCAATATTTTCCCCATATATCGAAATGCCCGTATGTAGAAATCGTGGCTTGTTGCGATATCAAACCGGATCGTGCTCAAAAGGCGGCCAAGCAATATAATATACCTAAATGGTACAAGCATATCGATGATATGCTTAGCGGTTCCAAGTTCGACTTGATGCTTACATTGACCGATATGCAGGTTCACGGAGAGTTGAACCGTAAGGCTTTGATGGCGGGAAGAAATGTCTGGAGCGAGAAACCTTTGGCGAATTCCTATAAGGAAGGCAAAGAATTATACGATCTCGCTACGAGCAAGGGACTTCGTATCTGGGGTGCGCCTGCCGTTGTAAACAGTCCTCAATTTGCCTTTATGGCCGAACAAATCAATAAAGGAACCCTAGGTAATCTGGCATGTGCGCACGGACATTACGGGCATGAAGGTCCTTCTTGGTCCGCTTTCTTCTACGAACCGCTAGGTGGCAGTATGCCCGACTTAGGAGTCTATAACATCGCTACCCTAACCGGATTATTGGGACCGGCTAAATCCGTTGTTGCCATGACTACAATCGTAACCCCGGAGAGAACCGTAGACGATAAGGGCAAAATCAAAGTTCGAGAAGAAGATAATGCCATGATTATCATGGAACACGAAAAGGGAGTCCTTTCTCATATCGAGTGTGGTTTCAATTATTTCGATCCATACGGACATTTAGGTAAAGGACAGGAGAAAGCGACGATCTCCTTATACGGTTCACACGGCAATATGCATATGGTAGGTTACGACTGGGCACCAAACGGGGTGGACTTATCGACGATGGATCATCCGGTACCCCAACGTTTCGTTCCGGACACCAATGGCTATGTTTGGCAAGAAGGAGCTTCCGATATCAGCAAACACATGGCATTAAACACGGAACCACGTATAAATGTCGAGCATGCGTTACACGTATTAGAGATTATCGAGGCCGCCCGAAAATCACAAGCTACAGGTCAACGCATCCAGCTTGTATCGAAGTTTCCTTGGCCGATGGTAAAATAAATTAAGAAGTCTTAGTAGTGAAAAGAACGGGACATTTAATATATTTGTTCCTGTAAATACCAGAGAAACATGAGGAAGATAAGTGAAATTTTATGCTGCGTAGCCATACTTTGTTGTGCATTGAGCGCATGTAGCGACAAGCCGGCAACGGTAAAAGTCAGCAGTTTCAATATTTGGTTGAATACCCTAGGGGGAAAGCTTCCCCCTAGCCAGACAGCGAAAGTGATCGAGGCTAGCCAGACGGATATCGTAGGAATCCAAGAAGGGCATATCTATGAAGAAGACGGCATCAAGCACGATCATGTACCGGAAATCGCGGAATCCCTAGGTTTCCACCTTTTCAACCAAGGGGAGGGACATTATATCTTATCTCGTTATCCGGTCGTCGACAGTACGGCTTCCCGCTACGGGGTGAAGATACAAGTAGGCAAAGACAAATTCTGCTGGATGTTTAATTGCCATCTATATTATATTCCGTATCAACCTTATCAATTGAATGGGATTCCTTATGGCGATTATCCGTTTATCGATACCGAGGAAGAAGCTGTCCGGTTCGCCAACGAGGCCCGGCGTGAAGAAGTAACTCGTTATCAAAAGGATATACAGCAAGTCATGAAAGAAGGTTATCCTGTCTTTTTAACAGGAGATTTTAACGAGCCTTCTTTCTTGGACTGGACACAACGGGCCGCCGATGCCGGTATCCACAAGATCAAGGTGGAGTGGCCGGCAACCAAGGCTTTCTCTGAGATCGGGATGAACGACTCCTACCGGACAATCCATCCGGACGAGGTCTCCACACCCGGCTATACATGGACTCCCGTTCCTAGCGAACAAGAAATACTAGACCGTCTGGATTTCGTACTATATTCCGGATGTAAGGTAACAGACTCATTTATCACAGGCGAAAGCGAGGCCACCTCGGACGTGGTAGTCTCCCCTTACCCTTCGGATCATAGAATGGTAACCTCCTGTTTCAATTTCTAACAGTAACTACTAAAAAACAAATTATACAACATGGAATCAAGAAGAGATTTTCTGAAAAAAGCAGCCGTAGCGGCAGCTGGTCTAACAATCGTCCCCTCTAAAACGATCGCTGGATTAGGCCATAAGGCACCAAGTGATACAATGAATATTGTCGGTATCGGTATCGGTGGTAAAGGCCACCCAAACTTGGTCGGCATGAAAACCGAGAACATCATCGGGCTTTGCGATATCGACTGGAAATATGCGAAGAACTGCTTCGAGGAATTCCCGGACGCTAAACGTTATTGGGACTGGCGGAAGATGTTCGATGAGTTGGGTGACCAGATCGACGGTGTCATGGTAGCTACTCCGGACCATACTCATGCCACGATCGCAGCCACCGCCTTGACAATGGGGAAGCACGTATATTGCCAAAAGCCGCTTACCCACTCCGTTTACGAGAGCCGTTTATTGACAAAACTCGCCGCTAAATATAAGGTAGCGACCCAGATGGGTAACCAAGGGAACTCCGGCGATGGTGTACGTCAATTATGCGAATGGATCTGGAACGGAGAGATCGGTGAAGTAAAAGAAGTACACGCATGGACCAACCGTCCGATCTGGCCGCAAGGATTACAGCGCCCAACCGAAAAACAACGTTGTCCGAAGACGATGAATTGGGACTTATTTATCGGCCCGGCCGCCATGCGTCCGTTCCATGAGATCTATACCCCTTGGAACTGGCGTGGATGGTGGGATTTCGGAACCGGAGCTTTCGGAGATATGGCTTGCCACGTGCTCGATCCGGTTTACCAATCCTTGAAGTTAGGTTATCCGGATCGCGTACAAGGCCGTTCTACCCAGATCAATACGGAATCCGCTCCTCAATCGGAGGTGGTAGAATTCCGCTTCCCGGCTCGTGATAATCTTCCAAAGGTAGCCTTACCGGAGGTGAAAGTATATTGGTACGATGGCGGTATGCTTCCTCAGCGTCCGGACTTATTACCGGATGGCGTAGATATGATGCGTGACGGTTTGGGTGGATGTATCTTCGTAGGTACTAAAGACACGTTGATCTGCGATTGCGGAGGTTTCAACTCCCGGTTATTATCCGGCCGTGTACCTCAAGTAACCCCTTATTTGCGCCGTATCCCGAACGCTACCGGATACTTCGACGGTTTCCATGAGCAAGACTGGATCCGTGCTTGTAAAGAATCTCCTGAGAACCGTGTGGAAGGAACTTCCAACTTCGCTTATTCCGGACCATTCAACGAGATGGTGTTATTAGGCGTATTGGCGATCCGTCTGCAAGGCTTGAACAAGAAATTGATGTGGGACGCCCAAAACATGCGTTTCACCAACATATCCTCTTCCGACGTATTGAAGATCGTAACCAGCGATGATTTCAAGGTGATAGACGGTCACCCCTATTTCGATACGAAATACGCGGAGTTCAATGCGCTAGAGGCTGCCAACGAATATATCAGACATACCTATCGTGAAGGCTGGAGCCTTCCGGAAATGCCGGTATAAGTATGAAACGATATATTATATTAGCACTATGTACGGTCATGCTCCTTGGGCAGGCCGTACAGCTGGCGGCGCAAAAAGCGGACTGGAAAGTGGGTATACAGACTTGGACTTTCCACAATCTTACGTTGATGGAGACCTTGGATAAGACCCAACAACTGGGCATGGGGTATGCGGAGGCTTTCTTTTTCCAAGAATTGGGCGCTCCGTTCCCAAAAGAGACGTATTTAAATTACGACTTGAGCGATGATGACTGCGCTTTATTACGCCATGAGTTCAAGAAAAGGGGAATCAAGCCGATCGCCTTTGGTGTAGCCTCTTATGGGACTAACGAGGAATGGGATAAGTTCTTCGCATTCGCTCATAAAATAGGCGCACATATCGTGACTGTCGAACCGGAGTTAAACCAGTTGGACTACATCGAATCCCTCGCCAAGAAGTACGATATGGAGGTAGCGATCCATAACCATCCGAGTCCATGCATTTACGCAAGTGCCGAGGTGGTAGAGAAAGCGCTGAAAGGCCGTTCTCCCTTGATGGGAGTATGCGCCGATATCGGCCATTGGAAACGGGTGGGTGAAGATCCGCTCAAGAATCTCCAGAAGTTATCCGGACGCATCAAGGTGGCGCATTTGAAAGACCTCACCGACAAGATGGAAGACGCCACATGGGGAACCGGGATCTTACCCGTAAAAGCGTTCGTCAACGAGCTGAAGCGTCAGCATTTCAACGGGCTTATCTCCATTGAGTACGATGATTTCAAATCCGATATCCAAGAGATACGCAACAGTTTGGAATTCTTACAGAAATGCTCTAAATAAAAGTATACGCTTCCCTTAAAAACACCTATATCGGCGTAGGCCCACACGTATATACGTATAGGCTTACGCCAATACTAATATGGGCCTACACGTATATACGTATAAGCCCACACCTATATATGCCTAAAAAGTCGTTATCAGAACAAGGGATTATCCACCTTTTCTCTCAGCAACGCAAGATCCACCACCTGTTGAATATCACTCACATAATGGAACACCAAGCCTTTCAAATACTCCGGTTTGATCTCATTGATATCCTTCTCATTCTCCTTGCAAAGAATCAATTCCTTAATCCCGGCACGTTTAGCCGCCAAGATCTTCTCTTTGATACCTCCCACGGGAAGCACTTTGCCACGCAACGTGATCTCGCCTGTCATAGCCAAGTTCTTTTTCACCTTACGCTGAGTAAAGGCGGAGACAAGAGAAGTCACCATCGTTATTCCGGCACTCGGTCCGTCTTTCGGGATCGCCCCCTCCGGTACGTGGACATGCACATTCCAGTTCTCGAACAACTCCTCGTTGATATTAAACTGAGCCGCATGCGCATGGATATACTCAAGTGCCAACATGGCAGACTCTTTCATCACATCCCCCAGATTCCCGGTCAAAGTAAGCTTTGATCCCTTACCTTTACTTAAGCTCGACTCCACGAAAAGAATCTCACCACCAACAGCCGTCCAAGCTAATCCCGTAACCACGCCGGCATAGTCATTCCCTTGATATTTATCGCGGGAATATTCGACCGCCCCTAGATATTCATACAAATCCTCCGGCTTAATGCTCGTCGGGATAGGCTCGTCGCTAGCGACCTTACGGGCTAGCTTACGCATGATTTTGGCGATTTTCTTATCCAATTCCCGGACACCGCTCTCGCGTGTATAGGCTTCAACGATCACTTGTAAGGTTTTCTTGGGGAATTTCACGGAACCTTTCTTCAAGCCGTGTACATCCATCTGCTTAGGCACGAGATGCTTCGCTGCGATCTCTACCTTCTCCTCCATGATATAACCGCTCACCTCGATCAGTTCCATACGATCCAGCAATGGCTGGGAAATCGTATTCAAATTATTAGCGGTAGCGATAAACATCACCTTGCTTAAATCGTAATCGATATCCAGATAATTATCGTGAAACGCATTATTCTGCTCCGGGTCCAAGACCTCCAATAAAGCGGATGCCGGATCCCCCTTGAAATCATTCGTGATCTTATCGATCTCATCTAAGATAAAGACAGGGTTCGATGTTCCCGCCTTCTGTATATTCTGGATGATACGTCCGCACATAGCGCCGATATAGGTACGACGATGTCCGCGGATCTCGGCCTCATCGTGCAATCCACCTAAAGAAACACGTACATATTTGCGGCGCAAAGCCTCTGCGATGGAACGCCCCAATGAAGTCTTGCCGACTCCCGGAGGACCGTACAAACAGATAATCGGAGATTTCATATCCCCTTTCAGCTTCAATACCGCCAGATGCTCGATAATACGCTCTTTCACCTTCTCCAAACCATAATGATCACGATCTAAGACCTTCTGGGCATGAGATAAGTTGAAATTGTCCTTACTATACTCGTTCCACGGCAAGTTAACGATATTCTGGACATATTGCGTCTGTACGGAATAATCCGGAGATTGCGGATGCAATCGTTCCAATTTTCGCAATTCCTTCTCAAAGACCTGCGCTACCTCGGCAGGCCATTTCTTACGACTGGCTTTCTCCCGTAATTCTTTTATCTCCAACTCATTGATATTCCCGCCCAATTCCTCTTGAATCGTCTTGATTTGCTGTTGAAGGAAATATTCTTTTTGTTGTTGATTGATATCCTCATGTGTCTTCATCTGGATGGAAGCTTTCAACTCCACCAGCTGATACTCGCGGTTCAAGATAAAAAGTAACCGATACGCACGCTCTTTTAAGTCCCCGATCAATAACAATTGCTGTTTCTCGGCCGATCCACTCGGTATATTGCTACAAGAGAAATTGACCACATACAAGACATTCTTATTATTCTTGATCGAGAAGATCAAATCCCGGGGAGGTTCAGCCACGGCCCCAAGCATCTTGATGGTCAAATCCTTGATCGTTGAGATCAAAGCCTCGAACTCGCGGTCTGTCTTGTCCGGCTTCGTGTCCTCCAACACGGTGATCTTACCGGAAAGATACGGATCTGTCTCGGTCAACTCATTCAATTCAAAGCGTTTCTTACCTTGAAGAATAACAGTAGTACTACCGTCCGGCATCTCTAAGACACGAACGATGTCAGCGATTACCCCGGTTGTATATAAATCCTCTAAGATAGGATCTTCCGTACCCATCTCTTTCTGGCAAACAACTCCGATCAAACTCTTTTTATGTACAGCCTCTTTAATCAGGCGCATCGATTTAGGACGCCCGATAATCACCGGCAAGGCAACACCCGGAAAGAGTACCATATTCCTTAACGGAAGAATGGGTATAGTGTCTCCAACTTTCTCTATTCCTTCTGTGAAATCCTCATCTACATCGCATTCTGTAAGAATTGGCATTACGATACCAATATTGTCATCCAAGTCATCAAACGAATTCTGGCAAAATACTCTCGTCTTTTCTTTCATATATACATTCATCATTGTATATGTTAATACAATAAACGTGCCAAAGTTACAGCTTTTCATTCAATTCTTACTAATTTCGCGGCATACAATCGATAGAGATATGGCAAATCCTTATTTTCAATTCAAGAAATTTACGGTATGGCACGATAAATGTGCCATGAAAGTCGGAACGGATGGCGTTTTGCTTGGGGCATGGGCTAGCACAGAGAGATGTCAGAGGATTTTGGATGTGGGAACCGGAACGGGATTGATCGCCCTCATGCTGGCGCAGCGTAGCACCGCGATTTTAGACGCTATCGATATAGATTCAGACGCATGTTTACAAGCTCAGGAAAACATCGCGAAATCGCCTTTCGCCAACCGGATACAAGTCTATCAAACCTCGCTCTCCGAATATATGCCGGATGAGAATATCAAATATGACTTGATCGTATCCAACCCACCCTATTTTATTGATTCATTGAAATGCCCGGATACTAAACGTAATCTAGCCCGGCATACGGATACTCTATCACTCCCGGATTTATTGCGTGATAGCCGCAAACTGTTGGCACCCGAAGGAAATATCGCCTTGGTGCTTCCCTTCGAGCAACGGGAGTCTTTAATAGACATCGCTCGAGAAGAGTCTTTGTCTCCATCGAGAGAAGCCCACGTTTCCCCCATACCGGACGCCCCTCCTAAGCGTTTATTAATAGAACTCTCAGCGACGCCGGTAGCAAAGCCCAAGTCGTCTCATCTGACTCTAGAAATCGAGCGGCATCGATATAGCGAAGAATTCACCGCTATAGCTAAAGACTTTTACTTGAAAATGTAAGGAAGCTTTTTATCGAAGAAGCGAGTTACCTCGTCAAATAAATTATGTACCTCCTTGGTGAAAGACACAACCTCCGGAGTCAGCACATGTAAGGCTTTTGGTTCCACCGTAATATCGATACGGCGATCTGCCATGATCGGTTCTCCATCCAAGTGCATCACGCCCGGATGTTGGCGAATAATCGTGACTTGCTGGGCTTTCATCGTCTTAATCTTACTATTCCGATCAATCTGTTTGGTAAACAATTGAATGGCCAAAGGAGCGATATCCAATGGCATAAAAGGGGATAAGATCGTAACGTCCATCCGTCCGTCCTGTATATTCGCGTGCGGAGCGATAAACGCGTTATTACCATATTGCGAAGCATTCGCGCAAGCGACTAGAAACGCCTTCTCCTTGATCGTCTGATTATCCACCACCAATTCATAAGGCTCAGGCTTATAGCTCAGATACTCCTCTATCGTATTCTTTATATAAGTAAGAGAGCCGCGCCGTTTCTCATTCGCGAATTTCTGGCTGACGGCGGCATCAAAACCGACTCCACAGGTACAGAAAAAGACCTGTCCGTTCGCCCGGCAGCAATCTATCGTCGTAACATGCCCTTTCGCGATCAGATCGATAGCTCTTTTCACGTCCATCGGTATGTGCAATTCTCTAGCTAAGCCATTGCCCGAACCTTTCGGGATGATACCTAAGATCGCATTCGAATGGATCATAGCTCTCGCTATCTCATTCACCGTCCCGTCACCGCCTACCGCCAAAATATATTCAGCTCCCTCCTCTATGGCTTGCCGAGTCAACTCGCTGGCATGGCCTGCATACTCTGTAAAAGAAATGTTTAACGAACAGTTCTTTTTCGAGCAGATCCCTTCGATCATCTTAGGTATCTTGCGCTTCGACCCTACACCTGATATAGGGTTTATGATAGCTTGTACTTTTATATCCCGTTCGCTCATCCTCACTTCTTCTTTTTTATTTGAGAGGACAAAAATAATGCTTTTATAAAACTTTTAAAGCATTTCGACTACTATAAGTTATTTTTTTACTATTTTTGCGGCTGGATTTGCCGAAACATGGGATTATGTATGCGGCGAACCTGTGTTCTTTATTAGAATAAATAAATAGCGAGATAAATCATTCTCTTTTATAATAATATGAAACTTTTACAAGAGAAACTAGCAAAGTACGACGCTCCTCAAAGAGCCATGGCAATGGGAATCTATCCTTACTTCAGGGAAATCCAGAGCGATCAGGACACGGAAGTTCTAATCAGCGGGAAGAAAGTCTTGATGTTTGGTTCTAATGCGTACTTAGGATTAACCAATCATCCTAAAGTAAAAGAAGCAGCGATCGAGGCCATTAAAAAGTATGGTACAGGTTGTGCCGGCTCACGTTTCTTAAACGGAACGTTGGACTTACACCTCCAGTTGGAAAAACGTTTAGCAGAATTTGTTGGTAAAGAAGACGCCATCGTATACTCTACAGGTTTCCAAGTTAATCTAGGTGTTGTATCCTGTATCACCGGACGTGAGGACTATATCCTTTGGGATGAGTTGGATCATGCATCCATTATCGAAGGACATCGTCTTTCTTTCTCCACGAAATTGAAATTCAAGCATAACGATATGGACTCCTTGGAGAAACAACTCCAGAAATGCGAGCCAGACAAGGTGAAACTTATCGTTATCGACGGTGTCTTCAGCATGGAAGGTGATGTCGCTAAATTACCGGAAATCGTAGCTCTCGCAAAGAAATATAACGCAAGTGTAATGGTTGACGAGGCTCATGGTATCGGTGTATTCGGTGATCATGGCCGCGGTACTTGTAATCACTTCGGCGTTACGAACGATGTTGATTTGATCATGGGAACTTTCAGTAAGTCTTTCGCTTCTATCGGTGGTTTTATCGCATCAGACGAACCGGTTATCAATTACTTACGTCACCACTCCCGTTCCTATATCTTTAGCGCAAGCAATACGCCTGCCGCTACTGCCGCAGCGAACGCGGCATTAGATATTATGTTAAGCGAACCGGAACGTATCCAACATTTATGGGATTTGACTCATTACGCATTGGATGGTTTCCGTAACATGGGTTGTGAGATCGGACATACTTCTACCCCGATCATCCCGTTGTTTATCCGTGACAACGACTTGACATTCCTTATCGTAAAAGAATTATTTGAGGCCGGAATCTTCGTAAACCCGGTAGTAGCTCCCGCAGTTGCTTCCGAGGATACACTGATCCGCTTCTCCCTTATGGCTACCCACACGAAAGAGCAACTAGATTACGCTTTGGAAACAATCCACAAGGTATTCAAGAGCCATGGGTTGGTAGACTAATCGTGTAAATATATAAGAAAAGGCCCGAAGGTTAGGTATAACACCTATCTTCGGGTCTTTTTTTATAACTGAAAAAATCATAACTATGATTTTGAATGGGAATAAATCACTATTTTTGCATATTTAGATAAATTGGGTGGTTATGTCGATGGCCCTCTTACAAATTAAAAATAAATGGATTTCATATTAGATAAAGGAAGTAGCCATATGGGCTGCAAAGGTTGCAGCAAAAGGCAAAACAATAAACTGAATACCTATGATTGGTTGTGCGATGTACCCGACGCGGAAGGCTCGACTGACTTCGTAGAGGTTCAATTTAAAAATACCCGCAAAGGGTATTACTTGAATAGTGCTAAAATACCTTTGGAAAAAGGTGATATAGTAGCCGTAGAGGCAAGTCCCGGTCATGATATCGGTACGGTTTCTTTAACGGGAAAATTGGTTCTGCTGCAAATGAAGAAGAACAACGTGCGCACGGAAGCTGAGCCAAAACGGATTTACCGAAAGGCAAAACCGACCGATATCGAGAAATATGAGGAAGCGAAAGCAAAGGAACATGCCACTATGATTCGCTCGCGGCAAATCGCTGCCGATTTAGGATTGAATATGAAAATCGGTGATGTAGAGTATCAAGGTGACGGTAATAAGGCGATCTTTTATTATATAGCGGATGAACGTGTAGATTTCCGTCAACTAATTAAAGTGCTAGCGGAGGCTTTTCGTGTTCGTATCGAGATGAAGCAGATCGGTGCTCGTCAAGAAGCCGGACGTATCGGTGGTATCGGCCCTTGCGGTAGAGAACTTTGCTGTTCCAGTTGGATGACAAGTTTTGTATCGGTCGCTACCGGAGCTGCCCGTTATCAAGATATTTCCATGAATCCCCAGAAATTGGCCGGACAATGCGCTAAATTGAAATGTTGTATCAATTATGAGGTAGATACATATGTGGAAGCCCAGAAACGCCTTCCTTCCCGGGAGATTGTCTTGGAGACCAAAGATAATAATTACTATCATTTCAAGACGGATATTTTCAAACGGGAAATTACCTATTCTACGGATAAATCATTTGCGGCTAATCTTATCACGATTCCGGCAAGCCGTGCTTTCGATGTCATTAACATGAATAAGAAAGGCATGAAGCCGATATCTCTAGAGGCGGATACGAAGCCACAACCACCGAAACGAGACGCTCAAGATATTCTTGGGCAAGAAAGCGTCACACGTTTCGACTCTGTTAAAAAGAAAAAGAAAAAACGTCCTGCCAACAAGAATAATGGCGAGAACAATGGAAACGGGAACGGAGCTAACACCACCGCGACGGCAGTTACCAACACCGACGCACCTGTTTCTGAGAATAAGAACAACGGAGGAAACGGAGCCGGTGGCAATAATCGCCGCAACGGAGGAAATAATAGGAATAGCAATCGTGAGAATAACCGGGACAGAGAGAATAACCGGGAGAATAACAAAGATAATAGCCGGGAAAACAGTCGGGAGAATCGGGAGAACAACCGTGATAATAACAGGGAGAGCAACCGAAACAATCGCCCGAAACAAAGGCCGAGAGCTAATAACGATAAGCAATCCAACAATGACAAGCCTGCGAATAATGACAAACCTCAGCAACCGATCAAACAGGCCAGACCTGATAAAACGGAGAATAGGCCAGAGACAAAGCCTGAGGCTTAAAAAGTTCATTGCCGCCTGTGTAACATGCTTCTTATGCTTCTCTTGCGAGAATGAAGCTGTATACGATCAGTATCAAGCTATCCAAAACACCTCGTGGGAGAAGGATAAGGAGTACTATTTCACTTTCTTGATTAAGGATATATCGATTCCGTACGACCTAACCTTGGAAGTACGGAACAATAATATGTATCCATATCAGAACCTATGGGTATTTTGCAGCGAGGAACTTCCGATAGGTCCTTTAAAAAGGGATACGATCGAATGTATGTTAGCTGATGAGTTTGGGAAATGGTATGGGGACGGGATCTCCCTGTTTCAATCCAGTTTCCCGATACGGTCTGCTTACTATTTCCCCGTTAAAGGGCAATATACCTTTAGCTTCCGGCAGGGGATGCGTAACGACCAACTTCCGGGCATTCAGGAAATCGGCTTACGGGTCTTACCTTCTTCCACTAACGCTCCTTCCGAGAAGCGTCCAAACGAAGAAAAATAAACAATAAGATCGTAAATCCCCAAAGCGAGGAACCTCCATAGCTAAAGAAAGGCAAGGGAATGCCGATAACCGGAGTCAATCCCGTCACCATGCCGACATTAATCGCCAGATGGAAAAAGAATATGGAGGCTACGCTATAGCCATAGACTCGCCCGAAAGCATTATCTTGCCGCTCCGCCAATACAATCAGACGAAGAATAAAAAGTCCGAATACGATCAATACGGCAGAGGCTCCCAAAAAGCCTTGCTCCTCGCCTACCGTACAAAAGATAAAATCCGTATCCTGTTCCGGCACATACTTCAATTTGGTCTGCGTCCCATTCAAGAATCCTTTTCCGGATAATCCTCCGGAACCGATAGCGATCTTGGACTGATTCACATTATACCCCGCCCCGCTTGGATCATCCTCCAAGCCTAAAGAGACTTTAATACGAATTTGTTGGTGAGGTTCCAATATGTCATTAAACACATAATCCACAGAAAATAGGAAACAGATAGAACCTAAAGCGAACAGAGCGATTAACGCATAATGCCATACCCAGTTTCGAATGGATAAATAGAATAAATAGATTGACGCGGCTCCTACCAAGCCTATCGATATCCAAGCGAAGTTTACCGGGACAAACAAAGAAACGACATACCCGATCAAGAATGTCGAAGCAATTCCCCCAAGCATGATCTTAACGCTTATATAATCCTTACGGACACTCCCAACTAATCCCATGGTTATTAATAAGACAAGGCAAGAGACGATTAATTCACCCAATGGGGTAATACCCACCATCACCTCTGAATATTTCATTCCCGTAACGAAAAAGACGACCGCACAAACTCCTATCAACAAAATATATCCAGTCATTCCTTCCCGGTATAACATCAGGAAGAATGCCAAGTAAACCAATGCCGACCCCGTCTCTTTCTGTAAAAGAATACAAACCATCGGCAAGAAGATCAAGAACAAAGTGATTGAGAAATTCTTGACCGTCGTTAGCTTAAAGCCATAGCCATTCATAAACTTCGCCACGGCCAAAGCGGTAGCGAACTTAGCCAACTCCGCTGGTTGCAAACGGATAGGTCCCAATACGAGCCAAGAATGCGATCCCTTGATATTAGGTGCTAAAAATATAGTGGCGATCAACAATACGATCACGCACGCATAGATCAGATAGGCGAATATATCGAAGAAGTCACTTTCCAGCATCAATATGACGAAAATAAGGGCGAGTGAGGTACCGATCCAAATCATCTGCATCCCCGGACGGCCCGACGGGTCGAACAAGCCAACGTTATCAAACTCGTAGCTCGCCCCACAAATACTAAACCAACCGGCGATTACCATAATCAAATACAACAAAATGGTAATCCAGTCTACCGACTTCCATATTTCCGTTTTCCTATAGCGCATTGTTCGGTAGTATTACGGCATTCATAATATATTCCTCCGTCGCCTTGTTAGCCTCGGATATTTCTCCTTTCAAATATTTCTCCAACATCAATTTACCGATAGGCACCGCATAGGTAGCACCGAATCCGGCGTTTTCCACAAACACGGCAATGGCGACCTTCGGCTTTTGATAAGGAGCGAATCCCATAAAAATAGAATGGTCCTTACCATGCGGATTCTCCGACGTTCCCGTCTTTCCACAAACCTCGATATCCGGTAAAGCCGCCCCACGACAGGTTCCACCATAAGCGGTTCCCGTAACAGCCCCTCGCATACCCTCGGCAATATAACTATAATAATGCGTATCCACCGATGTATAATGCCTCTTACTATATAATGTATCCAGCGGAGTGTCTTGAATCTCTTTTACGACATGCGGAGTAATATAATATCCCCGATTAGCGACAGTAGCCGCCAAATTACAGATTTGCAAAGGCGTAGCCAATATCTCACCCTGACCGATAGCGATCGAGATAACCGTACTGGAATTCCAACGTCCCCGGTACACCTTATCGTAGAACTTACTATTCGGAATGAACCCTCGCTTCTCTCCCGGAAGATCAATTCCCAACTTATAGCCATATCCCATTGAGACCATGTGATTCTTCCAAACCTCAAAAGCCTCCTGTACCGAGGGATATCGCTTCCGGCTGTCGATCATATCATGCAGTCCCCAAGGGAAAAAAGAGTTACAAGAGGTCGCCAACGCCCCGACCAGATTCAGAGGAGACGGATGCCCGTGGCAAGCCGGCTTACCACCCCGGAAGGTGTATCCATGCGCACAGGTATATTGAGTTTCCGGGGTAATCACACCTTCTTGCAAGAAGATCAAACCTTGGGTCGGTTTAAAAGTAGATCCGGGAGGATATTGCGCCATGAGCGGACGGTTGAACAGAGGTTTCAACGGGTCCTTCTGCAAAGCCACGTAGTTCTTTCCCCGCTGGCGCCCGATCAAGATACTCGGATCATACGTAGGGGCGGAAACCATACAAAGCACCTCCCCTGTCTCCGGCTCTATCATCACGATACCCCCTAATTTATTCTGCATTAACTTCTCCCCATAAGCCTGCAAGTCCATATCCAAGGATAATTTCAAGTTTTTGCCGGATTCCGGCTGGATATCGTGCAGGCCTTCCTCGTATCGCCCCTTGATACGTCCGTGAGCGTCACGCAACAGGATCTCGACACCCTTCACGCCCCGCAAATATTCCTCGTACGATTGTTCGATCCCGGTCCTGCCGGAGTAATCGCCTTGTGTATAATAAGAGTCACTCTCTATATCTTTCCGGTTTACCTCGCCGATATTTCCCAGCACAAGAGCGGCATTGGGATACTCGTATTGGCGGATCGTGCGATTCTGTATATAGAAGCCGGGAAATTTGTATAACTTCTCCTGCAACACGCCATATTCCTGCGCGGAAAGCTGGTTCATAAATACTTGAGGGACATAGGAAGAATAACCGGGATTTAACCGCCGGTTCTTAATATCCGCTATACGTTTGAGGAATTGCTCTTTCGTGATGCCCAGCACATCGCAGAAATCGAGGGTATCGAAAGGCTGTATCTCACGCATGATAAGCATCACGTCGTAAGCGGGCTGGTTATAGACCAATAATTTACCATTACGGTCGTACATCATGCCTCGGGAAGGATATAAGGTCTTTTTCAAGAAAGCGTTACTATCCGCCCAAGCTTTATAATCGTTGTCGACCACCTGAAGGATGAACAAACGGATAATAAAGATGATAACCAACAGGATCACCGCCCCACCTAAGACATAGCGCCTGTTCTCAAACTCATACTTGGTATTATTCTCCACTTTTCTGAGACTCTATATTGAATGCTTCTACCGTACAAATCAATAAGGTTGTCATCACCACGCTCGAGAGGATACGGACAACCAGAAACAACGGGTCAAATAAAGTCAACGACTCAATCGCGAAAAGAGTCGTATGTTGTATCAACACAAACGATAACACATATCGGAAAAAGCCTCCGAAACCAAAGGTCTTATAAGACGGGTAAATACCTTCCGGCAAATCTTTCCCCATGAATACACGGATTAACGGCTCCCTGCAAAATCCCGCCAATGTACAGGCGGCCGCATGCATACCCGGTGTGTTGCTGAATGTATCGATAACCACCCCGGCTATGAAAGAGAAGAAAACGACTTGCGTCCGTGAGCTACCGACCGGCATCTTAATAATGAAATAGAGATACAGAAACGGGGTAGCGATCCGCAAGAAATGAATGTTGTTCAAGATCAAGACCTGAATCAACACAAACACCACGAAATATATGAAACCACGCAGTAAATTATTAATCATTTCTTTTCGCCTCTTGTTCTACACCAATTTGCTCCGTCTGACGGAAATTCTTGATAATACGCACGTTGTTCAACGCTTGGAAATCCGTAGCCAACTCTACCTGTAATGAATAGAAATTATCATCGTGTTGTTTCTCGAAATCAGCGACCGTACCTACGATAATACCCGAGGGGAATACGGCTGAGTAACCGCTCGTCACGATCGTATCGCCTTTCTGGAACTCCACATGGCGCGGCAACTCATCGAGGTTGGCGTACAGCGTATTGCGTCCATTCCAGCTTAATGACCCGAAATAACTACTACCTAATACCTTACAACTCAACCGGAACTTAGGATTCAGCAACGGAATGATCACGGAGAAATGATCGGAAACCGTCGATACGATACCCACCACACCTCGTTCCGAGACAACTCCCATATCGGGCATGATCCCGTCCAGCTTCCCTTTATCCACGGTAATATAATTAGACAAATGCGTGACACTGTTGTTCACTACATCCGCCACGACAAACGAATAAGGAAATTGCTCCGTCGAATCCGGCGCAAATCCCTTAAAACTAACCGTATCCGCAATCAGCGCATCTAACTGATCTTGCAGATCCAGCATTTGCAATTCCAACTGTCCGTTACGCTCCAATAACTCCTTATTGATATCCCGAAGATTCAAATAAGAAGTGACAGATCCGGATATCGAGGCGATATATCCTGTCACGACATTCGCTGAGCTGAATATAATATTCCGTTGGTACGCGTTATTACGATAGACCAACATCAACGAAACAGCCTCAAGCAGAATGAACAAAAACCAATGCCTCTTCCCGATCAGGAATTCTAGTAACTTACGCATAGGAATTGAAAACTGAAAGTTGAGAATTGAAAATTGAAAAGAACCAGACCTATCGGCTTGCTAATTTTCAACTTTCAATTCTCAATTCTCAATTATTTACTCTTATCGGATTAAGAAATTAAACTTCTCAATATTCTTCAAAGCGACTCCCGTACCTTTCGCCACGGCATGCAACGGATCCTCGGCGATATGGAACTGGATATTCATCTTATCCCGCAAGCGCTTATCCAAACCGCGAAGCATAGCGCCACCGCCAGCCAAATAGATACCGTTTTTCACGATATCGGCATATAACTCGGGAGGGGTTTGCTCCAAGGCACTCAAGATAGCCGCCTCTATCTTCGAGATAGACTTATCCAAACAGTGGGCAATCTCCTGATAAGAGACGGGTACCTCCATCGGTAAGGCAGTCATCTGATTCGGGCCGTGAACCACGTAATCCTCCGGAGCGTCTTCCAATACCGTAAGCGCGGAACCCACGTTGATCTTGATACGCTCGGCCATACGCTCACTCACCTTCACGTTGTGTTGGCGACGCATATACTCCACGATATCAGCCGTTAAATCGTCACCCGCCATACGGATTGATTTATTCGACACGATACCACCTAAGGAGATGACAGCGATCTCGGTAGTACCACCGCCTATATCCACGATCATATTACCCTCGGGGGCCAAGACATCTATACCGACACCGATAGCGGCAGCCATCGGCTCAAAAACCATGTACACATCACGTCCACCGGCATGCTCGGCAGAGTCTCGCACGGCACGTATCTCTACCTCCGTACTACCTGAAGGGATACCGATCACCATACGTAAGGACGGAGCGAACCAGCGCTTCCTTCCGCTCGCCATCTTGATAAAGCCGCGAATCATTTGCTCGGCAGCGTAAAAATCCGCGATAACTCCCTCACGAAGCGGTCGTACGGTACGAATATTCGGGTGCGTCTTCTCGTACATCTCACGGGCCACCTTACCGACAGCCAGCACCTTGTCCGAGCGAGCATCCAAAGCAATCACCGAAGGTTCGTCTACCACCATCTTATCATTACACGTGATAATGGTATTAGCGGTACCCAAATCTATGGCAACTTCTTGTGTGAAAGAAAACAATCCCATTAGTCTTATTATTAATGTTTAAAATGACGAACACCTGTCTTCACCATAGCCAAACCATGTTGGTTACAGTACTCGACAGACAACTTATCATTGATAGAGCCTCCCGGCTGGATTACGGCCGTGATACCTGCTTGGTCTGCGATCTCAACGCAATCGGGGAACGGGAAGAAAGCGTCGGAAGCCATCACGGCGCCATTCAAGTCGAAGCCGAATGATTTAGCCTTCTCTATGGCTTGTCTCAAAGAGTCCACACGAGAGGTCTGCCCGATACCGCTGGCGCAAAGCTGCTTGTTCTTCACCAAGGTGATCGCGTTGGACTTGCTGTTCTTCACGATTTTGTTGGCGAACAACAGGTCCTCAACCTCCGAGGCTGTCGGCTGCTTATCCGTCATAGGCTCCAAATCAGCCTTACCTTGGATGCTCAAGTCCTTCTCCTGCATCAAGACACCATTCAATAAAGAACGGAACTGCATCGGGCAAGTCTTGCAATCCTTACGGATCAAGATGATACGGTTCTTCTTCTGTTGAAGTACCTCCAGCGCGTCAGCGTCGTAAGCCGGAGCGATAATCACCTCGAAGAAAATCTTGTTGATTTCCTCGGCCACTTCCTTGTTAATCGTAGTATTCGTGATCAAGATGCCACCGAAAGCGGAAACCGGGTCACCGGCCAAAGCCTCTTTCCAAGCCTCAACCACATTACCGCGGGAAGCGATACCGCAAGCGTTATTATGTTTTAAGATAGCGAACGTCAGCTCGTCGAACTCATCGATCAAGTTCACGGCAGCGTCGATATCCAATAAGTTGTTGTAAGAAATCTCTTTTCCATGGATTTGATCGAACATATCGTTAAACTTACCATAGAACTTAGCGGCTTGATGAGGATTCTCGCCATAACGCAAATGCATCGGACTATCTACCGTTGCACGGAAATGGGAACCTTCGCGGCCATCAAAATAATTGAAGATAGCGGAGTCGTAACCCGAGGAAACGGCGAACGCCTCTTTGGCGAACCATCTACGATCCTCGATGCTTGTCTCAGCGCCCTTCTCGTTCAAAAGATCCATCAACGGCTGGTATTGAGCCTTGGAAGCTACGATTACCACATCCTTGAAGTTCTTCGCGGCGGCACGTATCAAAGAGATACCGCCTATATCTATTTTCTCAATAATCGCTTGTTCCTCAGCGCCGGAAGCGACAGTCTCCTCGAAAGGATATAGGTCAACGATAACCAAGTCGATCTCCGGGATCTCATATTCGGCTAATTGTTTCTGGTCATTCTCGTTCTCGCGGCGAGCCAAGATACCACCGAACACCTTCGGATGAAGCGTCTTCACACGACCGCCCAAAATAGACGGATAAGAAGTCAAGTCCTCTACCGCATCACAAGGCAAACCCAATGACTCGATAAATGATTGAGTACCACCTGTTGATACAAAGCTCACACCCTCGCTATGCAATTTCTTTAGGATTTCGTCCAGCCCGTCTTTGTGAAACACAGAGACCAAGGCACGTTTCATTCGTTTCGTTGCAGCCATCTTTCTATTTTCGTTTACTTTAATGTTTTAGAGCACAAAAGTAGATATTTATTTCCAATCCAGCCTTATTATTCAGATAAAAACAAGGCAACCATACCAAATTTCATCCATAGCCAAAGAAACATGAATCCATCGCACATGATACGGGAGACGGGGCACGCCCCGTCTCTACAACATATGACATTGCCCTAAGATAATGAGATTTCCTTTGTTAATAATAGAAGATTGCCCAATTTGACATTCTGACATTTTGTATTCTAAAGCTCCAGAGAATCGAATATTTCGCCCCAGAGTACAGTCGGTTTCCATATTTGAGAATAAAAATCCGCAATTAGTTATCTTCCAAGGATATATCGTTTTTGGAGCTTTTATTCTAGCGAGGATTCCCGTCTCTTATCACCCTCAAACATACAAACAATAGACTTCTTATTCGAAAACAATAGACTTTTCACTCGAAAACAATAGCATTCGTAGTCGAAAGCAACTAACAACGCCGCCGTAAACACCCTACAACTGGATCGTAACAACCTTACAATGCCTATCCGCAGCATGAAAAGACAACCAAATCCTCTCTTTTCTCCCCTCTATTCCCGCTATTTCAGTCTATTCAAAGGAATGGCTTGTCAGCGAAAAGCGCCCATCCCAAGCAAAAAGCCACGAATAAGCGAATTACGCAGACAAGCCATTTTAGTGATGAGAACTATCGTCCACCAGTAATCAGCAATAAAAAGGAAGGGACACACCGCCTCATCCCGCCATACAAAGCGAGTCCGATCCCTATCACCACACAGGCAGATCCCAAATACAAGCCTATCACCTCTAACTCAGACCCCGGAGGGAGATACCGAACCACCACCTTGATAGCCAACGCCAACGGCATCCCATGATAAGCATAAACAAAGAAGCTGCTCCCCGCCAGAAAACCGCTTACCCGACAAAGCCCTCGCTCCAAACAGGTCGCCGTGAGGCTGATAAAGCACACGCACCCCACGATAATCCCCACGTTATGCAGGTATCGGCACCATGGTTCTCCCATAAAACAGAGGTCGCACACAGCCAAAATCGCATAAAGCCCTACTATGCAGCAAATAAGCGATAGGGGTCTTACACATACTCTACCTCCTTTAATATCTGCTGGCCAATAAAAGGGCTTAACCCTTTAAGCGTGACTATATCCACTTTCAATCTGTCAAAAAGCTTCTCTAATATCTCACAAGCCAAAAGGAAATTGGAATAAGTCTCTTTATCATCCTCAAAGTCGATCAATATATCCACATCACTACTTTCCGTATTGCTCTCACGAACAGTAGAGCCAAAAAGCCCCAACTGCTTTACACCGCAACTCTGCGACAAAGGCTGCTTTGCTTTCCGAAGAAGAGATATGACAGATTGTTTATTCATTACACAATTGGATATTAATGTATAATGCAAAGATAAGCAATATTTTTCGTACCTTCTCATTTAAACCGCGTATCGTTTGCTTAAATGAGATTAATATACTTACTTTGCGATAAATAAACTTTTAATCAAACTATTAAACTATGGATATACTAAATTCTCATTTACCTTTGTCTATAACTACTCAAAGCAACTACAAATGACACAAAAAGAATCTATCCGCTTATTCGAAGAAAGAAAAGTTCGCGCCATATGGGATGACGAACAAGAGGAATGGTATTTCTCGATCGTTGATGTTATATCTATTTTAACAGATAGCCCCAACCCTCGAAAATACTGGAGTGTATTAAAAAACAGATTGAAAAAAGAAGGTAGCGAGTTGACTACAAATTGTAGTCAACTGAAAATGCAGGCCGCTGATGGCAAGAAATATTTAACCGACGTAGCCAATACCGAGCAACTCTTCCGCCTTATCCAATCAGTACCATCTCCAAAAGCAGAACCTTTTAAGTTATGGATCGCCCAAGTAGCGAAGGAACGTTTGGATCAAATGCAAGACCCGGAATTGTCTATCGAGCAAGCCATGGCCGATTATAAACGATTGGGCTATTCGGATAATTGGATCAACCAACGATTGAAATCCATCGAGATACGGAAAGATCTAACAGACGAATGGAAGAAGAGAGGACTGGAAGAAGGCCTCCATTTCGCTACATTAACCGACATAATCTATAAGTCATGGTCCGACATGACCTCCAAGGAATATAAACGATTCAAAGGATTAAGAAAAGAGAATCTTCGAGATAATATGACAAACAAAGAGCTTGTATTAAACATGCTGGCCAGTTATCTACCAAGGAAATATCAGAAGCATCGGAACCAGACACCTTTAGCGAGCACATAAATGTCGCCCAACAAGGAGGCGAGGTGGCTCGTAACGCCCGATTAGAGCTGGAAGCCAAAACCGGGAAAAGCGTTATCTCACCGCTCAACGCCCAAAAGATAATTAGCCTAAAAAAGGGAGAGAACGAGCGGGATGTATGACATCCAATGATAAGATAAACAATATTTTTCGTACCTTTGCATCCTCAATCGCAATTTAATAGGTATACGAAATATGATAACAGTTAACAATCTGGACGTACAGTTTGGAAAACGCATCCTTTTTCAGGATGTGAACATGAAGTTTACACCGGGCAATTGCTACGGTATTATCGGTGCTAACGGGGCCGGAAAATCTACGTTTCTCCGTGTAATCAGCAAGCAATTAGACCCTACCAGAGGTAGCGTTAACCTAGGACCGGGCGAACGCCTTTCCGTATTGAGCCAAGATCACTTCGCATTCGATGAATATACGGTTATGGATACCGTATTGATGGGACATACGACCTTATGGGAGGTGATGAGCGAGAAAAACGCCCTTTACGAGAAACCTGATTTCAGCGACGCCGACGGTATCCGCGTATCGGAACTGGAAGAGAAATTCGCCGAGATGGAAGGCTGGAACGCGGAGAGCGACGCCGCCAACCTATTGAGCGGACTAGGCATCAAGGAGGATTTGCATTATATGTATATGAAGGACTTGAGCGGTAAGCAGAAAGTACGTGTCTTATTGGCCCGTGCCTTGTTCGGACAGCCCGATAACCTATTATTGGATGAGCCGACGAACGACTTGGACCTTGAGACGGTTTCTTGGTTGGAGAATTATCTCTCTAATTTCGAGCATACCGTATTGGTTGTTAGCCACGACCGTCACTTCCTCGACTCCGTTTGTACGCATACCGTGGATATCGACTTCGGTAAATTACAATTATTCGCCGGAAACTATAGCTTCTGGTACGAGTCTAGCCAGTTAGCGCTTCGTCAACAGCAGAACCAGAATAAGAAAGCCGAGGAAAAGAAGAAAGAGTTGGAAGAATTTATCCGCCGTTTCAGCGCCAACGTAGCGAAGTCCAAGCAGACCACCAGTCGCAAGAAGATGTTGGAGAAGCTGAATATCGAGGAGATCAAACCGTCCTCACGCCGCTATCCGGGAATCTTGTTCACGCCTAACCGCGAACCGGGCAACCAGATCCTTGAAGTGAAAGGATTGTCGAAGAGTTTCGACGGACAGGTATTGTTCAAGGACTTGAACTTCTTCGTGGAGAAGGATGACAAGATCGTATTTATCAGTCACGACCCTCGTGCCATGACCGCCTTGTTCCAGATCATCAACGGTGAGGAGAAAGCGGATGCCGGTACGTATCAGTGGGGACAGACGATCACGACCTCTTATCTTCCTCTCGATAACTCCAAATATTTCAATACAGATATCAACCTGCTCGATTGGTTATGCCAGTTCTCGCCGGATACTAACGAGGTATTCTTGAAAGGCTTCCTCGGACGTATGTTGTTCTCGGGCGAGGAGCTTATGAAAAAGGTAAGCGTACTTTCCGGAGGTGAGAAGATGCGTTGTATGATCTCACGTATGATGCTCACCGACGCCAACTGCTTGATCTTGGATACTCCGACCAACCACTTGGACTTGGAATCCATCCAAGCCTTCAATAATACGTTGAAGACATTCAAGGGAAATATCCTGTTCTCCAGTCATGACCACGAGTTCATACAGACTGTATCGAACCGTATCATCGAGCTGACTCCTAACGGTATCATCGATAAGATGATGGATTACGATGATTACATCACAGATCCGGCTATCGCGGAGTTACGGGAAAAGTTATATTCGAAATGAAAAAAAGATTATTATTCATACTAATCGTTTTTATCGCATGGCTACCGGTTTTTGTTATTCAAAAACCGGTATTTATGTTTTATCAGCATGCGTTGTCCGAGACTTGTACCTTCACGGACTTCCTACAGGTTATGCTTCATGGGCTGAAGCTGGATTGCACGATAGCGGGATACCTTACCGCCATCCCTCTCCTATTGACTCTAGTATCAGTTTGGCTTCCGGACGCTTGGTTGAAGAAGGTATTGAAAGGGTACTTCTTGATCATGGGAATTCTGGTATCGGCAATCTTCTCCGTAGATGTGGCTTTATACAGCTTTTGGGGATTCAGGTTGGACGCTACTTTATTCTTCTACCTCCAATCGCCCGCCGATGCGATGGCGAGTGTTCCGTTGGGAATGTTCTTTATCCAATTATTGGTATTCGTGGCATATGCGCTAGGTATCTATGCTTGGTTCACCTTCATCCTCCGGTTCGCGCCAGTAAAGCCTAGCTTTCCACCTACGGGATTGGAACAATTGGGAAGTACTTTCGCCATCCTCTTAGCAGGGGGAATATTGTTTATTCCAATCCGGGGAGGCGTAACTACGTCTACGGCAAATGTCGGCATGGTTTATTTCAGCCAGAACCAGTTCTTGAATCATTCGGCGATCAACCCGTGTTTCAGTCTGATAGCCTCATTGAGTAAGCAACAGGATTTTGCCTCGCAATTCGATTTCTACCCGGAGGAAAAGCGGAAAGCCTTATTCGATACGCTCATTCAAGCCCAAGACTCCTTATGCCCGGGAGATTCCATACCTACAGAGCCTGTCAAGCTATTGACAACGACTCGTCCCAATATTCTCATTATCATCATGGAGAGTTTCACGGCAAATGCTATCGAGGCTGTTGGCGGTGAGCCGGGAATTACGCCGAACTTGAATCGGCTGAGCAAAGAGGGTGTATTATTCACGAACCTATATGCCAACTCGTTCCGTACCGATCGAGGCTTAGTCTCCGTATTGAACGGCTATTTAGCCCAACCCACCACCTCCATCATGAAGTATCCGGTGAAAAGCCAGACCCTTCCATCTATCGCAAAGAGTCTTAACAAAGAAGGATATACGGCAGATATGCTCTATGGAGGTGATATCAATTTCACGAATATGCAAAGTTATTTCTATAGTTCCGGCTACAGCAAGATAACGGCAGACCGTGATTTTCCCTTGAGTAGCCGTCTGAGTAAATGGGGAGCAAACGACGATATCACGTTCTCGCATCTTTACGAGGATATCAAGCAAAGACCAGTCGACGGCAAACCTTGGTTAAGTACATTCCTAACATTAAGTAGCCATGAGCCTTTCGAGGTCCCGTTTCACCATTTGGAGCATCCCTATCTAAACTCCGTCGCATTTACGGACAGCTGTATCGGCAATTTCATTGATACGTTCAAGGAACTGCCGGCATGGAAAAATACGGTAGTCATCTTTGTCTCCGACCACGGATACCGTTACCCTGAAAACATGCAGGAGTACGGACCTTTGCGTTTCCACATACCTATGCTATGGCTAGGTGGAGCGATCGCTGAACCTAAAGTGATCGATACGTACGCAAACCAGACCGATTTGGCAGCCACCTTATTAAATCAGATGGGTCTCCCCACAGATGAGTTCTCATTCAGCAAAGATATATTGAATCCTTGCGTCCCGCATTACGCCTTTTATACATTCAATAATGGATTTGGCTTTATAGACGAATCCGGTGTTTCCGTATACGACAATGAAGGGAACAAGATTTTAGTAGAAGAACCTGAAAGCGGAAACGAGACCCGCTTGGAGAAAGGAAAAGTCCTATTACAAACTTTATACGACGATCTGGGAAATCGATAACGACAGATATAAAAAAGGCCGACTTACACAAGCCGGCCTTTTTTATTTATATTAATAATATTCTTACTTAGCGTAGCTTACCGCACGAGTCTCACGGATCACCGTGATCTTAACCTGTCCCGGATAAGTCATCTCATCCTGAATCTTCTTAGCGATCTCAGCGGACAAGTTCTCGGTGTCCTTATCGTCAATCTTATCAGCGCCAACGATGACGCGCAACTCTCTACCCGCTTGGATAGCGTAAGTCTTGACGACACCCGGATACGATAAAGCCAATTGTTCCAAATCATTCAAACGCTTGATATAAGCCTCTACGATCTCACGACGTGCTCCCGGACGAGCACCTGAAATAGCGTCGCAAACCTGTACGATCGGAGCCAACAGCGTCTGCATCTCCACCTCATCGTGGTGAGCGCCTACGGCGTTGCAAATATCCGGTTTCTCCTTATATTTCTCGCAAAGCTTCATACCCAAGATAGCGTGCGGCAATTCCGGCTCATCATCGGGCACTTTACCAATATCATGTAACAATCCGGCACGTTTCGCTTTCTTCGGGTTCAAGCCCAACTCGGAAGCCATCACGGCACAAAGGTTGGCCGTCTCACGAGCATGTTGCAACAAGTTTTGTCCATAAGAAGAACGATACTTCATCTTACCGATCATACGGATCAATTCCGGATGCAAACCGTGCACACCCAAATCGATCACGGTACGCTTACCAGTCTCTACGACCTCGTCTTCCACTTGCTTCTTCACCTTCGTTACCACCTCCTCGATACGAGCCGGATGGATACGTCCGTCCTGCACCAATTGATGCAAAGCCAAACGAGCGATCTCACGACGAACCGGGTCGAATCCAGAAAGAACGATAGCCTCAGGCGTATCATCCACCACGATCTCAATACCGGTAGCGGCCTCCAAAGCACGGATATTACGTCCCTCACGACCGATGATACGGCCTTTGATCTCGTCCGATTCAATATGGAACACGGTAATAGAGTTCTCGATAGCCGTCTCCGTCGCTACCCGTTGGATAGACTGGATCACGATCTTCTTCGCCTCCTTATTAGCGGTCATCTTCGCCTCCTCGACGATCTCGTTGATGTAAGAAGCGGCTTGCGTCTTTGCCTCATCCTTTAAGGACTCGATCAAACGCTCTTTGGCTTCCTCGGCGGACAACCCGGAGATAGCCTCCAAATGCTCCACTGCCTTCTGATGAAGTTTATCCAAATCTTGCTTCTTCTTCTCCACCAACTCCAACTGAGAAGATAAATTCTCCTTTACAGCCTCTACCTCGTTATTCCTACGCTGTAACTCTTCCTGACGTTGATTCATCGTCAGTTCTCTTTGTTTCAATTTAGTCTCGACAGACTGGATCTTAGCGTTACGCTGTGATACCTGTTTTTCCAAGTCCGCTTTCAAATGAAGAAACTTCTCCTTTACTTCCAGCATCTTGTTCTTCTTTATCACCTCGGCCTCCTTCTCCGCCTCTTGAAGCACGGAGTCGTACTTCGACTTCAGAAGGAAACGCATGCCCAGCCACGCAAGCAACCCACCAATGATGAAGGTTACTATCGGTATGATTATATACATTCCAACCATTTAACTAATAATTTAAGATTCATTTATTTATATACAAAAAAAGCACTACCATCACACGGTCTCACCGTGCAAAGCAGTGCGGAAACTCTCTTCTTACAATATGTATGTTATTTCTTCAGATATCCTTCCAACTCGGTTGTAAGCTCCTGTATCTTATCCGTAAAAGGATTTGTATCATTCCGTTTTTCCAACTCCAGATTATGCATCGAGAGTTGAAAAGCCACCATGGCTAACAAATCTTTCGTATCCACCTCGACCGCGAAATGCTGCCTGTATTGAAGAATCTTGCTGTTGATTTGATCAGCGGCGGCACGTGCCAACTCTTCCTCATGACGTTTGATCGTAAGCGGATATTTCTTTCCGGCTATCACTATATTTATAAGAAATTCTTCGTCCATCGCTTCTATTCATTTAAAAGTGCGATGCACTTGTCTACTTCCCGCACTAATTTTGATAACCGCATCCGGGCGTTCTTCATCTCTTCCTCGTTCGTGGAAACAATTCGCGCCGTCAGCATGTTATCACATTTGGCATTCAATCCTTCAATCATATCCTTCGCCTGCCGCAACTCCTCGTCTTTAAGGCTCAAAGCAGCTGTAAGTTCGTCAATTCTACGTTTCTGCTGATCGCATAACGCCATCAAATCACGAACTCTAACCTCAAATACAGCTAACAATCTCTTATGATCTTCGGTCATTTCACACCAAATTCTACACAAAAGTAAGTTTTTGAATTGAATTAACCAACTGTAGACTTAATTATTTTGACAGAAAACGTATGGACAAATAAAAAGGCCGTCCAAAAAAATCGAACAGCCCTCCCTAATTCTTGTAAACGTTCCTCTTGTTTACACTAAAGAAACATACATTTCACCTTCAATCTCCTCGAAAGCTAATTTACCTTCTTTCGCCAACCAACCAAAAGCGGCGTACATATCTTTTTCCGCTTTAATCTTCGTGGCTTTCTTCACTGCCTTAAAACTCATTTTACCGCCTTCATTTAAAACGTTCCATACAAGGCCGGCGTTTGTACCAATTAATTCAATCATTTTATGATAACATTTGATTACTGGGGACAAATTTATAGATTAAATGATTAAAACAAAAGATTATAGATGTTTTTTAGCATAAAAGATGGACATTTTTCGCTTTGTAAACAATATTAACACGGTTATAACGTTATTTTTCCTCTGTTTTCTCGGCATATCAGTTCCGCTTCCACGTTTACCGCTGAGACATATCTTTTTAATAAGTCAACCGAGTAACCACCCGCTTCCAATAAGCCCTCCTTACCGGAATAACCATTCAGAATCATTAACAATGAAGTGGTCGACATTTCAATCTTGGTACGTTCCTCATCGCTGGTAGGCGTTCCGACACCCGCTACTCCATCCCTGTAGACTGGAAGACCGGCGATATTCAATTCACCACGTCCGATACCGTGATAAATTTCCCCCTCTTTTCCGACACCTAGTTCCAATCCGCCTACAATCTTATCTGCGTCAAATCCTCCGATAGAATAACCGCTACGGATAGAAACCAGATTGACGATATCCACCAAGGTATCTATCTTATATAAAGGAAGCCCGCGAAGTATCCGTCGTCTTAACGCCTCGGCGGAAGGGCGATACCGGTTCGGGTCTTTCCCCAGACGTTTATAAGCCTGACGGGTAGCGAAAATAGGAGTCCACTTATTAATATCCTCTATCTTACAGGTAGAACGGATGTCCTCCTCAACACGGGTTATTTCTTCCCAAAGTCGTTCATCGGGCTCCGTGTTCTTTACTTGGCAGGCGATAGCCAACACGTGAAGATCGGGGCAAGCCTCCGATATCTCAGATGAAAGAGTGATTGAAATCATGTCTATTATAAGTTTGAGCCAATATAACTAAGATTTTTTCAAACATATCCCGGTAAGGATCCGGCCGCTTTTGACACCGAGGCGACGAGCGGAGAAATAATCCTCATACCGAATATAAGTACAGATGCCAGCGATCTCTATATGCCCGGAGAGCAATCCTGCCTCTAACAATTGTAAACGGTTGGTTTCCCATAGATCGATATGCGCTTTTTGAGTCTCCGCATTACGTCGAAGAATCCGCTCCATTGGGAAGCCCTCCATTTGAAAAGCTTTTACGACTTCCTCTCCCACCTCAAATGCCGCTTGACTGATAGAGGGACCTATTCCGGCAACCAATTGAGTAGGATCGCAATCGTATGCCTCGATCATCAAGCTTGCCGCCTTACGAGCTATGTGTAAAACCGTACCCCGCCAACCCGCATGGACGGCAGCTACCACTTTACGATCCGGCGCATATAACAAGACAGGGACACAATCCGCCGTAGATACGGCTACACATACATCCGGAACATTCGTCACCAAAGCGTCCACGCCTTCCAAACGTAGCTTTCGCTCTTTATCATTCAGCGAAAGGAAAGACGCGTCGATCGCCAATACTCGATCCTCATGGGTCTGATGAGGTATAACCATATTCTCTAGGGAAATCCCGACCGCATTCGAAAGAAGTTCCAAGTTCTTCCGGATGAAGCCCGGATCATCCTCGGTATAAACGCCCGGATTCATCGAAGCGTACGTTCCCGTACTCACGCCGCCATGACGTGTTGTCGTAAAATGAGAAATGTCGCGGTATCCGCTTAACCCGGAGAACCGCGACACCTCTATTTGCTTATTTTCTTGTATCTTCATCTTCATCATCGTCCCAGTATTCCTCGTATTCCTCATCCGGGTCATCCTCGTCCTCGTCCACGGGGAAGATGTATTCGTCGTCGTCCTCAAATTCCAACGTGCTTACATCTATATTCTTATGGACAATTCGCTCTGCCTCATGGAAATTCTCCTTATTCAGCTCTTTCCATAAAAGGTCTTTCAACTCGACAATACCCAGTCCCGTGATAGAAGATATAAAGACATACGGAATTCCCTCCGGCAAGTCTTGCGACAAAGCCTCGATCAATTCCTCATCCAGCATATCGCTCTTGGTGATCGCCAGTACACGGCGTTTATCCAGCAATTCCGGATTATACTTCACTAACTCATTATGCAATATCTCGTATTCTTTCTTGATATCGTCTGCCTCAGCGGGAACCATGAACAATAACAATGAATTACGTTCGATATGACGTAAGAAACGAAGTCCCAAACCTTTTCCCTCGCTTGCTCCTTCGATAATACCCGGTATATCGGCCATTACGAACGAACGGTTATCGCGATAACTCACGATGCCTAAATTAGGCTCCAACGTAGTAAAAGGATAATTAGCGATCTTCGGTTTAGCGGCGGATACGACAGAAAGCAAGGTAGATTTACCCGCATTCGGGAAGCCTACCAAACCGACATCGGCCAGCAATTTCAACTGAAGAATCACCGTACGTTCCAATGCCGGCTCACCCGGTTGCGAATAACGGGGCGCTTGATTGGTAGCCGTCTTGAAGTTAAAATTCCCCAGACCGCCACGACCGCCTTTCAGCAACATCACTTGCTGACCGTCTTCCGTAACGTCGCAAATAAACTCTCCGGTCTCAGCATCGTAAACAACCGTACCGCAAGGAACCTCGATTACTCGATCCTCCCCGTCTTTACCCGAGCTACGCTTCGCGCTACCACTCTCACCATTGGTGGCCATGATATGACGCTCATATTTCAAGTGAAGGAGCGTCCAGTAATTCCGGTTACCACGGAGATACACATGACCTCCTCTCCCTCCATCGCCCCCGTCGGGACCTCCTTTCGGAATGTATTTCTCACGACGGAAGTGAGAAGACCCTCTTCCACCCTTTCCTGAGCGGCAATAGATCTTGACATAATCTACAAAGTTCGATTCAGCCATATTGGTTTATTTCAATTATTTTACGTTATTAACCGCCTCTTTGATACGACCGAAGATTTCCTCGATTGTTCCCATCCCTTTGATGGCTACGTGCTTGCCTTCACCTACATAGTAGTCTGCCAAAGGAGCTGTTTGAGTATGGTAAACATCCAGTCTGGATTTGATCGTCTCCAAGTTATCGTCAGAACGTCCGGATACTTTACCGCGCTCCAATAAACGCTTGATCAACTCCTCTTCCTCTACTTGAAGGTTCAACATAACGGAAACGTCTGTTCCACGCTCGTTCAACATCTTCTTCAAGGCTTTCGCTTGAGGGATCGTACGAGGGAAACCATCGAAGATTACGCCCTTAGCCGGCTTCTTGCTATCCAATACATTCGCCAACATATCAACGATCAACTCGTCCGGAACCAATTGTCCCTTCTCGATATAATCCTTAGCGATCTTGCCCAGTTCTGTCTCAGCCTTCATCTCGCCACGCAATACATCGCCAGTAGAGATATGATCCAAACCGTATTCTTTAATAATCAACTCACTTTGTGTTCCCTTACCTGAACCGGGAGCACCAAAAATAACCACGTTCAACATACTATTGTTCCTTTATTATATATAATGTATACTATTTTATTCCACAACCTTGTAGATATCCTTATATGAGCGGCCCAACTCATCATAATCCAAACCATGTCCCACGATAAAATCAGCGGGTATCTGTAAGCCTACATAATCCGGAGTCAACTCGCATTTCAAGGATTCCGGCTTGAAAAGCATCGTTGCCAATCTTACATCGGCGGCACCCTCGCTCCGAAGCTTCTCCATCACGTAGCTCATCGTAAAGCCCGTATCGATAATATCCTCCAATAAGATCACCATACGTCCGCGAATATCAGCCTGCACCGGCATGATCTCATTCAATATGCCCGTACTGGAAGTTCCTTGATACGAGGAATAACGAGCGAATGTCAGCTCATACGGAACATCCAGCTCACGCATCAGCTCGGCGACAAACATAAAAGCCCCGTTTAGCACACCCACGAATAGAGGATTTTTCCCTTCCACATCCGCTTTAATCTGAACGGCCATTTTAGCGATAGCCGCCTGAATATCCGACTCCGGAATAAACAGTTCAAATTCTTTGTCTTTTAGACGAATTCTGTCCATAAATCTTTCGGTTTTCGAGGGGACAAATGTACAACTTTTTCGGCGATGCACAAAAAAGTGTAGCAACATACCAAAGTTTGTTATACATTTGTAAGCAGAATAAAACCCCAGACATCTAGAATTATGATTAAGATATTCGCTACAGACAAGGTAAAGGAGCTCGACCAATATACGATTCAACACGAGCCAATTAGTTCGATCGACTTAGTGGAGCGTGCCGCTACGACGTTCGTCCATGAGTTTTGCCGGCGCTACTCCAAGCAGGTCCGCATCGTGATTTTCGCCGGTCAAGGCAATAACGGAGCCGACGCTTTGGCCATCGCCCGCCTTTTGAACGAGGAATCATACCGGGTAGAGACGTATTTATTCAACCCGACAGAGCATCTGTCCGTAGAGTGTGAGCAAAACAAGCAGCGTCTGCTCGACATGGAACGAATCGAATTTACGGAAGTGGTCCGTGACTTTGAGCCGCCGACGCTAACCGACCGAGACGTGGTGATCGATGGCTTGTTCGGTTCGGGATTAAACCGTCCTCTCACCGGAGGTTTCGCCGCTATGGTCAATTATATCAACCAATCCGAGGCGGAAGTCGTAGCGATCGATATTCCTTCCGGCTTATTCGGGGAAGATAATCGTAAGAATGACTCGGAGGCGATCATCAAGGCCAGCTTAACCTTGACATTCGGCTTCCCGAAACTGGCGTTTCTTTTTCCGGAGAATGAACAATACGTAGGCGAGTGGAAAATACTGGATATCGGAATCCATCCGGACGCAATTTATGAGACGGCTTCCCCTTACTCATTGGTTACGGAAGAAGATATATCCTATTCGTTAAAGTCTCGCAAACGTTTCGCCCATAAGGGAACGTTCGGACATGCTTTATTGATCGCCGGAAGTAAAGGAAAAATGGGAGCCGCCCTATTATCCGCGAAGGCATGCTTACGGAGTGGAGCCGGACTATTGACCGTGCATATCCCGACCCGAGGCGAATCAATCTTCCAGACCGCTTTCCCGGAAGCGATGTTAAGTCTAGACGCAAATCCTGATTATTTCTCTACGGTTCCCGAGATAGGTAGTTACTCCGCTGTCGGTATGGGACCGGGACTCGGACAGCATTTAGAATCCGCAGCAGCGATCGAACGTATCCTGCAATCCAGCACAAAACCAGTCGTTATCGATGCGGACGCTATTAATATAATGGCATCCAACAAGGACTTATTCAATAAGATCCCGCCACGGAGCATCCTCACTCCCCATCCGAAGGAGTTCGATCGGATAGCGGGTGAAAGCACGAACTCATACGACCGTTTGATGAAAGCGCAATCTTTCGCCGCCGAACATAAGATTTGTATCGTATTGAAAGGTGCTTATACCGCTATTTGTTCTCCGGCAGGAAACATTTATTTCAATAGTTGCGGAAATCCGGGCATGGCAACCGCCGGTAGCGGAGACGTGCTGACGGGCATCATCCTCAGCTTATTGGCGCAAGACTATTCTCCGGAAACTGCCGCTGTAGTCGGAGTATTCTTGCACGGTACAGCCGGTGATCTCGCCGCCGCTTTCCGCTCGGAAGAGAGCATGATCGCCAGCGACATCACGGATATGCTCGGAAAAGCGTTTAAGCAAATCAAATAAATCCAGCAAAAACAACGGGCGTTTTTACTCTCGTTTGTTACAATTACTACCGCTATTCCATATATTATACGGACTTACAGTGTACATATAGAATGGTGGTAGTAAATTTTCATGGTACCCCAACGCCTTTTGCTATCACATTTCAACCTTTTCTTACTCACTCGATAAATGTCGGCGATATCTTTTATGACAAAGCTCTGTAAAGTAGAGTTATTGTAACTTTTAAACATGTATAATTGTATCCCTATCATTTTATAGAAAAACACGTACATGAATTTTTTTAAACATGTACGACTTTTTTCGAAAACACGTACGTGTTTCAGCATAAACATCATGATATTTTCACAATGCTGATTATCAACACTTTAAATAAAGTATTCGATTACTGGCTTATTGTAGTATTTTCTGTAAAGAAAAGCTTCAGTCGTTGATACCATAACTATTACAGCAACATTTGGCTACATCATATAATGTATTTAGTGTATCCAAATCAGATATACTGCGTTGGCGATGTTTGTATATATTACTTGGCAAAGTCAGTACTACTGCGTTTGCCGACTAATAAATGACCGATTGCCATACACTTCCGTTAAAATAAATAAAAAAGGGAAAAGAGCTTACGTATCCCTTGCCCCAGAGTTGTCTCATATATAAAACACCGACAAATTTGTATTAACAATAAAGCTATACGTACATGAAAATAACAATCGTATCGTTCGCAATGGTAGCCGCTTTCGGTTTAATCTCCTGTGATAACACGAAGCATAACACATTGACCGAACAAGAGAAAGCGGAAGGCTGGGAACTTCTATTCGATGGGGAAACCTTGGATGGCTGGCGGGATTATAACGGAACCGCCTTGACCGGACCTTGGGAAGTTGTAAACGGAACCATCCAAGCGGACGGGCAAGGTAGCGATGCCAGCGGATACATCGTCACCGACAAGGCTTATGAGAATTTTGAGCTTTCGTGGGACTGGAAAATCTCGAAAGGAGGAAATAGCGGTTTATTATATCATGTGGTAGAACGTCCTCAATTCCCGGTTCCCTACGTTACCGGTCCCGAGTATCAATTGATTGATGATATCAATTTCGCGGAGCCATTGGAAGATTGGCAACGTTGCGGAGTGGATTACGCGATGTATTTACCGGACTTCAACACGATAAAAGTACATCCGGCCGGCGAATGGAACAACTCTAAGATTATTTTTGACAACGGACATGTCACCTACTTTATGAACGGGCACAAAACCGTAGAGTTCGATGCATGGTCTGATGATTGGTTCTCCCGTAAGAACAGCGGTAAATGGGCGAACGCTCCTGAATACGGATTAGCGCATAAAGGCTTGATTTGTTTGCAAGACCACGGTTATCCCGCATGGTTCCGTAATATCAAGATCAAGGAACTTCCCCGCAAGACACGAGAGGCTCGTTTATTCAACGGCGAGGACATTACAAACTGGGATAAATACGGCACAGAATTATGGTATGTAAAAGATGGTTTATTAGTATGCGAAAGTGGCCCGGATAAACAATACGGCTATCTAGCCACCCGGGAATATTACGACGATTTTGACCTTACCGTGGAATTTAAACAGGAAGCGGATGGTAATTCTGGCGTATTTATTCGTTCCTTTGTAGAAGAAAAAGATGTAAAGGTAAACGGCTGGCAAGTGGAAGTCGCCCCCAAAGGCTTTGACACGGGCGGTATCTACGAATCCTACGGACGAGGATGGTTGATACAGATCCCGGACGAGAAGGAGAACATCCTAAAACAAGGAGAGTGGAACACGATGCGTATCCGGGTACAAGGAGATAATGTACAGACTTGGCTCAACGGAGAGGAGATGGTAAACATCCGGGATGAAAAGATCGGAGCCGGTCAAGGGCGTATCGCTTTGCAAATACATGATGGTGGCGGCATCAAGGTTCTTTGGCGCAACCTTCATTTACAAACATTATAGAATATCGTTTTCTTAAAATTTAATAGTTATGAAAAACATTTCGAGAAGAAGTTTCCTCAAGACCGGAGCCGTAGCGGCAGCCGGACTAACGATCGTTCCGGGTTCTGTACTCGGTAAATCCTTTGGCTATACAGCTCCTAGTGACAAACTGAATATCGCGGGTATCGGTGTCGGCGGTATGGGACGTCGTAACCTCGCCAACATGAACACGGAGAATATCGTAGCTTTATGCGATGTAGATTGGCACTACGCGGACAAGACCTTCAAGGACTATCCGAAGGCTAAACGCTTTAAAGACTGGCGTGTCATGTTCGATGAGATGGGTAAATCAATCGATGCGATTATGGTAGCCACCCCAGACCATACACATGCCGGCGTGACCGCCCACGCAATCACGCTAGGCAAGCATTGCTATACGCAAAAACCGCTTACCCACTCCGTTTACGAATCGCGTTTGCTTACCAAACTGGCGAAGAAATATAAGGTAGCCACCCAAATGGGTAACCAAGGTAACTCATTCGACTGGTGCCGGCAGATCGCGGAGTGGATACAGTCTGGCGTAATCGGCGATGTATATGAGGTACATTGTTGGACAGACCGCCCCATCTGGCCCCAAGGCTTGATGAAGCCGAACGATACCCCGAAGTGCCCGAAGACACTGGATTGGGATTTATGGATCGGCCCGGCTCAAAAGCGGCCTTATAATCCGGTCTATACCCCTTGGAACTGGCGTGGATGGTGGGACTTCGGAACCGGGGCCTTGGGCGATATGGCTTGCCATATCATGGACCCGTTGTATTGGGCACTCGACTTAAAATATCCGACCAGCGTAATCGGCAGCTCTACTTTGAGTAACCTGTACTCCCCTCCTCACGCACAGATCGTAACCTATACATTCCCCGCACGTCCACCCAAAGGAAATGTCAAGATGCCGGAAGTGAAAGTCTATTGGTACGATGGTGGTCTGATGCCTCCCCGTCCGGAAGAATTGAAAGACGGGCAGATGATGGGCGACGAGAACGGCGGTATCATCTTCATCGGAACGAAAGGAAAGATCATGACAGGCTGTTATGGAATGAACCCGACCTTATTACCGGTTTCCGACATGGAACATTTCAACCAGCCCAAACCGACGATCCCGAGAGTGAAAGGTGGCAATGGAGACATATGGTCCACCAATGCCCATGAGCAAGACTGGATCCGGGCTTGCAAGGAATCCCCGGAAAATCGTACGGAAGCCTCATCCAACTTCCAGTTCTCCGGTCCGTTCAACGAGATGGTCGTGATGGGAGTCTTGGCCGTTCGCCTCTCCGGACTGCAAGGTTTGCATCGTGAGTTGCAATGGGATGGAGAGAACATGCGGTTTACGAACATCTCCCCGAACGATAAGATCAAGATCGTCACGGTGGATGATTTCAAGGTAATTGACGGAGATCCGCGTTTCGACCGTCGCTTCGCCGAGTTTAACGCTGCGGAAATGGCCAACGAATGGATCAAGCATACGTATAACAACGGTTTCTCTTTGCCGGATATGCCAAGATAAACCTTTTAATAACAGCCAAATATGATAAGACATATCTATAAAATAATGATAGCGATCGTTTGCTGCCTATTGGCTATTCCAAGCGAAGCGCAAACGAAGGCCGAGAAGAACGGATGGCGTCTAGGGATGCAATCCTATAGTTTCCACCTGTTCCCTTTGACGGAAGCTCTCGATAAGACACAAGAACTGGGATTGAAATACATCGAGATTTATCCCGGCCATAAGCTCGGTGGTAAATGGGGAGATAAAGTATTCGATTTCAACCTTGATGCGCAGACCCAGAAAGAGATCAAGGAGCTTGCGGCATCCAAAGGTATCAAGATCGTAGGAACCGGGGTGTATGTAGCCGAAAAGTCGTCCGATTGGGAAAAGATGTTCAAATTCGCGAAAGCGATGGACCTAGAGTTCATTACTTGCGAACCGGCTTTAAGTGACTGGGACTTGGTAGAAAAATTGTCCAAGCAATACAACATTAAGATCTCCGTCCATAATCACCCGCAGCCTTCCGACTACTGGAAACCTGAGAACCTGTTGAAAGCCATCTCCGGACGCAGTCAATCGCTTGGTTCTTGTTCCGATGTGGGGCATTGGCGTCGGGAGGGGCTAAACCAGATTGATTGCTTAAAGCAACTCAAAGGTCGAATCATCTCTTTGCATTTCAAGGATATCGCCCCGAAAAAAGCAGGAGAGAATGAGCAGCACGACGTGATCTGGGGCACAGGCATCCTAGATGTAAAGGGAATGTTGAAAGAACTCAAATCCCAGAATTTCAAGGGAGTATTCTCTATCGAGTATGAATACAACTGGGAAAACTCTGTACCGGACATTAAAGAATGTATCCAATACTTCAATAAAACCGCAAACGAAATCTTATAATAGGGATTAGCATTAATTGACAGGTAGTAAGCGTATAGGCCCAAGGGACGTTCTCCTAGCCTATACGCTCCACCTTTCTAATAATACACGGGAATAAAATGGCATCTGACAACAAAATAATCGAATTGATCAAACAAGGAGATATAGCCGCCTTTAATACCCTGTTCAAGTCTGTTTATCTCCAACTTTATATACATTGCCGAAAATTTATCCCCGCCCCGGAAGACGCAAAAGACATCTTACAAAACGTCTTCCTCCGCTTTTGGGAAAAGCGTGAGAACATCGATATTCACACGTCTTTAAACGCTTATTTATACAGGGCTATACAGAACGAATGCCTCAATTACCTTCGTTCTACCGGAACTCCCTATCTGATTAGCCATAATTAATAAATTTAAGATTAATAATAAGATCTAACAATGTTACGTTTTTTATCCGTATTACACTAAAAATCATCCATTTCTCATAAGCAAGACTGTTTTTAAGATTAATAATTCAATGATTTATTATTTGATTACTATAGTATCTTTCAGTATTTGATAGCGAATACCCGTATTCGTCTTTATCACATTGAGAATCTCCGATAAATCTTCGTTGTTACGGAAACTACCGCTAAACCTTAATTTTTTTATCCCTTGATTTTCATAACGAAATACAACGTTATAGTTCCTTTCCAACAACTTTGTTATATCTTGCAGATACATCATTTTAAAAGACAAGAAACCTCCTCTCCATTGAGCGAATAGTTTCTTATCGTAAGGTACTACTTCTATCTTATTTCTACTTTTATCATAAACCGCCACTTGGTTAGGCTCAAGTAAGACCTCTTGTTTAGTCAACGTAGGTTGTACGGCGACCTTGCCATTGAACAAGGTTGTGGTTAGTTGCGAGTCTTCCATATAAGCGGAAACATTAAAGGCCGTACCAATCGCTTTCACATCAATACCGTTTGCCTTTACAACAAATGGTAAGTCTTTATTCTTTGCGACTTCAAAATAAGCTTCTCCATCCAAATAAATGCTACGATTGGAATGGCCGTAGTTCTCCGCATATTCTAGAGTTGTACAAGAGTTAAGCCAAACCCTCGTACCATCCGGTAATTGCAAATAGCTCTTCTCTCCTTTGCTCGTTACTAATTTATAATTTCCAACTGTCGATAAGTTCTCTTGATTCGTAAGATACAACGTTGATAGTGAAACACCTATGCCCAAAACCACGGCAGCGGCATATTTCATGTATTGAAGGAATAGCCTTCTTGTTTTCATTTTGGAAATAGTTTTTTTCTCTATGGATGAAAACAAACGCTCCCACTCCCTATCAACATCTACTTCGTCTTTGAGACTTTCCGCAATTATATTTTTTATATATTCTTTCATTGTTTTTTCTCGATTCTATATGTATGACACTTCAAAACGATGTGCTACTTACAAGATTGATAGATTTTTGTATTATATTTTTTCAAGAAACCAGATAATCTTTCAATCTACTTTTCAAAATCTTAAGGGCTCTATATATCTGTGTTTCCACTGTACGGACGGAGATATCCAATTTATCTGCGATCTCTTGGTTCTTGAGTCCATTTATACGACTCAATTTAAAAATGGATTTACATTGATCTGGTAATTCCTCTATCGTATTTTCCGTGATTCGTTCTATTTCAAAAATACTAAGTATCGAATAAGGATCATTATCTTCCACAGCCTCTTGTTTATCCATCTCTGATATTTCATATCGGGGAATGTCAATGGTTCCGGTAGAACTAATTACAGAACCCTGAAAAAATCATTATTTTTAGGTTTGTGCTTAACCTTTTTCCAGCCGTACACAGTAGCGGCATCAGCACAAATTATATCCTTAAATATCACAAAAGGAACTATCACTGAAGTTTTTAAGGCGATTGAAGACCAAAGTGAATATAAATTCTTTTATAATGACAATCAAATCAATTTGAATAAACGGGTTGATGTCAATATCCATGAAGAATCCATAGAACAAGTATTAAACAATGTCTTTAGAGGTACGGATATTACGTATAAGATCGTCAAGAATCACGTAGTACTTACCAACAAGACCATGAAAGATACGGAGTTGCCATCCACCAACCAAAATCGCAAACGGCTAACCGGACAAGTAGTAGGACAAGATGGGGAGCCTCTGATCGGAGTAAACGTTGTAGTGAAAGGTACTACAATCGGATCTATGACCGATATGGACGGAAACTACATTCTAGAGAATGTTCCCTCCAATGCTACCGTTGAATTCTCGTACATCGGCTATCTCCAACAAAGTATCAACGTAGGCAATAAAAGCAACCTCAACGTCACTTTAGCGGAAGACACTCAAAAGTTGGATGAGGTAGTAGTTGTTGGTTACGGTTCCTTCAAGAAAAGAGATTTAACCGGAGCTGTTTCTCAAGTAAAAGGAGACGAGATCTCGAACCTACCGCTTCGCAGCGCCGCCGACGCCTTGCAAGGAAAAGCAGCCGGTGTAACCATAACATCTAGTTCCGGTAGCCCAGGTTCACTCGGTAATGTCCGTATCCGTGGTGTCGGTACTATCAATAATAATGATCCGTTGTATGTAGTAGATGGTCTACCTCAAGGTGATATCGGTTGGTTAAATGCCCGTGATATCGAGAGCATAGAGGTATTGAAAGACGCTTCCGCACAAGCGATCTATGGTGCCCGTGCTGCCAACGGTGTGATCCTAGTATCCACAAAGCGAGGAGCTTCCGGCGAGAGTTACCGAAGCAACATCGAGTTTGATATGAACATTGGTTTCCAAGATGTAGTGAAAACGTATGACATGCTAGACGCCGAAGGTTTCATGGAATATAAGAACCGGGCTTACGCCGCATCCGGGAAAGCCTTGATCGATGATTTCGCCACATCAGAGAAGCGAGAGCAGATCCTTACTTTCCTAGGGAAAAACGGAGGACGATCCGGTACGGATTGGTGGAAAGAGAGCACCCGTAAACCCAAGGAAGCTATCAGTCAGAATTACAACCTAGCTTTCTCCGGAGGTATGAAGAAACTCAGATACCGTGCTAGCTTCGGCTATATGGATCAACAAGGAATCTTGAAAGGTTCCGACTATGAACGCCTCTCCGGTCGGTTGAACGTAGACTCTGAGGTAACCAAGTGGTTGAACCTCTCCGCAAATGTGAACGTCACGTACGAATCCAGGCGCAACCTAGATGAGAATAACTCTTACACAGCAACCGTGTTCAGTACCCTTGCGGCAGACCCAATCACTCCGGTATATCGCGACAACCTAGTGGATATCCCAGATTTCTTGCAAAACCGGATTATGGGTGGTTATGAGCCGACCAATCCTTGGTCTCGCTATACAGGCGTAATTTACTCAAACAAACCGAACACGGTTGGACAGGTAGACCGCTCCGCATTAAATCAATGGCACGGGATCGCCACGAAAAGTAATATCTCCGGCGAAGTCAAGTTGTTACCCTTCTTGACCTTCAAATCCAGTATCGCTCTTGACTTAGTCCGTAACCAAAGCGACTCTTTCCGTCCTTCTTACTATCTGGATGGAGATGAGTACTCCACTTATGCGGGCGCCAGTCGGAGCGTAGCGAATAAAGATTACTGGGTATTCGACAATTACCTAACTTACAATCAAAAATTCGACAAACATGCGGTAACAGCCATGGTCGGTACCTCCGCAGAGAAAGAGCGCTACGAGGAGATCTACGCCTATAAAGAAGGACAGGTCAACAACAACCCGAACCAGCAGATCATCAACGCCGGTACCATGAATCCCGCCGCATCAGGCTACTACGCCACGAGTACGCTGAATTCTTATTTCGGTCGTGTATTTTATTCCTTTGACAACCGTTATATGATCACAGCCAATATCCGTTGGGATGGATCCTCTAAATTTGCAGATGGTAATCGCTGGGGTTACTTCCCCTCCGTATCCGCCGGTTGGAATTTCTCGGAAGAGAGCTTCATGAAGAACCTTGAGTGGCTGTCACAAGGTAAGTTAAGAGCAGCTTGGGGTGAGATCGGGAACCAGACTATCTCCTCCGGAGCCTATATGAATACGTTCGGAAATGGTAGCTACTACCTCTTCGGTAATCCGTATCAGACGAACTTGTATGCCGGACGTACGCAGGTGGGTAATCCGGATCTGAAATGGGAGACTACTCGCCAACTGGACTTCGGATTGGATTTGGCCTTTTTCCAAGGTTCCTTGAGAGCAACCTTCGACTACTTTGACCGTCAGACAAGTGATATGTTGGTGCAAGTACCCGTGCCCAGTTCACTAGGATTCCCCAACACGCCGTGGATGAATGCCGGTAGCGTAAGCAATAAAGGTTTTGAAGTAACGCTCGGATACGACGGTAAGATCGGGAACGACTTCCAATATCATATCAACGGAAACGTATCCACCTATAAAAATAAGGTAAAAAGCCTAGGTAGTGGAGCGAATATTCCGGGTAAAGGCATCCATCTAGGATACTTCTCCTATACGATGACAGAGCCAGGACAACCGATCGGTTATTTCTACGGATATAAAACCGATGGTGTCTTCCAGACCCAAGAAGAGATCGACAACTACAAGAACAACGGTCAAATGGTAATGCCAAACGCAAAGCCGGGCGACTTAAAGTTCCAAGATTTGAACAAAGATGGTAAACTAGACGACGAAGACCGCACGATGACAGGAAATCCTCATCCAGACTTCACCTTTGGTTTGACCTTAGGCGCAGAATGGAAAGGATTCGACATCTCCGCCTTCTTCCAAGGATCAGTCGGCAATGACATCTTAAACATATTGAAATATGACATCTATTCAGGTACCGGTTGGTACAATGCTCCGAAGGATATATTAACAACCTACTGGAACGGACCGGGTAGTACAAACGAGAACTTCGCAATCGATGCGGATAGCCGCATGAACTTGGAGATGTCCGATTGGTATGTGGAAAATGGTTCTTATGTTCGCTTGAAGAACCTGACAATCGGTTATACGCTTCCGTCCGAATGGACTAAGAAGATCACGATCAACAACCTTCGTTTCTTTGTTGCCGCACAGAACTTATTCACGATCACCGGTTATTCCGGACTAGATCCTGAGATCGGAGAGATCAATAACTCGCCTCTTTACAAAGGCTGTGATATGGGATTCTATCCGCAACCGCGTACATTCATGTTCGGTCTTAGTTTGAAATTATAATCTTAAAATGAATTATTATGAAATCTATAGTTAACATAGGGAAATTACTTGTATCGATCGCATGCGTCGGTGCCCTTACGACAAGCTGTAACAGCGACTTTCTAGACCGCCCGCCATTGGGAACATTGGATGAGGTAACTTATCTGAGTACCAAGGATGCCGGCTACAAACTTTTGGTCAATTGCTATCAGCCCTTACAAGATAGCTGGAACTATCAGGACATGAAATTTGTCTTGGGAGATCAATTGAGCGACGACTGCTCCAAAGGCGGCTCTGATGCAGGAGACCGCGTTCGTATCACGGAAATCGCCCGCGGAACACCAATGGCGACTAATCAAGTCTTGTCCGACCTTTGGACTCATCGCTACCAAACAGCGATCTCAGCCTGCAACGTATTCCTGTCGCTAATCACACCTGAATCAGAATTGATCGATGATGCCGGAGGCTTGGTCAGCACAGAAACCAAACAGCGATGGATCGCAGAGGCTCAATTCATGCGTGCGTTCTATTACTACGACCTAGCTACAATCTTCCAGAATATTCCACTAATTGACAAGCCCATGGAAGTCGTCGACAAAAGTACGATCACGAAATCCAGCAAAGAGGAGGTCATGAACTTTATCCTGAAAGACCTGAACACCGCAATCGCCGAACCTAATCTACCTAATGCAAAAAGCCTTCCGACCAGCGAGATTGGGCGAATCACCAAAGAGGCCGCCATGGCTTTCCGTGCTAGGGTATTGATGTTCTACGGCAACTACGGAGAGGCTCTGAAAGACCTGAAGGCAGTTGTCGAATCCGGAAGCTATGAATTAGTAGATGACTACGAGAAGCTATTCAATAACGCCACAGAGGGCTATATGTCAAAAGAGTCCGTCTTCATCACCCTGCGCTCTTACATTCCTAGCTACACTAGCGGTAGCGTTTGTCCACAAATGAATGTCGGTCGCGGTATTGCCGGCGGATGGGGCGGCGAGTGTCCGACGAAGGATTTGGTAGACGAATATGAGGTAGGCGATCCACGCTTGGTACACACGGTATTGTCATCCGGCGATATATTCGTCAAGAACGATGGTTCCGAAGAGGTACACGACTATTCCGGCTACGACAATTTCCCACAGCAACACAGCCGTAAGCAGTATCCAGACTTCTCCAGACGGCCACTAAACGATTTATTGAACACGGATTGGACCCACTATCACATCCGCTATGCCGATGTATTGCTGATGTACGCTGAATGCCTGATCGAGACGGATGGCGACAAACAACTAGCGGCCGACCTGATCAACCAAGTACGTTATCGTGCCTTCGTGACAACCTCTTTGACAGATAGCTACGCTAAATACCGTAAGTTCAACCTCAAGGAGAGCGATCGAGTGACCGAGGATACTTTCAACGCTAAGTATAAAGTGAAAGCTTCCGATGATCTGCGTGCCGCCGTTCGCCACGAACGCCGTATCGAACTTGCAGGCGAGGGATTACGCTTCTACGACTTAATTCGCTGGGGCACCTTCGTATCTACAATGCAGAAATTCGGCAAGACTGATGAGGGCAAGTATTCCGGTGCCGGGACACTCGTCACCGATAAGACATACCCCTACCCGATTCCACAAAGCGAGATCGACTATGTAGGAGGCGCATTAACACAGAACGATAATTATTAATCTTCAATTTTTATTACTGTAGCCCCCGCAGATAGTCCTTCTTGTTGTCTGCGGGGGTTTCTATTCACGAAATACCTTAGAAATCCATGAAACGAATCTTATTTCTCCTAACCATCGCCCTCCTAAATTTGGGAAGTGGCCTATGCAAGACACGACAATCGTTAAGAATCATGAGCTACAACATCCGCATCGGGATCGGTATGGACCAACAGACCAATTTGAAGCGAATCGCTGAAGTGATCAACAAGATCCAGCCGGACTATGTCGGGCTACAAGAGGTGGACAGTGTATGCGAACGCTCTGGATGGATCAACCAATATGCAGAATTGGCACGGTTGACCGGCATGTATCCAATCTTCGCACCTGCCACAGAACGTTCTAAGGGATTATACGGAATCGCCGCACTCTCCCGCAAAAAACCTCGCAGCTACCAATACATACCTCTGCCGGGAAAGGAAGAGCCACGTACCTTCCTTTGTCTCGAATATCCGAACTATACCTTGTGTAACACACATTTCTCGCTCGACCCAGACTCTCGCCTGGCCTCTATACGACTCATCAATGAGACGATGAAAAGAGAAAACAAACCAATCCTGATCACCGGAGACTTCAACATGGAGCCAGACTCTAAAGAATTCAAGGCGATGAAACAAACGTGGAGGCTCTTATCCGACCCTACGTTAGAGACCTACCCCTCGGATCATCCCCGTTTGCGTTTAGATTATATCTTCGGCGACCTAAGGCATGAATTTAGGATTATCAACGACCAAGTGATCGATATCCAGTCGTCCGATCACCTGCCGATCTATATAGACGTGCTATTTTAAGCTTTCTCCCCCGGACATCCTCAGAATCCCGAACAATGCGAATCTAGAAATTCTTAATGTTGTCCGGGATTTTCATGCAATAAGAATACTTCCAATTGGTTTTAAGCAAAATATTTCCTAGTTTTGCGCAATAATATACAGAATTAAAATAAACTGGGATATGAAGAATATAATCATTATAGCTAGTTTACTCCTCGGGATGCCGCTTATGGCACAAACCAAGGTGGTAAAAAAGAACGCCGTAAAAGCCAATAATTTCGGAATCACCTACTCGTTGCCCAAGACCTCGCTAGTCGTAGACGCCGAAGTGACGAAAGTAACTTGCAAAGCCGGGCCTTACTATCAATATGCAGAGAAGTATCTAGGCGTAAAGGATGCGGTCACGGAAGACAAGGTTTATTTCGATCTCGGAAAAATCAGTCTGATCAACCGGGGATTACCCGATGCGGATAATACCTATATCGTAGAATTCAAACAAGGTACGGTCGCCCCTTACGCTTATCTTACCGAAGATGGATTATTATGCTCGATAAACGCAGAATATACACCAGTTGAATCCGAGCTAGATGCCGCAAAGAAAAATAAAGGCTCCCAACAAAAAGTGACAGACGCTTCCGTTTTCTCAGAGGAATTACTAATGGCAGGCTCCACCGCCAAACAAGCGGAGGTGGCCGCTAAACAAATTTACCGTATCCGGGAAAGCCGTTTGAACATCTTGACCGGCGAGGCGGATAATTTACCCCCCGATGGTGAAGCCATGAAACTGGTGATCCAGCAATTGGAGGAGCAAGAAAAAGCATTAACAAACCTATTCACCGGAATCTTGACCAAAGAAACCGAGCATTATGAGGTAAGTATCATCCCCCACGACAACCTAGATAAAGAAGTATTGTTCCGTTTCTCCAAGCAGCTAGGTATCGTAGACGCTGACGATTTGGGCGGTACCCCTGTCTATATGAACTTGAAAGCGACAGAAAGAGCTCCGATCCTTGATGCCAAGGAAGCCGAGAAGAAAGACAAATCATTGAAAGGAATCGTCTACAATGTTCCGGGAAAAGCCAGCATAGAAATACTAATGAACAAAAAAACGCTCTACAAAGGAGAGGCCCAAATCACTCAATTCGGAACACGGGAAGGATTAGCCCCTGTTATGTTTGAGGATAAGAAAGCCCCCGTCAAAGTTCTTTTCTATCCGGAAACCGGCGCCATAAAGCAAATTATTCAATAAGTATAAACTAATATTATCTAAAACACATGTTACAAGGACAACCTAAAGGTCTCTATGCCCTAGCACTCGCGAACACGGGCGAACGCTTCGGTTATTACACGATGCTTGCGATTTTCACATTATTCTTGCAAGCGAAATTCGGCTATACGGCCGCTGAGACATCAACGATTTTCGCTAGCTTCTTAGCGTTCGTGTATTTTATGCCATTGATTGGCGGTATGATGGCCGATAAGTTCGGTTATGGAAAGATGGTTACCTCGGGTATCATCATCATGTTTGTCGGTTATCTTTTATTAGCCATCCCAACAGATGCCGCCTCGGGAAAAATCATGATGTTCGGCTCGCTAGCGCTAATCGCTTGCGGTACCGGATTATTTAAAGGTAACTTACAAGTGATGGTAGGTAATCTTTATGATGCCCCGGAATATAGAAGTAAACGTGACCAAGCCTTTAGTTTGTTTTATATGGCGATCAATATCGGTGCCATGTACGCACCTACGGCTGCCACTAAAATGACAGACTGGATGTTGGGTAAGTATAACCTTTTCTACGAGTCACAAATTCCGGCACTCGCTCACCAATTCTTAAACGGAACCATCTCCGCAGAGAACAAAGAGGCACTCGCCGCTCTGCAAAGCGCACAAGGTTTCACCGGCGATATGGCTACGTTCTGTTCCACGTATATCGAGAAGTTGTCTGAGGCATACAACTATGGATTCGGTGTGGCTTGTATCTCATTGATCATATCGATGGCTATCTATATGGGATTCCGCTCTACCTTTAAGCATGCGGATGTCAATACCAAACAAGCAAAGGCTTCCCACGCTCCGCAAGAGGAATTGTCACCTGCCGAGACGAAACAACGTATCACCGCCTTGCTGCTGGTATTCGCCGTGGTATTGTTCTTCTGGATGGCTTTCCATCAAAATGGTCTGACAATGACGTTCTTTGCTCGCGACTATACGGCCAACCAAGTGACCGGACTGGATCGTATCGGCTTTGATGTGATTAACTTAACATTATTGGTTATCGCCGTGTATGGAGGATTCGCTATCGCACAATCCACAACGAGCAAAGGCAAAACGATCGCCGGCATCGTGACCGTGGCCGCATTAGCCGCTCTAGGTATCAAATATATGGCTATGCCGGAAACCGTAACGATCCTTCCGCAGACCTTCCAGCAATTTAACCCGTTCTTCGTGGTTGTATTGACTCCGGTATCGTTGGCGATCTTTGGTTATCTGGCTAATAAGAAGAAAGAGCCGTCCGCTCCTCGTAAGATCGGATTGGGTATGATGATCGCCGCTTGCGGTTTCTTGATCTTGGCGATCGGTTCTATGGGCTTGCCTACACCGGACGCTTTAGCGGCGGATAGCAAATTGCAGGTATTGGTTTCTCCGAACTGGTTGATATCGACTTATCTGGTATTGACCTTCGCCGAATTATTGCTTTCTCCGATGGGTATCTCTTTCGTATCCAAAGTGGCTCCTCCTAAATACAAAGGTATGATGATGGGTGGGTGGTTCGTGGCTACGGCTATCGGTAACTATCTGGTCGCTATCATCGGTTATTTGTGGGGAGGCATGCAGTTATGGATGGTATGGAGCGTGTTGATCGTTCTTTGTTTACTGTCTGCGTTGTTCATGTTCTCTATCATGAAGAAACTGGATAAAGTGGCTTGACAATTGAAAATTAGAGGATGAGGAAGTCGTATACATATCGTTCGCAGGCACTCCGTTTCAGAAGATGGAGCCGGAAGGCGTATGCGGCTTTCATCAGTGTACAGAGAGCTGTTACGATCGGACAATTATCCTTTTCCGTAGCCGATCGCTTCGAGAAAAAGAACCAGTCTTTACATACCGGTATCGGTACGTTCACGGACGGATTTTCCGAAGAGGATGACGAGGAGAGGGAGAATACCGAGGAGAACAAACGGAGCCTCGCGGTATCGCATGGACTGTTTACGGCATTACTCCCGGTATTGGTATCAAATGAGATCGCTCATCCGGCTCATCGTGTAGCTCACTATACATTATATAATATAGTAAAGGCGGGAAGTATCCGAAAGAATACTTCCCGCCTTTCTTATTTCCATCTGGTTGTAGAGACGGGGCGTGCCCCGTCTCTACAACTGGGTATATATACGTAGAATTATTAAATGAGAGAAAATGACAATAGAAGAAGCAAAGCAGTACATCCTAGAGGGTAGGAAGATTACTGAGGAACAGGCTTTAAGCTTGGCGAATCACCCGGACAAAGAGGCACTTTACGAGGCCGCCCACCAAATCACCCGCCATTTTATGGGGAATAAGTTCGACACTTGTTCCATCATCAACGCCAAAAGCGGTAATTGCAGCGAGGATTGTAAATGGTGCGCACAGTCGGGACATTACAAGACCCTCGTAAACTTATATCCTTTGCTTCCGGCCAAGGAATGTGTCTATCATGCGGTATATAACCGGAAACAGGGCATCCGGCGTTTTGCCTTGGTGACTAGCGGTAAGCGAGTATCGGATAAAGAATTGGAACAGATCACCGATACGATCCGGCAAATCAAGCAGCAAAGCGATATTAAATGCTGTGCCTCCATGGGATTGCTAACCCGCTCCCAACTCCAATCGCTTTACGATAGCGGAGTGGAGAACTATCACTGCAATATAGAGACCGCCCCCTCCTATTTCCGTCAACTCTGTTCCACGCATACGATCGAGCAGAAGATGGAAACCATCCATACCGCCCGGGAAATCGGTTTCCGTATATGCTGCGGTGGTATTATCGGCATGGGCGAGACGATGGAGGAACGAATCGAGATGGCTTGTTTCTTACAGAAAGAAGGTGTCTTATCCATCCCTCTCAATTTATTACAGCCGATACCGGGAACTCCTATGGAGAATACACATATCCTAGAAGAAGAGGAATGGCTAACAACGATCGCCCTTTTCCGCTTGATCAATCCGAACGCATTTCTCCGTTTCTCCGGCGGACGGGCACAATTAAGCGAGGCCACGCAACGGAAATCCCTATATATAGGGATTAACTCCGCAATCATCGGAGACTTATTAACGACTATCGGAAGCAAGGTAGAGGAAGACAAAGTCTTATTTACCTCCGAAGGCTATTCACTCACCGAAAACACCGATTGGGAAAAATGACAACAACCGAACTTTTACAATACGACCGGGATCATCTATGGCATCCCTACACCTCGACCATCGATCCACTTCCCGTCTATCCGGTATCCAAAGCGGAGGGCGTAACGATAACCCTTGCGGACGGCAGGGAGCTAATAGACGGAATGTCTTCTTGGTGGGCGGCAGTCCACGGATACAACCATCCGGTACTTAACGCGGCGGCTAAAGCCCAATTGGATAAGATGAGTCATATCATGTTCGGGGGATTCACGCACGAGCCGGCTGTCGAGTTGGCCGCTAAATTATTACCGCTATTGCCCCCTTCCCTAGAAAAGATATTCCTAGCGGATAGCGGCTCGGTAGCCGTGGAGGTAGCCTTAAAGATGGCGATCCAATACTGGCAGTCCAAAGGCATACCGGGAAAACATACCTTCGCCACGATCCGTAGCGGTTATCACGGGGATACTTGGCACGCCATGTCGGTATGCGATCCGGTGACGGGTATGCATGGGATCTTCTCCGGAAGCCTACCCATCCAATACTTCATACCTCAACCTTCGGTCCGATTCGGCGAGGAATGGAGAGAGGAGGCCATGGCTCCCTTGCGGGATTTACTAGAGCGGCATGCCGACGAGATCGCCGCCTTGATCTTGGAACCGGTCGTACAGGGGGCAGGAGGTATGTATTTCTACTCCCCCACTTTCCTCGTTCGTGCCCGGGAACTTTGCGAGCGGTATAACGTCTTATTGATATTCGACGAGATAGCGACAGGCTTCGGACGTACCGGAAAGTTGTTCGCATGGGAACATGCGGGAGTCGAACCCGATATCATGTGTATCGGAAAGGCATTGACGGGAGGTTATCTTACGCTTTCCGCCACGATCACGACGAAGCCGATAGCCGACACGATCTGTTCCGGCGAGGCGGGATGCTTTATGCATGGGCCTACGTTTATGGGAAATCCCTTGGCATGCGCTATCGCTTCGGCCTCGATCTCTTTATTGATCGCCAGTCACTGGCAGGAGAAAGTGAAGCTTATAGAGGAGCAATTGCGGGCGGAGTTAGCGCCAGCCGCCAAGCTGCCTGAAGTCGCTGAGGTACGGGTATTGGGAGCGATCGGGGTTATCGAGATGAAGCATCCGGTGGATATGGCGGTATTACAACGCCAATTCGTAGAGGAAGGGATATGGGTACGTCCGTTCGGACGGCTGGTTTACCTCATGCCTCCTTTCATTATCTCCATGAATGAACTATCCAGACTAACCTCCGGATTATTGAGAGTATTAACGCATAATTAACATATCTACAACCGAGTAATATATAGATATATGAAATCATATAACGAGCAACTTACGGCTTTACGAGCCTCCGGGAATCTTAGGCACCTACCGGAAGTCGAGCATCAAGGAATATGGATATTAAAAGAGGGAAAGCGTATGCTGAATCTCTCTTCCAACGATTATCTTGGATTAGCCAGCCGGCAGGATTTACAAGAGGAGTTTCAAGCATCCACACAAGACCGCTTCTATCCCTACTCCTCATCATCATCCCGCTTGCTGACGGGTAATTTCTCCGTATATACGAAACTGGAGAAACAGATCGCCCGCTCCTTCGACCGGGAAGCCGCATTGATCTTCAATAGCGGCTATCATGCCAACACCGGAATCCTCCCGGCCTTAACCGATAAACAGACCTTATTACTCGCCGACAAGCTGGTGCACGCCAGCATCATCGATGGCATCTTGTTGAGTGGCTCCCCATTCCTCCGTTACCGCCACAACGACTATGACCAACTGGAACGCCTCGTACAAAAGAACGCCTGTCAATACGAGACGATCATCATCTTGACCGAAAGCATTTTCAGCATGGACGGGGATGTAGCGGATTTAAACCGCCTGATAGCTATCAAAAGGCAATATCCCAATATCCTATTGTACGTAGACGAGGCTCATGCCATCGGAGCCCGTGGAAAGACGGGGCTAGGTATCGCCGAGGAACAAAGTTGTATCCAAGAGATCGATCTATTGGTCGGTACTTTCGGCAAGGCGTTAGCGTCTATGGGGGCCTATTTGGTTTGTTCCCGTACGATACGGGAATATCTGGTCAATACGATGCGACCGCTCATATTCAGTACGGCCCTGCCACCGTTCCAAATCGCATGGACTTCCTTCATCTGGGAGCAACTCCCCTCGTTCACGAAGGAACGGGAGAATCTTCTAGCATATAGCCGATTGCTGGCGGAGGCTTTAACGGGCAAAGGAGGCGAGATCAGCCAAAGCCACATCATCCCTTTCATTGTGGGAGAGAGCGAGGATTGCGTACGGAAAGCGGAAGAGCTACAACGAAAAGGCTTCTACTGCCTCCCCGTTCGCCCGCCGACAGTGCCCAAAGGTACCTCCCGTATCCGCTTCTCCCTTACGGCAAACCTCACAATAAAAAATATTCATCAACTGATTGTAGAGACGGGGCGTGCCTTGTCTCCCACCGGGACATGCCCCGTCTCTACACCCCCGGATAGATAACTGGATAGATAGTATGTATATAAATTGAATTGATAGTATGTATATAGATAAGATAATAAATAAGCTATCCCCTAGTCTGATCCTCTGTCTCGCCGGCTGGTCCACCTCGCCGGAGCTTTTCCGCCATCTGGAAGTACCGGAGCAGACAGACCTATGGATTGCCTACGATTACAGGACGCTCGCATTCGAAGAGACATTCGCCCCCTATAAAGAGGTACATCTGGTCGCTTGGTCTCTAGGCGTATGGGTAGCCACCCGACTCTGGGCAGGCCACCGATCCTTTACCACGGCGACCGCCCTGAACGGTACCCCTTTTCCCATGCACGATACGCTAGGCATCCCGACCGCGATCTTCGAGGGAACCCTCCATCATATCAGCGAGGAAGGCATGCGTCGCTTTAACCGCAGGATGTGCGGAGACAAGGAGACATTCAATCGCTATTCGGAACTCTCACCACGTCCGCTGGAGGAAATCAAGGAGGAACTGGAATCTCTATATAATCAGATCCTCCCGGAAAAGCTCGAATCAGCCGATCCACGGATATCCACCTTCTGGGATCAAGCCATCCTATCCACCGAAGATAAGATATTCCCGGCAACCAACCTCCGGAACTACTGGCAAGGCCGTTGCCCCATCCAAGAGATCAAGGCGCCTCATCTTCCTTTTTACCACTATCAATCATGGAACGAATTATGGAAGTAATCGAACAAGAACGGATCCGCCGGCGTTTCAGCCAAGCGGTGAATACATACGACGATCACGCGGATGCCCAGAAACGGATATGCGCCCATCTGGTACAGCTATTGACCGCATACACCTCCTCTCATTTCCGCAGGGTGCTGGAAATCGGTTGCGGAAGCGGCGGATTCACCCGTTTATTAAAACAAGAATGCCAAATCGAGGAATGGGTACTCAACGATCTTTGCGAGACTTGGCAAAGCGCCATCGAGGAGTTGTTTCCTTCCGCCACTCCTCTATTCTTGGCCGGTGATGCCGAGCGACTGGCTTTTCCCGGCACGTTCGACTTGATTGCCTCGGCCTCCGCCCTGCAATGGATGAAAGACCTTCCACGTTTCCTCCATAAGCTATCGTCCACCCTATCGCCCGGAGGCATGCTGGCTTTCAACACCTTCACGCCAGACAACCTTCACGAGATCAAGGAACTGACCGGAGAAGGGCTCACCTATCCTACCGCCGGACAATTAAGGGAGTGGTTATCCACCTACTTCCGGATCGTCCATGAAGAGGAAGGAAATATCGCCCTGACCTTCCGGCACCCGCTGGAGGTGCTAAGACATCTAAAGTACACGGGTGTCACGGCCAACGCCTCTTGCGTCTGGACACGGGGAAAACAGGAACGTTTCTGCCGGGATTATCAAGAGAGATTCCCCTCGGCGGATGGTGGGGTCACATTAACTTACCGTCCACTCTATATCTTAGTGGTCAAAAGATAAAGGTGAGGTAGATCGCCTCTTCCGAGGTATTGATCCTTTCACCTATATGATATAATCGTATCACAAGGGTGAAACGATCTTTTCACAAAGGTGATACGTTCTTTTCACAAAGGTGAAAAGATCAATAGCGCAGAAGAATAGGAATAAATCTCTTAGAGACAAGGAGTAATATCCATAGAGACAAAAGATTAATCAAGCAACTATTTAAACAACAGAACAATGAACCATCAAACGAAAGAAAATGTATTATTTATCTCCGGCATAGACACGAACGTCGGAAAGACCGTAGCCACCGGAATGATCGCCAAGGCATTGGCGAAAGCCGGAAAGAAAGTGATCACCCAAAAGATGATACAGACCGGATGCGAGCACGTATCGGAGGATATCGAGGCACACCGCCAAATCCAAGGGCTCCCCTTTACCGACGAGGATACGCAAGGACTGACTTGTCCTTATATCTTCACCTATCCCTGCTCTCCTCATATGGCGGCGGCGAAAGATGGAAGACGTATCGATTTAGAAACGATCACCCAAGCCACCCGGCGATTGCGAGAGACCTACGAGTATGTATTACTGGAAGGAGCCGGAGGACTGATGGTTCCGAACGACATGGAATCCCTTACGATCGATTATGTGAAGGAACAGGCGTATCCCCTGATACTAGTCACGTCCGGCAAGCTGGGAAGTATCAATCATACTTTGCTCAGCCTGTACGCCTGCGAGCGATACGGTATCGAGGTAAAAGCCATCGTCTATAACCAATATCCAAGCATCGACCCGCTGATCGAGGCGAATACCTTGGAGTATCTAAAGGCCAAATTCCCGGAGATCCCCTTAATCCTCCTTCCGGAAATGAAAAAGGGAAGCGAGGAGCTTCCCGATATTCGCCCGTTGCTATAACGCCCTATCAAGCCGGATCAGGAAACAGATCCAGTATTTTCTGATCCGCTTTTCTCCGGATCTCCGGTGTAATGCTATCCTTCACCATTTTCAATACGAAAGTCATCACCGCCACATCGTCCGTGAAGCCGATAATGGGGAGCACGCTCTCCGGGATCAAGTCGAAAGGCAATATAAAGTATCCTAAAGCCCCGATTATATAAGCCTTATGTTGAAGAGGTACCTTTTCATCCTGCAACATATAATACAGCGTGAAGACAGGACGCAATACCGTAGCCCCCACTTTCTTCGCTACCCGCTCTATCTTCTTCCAGAAACTCTTCTCCGAGAAATAAGTCCCATATCTTTGTATCTCATGTACTTCCTCGAAAGGAACATCCTCAATCTTTCTTGTGTCCATAAACGAATCCTATTAAATCATCTTTCACAAAGATAACAAGTAGTGTAGAAAAATTGCACATCAAATGAGGAAATATTACACAATGCCACCTCCACACCCGTATTCAAAGCTTTTCGTAATAATCTCATAAGAAAACAATTATAAAGAAATCTACAGGATTTATCACATCTGGCACGCCTTTTTCAGATAATCCTTTAGTTAGTATAGGTATTAATAAGACGTTTTAAACAAAAAGAGATGAGAAATGTAAAAACATGGGGCATACTATTCCTATGTCTACTTCTATTGCCCGGGGTAGCGTATGCGCAAAAAAGACAGATCGAAGGAACGGTGATTTCCCAAGAGGACAAGGAGCCTCTGATAGGAGCGACCGTTATCGTAAAAGGGAGCCTGTCGGGAGCGGAGACCGATCTTGACGGGCATTTCACGCTGGAAGTTGATCCTGACGCCAAATTCATTATTGTCGATTACATCGGCATGAAGCAGACCCAAGTATCTATCCCGAAAAGCGGTATCTTAAACGTGGCTTTACAACCGGAGGCGATGAACCTCGATGAGGTCGTGGTAACCGGTTACGGTAACTTCTCACGTTCTTCCTTTACCGGTTCCGCCAACACTTTACGGGCTGACCTACTGAAAGAGATGCCGGTGGTTTCCATAGAACAAAAACTACAAGGCATGACCTCCGGTGTCAATATCACGGGAAGCTCCGGGCAACCGGGAGCGAACGCATCCATCCGTATCCGTGGTATGGGCTCGTTCAACGCATCGAACGAACCTTTGTTTGTGATAGACGGAGTTCCCGTCACCTCGGGAAACCTAAGTACCGGAAGCGGATCGGAGGCCTCCTACATGAACAATGCCAAGACCAACATCATGAGTACGATCAATCCCTCCGATATCGAGAATATCACGGTTATCAAGGATGCCGCCGCCGCCTCCCTTTACGGTTCCCGTGCGGCCAACGGTGTTATCTTGATCACGACCAAACAAGGATCGAAAGGACGTACCCGGGTCACGTTGAACGCTAGCGCAGGATTCTCGGACGCGGCGGTAGACTTCCGCCCGACCCTCAACGGAGAGCAACGCCGGGAACTACTTTATGAAGGCTTGGTTAATTACGCGCAAGACCAGATCGCCAAAGATCCCGCATCTTTCACCCAGACTCCGGAAGAGTACGCCAACGCCAATATCGGGGCATACACCTCTGTTCCCGCTTTAGGCTATACCGATTGGAAAGACGTGTTGATGAGACAGGCCGTACATCAAAATTATGAGGCTTCCGTTTCCGGTGGCTCCGAGAACACGACGGTCTACAGCTCCTTGGGTTATCAAAAACAAGAGGGTCTGGTGGAGAACTCATCGATGGAACGGTACTCCGGACGCTTTAACGTGCAACAAAAGATCGGCAAACGAGGCGAGGCCGGAGCGAACCTCATGTTCTCGCAAGTGAATCAAGAGATGAACGAGGAACGTACATCCAGTATCAATCCTTTCTATTGCATGGCGGTAGCCACTCCTCCCTCCTACCCGGTATTTAACGAGGATGGTTCCTACGCCAATACCTATCCCGGGACGAACGTAAATCCTTTGCGGGATATGCGTACCGACTATAACCGGGTTCGTATGACCCGTATCTTCGGTACGGCGCACGGTGCGGTAGAGATTATCAAAGGACTTAAATTAAAGGAAGTACTCAGCTATGATTATAGCATCCAAAAGGATGCCCGCTATTTCAACGCATTAAGCGGGGCGGGTCCCAAGAGCGGTAGCGATGCCCAATCGTCCAAAGGTTTTATCGAATACGGGAAATTGATCTCTTCTACCTCGTTGAACTACGTGAGGACATTCGCCAACAAACATCATCTGGATGTACTAGCCGCTTATGAGGCGGAAAGTTTCCAGACGGATAAAGCCGCCGGTGAGAAAAGCAAGATGCCGTCCGACCAATTATTTGAGCCGGACAATGCCGCCGTTATAAACAGTTTCGTATCCTCTACACAGGATTATCGGTTGCTTTCTTATCTAACCCGCTTGAATTACGATTACGACAACCGGTATTATATCGCCGGAAGTTTCCGTCGGGATGGTAGTTCCCGATTGGCGCCGGAGCATCGCTGGGGTAATTTCTGGTCGGTCTCAGGCATGTGGCATCTGGGAGCCGAGGATTTCATGAAAGCCGTAAAGCCAGTGTTGAGCGATGTCAAGATCCGTGCCTCTTATGGCGTGAACGGTAATCAGCCGGGATCTTATTACGGTTATATGGGTTTATATAGTTACGGAAAGAACTATATGGATAACCCCGGTTCGTATGAAAGCACACAAGCTAATCCCAATCTAAAATGGGAGAAGAACTATAATATGAACCTCGGACTAGACCTCGCGTTTATCGATCGCATCTTCGTAACGCTCGAGTATTACAATCGTGACACCAAGGATTTGCTTTACAACCGTCCGATCAGCGCCACGACCGGATTCCTGAACTATCTGGGTAATCTGGGGCAGTTAAACAATAAAGGTGTCGAGCTGGAGGTTCGTTCCTTGAATATCTCAAACGCAGATTTTAATTGGACTACGGTATTGAACTTGACACATAACAAGAATAAGATCGTGGCCCTTGATGGTAATCTCGATCAAGTGGTGGAAAGTAGTTGGTTTATCCGGAAAATAGGATTGCCATTCAATACATTCTATGTAAAGGAATTCGCCGGGGTAGATCCCTCGAGCGGAAATGCGCTGTATTATAAAAATACGGAAGACGAGAACGGCAATCTAGACCGCACCTTGACCCAAGATGTCAATGAGGCTCAAGCGGTTCCTTATAAACAAGTAGATCCGAAGATATCCGGCGGCCTTACCAATATCCTTTCTTATAAATGGTTCGACTTGGCCTTTACGCTCTCTTATTCATTGGGCGGCTATTCTTTCGACAAGACCGGTACGTATATCGAGACAGATGGAGCCAGCGAAGGAAACCGCAACCTGCCCATCTATGAGTTAGACCGTTGGCAAAAGCCCGGTGATATCACCGACATTCCCCGTTTCGTATTGGGACGCTCCGACAAAGTGAGCGGTGGTTCCTCTCGCTTCGTACATAGTACGGATCACTTGCGGTTAAAGAACCTGACGTTCGGGTTTACCCTGCCTCATAACTGGACCGATAAAGTCTTGCTGGATAAAGTCCGTGTCTATTTCTCCGGCAGCAACTTGCTGACTTGGGCGAAATGGAAGCAATATGATCCGGAAGTGCCCGTATCCGGCGAGGTATTCTGTGAGACACCGCCCATGCGCACCTTTAGTTTCGGCGTGGAAGTTAATTTCTAAACACAACAATTCATTCGATAAAAAAGAAATACAATGAAATGGTCAATTAAATATATCGTAAGCGCTCTTCCTTTCTTATTCACGGCTTGCTCCGGAGATTGGCTGGATCTGGATCCCTCCACTTCCGTGACCAGCGATAACGCTATTCAGTCACTGGAAGACGCTAAAACCGCATTAAATGGAATCTATCGCATAGCATCCGAGCATAGTTATTATGGAGACAACTACCTCTATTATGCCGACTGCCGTGGCGAAGACGTACAAGCTCGTATTGACAAAGGTCCCGGCAGACGTGTCTCTCCGTACTATCTGTTCAACGTAGCCGCCGACGACGCTTTTAATATCACGAGAGTATGGAACCAACCCTATATCGTGATTCATCAAGCGAACAGCTTAATCGAGAAAATAGACAACGGTAGCGTCCAAACCTCCGACACGCAAGAAATCGCCCGTATAAAAGCAGAGGCGTTGGCTATGCGTGGCTTGGCCTTATTCGATTTAACCCGCCTCTTTGGCATGCCTTATACACTGGACAATGGGGCGTCCTTGGGTGTTCCCATCGAGATCAAGACGGAGTTGCCGACTCACCAACCGTCTCGCAACACGGTAGCCGAATGCTACAACCAAGTGATCAAAGACCTGACCGAAGCCTTACCCAACCTTGTTACAACCAAATTCGACGGTCACCAAAATGTATGGAGCGTGAAAGCACTTCTATCTCGTATCTATTTATATATGAACGATAACGAGAACGCCCTTAAATACGCTCAAGAAGTAATCAATAACGGAGGTCTTTATACCTTGTTCACGCACGATGAGTATACCTCCGTATGGGGAAAAGACTTCAATTCCGAATCCCTGTTCGAGTTCTACTTTACGCTTACCGAGCCTTCCGGCGGTAGTGGCGGAGAAGGCGCTCCCATGGTATATGCCGATAACGTGAAAGATTGGAACAATTTGGTCTTGACGAAAGATTTCTTGGATTTACTGGGTGAAGACCCGGATGATGTTCGCCATGCCTTATGCCGCTTACCTCAAAAACCGGACGAGGATATCCTTCCAACCGGTTCGACCGGACATCCTAAATATCTGACGAAGTATCCCGGAAAAACAGGAGATGTATTGACCGGCAATCCGCAAGACAATGACCTATGCATCATCCGTCTGTCCGAGATATACTTAAATGCGGCCGAGGCGGCTTTCAAGCTAGGAAAACGTAGCGAGGCGTTAGGCTACCTGAATCAAATCGTAAGCCGAGCCAACCCCAATAAATCCGTTAGCGACTCCGAGCTTTCCCTAGAGAGAATCCTTAAAGAACGCCGCAAAGAATTGGTTGGCGAAGGACATGCGTTCTTTGATTACATGCGTAACAATATTCCGGTAATCCGCAAGGGCGGTTGGCATTTGCCGCAATTACCTACCGACGCACAGGTGATCAACGCTTCCGATCCCCGGGTAGCACTCCCGATTCCGCAAAGCGAGATCGACGCAAACCCGAATATCGTACAGAATAAACGGTAACCAACAAGAAAAAGGGGAATGGCATTAAAACCATTCCCCTTTTTCTTGTTTCGCTTATTTCTTTTTCAAGATCCGTTGCGCCGAATCCGACAGCACCACGATCGCACCGGCCAGTATCGCCGTATCTTTTATCACCAATCGCCCAGCCCCCGATAATAACGGGAAACCAAATTCCCCGCTGCCGAGATTAGGTACCCAGACCTCCGGAGTCGTGACCAAGAAGGACAACGTCCCGAACGTCATGATTATAGCCAACCCCGCTCCTACCAAACCGATCTTCGGCGAGAAAATGCCGAGGAAAGTTAAGATACCGATCGCCATGATCAAGATTCCCAAGCCACGAGAGAAGCCATACGTGTTATTCTCTTGATGCCACTCATGCTTCGCTTGATCGAACTCACCCTCTTTTAATTTATACGTCTTATATTCGGGAGCGCTTTTTGTATAGAAGAAACTCATGAAAGGGCTGTTCGCCACAAACGGAACGATGCCTTCCGCTTCATAATTCCAGAACTTCAAACCGCCGATCCACACAAATATGATCAAGATCGATATACGGATCAAATTAATACCTAGCTTCTGAGTAGAGGCCGCCACTTGCAAAAACGAGTAAAACAGGTCATTCAACTTTTTCATCTTATTATTTGTTTTATAGTATTGAACTTATACCGCAAAGATCGGTAGAAACACCTATCCCGTAAATGGCGATTTTACCGGATGAGTTAGCAATTATTCCTGTTTCTCTCTTTTCCGGTACTCAGAGACGCTTTCTCCCGTCATTTTCTTGAAAAAACGGCTGAATGTGGCTTGATCCTCGAAGCCCAAGATCTCCGTGATTTCCTTCGCACTCTTCTGGCTATATAATAGCAATCGTTTGGCCTCAGCCTCAATTCGTTCATGAATGATCCGCAACGGGGAAGGTAATCCGCAAGTCGTAAAAAGATTGGATAAGGTTTTTGGGGAGCGATGCAGCATATTCGCATAATCTTGGACCATCTTCTTTTCTTTAAAATGGTTATCTACCAATACATAGAACTGGCGAACCATATCGAACGCCTTTTCCCGTTCCGGGCTTACCGAAAACTTCTCACGTGCGATCCGGGTGCACAAAATAATGAAACGTTTCAGTAAGATACGCAGCATCTCCTCTTGCAAATTATCCTTTATGGCGTACTCACTCGTTAGGCTGTCGGTGATATCGCGCAAAGAGGCAACTTGGGATTCGCTCAATTTCAATTGCATCACATTGGAAGTCCCGTTAAAAAGAAAACCATTACACGACACCTCATTGTCATGTCCGAAAATACAATAGAAGTTACTGTTAAACAGAAGGGTCAAGTACTCGCCATTGATCGCCTTGAACTCGATATGGTGCAAAGGAGTCAAGGGAATAATCTCACCTTTCACTAAGGTAGTCGGTACGTGATCGATCTCCAGTCGCAACGAACCGCTTTGTACCCAAATAAACTTGTAAAGCGTATTATCTTTCTGCAAAGCAAGGTTCGTGTGATACGAATCGGTCAACGCTATATTACCTCTTAAGCGAGTATTAAAAATATATTCCATAGATTTCTTCCGGATTTTAAGACGGATAAAGATAACAATATTATATAAACAAAAAGCGAAAGTTCACTTTATTCCCAGCAAACTTCCGCGTCACTAATCCCCAAAACACACTATACGAGTTATTTCGACTCTAATAAAATATCATCTACCAATTTCTTCAACTCATTCTTCGGCATAGCCCCTTGAACCATACTCGGTTCTTTCTTCATCGGTACAAACAATAAAGAAGGAATACTACGGATACCGAAAACACTCGCTAAATCCGCCTCTTTATCGACATTCACCTTATATACGTTGATTTTACCCTCGTACTCTTTGCTAATCTCATCCAAGATAGGAGACATCATCTTACAAGGGCCACACCAAGTGGCATAGAAATCGATAACCGCAGGTTTATCACCCTCGAACTTCCAAGCGTTCGGGTTTGTCTCAAAGTCATACACTTTCTTTACGAAATCTTCTTGTGTTAATTCTGTTACTGTCATTTTATTTTCTGTTTTATTGTTATTATTCTTATTTCCATTACTAGCGTTCGCCATTCCTACCAAAAGACTTGCGAACAATACGACACCTACCTTAATAAAACCCATCTTGAACCTCCTTTTTATTATTATTACTTTGTCTTCTATTTATATTGCAAAGTTCATCTTATTTCCACGATTAAGAAATGGCCATATCGCCGGATAAGTTTGCAATACTTCCCGATCACCATCAAAAAAGTATAAAATAAGTTCTTTCAAGATAAATGCCGAACCTTGCTAACAAGATCCGGCATATCGTACGTTCTTTATCTCGCAAAACCTCAACGACCTACAAATGCAACTGCAAGCCGATAGAAACCGGATGCACCTTCGGACCTTTCCCATTTTCAAAGAGGTCGATCGGTGAGTACTTAGCGTAAAGACCGATCCAATCCCAACCGGCTTGAAATAAGAAATCCATAGTTACCGGACGGATATTCATACCGGAATCCATTTTCTCCTTATGCTTCTTACCGGAAGCGTCATTATATACGATCTTCGAGGAAGAACAAGTCTTGATCACACCGACTACACCCGCAGACAAGAAGAATTCACTCGAACGCTTTTTAGGTTGCCATTCCAATAACAACGGAATGGTCAGACTCGTGATATTCAGCTTACTCGCTTTCAACGTAACACTCTCAGGAGCCGGACGTAAAGCCGTAACACCGTCTATCTCCTTGAAATACTCATTCGTATCTATCCGGTAACGGCTCCAACGCATACCGGCACCGATCACCACCGCCCAACGATACCGAGAGAACGGGAACGCTTTTTCCAATACATTCAAATTATATTCCAATGAGTTTCCACTACGAAGGGAGACTCCGTCTACATCATTTACATGTAAACTCCCATCCGCGAAGTTCGCGAAGCCCATTCCAAAACCGGCCCAATGCGGATTGAAGTCTTTATCCCAAGTAGGCACAGGGATATTGATAGACTTCACGTGTTTACGGCGTTCATAGCTTTGTCCGTCCCGGTAATGCCCTTCGAAGATCAACTCGTCGTCCACGGAATCACCATCCTCGTCTACCTCATACACCCTGACTTTCATGCGATCGCCATTATCTTTCACCTCGATACGTTTTCTCTCAAGGGTGATAATCGTATCCCCAGCCAAAGGCTCAACCTCAGCGGCCATCAACCCGATTACCGGGAAGCAAGCCATTAAGACTAAAAGTATTCTTTTCATCTTCCTATCTGTTTTGTTTGTTTATAAATCTTTCTTCGTAAATAATAGCGTGATTAAATCATCACTATCCAAATCTCCCTCAATGTACACCAAGGTTATTACCCCTTTCTTGCTGACCTTAAAAAGGACAAAACGGTTGATATCTGCTTCTACGCCCTTCAACTGGTAATAAGCGGAGACTACCCCTCCATCGTCCGTCACCTCTTTGATCTTCCGGGCCCCTTTCTGGTCCGCTTCCAGACATTGGCGGGTAAACCGCAGGGCTTCCGGATCATCTTTGATCGTAATACTCTTATAACGAGTCATGCCATACGTTTCCAACATCTCGTTAGACAACTCCACCATCGTGACATTACGTTTTTTGCCATATCGTTGAAAGACTTCCTGAATCTTCAAATCTTTCTGTGTCTCGGCAGCCGAGACACCACAAGGCATTAAGCAAAATACCGCCACCAGCAACCATAACATGTATTTGAACCGTCTCATATTTACAGTATTTTTATTCATTATCATCAAATAAAGAACGAAGCTCGTCCAATTGGTTATCTATAATCACACGATCGGCCTCATCAAGATCCACTTCCGGGAAGTACTCGTCCGTAGGAGTGGCCACCTCCTGCAAAGCTTCCAGCGCCATGGAGCGAACTTTATGAATATCCGTATAACAACGACCGTTTATAACGACATAATTATCCGAGCAGAAGCAAGAATCTACCGGATTCAACAGATGGTTAAGCCCCAAAAGCAGCAAGAAACTGGCGGCGATACCGGATACCAAATACAACACGGATCGTAAAGTAAATGTCTTCTTTTCCTCCACCTTTTCCGCATCCAGCATAAAAAGGATATCCTCATCAATCGGAATCAATGCCTCATCTGGCTGTCGTTCCTTCCGACTCTCTTCCTCCAAATAGGTAAACATAGGCGTATAGACCGCCAACCTGTCCGGAACATTCCCGGAAGTAAAGAAGGCTCGAAGTTCCCGCTCTTCTTCCGAAGAGGTTTCTCCTTCAAAATATCGGTTTAATAACTCGTCTATGTCCATTTCTCTTGTTTATTTAATTGTAAAAACTGTTCCCGTATCTTTTTCCGAGCCCTTGAGAGATTCACCCGGACATTCTCGACCGGTGTAGCCGTGATCTCCGCGATCTCGGCTAACTCATAGCCTTCTATATCCTTCATCCGGATAATGGTTTGCTGCAAAGTGGGCAACTGGGCGATCAAGCGCCGTATGCACTCGGCGGCATCCTTTTGCTCCAGTTGTTCGTCCGGGCTTACCGCTTCCGATATCAATGTAACGCTCTCCAACTCCGATCCCTGCGGCTTTCGCAACTTTATCTTATCCAATGAGAGATTTTTCGTAACCTGCATAGCCAGCGCCTCCACGCTATGGTAGGCATCCAGTTTTTCCCGGATATACCAAAGCTTTATGAATGCCTCTTGCACCACATCCTCAGCATCGGCTGCGTCCTCAACCAGTCTCCGGGAGAAATTCAACATCTTCTGCCGGAGAGGTAGTACGGTTATTTTAAACGTCTCAAGTTCCATTTCTATAATCAAGACGACAAAGGAAGAAAAACATATCATGGAAAATTAACTTATTTGGAAAAAACTTTGCCTGTCACCCGTTTGTTTGTAATAGAAAACTTAAACGTTATGAAACTAAAAGTATCATTTACAGCCATTTTATTCATGAGCTGCTGCTTATTCCTCACCGTAGGTTGCCAACAAAAGAAACAAGGTTTCGATGACAAATCGGTCTCTCAAGCGATTCAAAAGGTGATCCAGATAAAATATCCGGGGGCGACCATTACCGATTACGATAAAGATGCCGCAGGTGTAGAAGTCGACATCAAGGATAAAGGCGTTAAGAAAGAGGTTCTGCTCGGCAAAAATAACGAGTGGCTAAGTACGAAATTCGATATCCATGCCGAAGATGTTCCCGTAGACATCATGGATAACCTAACAAATTCGGCTTATCATGAATATAAGATAGATGAGGTGACACAAATAGACAAGCCTTCGGGAACATTTTACGTATTCAAACTAGAGCATGAGAACAATGAGGTTCGTCTCACGTTTAACTCAGAGGCCCAATTATTGAAGTAGAACGATACTGAATCTTTTCTTATTCCAGATTTTTATCAGAATATTTCAGTAGCTTTGTGTGATTAACAAGCTAGCCTATGAAAATTCTGGTAGTCGAAGATGAAAACGCACTGAGAGAAGTTATCGTTCGTTCTCTTGAAAAAGAACGATATGTGGTAGAGAGCGCTTCCTCTTTCCGGGAAGCTTCTCTTAAAATAAATGATTATGATTACGATTGTATCGTATTGGACATCATGCTTCCGGGAGGTAGCGGCCTTACCCTTTTGAAGGAATTAAGGGCCTTACGCAAGAAAGACAGTATCATCATTATCTCCGCAAAAGACTCTATCGAGGATAAAGTTACAGGATTAGATCTTGGGGCCGATGATTATCTGACCAAGCCTTTCCATCTGGCGGAATTGAACGCCCGCATCAAGAGCGTTATCCGCCGCAAGCAACAAGATGGGGAATTGCAACTGTCTTTAGCGAACCTAACGATATATCCCGATAAACATTCCGTCTATATAAACGGGAAAGAGATCGTATTGAACCGTAAGGAGTTCGATCTGCTCTACTATTTCATATCCAACCCCAACCGTTTGATCAGCAAAGCTACTTTAGCCGAGTCCGTCTGGGGAGATTATATAGACCAAGCCGATAATTTCGACTTCATCTATAGCCAAGTAAAAAACTTGCGAAAGAAATTAAAAGCCGCCGGAGCCATCCCCGAAATAAAGGCGGTCTATGGCTTCGGTTACAAAATGACCGACGAGGAATAAATATGAAGCTAATCCATTACACCCTCCGCAATTTATTTGTCCCCATATTGGTCATTTTCGCCGCTTGGGGATGTGTTTTCTGCCTTATGATTCTACATGAGGTAGAAGACGAGACAAATGACAGCCTTGAGAACTACAAAGAGATTATCATCCGCTCCGCCTTAGCGGACAGCACATTGCTGAAAGATCATGTGGATATCATGACCCGGTACTACATTCGTGAGGTTCCGGAAAGCGAAGCGAAACTAGATAAGGACGAGTTCTACGATACTACGGTATACATAGAGATAGAGCAAGAATACGAACCGGTTCGTGCCTTACGCACTTATTTCATGACAAAAGATCGTAAATTCTACGAACTGACGCTGGAGTTATCCACCTTAGAACAAGAAGATATGATCGAGACGATTATCTGGAGCATGGCCGTCTTATATATCGCATTGATAAGTTGCATCTTATTCGTGATCCATCGAGGATTCAAAAGAAGCTTTAAGCCTTTATATAAGCTATTAAGCTGGCTGAAAAGTTTTCAAGTAGGCAAATATAATCCTCCATTAAACAACCCTACACCCATCGAGGAATTTAAGATATTAAACGAGACCGTTCAAGAAAGCGTCAACCAGAGCGACAAGCTATACAACAAACAAAGACATTTCGTAGAGAATGCCGCCCACGAGTTACAAACTCCATTGGCCGTATGCATGAACAAATTAGAATTATTAAGCGAACATCCAGATTGCACAGAAGATCAACTGAAAGAGATCGCTGGCTTGCATCAAGCGTTGAACGGCATCATCCGGTTGAATAAATCCCTCCTATTACTTTCTCGGATAGATAACAAACAATTCCCCGAGACCCGGGATATTTGCCTAAATCATCTTATCCATAAGATATTAGAAGGAATTAATGACATATACGAAAGAAAAGCTCTCCACTTACGAGTTTCAGAAAAAGAGAGTTTGGTATGCACCATGAATGAATCGCTGGCCACTACGTTAATCACCAATCTCATTAAAAACGCCTATGTCCATAATTACGAGAAAGGGGATATAGGAATCACGATCTCTCGTCGTATGCTTACAATCGCAAATACGGGAATCGACAAAACCCTTGATAAGGAATTATTATTTGCCCGTTTTGCCAGCCAAAGCAAACAACAAGAATCGACGGGCCTTGGGTTGGCCATTGTCAAATCAATAGTCGATCTATATTCGATCCGGATAGATTACCAATACGCAAATGGCATGCATACATTCACATTATTATTCTATTAACGGCCGAAATTCCCAATTTTTTCCAAAATGCATCCTTTTCTTTGCGGTATAATAAAAAACAAGGCATATGAAAAGGATCAATTATTTACTGATAGTCTTATCATTATTATCTGTCATGGCTTGTGCCGGCAACGATAAGATCACGAGTGACACCAACATATTGCCGGTTTCCAGCCGCCAATTCATATCGGATCATTTTAAAGACATCCCAGTATCGCATATCCAAATAGAGAAAAATCTGATCCGGATTAGCAGTTACGACGTGATCCTCACGGACGGGACCAATGTTGAGTTTAACCATAAAGGAGAATGGAAAGAGATTAAACGGCATGGGCTCCCTATCCCGCCAGCGATCATTCCGGAGGTAATACAAGACCTTATCAAGAAAAACTATTCATCGAATAAGGTTGTTAAAATAGAAAAAGAGATACGGGATTATGAGATAAAGCTAGATAACGGTCTTGAGATGACATTCGACTTAAAAGGGAACTTGATTGATATCGATGACTAATAGACACTCTAAGATAAGTATTAATATATTTTTAATTAAAATCAATCGTATGAAAACAAAAGCATTCATAATGGCAACTTTGGTTTGCAGCTCATTCGTATTCATGTCATGTGATGACGATGATGACAAATTCACACCTGAGAGTATTGTAACAAAAGCCTTTGACACAAAATATCCGGATGCGCAACGTGTCAGTTGGGAGAACGAGGCAGGCTATGTCAAAGCAGAATTTTACACCGGTTCATATGAGGCTGAAGCGTGGTTTGATCCGCAAGGCAACTGGATGCTGACAGAGACCGATCTTCCTTACAACGCTTTGCCCCAAACCGTAAAAAACAGTTTCGAGGCAAGCCTATACGCTAAATGGAAGATAGACGATGTAGATATGCTAGAACGTCCGGACGCTGGTACCATTTACGTTCTCGACGTTGAAAATGGCGAGCAAGATGCAGACCTACATTATACGGAAGGTGGTATTCTCATCAAGGAAGTAACCGATGGTAACGGCGACAACGAGCATCGTCCCTCTGTTACCCCCAGCGCTATTAAGGAACTCATTTCAGAGATGTATCCGGGAGCGACAATCCTTGAGATAGATACGGAGACAAAAGGTACCGAGGTGGATATCCTTCATGAGAATATCCATAAGGAAGTTTGGCTGGATACCCAGAACAAATGGTTATATACGGAGTGGGAAATACGCTCTTCCCAAGTACCCGATATCGTGATGACCGCATTCAAGGCCTCCGCATATGCCTCTTATCAAATCGATGATATCCATGTCATTCAAAAAGCGGAAGGACTCTCTTATGAGTTCGAGCTGGAGCAAGGAGACCGAGATATAACAATTCTTTTTAATGAAGAAGGGATCTTAGTCTCTCCTACCCATTAAAAAAAGACTCTTTATCGCAGTACTACTGCAACCCACGTGCAGTATTGCCGCAACCGCCGTGCAGTAGTACCGCAAAAAAACCTCTTGAACTATATCGGAGTGGATGGATAAGGAAAGAATTACTGAAAATGATATTTCTGCCACGTATAGACTTTCGGTTCAATGAGATACGGCTCTATTTTCTCACGAGCCTCTTGGCTCAGATATTGAGGAGTCGTATAAATGGCAGTCAAAGTCTGATCATCCGGACTCAATCGATATTGAATTAAATCCATATCCAAATGTGAGGCGGCCTCTTGATAGGCTTCGTCTTTCTTATCTATTCCCTGCTTGATATACCAATCGGAAGTTGGCTGCGTGAATAAATCGGATGTTGCCAAAGGCTCCCAATTGGTCGTGAAAAACTCGATACGGCTATCCGGAACCGGGCCGTTTACCGTAGAGATCATACAAACCACGTAGGTATTGTTTACCAAGGGAAGTAATTTCATCTCTACCGTGCTACGCTCCGTAGTCTGTAGCAAAAGGTAATCGTTCGTTAGCTTTTGCAAGGTAGAAAAGCCATTCATCGTATTTTTCAGCCGGGATTCTTTTCCTGAAGTATAAAGATCCACCAAATCCTTTCGCCAAGCGTGCTCCAATTGAGGAATGTATTGGTCTGGCATTGCCGTGAACACACTTGTCATATCTTGTGCGTTCATTCCCAACGCAAAGACACAGATCAACAACGTAACTATAACTCGTCTCATTATCTAATTTTCTATTTTGTCCCCAAATATAGGAATATCATTCCTAACAACACAAGGAATAAGTCGATCGCCTTGTTCTTTAAGTTTTTTTCATGGAAGAAGATGGCTCCCGCCAAGAATGTCACCAATACGTTACTCCGACGTACCATCGATACGATCGAGATCATAGAATCCGGGAATGTCAAGGCATAAAAGTACACCCAATCCGCCACGCATAAGAATACGGAGATAAAGATGATATTCCATCGCCATTGGAAAGGCGTGCTCTTTTTCCGGTTCGGATACCATAGAAACAACAGGATAAATGACATGATAACACATTGATAGACATTAAACCAGACTTGTACCGTCATTACATCCATACTACGCATCAAATGCTTATCATACAATCCGCTCATCGCTCCGGTCAAGATAGACAGGACCGTGAAGAAGATCCATTTATTATGGGCAAAATGAATCCCCTCTTTCTTCCCCGATGAGGAAAGGAGATAAAAGGAAGCGATAGAAAGCAAGACTCCGACCCATTGAAATAGATTCAGCCGTTCCCCGAACAGAAGCATCGCACCCAGTAATGTAAGCACGGGCTGGCTGGCCTTGATCGGCCCGGTTATCGTCAGCGGCAAATGTTTCAAGGCAAAATACCCCGATATCCAAGAGGATAAGACGATCACCGCCTTTATCAATACCTTCAGATGGTCCTCCAAAGAGGCACGGGGTACATACACCATCGTCCCGTCCAAGCAATCCGTATAAAAAGAGAGCAAGATGAACGGGACGAAAATCAAACTGCTTATGAGCGTATTGAAGAATAAAACGGGAATAACGGCATTCCCATTTAACGACATTTTCTTATTGACCTCGTAACAACCTAACAAGAAGGCGGAGAGGAAGGCTAGAGCTAACCACATGGTTTAATCCTCCACTGGAAAGAGTTCTTCCGGGTACGTGACGTCTACCAAGAACAGGGCGTGTCCCGGCACGGAGGTTCCGGCCTTGCAACGATCCTTTGCCTCAATCACGTTTCGGAAGCCGTCTATCGTTAAACGTCCTCTTCCGACTTCCAATAAAGTACCAACGATCGCACGCACCATATTACGAAGGAAACGGTCTGCACGGATCGTAAACACCCAAATATCCCCTTCTTGCGTCCAACCCGCATGTTGGATATGGCAATTATTCGTCTTTACATCCGTATGCAACTTACTGAAACTCGTAAAATCGATATAATCGAATAAGACCTTACACGCCTCGTTCATCGCCTCGAAATCCAAACGACCGGGAAGCTTATAAACCAGCTCGTGATTAAACGGGTCTTTCTTTGTCGTAACATAATATTTATAGGTTCGCGAGGTAGCGTCGAAGCGGGCATGCGCCTCCGGTACGACCGGCACGATCTTATAAACGGCGATATCTTTGGGCAGGAGCCTATTCAATTTTTCCGCGAGGAATACCAAATCCCCGATCGGTTCCTCCCAATCAAAATGTGCGATCATCAAGTGGGCATGTACGCCGGCATCGGTACGGCCGGCCCCCACAATAGGCACGGGCGTACGCATCAAGATGGCCAAGGCCTCCTCTATAGATTGCTGCACCGTCATACCATTCGGCTGGATCTGCCAGCCCCGAAAATTCTTTCCGTTATATCCCAGATATATAAAATATCGTCTCACGCTTATGCTCTTTACTTTCTCTTTTCTAAAATATGGCACAAAGGTACAGAAATCCTGCCAAGCCGTTGCCCGAATGGGCTAAAAAGTTTAATTTTGCATCTTTAACAGCTTCACTTCAAAACTATCTGACATGTTTGAAACATTACTTCAGTCTTCTTATTTTGCCCTGTTTCTGATCATAGCGCTTGGATTCATGCTAGGCCGGATACAGATCAAAGGTCTTTCGCTAGATGTATCGGCAGTTATTTTCATCGCCCTGTTATTCGGTCATTTTGGGGTTATCATACCCAAGGAATTAGGGAATATGGGGTTGGTGTTATTCATCTTTACCATTGGTATCCAAGCGGGCCCCGGATTTTTCGACTCCTTCCGTTCCAAAGGCAAGACACTCATTATCCTGACGTTATTAATTGTCGGTTCGGCATGCTTGACAGGAATCTTATTCAAGTATATCTTGGATATCGATACCCCGAGTATCGTCGGTCTGATCGCCGGGGCATTGACGAGTACGCCCGGTTTGGCGGTAGCGATCGACTCCACGCAATCATCCGCAGCATCCATCGCCTATGGCATCGCTTATCCGTTCGGCGTAATCGGCGTGATCCTTTTCGTGAAACTATTGCCCAAAATGCTTCGCAAGGATTTGATAGCCGAGGCTAAAGCGCTGGAAGCCCAACGGAAAAGCCAATATCCTACATTACATACCGCCGCATTTAAAGTCACGAATAAAAACATCTGCGGAAAGAGTTTGGCACAATTGCAGGTACGGGCCATGACCGGAGCGGTAGTCTCCCGTATAAAACACGACAATGTCATATCTATGCCAACTCCCCATACCACGCTTAACGAGGGAGATTTACTGAAGGCCGTAGGTAACGACAAAGCCTTGGAGCAACTGACATTATTGTTGGGAGAACGTATCGAGGGAGATCTGCCGTTAAGTGGCGGACAGACCTTGCAATCCCTGTTACTGACCAATAAGAGCATTATCAATAAATCGCTAGGCCATTTAAATTTACAAGGAACTTTCGGTTGTACGGTAACCCGTGTACGTCGAAGCGGAATCGACCTTTCCCCGGAACCTAATTTGGTGTTGAAGTTTGGAGATAAGTTGATGGTCGCCGGCGAGAAAGAAAGCGTAAATGAACTCGCCCAATTCATTGGCAATGATGAGAAACGTCTTTCGGATACAGACTTTTTCCCGATCGCTATGGGTATCGTATTAGGCGTATTGTTTGGAAAATTAAATATATCCTTCTCGGATTCCTTCTCATTCTCTCCGGGACTAACCGGCGGTATCCTTATGGTTGCCTTGGTATTAAGCGCCATCGGAAAAACAGGTCCGATCATCTGGTCAATGTCCGGTTCCGCTAATAACCTGCTTCGCCAATTGGGATTATTGCTATTCCTCTCCGAGGTCGGGACATCCGCCGGTGTAAATCTGGTTTCCACTTTCCAATCAAGCGGTTTAACTTTATTCGGAGTCGGTATCGCTATAACAATGATCCCTATGATTATAGCCGTATTAGCTGGATATTATTTCTTTAAGATCAACATTCTCGATTTAGTCGGAACAATCGCCGGTGGTATGACCAGTACCCCGGGACTTGCCGCCGCAGATTCTATGACAGACAGCCCAGCCCCAAGCGTGGCTTATGCGACGGTTTATCCGATAGCGATGGTATTCCTGATCTTGTTTATACAGATGATAGCGAATTTGATTGTCTAAATCTTTATTTATTGAAAAACATAGAATATGAGAAGAAAGAACATGAAAAAAACCGCGGCTTTATTCCTCTTAAGTGTAGGTGTAAACTGCATGACCGCACAAGACATCGTTCCTGTCCATGAGTTTGACATCGATATACAGAAAGTAGGCTCGCCTATCCAGTCAACCATGTATGGAATCTTCTTCGAGGATATCAATTTCGGGGCAGATGGAGGATTGTATGCGGAGCTAATCAAGAACCGCTCCTTCGAGTTTGAGAATCCATGGGGAGGTTGGGAGCCTTTCGGCGATGTAAGTATAGCTGAGAAGAATCCCTGTTTCAACAAAAACCCCCATTACGCACACCTGACTTATACCGGGCAAATCACCGGAACCGGTCTGGAGAACGAAGGCTTCAAAGGTATCGGTATAAAGGCTGACGAAAATTACGACTTTTCCTTATATGCCCGTACCGAGACCAATAACCCGATCAAACTACGTATTGAATTAGTAAACAGGGATAACGATATTTATGAGACACAACACCTAGAGATAAAAGGAAAAGACTGGAAGAAATATTCCGTTATCTTGTCTCCCAAAGCTACCGAGGCTAAATCACGCCTACGCATCACGATGGAAACGGCAGGTACTTTGGATATGGAACATATCTCCCTTTTCCCGGAAAAAACATTCAACAATCGCACGAACGGCCTACGCCGCGATCTGGCACAAGCGTTGAAAGATCTAAAGCCGGGAATCTTTCGTTTCCCGGGTGGATGTATCGTTGAGGGTACAACCATCGCCACACGCTACCAATGGAAAAATACGGTAGGCCCCGTAGAGAACCGGCCTATCAATATCAGCCGATGGAATTATACATTTCCTCACAAGAAATTCCCGGATTATTATCAATCTTACGGTTTGGGATTCTTTGAGTATTTCCAATTAAGCGAAGATATCGGAGCCGAGCCCCTGCCTGTATTGAATTGCGGGCTGTCATGCCAGTTTGAGAATGAGGGTATGGACCAGCATGTGCCGGTAGATAAATTACAACCTTATATAGACGATGCCTTGGACTTAATCGAATTCGCCAATGGCCCGATTACCTCCCAATGGGGCAAAGTGCGTGCGGATATGGGGCATCCGGCTTCTTTTAATCTGAAATTTATCGCTATCGGCAACGAGCAATGGGGACCATTATATCCCGAACGCCTCGAACCATTCGTGAAAGCCATCCGAGCCAAATATCCGGAGATCAAAATCATCGGCAGTTCCGGTCCTGATTCGGAAGGAAAAGATTTCGAATATCTATGGCCGGAGATGAAACGCTTAAAAGTAGATCTGGTGGATGAACATTTCTATCGCTCACCGGAATGGTTCCTAAATAGTGCCAAACGATATGATTCGTATGATCGGCAAGGCCCCAAAGTGTTCGCCGGTGAATATGCTTGCCACCCGACTAACCGGGAGAATAGCTTCCTGACCGCATTATGCGAGGCTGCGTTTATGACCGGTCTTGAACGGAATGCCGACGTGGTGGAATTATGTACATACGCCCCTTTATTCGCACATGTCGATGCGTGGCAATGGCGTCCGGACTTAATCTGGTTCAACAACCTAAACATCGTGAAAACTCCTAACTACTATGTACAACAATTATACGGGCACAATGCCGGAACAAACGTATTGCCCCTGACGATGAACAAAGAAGCCGTTACCGGGCAAAGCGAGCTATTCGCCACAGCCGCCCTCGACAAAGGCACAAACGAGCTCATCATCAAAATCGTCAATACCGGCATCCAGAGCAAAAAGATCCAATTAAACCTAAACGGAATCTCATCCGGCAAGCATAAAGGAAAGTTGATGGTCTTACATGCCTCAGACTTAGAAGCGAAGAACACATTGGGTAAACCGGAAACAGTCATACCCATTGAATCAGCGGTGGAACTAGAGGCTCCCGCTACTGAAGTCTCCGTCCAACCATTGAGTTTCTTAGTCTATAGGATATCGCTATAATCTATCATACATACGAATGTTATGAATATTGAAGAGTTTAGGGAATATTGCCTTTCGTTGAATGGTGTTTATGAAAAAATGCCTTTCACGAATGTTCCTGATAAATACAGTCGGGACGTTCTTTGCTTTTATGTAGGAAGTAAATGGTTCTGCTTCGTAAATATCGAAGTATTTGATTTTTGCTGTATCAAATGTGACCCGAATGAATCGGGAGAGTTGCAAGCTCGATACTCTGGCATAACACCCGGTTGGCATATGAATAAAAAATACTGGATTAGTGTCTATTTTAATCAAGATGTACCCGACAACAAGATCAAAGAGCTTATAAAACAATCCTACGATATCGTATATCAATCTCTTCCTAAAAAGGAAAAAGGGATGTAGATTTTAGCGCAGTTACTCCGTTTATTTTCCATTTGAGAAGGACGTTTGAAAGATTATACGTACATTTGTGAATTCACCTAAACAGCTTAAATATGATGCAAACGAATTTACAATTGGACCTTGCCTTCAACTATCTGGAAAATACCGGAACCAACATCTTCCTTACCGGAAAAGCGGGAACAGGAAAGACCACATTCTTGAAAAAACTTAAAGAGACTTCCCCAAAACGGATGATTGTGGTAGCACCTACCGGAGTGGCGGCGATTAATGCGGGAGGGGTAACCATTCACTCCTTCTTTCAGCTACCTTTCGGACCGTATATACCGGGTAGCGAAATGGCCTCCGGGCAAAATAAATCCTATTCTCATAAATTCAGCCGGGATAAGATCAATATCATCCGTAGTATGGACCTGCTCGTGATTGATGAGGTCAGTATGGTACGTGCCGATTTGCTGGATGCTATCAGTGATATGCTACGTCGTTATCGGGATAGGAATAAACCCTTTGGGGGCGTTCAATTATTATTGATCGGAGATTTACAACAATTAGCCCCCGTAGCGAAGGAGGACGAATGGAATTTGTTGAGAGAACATTACGCCTCTCCCTTCTTTTTTGACAGTAAGGCTCTTTCCGAAAGTGATTATCTTTGCATCGAATTAACTCAAGTATATCGCCAAGCGGACGATACGTTCGTACGCTTATTGAACAATATCCGGGAAAACCGCTTCGACGAGAATACACTACACACCTTAAACCAACGTTATATCCCCAATTTTAAACCAAATGACAAAGCAGGTTATATCACGCTGACAACCCATAATTATCAAGCCCAGCAAATCAATAACCGGAAGTTGCAAGAATTACCCGGCCCGGCTTATACGTACAAGGCGGAGATCAAGGATGACTTTCCAGCTTACTCCTACCCGACCGACGAGGTATTGGAGCTAAAGCAAGACGCTCAAGTCATGTTCGTAAAAAACGACTCTTCCGGCGAAAGGCGATATTATAACGGAAAGATCGGCCGAATTGTCTTCATCAGCCCGAGCAAGATTATCGTATCCGACGAATTAGGAAACGATATCACCGTAGACCGGGAGACATGGACAAACGTGAAATATACGATCGACGAGAACACGAAGGATATCACGGAGACAATCGCCGGCTCTTTCAGCCAATACCCACTGAAAACCGCTTGGGCGATCACGATCCATAAAAGCCAAGGCTTGACTTTCGAGCATGCCATCATCGACGCATCCGCCGCCTTCTCACACGGACAAGTCTACGTTGCCTTGAGCCGTTGCAAGACATTGGAAGGAATGGTATTAAGTAGCCCGATCACTCGAAACGCCATGATTAGCGATGAGAAGATATTAAGTTATACCTCTTCCCTCTCGGAGCGTCAACCGTGTGAAGACCAACTGCGTCAAGCCCAACAACAGTATTATTTGAGATTGGCAACCGAGCTATTCGACTTCAATCCCGTACAACAAAAGTTGCAATATACATCTTACGCGGCATACACCCATCTGCAAAAACTATACCCGGAATTAAGCAACCAATATCCCCGGGTACGGGATTATTTCCGTTCGGATATAGTAGAAGTAGGCGAACGTTTCTGCCAGCAACTCACCCGTATGATCTCCAGCACGAATCTCTATGATACGGACGAGCATATACAAGACCGCATCCGAAAAGGTTGCGCTTACTTTCTGGAAAAGATCGAGACCTATTGCCTCCCTTTGATAGAGGCTTCCGATGTAGAGATCGACAATAAAGAGGCCCGTAAGGCATTTACATCCGCATTAAAAGCTTTCAGCGATGAGCTTACGATCAAGGTCGCTACATTAAAAGCCTGCCAAGATGGTTTTCGTCTCATCGACTATCTATCCGCCAAGGCTAAAGCGAACATTGAGGAGTCGGCTGTTGCCAGCAAGCAGAAATCGACGCGGAAATCGACGGAAGCGGAAAAGATCCCCGTCTCCACGGATGTCTTACATCCTGAGCTATATGCCCGTTTGAAACAATGGAGATACGAGCTTGCCGTAGAAAAGGAGTTGCCTCCTTACACGATCTTGCAACAGAAAGCCTTAATTGGCGTTTGCAACACTTTGCCCACGAACTCGAAAGAACTGTTGAAGATACCCGGAATCGGCAAAAAGATCATAGAGAACTACGGTGAGACCCTATTAGAAATCGTATCTTCCTACTCACCTTCCACGCATGGGAACGGGCTGTGAGATACGGAGACAACTCACGATAGCGGCGACTAAAGCGAAACCGATCGCTACATACATACAAACCGGCATACTATCGGTGGCAGAGGTAACACTAAAGATCAAAGCGACAAATGTCGTCCCCAGCGTTTGCCCCAACAGTCGTGCCGTACCTTGCATACCGTTCGCCCCGCCACTCCGGGAACGAGGGGCGGCCGATATCATCGTGCTATTATTCGGGGTCTGGAACAGGCCGAAACCCATACCGCAAAGCATCAATCGCCAAGCGATATCCATATTGGTGGGTTGCCCCGGCAATAAAGCCAATAGAAGAAGTCCGGTCGCATACACCACCATTCCGATACCGCCTAACAATCCGGGATGATATTTCTCGATCAGCCTCCCGGCTACCGGAGCGGTCAAGATCGTCGCTACCGGCCAAGGAGTCAACAGCAGCCCCGTCTCCACCTCATTTCTTCCGGCCACATTTTGCAAATAAAAGGGTAATGATACCATCGCCAACAACTGTGCCGTAAATGAAGTGATCGAGGATAATACGGACAAGGCGAATATCGGAATCCGCATCAAGTCCAATGGCAATATCGGAACCTCCTGCCGTAGTTGCCTGCGGATAAAAAATGTTCCGATCACCAATAGAAGAAGAACCTGTAAAGCGATCATTCTCCAGTTCTCATGATGGGCGATGCCTTCCAACGAATAAATCAGCAATCCGAAAGTCAGGGCATTCGAGATTCCACCGATCTTATCAAACTTTCGTTTCGGCCCATCCTTGCAAGGATTTTGAGGCAAAAGAAAATAACCCGTTATAATCGCGCAAATCCCTAAAGGTACGTTGATAGCGAACAACCAATTCCAAGAAGCGACTGATAAGATAGCGCCCGCCAACGACGGCCCGGCAGCAATCGATACCGCCACGACCATGGCATTGATACTCATTCCCCGCCCTATATATTGTGGAGGATAAATAATACGAAGTAAAGCGGTCGTCACGCTCATGATAGCCGAGGCTCCGATCCCTTGCAATATTCTCGCGACCGTCAACATGGCGAAAGACGAGGATAAGGCACAAAATAATGACGTTGAGCAGAATATTGTCGTCCCGATCAAGAAAATCCGCTTATATCCATAAATATCTCCCAAAGCGGAGAACGATAAAAGAGACATCGTAATCGTTAGCTGATAAGCGTTGACAATCCAGATCGTGGAGGAAGGGGATGTCCCGAATTCACGGGACAAGGTAGGAAGCGCCACGTTGACAATCGTGCCGTCCAACACGGACATGGTCAATGCCAACGCAACCGCTATTACTGCCCAATAACGCCTCGGTATAAATCGTATCATATTACATTATTTCTTCAAATCGAAACCCAGCATCATGCCATCATATTCACTTGCCAACTTATTGATAGCTTTCAAGGTCGTATTGCTGGATATAGAAGAAACCGTGCTCAAGAACTTCAGTAATTTATCCGCGTTAAAAAGCAATGTCAACTCATTACCAGAAAGGACGACATGGGCGGTAAGCGTAGAAACGGTCAGCTTCTTATTACCCACCGTATACCGTAACGTCACCGTTTTATCTTCCGGACTCACCGAGTAAGTACCTTTCAGGCTTCCCCTTTTCAACGCACTCGTAAACGTACTATCCGAATTAAAGACATAATTAAATACACCTTCCACGATACCTACTTTCGCGCAATATTCCTTCATTTTCTTCTCTGCCTCGGTAGCAGCCAAGCTTCCCGCTACATTCTTCAAGGCATTATCACCTTCCAGTTGCAGGGCAGGGTTCACATACATCCAAGTTCCCTGTAAATTCTCGAAAGTCACGGCTTTCCCTCCGGTGACAGAAGTCACGGCGTTCTTTACGGCAGATGAATTTAAGATATCTTTCAAGGACTGTCCCTTCATGTTTCCGGGAATCAACAAAAGGCCGCATACGACCATCCACATACATAGTAACTTTTTCATCTCTTTGTTTTTTACTCAATTAGAAAAATCGGCCAAAGATACGAATATTATTCATACATTTGTTTTAAATAACTTTATACAAACATACCATGAGAAAGCAAGTCGTACGTATTTGTATGTTACTGGCCTGCGCCTTTAGCTTTATGCAAGGGCAAGCCAGCATCCAGCCTTCTATCGTAAAAGCTACGATTGACGAGCTAATAGCCAAGGACGCTAAGAATCAAGCAGGAATCACAAAGGGTGTCGAGCAAGTAGCCCGCCTCTGGCAAACCTCCGATGGGGATGAGCAAGCGTTTCAAACCTTCTGCCGGGAGAATTATCTATCCGATCCCGCCGAAAAAGACCAAGTTTTCCTCAAGATCAGCGAGTATATTGAAGGTATCAATGGCAATTTCAACGAGATGGTACTCTGTCTGCAACGAAATTTGAACCTAGATACCGGACCTCTACACGCCATCGATGAGAAATTCGGATCCTACAGCCCCAGTTCCCACCTAATGGACGATCTATACGCCAACAAGATCGGCTTCATCATCGCCCTCAACTTTCCCCAACTTACTCTCAAGGAGAAAGAGGCGTTAGGGAATGACCGTAAAGCATGGGCCTACGCCCGGCTAGGCGATATGTTTACGGAACGGATACCGGCGGAAGTAAAGCAAGCCGCCGCAGATACGGAAAGTGACGCGGATATTTACATAGCGGATTATAATATCTATATGGGGCATTTACTAACTCCTAAAGGAAAAACCATTTTCCCCTCCGACATGCGCTTACTTTGCCATTGGAACCTTCGCGACGAGATCAAGGCCAATTATAACAAAGGAAAAGAGGGATTGGAAAAACAACGGATGGTATATGAGATCATGAAGCGAATCATCTCGCAAGAAATCCCGAAAGAGGTGATCAACTCGGATCGTTACGAATGGAACCCGTACGCCAATACGTTATCTCAAGCAGGAAATGAACTAGAAGGTACCCCTGAAAGCCCGGCCCGCTATCAGAAAATGTTGAATAACTTCAACGCCATGCAGCGTATAGACAAATATACGGGAAACACCTATATAGACCGTAAGTTCACGGAAGATATGGAAATAGATGTCAACGATGTAGAAGCCCTGTTCGATCAATTCCTTTCCGCCCCCGAACTAAAGGAAGTGGGGAAAATCATCTCCAAACGCCTCGGACGCAAACTGGAAGCCTACGATATATGGTACGATGGCTTCAAGGCCCGTAGCAATCTGGACGAGAACAAGCTAAACGAGCAAACCCGTACCCTGTATCCCGATGCGGTAACGATGGAAAAGAAGCTACCGGAAATATTACAGAAACTAGGATTCAGCCCCGATCGTGCCCAATATCTAGCGGATAAGATCGCAGTCGATCCCGCCCGTGGTTCCGGTCATGCGTGGGGAGCCTCCATGAAAGGCCAGCGTTCCCGTTTACGTACCCGTATCCCTTCACAAGGGATGGATTACAAAGGATATAATATCGCCATCCACGAGTTCGGACATAACGTAGAGCAAACGATCTCATTATATGATGTCGATTATTATATGCTCAACGGAGTTCCCAATACGGCTTTCACCGAAGCGCTGGCCTTTGTCTTCCAGAAAAGAGACCTTGAGTTACTGGGCATAAAAGACGAGAATCCGGAAAAAGAAAAGATGGATATCTTGGATAAGATATGGAGCATGTATGAGATTTGCGGTGTTTCCATGCTGGATATCTCCGTATGGAAATGGATGTACGCACATCCTAACGCTACCGCCGGGGAATTGCAGGAGGCCGTGATCCGTCTTTCCAAGGAAATCTGGAATAAGTATTACGCTCCAGTATTCGGTGTAAAAGACGAGACCGTTCTAGCGATTTACTCCCATATGATCGGTTATCCGCTCTACCTTTCCGCCTACGCTTTCGGACAGATTATCGAGTTCCAGCTAGAGAACTACCTCAATGGCAAGGATTTTGCGAATGAGGTTAGCCGGATATTCAAGCAAGGCCGCCTCACCCCGAATGTGTGGATCAAGCAAGCTACCGGCAACGATCTTACCGTAGATCCGATGTTGGAAGCGCTTCGTAAGGTATTAAAAGACTAAACTACAGACCAAAAGAAAAGCCATCCCGATACCGAGATGGCTTTCTTTATTTATATCAAGAAACTTCCGATTATAACTTGTCGTTAGAACCAAGAACGTTGATGATCTTGTGTTTGTAAAGTTTCTCCATGTTATCACGAGCCGGGCCCAGATATTTACGAGGATCGAATTCAGCCGGTTTCTCAGCGAAAGTCTTGCGGATAGCGGCAGTCATCGCCAAACGAGAGTCTGAGTCGATATTGATCTTACATACAGAAGATTTAGCAGCCTTACGCAACCACTCTTCAGGAATACCGATAGCAGCCTTCAAAGCGCCACCGAATTTGTTGATAGTCTCAACCTCTTCCTGAGGAACAGAAGAAGAACCGTGAAGAACGATAGGGAATCCCGGAAGTTTCTCCATAACAGCGTCCAAAACGTCGAATGCCAATGGAGGAGGAACCATCTTACCTGTAACAGGGTCGATCGTACATTGCTCCGGAGTGAACTTATAAGCACCGTGAGAAGTACCGATTGAGATAGCCAAAGAATCGCAGCCCGTACGAGTAGCGAAGTCGATAACTTCCTCAGGATTGGTATAAGTGTGGTGGTCTGAAGAAACCTCATCCTCAACACCTGCCAATACACCAAGCTCGCCTTCTACAGTTACATCGAATTGATGAGCGTACTCAACAACTTTCTTAGTCAAAGCGATGTTCTCTTCATAAGGAAGGTGAGAACCGTCGATCATTACAGATGAGAAGCCAGAGTCGATACAGCTCTTGCAAGTCTCAAACGTATCACCATGGTCTAAGTGAAGAACGATCTGAGGATTCGGGCAACCTAATTCCTTAGCATATTCAACAGCACCCTGTGCCATGTAACGAAGCAAAGTAGCGTTTGCGTACTGGCGAGCGCCCTTTGAAACTTGCAAAATAACCGGAGATTTTGTCTCTACAGCAGCCTTGATGATAGCCTGCATCTGTTCCATGTTATTGAAGTTGAAAGCAGGGATAGCATATCCGCCCTTGATAGCCTTAGCGAACATTTCTTTTGTGTTCACCAAGCCCAAATCTTTGTAATTTACCATAGTTGTTATTATGTTATTACGTTAATGATTAAAAACTTGCACAAAGATAATCAAGATTCACGACAAATGATGCTTCAAAGCATATAAAATAACACAAAATCAACGCCCTTGAAAAAAATAATACGATTTTCTTTGTTTGTTTGTGGCAAACCCTTACCTTTGCAAGCCAAAATACCGGTTACCAAATATATACAGAGTATAAATTAAAATAGATAATAAAGCAATGAAAAAAGGTATTCATCCTGAAAATTATCGTCCTGTAGTATTTAAGGACATGTCAAACGATGATGTATTCATCACTCGTTCTACTATTAACGCTAAAGAGACGATCGAGATCGACGGCGTAACTTATCCGTTGGTAAAGGTCGAGATCTCTAACACTTCTCACCCGTTCTACACTGGTAAGTCTAAGTTGGTCGATACAGCCGGACGTGTTGATAAGTTCATGAGCCGTTATGGTAACCGTAACAAGAAATAAGATTTCTTTCTTTAAGAAATAAAAAAAGGTCACGATTTGTATCGTGGCCTTTTTTTGTATCTTTGCCGGAGTTAACATAATGAAATATCATGGCAAAAACGAAAGAACAATTACTAAACATCTTGGATCAGTTCCAGTTGGACGAGAAAGTAGTTTCCGCTGAACCATTCGGAAACGGACACATTAATGATACATTGAAAGTGACCAACGAGAAAGGGGAGATCAAATACGTGCTACAGCGTATCAACCATTTAATCTTCACCAATGTGGATATGCTGCAAAATAACATCCATGTGGTTACCACTCATATCCGCAAAAAGCTGGAGGAAAAAGGTGAAACGGATATCGACCGTAAGGTATTAACCTTCTTGCCGACTAAAGACGGGAAAAAATATTATTTCGATGGAGATAGTTATTGGCGGGTATGCCTATTCATCCCTCGCAGCAAAAGCTATGAGGAAGTAACTCCTGAGCTTTCTTATGAGGCTGGCAAAGCGTTCGGTGATTTCCAGACCATGTTGTCCGATATACCCGAGGGTACGCTGGGCGAGACCATCCCGGATTTCCATAATATGGAGTTCCGCTTGCGACAATTCCATGAGGCTGTAGCCGCTAATCCGGCAGGCCGGTTGGAAGAAGTGAAAGATTTGGTAGAGGAGATCGAGAAACGTGCCGAAGCGATGTGCATTCAAGAACGCCTGTACCGTGAGGGCCAATTGAAGAAACGCACGAACCATTGCGATACAAAAGTTAACAATATGATGTTTGACGCTGATAGCGACAAGGTGCTTTGCGTGATCGACTTGGACACCGTGATGCCGGGTTTCGTCCTTTCCGATATCGGCGACTTTATCCGTACCGGAGCCAATACGGGTGCCGAGGACGATGAGAATCTGGATAACGTAAACGTTAATATGGAGATATTCAAAGCCTATACCCGTGGATACATGGAAAAGGCCAAGGCGTTCTTAACTCCTACCGAGATCAAATTGCTACCTTACGGTGGACGCTTATTGACTTATATGCAGACCGTTCGTTTCTTAACCGATTATATCAACGGCGATACCTATTACAAGATCCATAGCCCGAAACATAACTTAATCCGTACGAAAGCCCAATTCAAGCTACTTCAAAGCCTGGAAGCCCATGCGGAAGAGATGGATCAGTTCATGAATCAATGGTTATAATATAAAGTAACTAAGGAATATAAAAACGGGCGGGGTGACTCATCGATTCATCCCGCCCATTCTTTTTATTTCGTCCAATAATCCAACACCGTAACCGCCGATGCCTTCCCTCCTAACACCTTGCCAAATGCTTTATGCGCCGGATGTACCAAATAGGCGTCCCGATCCGCATCCGAATGAAAAGTCAAGAAAAAGCAATGAGTCAAGCCCTGTTGCAATCCCTCCGGACTACAATCCGTTCCCCACTCATATCCTTTGATCAAGTCGATTTGAGAAGGCAACTTACAAAAGGCATCCTCAACCTCTTTCACCTGCGCCTCGGACACATCCGGCTTAAAACCGAACATAACAACATGGCGAAGAACTTTCTCCGGCTTTTGATCACTCGAATAGCTTACCATTAATACAGAAAATACGATAATCGCAAGGATAAATAATACAGATACTACTTTCTTCATGATATTCAAGATTAGATTTCTATTGCATTTATACGGCCCAAAGATAGTATAAAATCCAGTACAGCTTGCCCAAAACCTCCATATCCTTTAGCCCTTTCCATCCCTATCTTTAGACTTTTCCTCAAGAGACATCCATCATCTATCAACTGTTGGACGATCATGCAACGACTGGTAGAAGATCGTGCAACAGTTGGTAGATGATCATGCAACGGCTGTTGCATGATGAATACAAGCAGACAAAAAGGCTAACACCTGTAAGAATACAGCCTTAGCCTACAAGGGAAAAACCTCAAACCATAAAGGGATTATTTCAACTAAACCAAATCTTAAACCTTGTCAATCCATCCGCGTAAGAGCGGAGAGAGAATCGGCAATCATGTTTTAACAGCACCTCACGGATAAAGATCAAGCCGATACCTTGTCCGTTCGGTTTCGTAGAGAAGAACGGGCTGAACAGTTTCGTTTCCGTTTCCTTGTCGATGCCCTTGCCCGTATCGGCTATCTCCAAGCAGGTAGGACGCACTGTCGTCCGGATATAGATCTTTCCGTCCCGGTCGATGGATTCGGCGGCATTCTTGATAATATTGACCAAGACTTGCTCGAATAATGAATTATCCAAATTCACGACTGGAGATTCCTCGCTCAGATCCATAACAATCTCGATATTCCGGTTCTGGCAAACTGTCTCCATAAAGCGTTTACAAGCGGACACCACTTGGTTCAATTCTTGCGGACGACTTTGGGGTTCGGGTATACGCACCACATCGGCGAAATTGGTGATGAAATGGCTCATGCTATAGCAGCGTTCTATGGAGACCCGCAAAACCTCGCAGACATCCTCCATATCTTCCATCCCGCTGAAAGTAGACTCCAACGTATCCAAGGTAGAGGTGATACCCGCGGTCGTATTATTCACCTCATGAGAGATCATACGTATCACTTTCTCATACGCTTTCTTCTCGGCCTTGAACACCTCTTGGGTCAACGTCTCTATCAAATAAAACGGGTGGTGAAAACCTCGATCCACAAATGAGGAATGCGTACATTTATAAATATTAGCGTCGTTCAACCGGACGGTTTGCGCTTGATACATCGGAACCCGTACCAATTCTTCCGCCAAGGGAGAATCTAGTTGAAGAAAACGTTTTCCCACCATATCCTCCGAGCTTTGCGCGCCAAACAATTTACATGCGGCCGGGTTCATGGATAGAATCTCCTCATCCAAGTTCAAGATGATCACTCCCATCGGAGAGGCGTTGACCAGCAAGTCCAAGAAATGGTTTTGCTCCCGGAGGTGCAAACGCTCATTCTTCAACTGCTCCATCATCTTATTAAACACATCGACCACCCGGTCCGCCTCCGTTTGCCCGACCTTTCCCAAGCGGGAACTAAAGTCTTGCTCTTTCAACAGCTCCATACCGTTACCGATGATATGCAAGGGCTTTATGATACGGCGATAAAAGACAAATAAATAGATGATCGTAAGCAAGACCAAGGCTTCTACCGCGAAAAACATCCGGATAGAAGACGTATAAAAGACATAATAAGTCACCACCGCCAATATAGTCAACAGCAGCGTCGTCAATATCCAGAATAGTCCTTTCAGCCTCATCCTTGCCTCTTCTTATTTATCGATCGGGATTCCGTATTTCTCTAATCTCCGGTACAAGGCGGCACGACTGATTCCCAACGCCGTAGCGACATGCGATAAATTACCTCCATGCGCTTCCAAGGAGCGTAAGATGGTTTGCTTCTCCAACTCATCCAAGGTCAAGCCCTCCAAAGAAGGCGGAATCGTCGATTTAGCACCGGATGTATTCATGCAATGAACCTCGAAATCAGCGGTATCCAAAAGCGTCTTACCCGACACAAGGATCGTCCGCTCCACCAAGTTCTTCAACTCACGGATATTACCGGGAAAAGGGAGACGGCTTAAATAGGTCTGGGCATCCGATGAGAACTCCACCCTCGGTAGCCCATTGATCTCCGATTGCTTATCCGCGAAATACCGGGCCAGCAATGGGATATCCTCCCTTCGCTCACGTAAGGCGGGTAAATGCACCGTGATCAAATTGATCCGGTAAAAAAGATCCTCGCGGAACGTACGGTCCGCCACCATCGATCGTAAATCCCGGTTTGTAGCGCTTACGACCCGTATATCCACCTTCCGGGGGCGGCTATCCCCCAAGACCTCAAAGGTCTGGTCTTGCAATACCCGAAGCAGCTTTACTTGGCAAGACAGTTCCAAATCGCCGATCTCATCCAAGAAGATCGTGCCTTTGTTCGCCATCTCGAAACGCCCTACCCGATCCATGTACGCATCCGTAAAAGCCCCCTTCTTATGTCCGAACATCTCGCTCTCAAAAAGACTTTGGGAAAGTCCGCCTAAGTTTACCTTTACGAAAGCCTCTTTCGACCGGGGGCTATTCGCATGGATCGCTTCCGCTATCAGCTCTTTACCCGTACCGCTCTCGCCGGTAATCAAGACAGAGGCGTTTGTCGGAGCGATACGCGAGACCGTCCCCAAGACATCCATCAAAGCGGCACTTTGCCCCACGATCTTATCAAAATGAAATTTATGATCGGCATCCGAACGGTTCAAGGGAGCGTTTGCCTCCTTCTTCTGCTCGCTCAGTTCCAAGGCGGTCCGGATCGATTTTAATAATACCAAGTTATTCCAAGGCTTCGTGATAAAATCGAAGGCTCCGGCTTGCATTCCCTGCACGGCCAAAGAGATCGATCCCCAAGCGGTCATCAAGATCACGGGTACATCGGGACGAAAGATCTTCACCTGTCTCAATAATTGAATCCCCTCCTCGCCCGTGGTAGTCAACGTGAAGTTCATATCCATCAAGATCAGCTCCGGCGCCGTGGCACGGACCACCTCCAAGGCCTCCTTCGGCCCCGGAACCGCCTCCGGCCGGAAACCCGCACGTTTTAGCAGGAATGTAAGCGAGGAACGAACAGCCGCATCATCATCTATTATCAGTATCATATAATCAATTTATCGTTTCACGATTTCCTCGAAATCGGCATCTAATGTACGATTATTCAAGAAATCATACAATGTTATACTACGGATGTTATAAAAATAACGCCAGTAATAATACAGTTCTTGGATATGCTTTTGCTTCGCGTCATCCTTCGAACTCTGGGCGTCATTCAAGTCTAGGATATCGATCTTTCCGATCATGAAAGTCTCGATCGAGGTCTTGTAGCGCTTTTCCGCCAACGTGTCCACCTCGGCGGCTATCTCCAATTGAGCGGCTTGATTATTGAAATTCTCCACCAAGAGGAAGATATCTTGATTAAAATCCATTTGCTCCTGACGGATCTTGGAAAGTACGACATCCCGATTCGATTCGGCTACTTTTACCTTTCCCTTCCGTTTTCCCCAGTCCAAGATAGGAATCGAAAGCCCGACCTCTACGATCTGGTTATCTTTCAACGGGTTGTAAGCTCCTCGCATGGACATATCCTTACCGGTATAACCCACGGAGGCAAACAGGTTAATACTTCGACGGTTTCCCTTGGCGGTCGCCACATCATAATCCGCTTCCAACTGGCGGCGCATGATATTCTTTGAGAATGAGTTATTTTCTTGAGCCTTCTCCAATACCGCCTGATAATCCATACGGACCCCTTCTATCGCCTCGGGAAGAACAGGCTCGATCACGTCTTGCTCGCTCATCCCTAAAAAGGAACGGAGCTTGAACATCATCGCGTTATAATTGGATTGGGCCTCGGTTAGCTTACCTTTCGCTTGCAAGGCCGACTGTTTCAAACGCATCAACTCGCTCTCCGAGATATGCCCGATCTTACGCTTCGCTACCGCTATGTCATAGAGTTTATTGGCGTTCAGCAAGTTCTGATTACAGATATCCAGATTATCTTCCGCCAACAGTAAGTTGAAGTAATTCGTGATGGTAGCGATCGTTACATTCTCCACGTTCTCCATATAAGCGGCCTTAGCCTCTTGGTAACGAACAGGCTCGATACGACGTTTCCATTTTTGGTCATTCACGCCGAAGATCGGTTGCGTCAATGTCAAACTAACAGGTACGCTCATAAACTCGTTGTAAGCGCCACTACCTAGCTGACGGGTAAAATCCAAGGAGGTATTCAAGGCGATCTTACCTCCGGTCAAGGCTATGTTCTGGGCGATAGAGATCTCTCCATTTAAGCCTAAGGCATTGTTTTGCACATAGGTATAAGAACCATCCGATTGCTGGTACTTCGAGTATTGCTTGCTATATGAAGGCAGAGTCCCCGTAAATATCACTTCCGGCAACTGATCCGCCCGATGCGTACGGAATTCCCAATAGGCCGTTCGCAACTCATTGAGCGCCACGGCAGCGTCTACGGATTGAAGCTGTGCGATCTGGATCGCTTGCCGCAGGGTTATTCGAACTTTATTCGTATTGTCTTGGGCACATACTCCCGAAATCCCCGCCCACAGACAACACATCGCTATATAGATCCTTCTCATCTTAGTATAAGTTTTTTTACCCTGCCTAAGGCAAAAGGCATGCCAAAAACATATACTATTGATAATCCGATAAATAGGAATATTTAAAGTGTTCGATAATGAACAGTGTGTTCGTTTTTGGATACTTATCTTTGAATGAGTTGATTATTGACGATCGATTTATATACCTCTTCCCGTAAAGGACGCGACACCGGGATTTTATGCTCCCCAATGATTAATAGATTTCCTTCTATCGCTTGTACATAAGAAAGATTTACGATGAAAGAGCGGTGCACTTGCATAAAAATTTGTGCCGGCAGCGTTTCCTGTATACTCTTCAACCGGAGATGAACGATCTCTTTGGAAGTGAGGGTATGGATAACAATATAGTTCTCCATGCCCTCTATAAATTGAATCTCCTTTAAATAAAGCCTTTTAAGTTGCTTCTCCGTCTTGACGAAGATATAAGCGGGCTCCTCGCTTTTCGATGTAGATTCCATCAACGCATGTGCTTTATTGACCGATTTCAGGAAACGGGAAAAAGAGATTGGTTTCAATAAATAGTCCACCACGTCAAACTCATATCCTCTCAACGCATACCGCTCGTATGCCGAGGTGATAATTACCTTAGGAGCGTTCTGAGCACTCTCCAAGAAGTCCAGTCCGGACATATCCGGCATCTCTATATCCAGAAAAAGCAAATCCGCCTGAACCGAATTCAGCATATTATTGAGTTGTATAGCGTCCTCACATTCTCCGACGATGGTCAGAAAATCAATTTTACCGATGTGTCGCCGAAGTCCTTTTCTGGCGATTGGCTCATCATCCGTTATGATACACTTTATTTCCATATTATTCTGATAAATCAATACATAACTCAACCCTAAAACGGGTATTGTCTTTTTTTATACGTAACTCATGTTTATCCGGGTACAATAGTTCCAACCGTTTTCTCAGATTGTCGATCCCAATGCCTTTCCCCTTTCTTTGTTCCAAGAAATCCGGATTGAAAGTATTGCTTACCCCCAAACAGACCTTTGCCCCCTCTTTCCGCATAGATACTTGTATCCGATACGCTCCGCCTATATATTTAAACGCATTCTCCAATAATGGCTGGAAAAGCAACGGATGTATTTTTTGTCCGGTCAATTCCGGGTCAAAGGACTCCTCGAACTGTAAGCGTTTCGTCATACGAAGTCGCTGGAATTGAATATATGTTCGCAAATAATCAATCTCCTCTTCGATCGTCACTTTCGTATTTATATCATATAATTGATAACGGAGTAAGTCCGAAAGTAACTCTACAGCCTCAATCGCTTCCTCATTTTCCTCATCGATCAAGAAATAGATCGTATTCAAGGCATTAAACAGGAAATGGGGATGGTATTGCATCTTCAGCAGCTTCAATTGCGTTTCCAGCTGATCTACTCTCAGTTTCTCCAATTGAACGATTTTCTCCGAATAGCGTTTGGCTAATATATTATTACGGATCAAGAAATAGTATAGGAGAAAGATCGGCACAGCTACCGCATTGATCATTAACGCCTCTCCCCACCGATAGGTCGTTCCATTTATAGAATAGATCACGATATATAAGCCGATATTGAGCACGACTAAATTAAACAAGACCACCCATAGATATTCCCGGAATACCGGGCGGGACCTCCGCTCTTTATTCCTATCTAAAAAAGTATTAGCCAAGTAATTAAAAAACAAATAAGATAAGCTAACGCCGATCAATATAATAGCAAGGGCCTTGATACGCCCGATCCACGCGTCCACTCCCAGTTCCCACATGCGGACACCATAAGCGACATCCGTAACAATCCACAGGCAACAGATCGTCAATATCGCCATTAGCAACGGACTTAGAAAGTTATATTTTATCTTCATATCTGATTTCAAGCCATAAATTTATTCTTTTACTTTGATCTATGCTCATATCACAGGTACTTTTTTAATCAACGAAGTTATCGTTCCAGATAAAAACCAACAAGTAATCTTGACGAATTGCGGAATATGAAAGGTGAATATCCTGTTTGTTCGTCAGGATATGCGATAAAGGCAAAAAATACCTATATTTGCCCTCCTCAATAAGAGATGCTATAAAAATGAAGAATGACGGTTTCACATTTCGAAAGAGAGCCAGAAGCTTTAAATTCGCTTTCAACGGAATCAAGCTATTGATCACGAAGGAGCATAACGCTTGGATCCATTGTTTCGCGGCAGTTTGCGTACTTATCGCCGGAATGGTATTTGGACTTTCCCGCATGGAATGGATCGCAGTAACGATCGTGATCGGAGCGGTATTAGCTGCCGAGGCGGTCAATTCATCCATCGAGGCCCTAGCAGATTTGGTCTCCCCTGAGTATAATGAGGCTATCAAGCGAACGAAAGACTTGGCGGCGGGAGCTGTATTATTGATGGCGATAGCGGCAGCAATCGTCGGGTTCGTCATTTTTATACCTAAAATAGCAACTATATTTTAAATCTATGAGACATATCCTTTTCGCAATTACAATGCTCATGCTATGCCTGTCCGTTAACGGACAAGAATTGAAGGTGACCGGTAGCCGGAAAGCCGTACGGACCTCGGGAGACGTATTGGTGTTTATCACTCCGGTGGCGAGTCTAGCGACCGTATTGGCAACCCAAGATTGGCAAGGGCTGAAACAAGGCGTATTCACCGGGGTTACGACATTGGGCGTAACCTATGCGCTGAAATACCTAGTGAAGAAAGAGCGGCCCGACTTCAGCGATAATCATTCATTCCCATCCATGCATACCTCCGTATCCTTTGCGGGAGCCGCTTTTATCCAAAGACGTTATGGATGGAAATGGGGTATTCCGGCTTATGCGGTATCTACCTACGTGGGTTGGAGCCGGGTCTATGGGAAGAAGCATGATTGGTGGGACGTGGCGGCGGGAGCCGTTATCGGCGCCGGTAGCGCCTATATCTTTACCCGTCCGTTCGCGAAGAAACATAACCTGTCTATCAGCCCGGTAGCGGGAGACGGGCATTATGGGATCTATGCCTCCATGACCTTTTAGCAGAAAACAATTTTATAGGAAATAAGCAACCCGGCCGTGTATCACTACAAGACCGGGCTTTCAATTGTGTGTATGTGTGAAATATGTAAGTTAACTCTTATTCATAATGCAACGCCTCCGCCGGCTCCAAGCGGGCTGTCGAGCGGGCAGGATACCATACGCCACAGATGATCATGAGGACGATCAAGACAAACGTAATCCCTCCGCAAATCGCGAAGCGCAGCCACGTGAACGGAAGCTGATAGGTATCTATCAAATCCATATGGGCGATGTTGAAGCTGATGACTAAGGACGGGATGAACGCCAAGACCAGCAGCAAGACACCCTCTCCCACCATGATCGAGTTCAACTGACGGCGGGTAGAGCCTAAGGCCATCCTAAGCCCCATCTCGCCTTTGCGATATTCCGTACGGAACCAGAAGGTACCGATGATGCCGAGGAATATATTCGCCAATAGGAAGCAGGCTACCGCCACACGGGTTTTCACCTCGTTCTCTACGCCGATCGAACGGATATAACCGTCGCGAATATATGACAAGGGCTGTACGTCTAGCAGATAGAGGTTGCCTAGCCGAAGCTGTTCGGCCATATCCTTGCGGAAGCGGGTGGGGAAATCAGCATTATCGACATCCGGACGGACACGTACGCAGAGTCGCACGGCATCTATCATCCCCTCATAGTATCCTTCCTCCATCCGGCTTAGCCGCAGGGCCCTATAGACGTTGGGTTCCGCCTTGGTGTACTCATGACGGCGGATGGGGACGCTGATACCACGGATCGTCTCCTCGATCTCGTCGGTCACATTCCCCCGGTACGCCTTTTGCCCGAGTAGGGAAAGGCCGGGATTCATCGTCTCCACGTCGGCGGAGATTACGATGGAGTTGTTATCCTCGATGGCCCGTTTCAAGGAAGCCGTCTTGCCGTCCTTATCATAGATACGGAACACGTCGAAGAACTCCGGGGTGACGAAAGCATAGCGGCAGGGCACCTGCAACGTATCAATCCGCCAAACGAGGTTACGGCTTCCCATATAATAAGGCATCCCCCCATCCGTAAGGCAGGCCGATTCCACGCCGGGATAGGTGCGGATGCGATCCAACGCCGTCAGCAGATGAACACCATCCGGCCGCTCCCGCTTCTCCTTCGGGATATAATCCGGGCTTCTTTCCGAGAGGCTGCTGATCACGATGCTGTACGTATGCCGAATATCGAAGCCCAGAGGAGCCGTATACGTGCGCCCCATCACATACAGGTAGTCCACAAGGAACCAAAGGAAGACCGAGACCAGCAATAACTCAGCCCACAACCAAGCGTTTTGCTTGCGCTGGTTCCAGATCAATTGTAATAAATGTCGTATCATATCTTTCTATTATTTTAGTATAGCTATCATCCAACGCGGGAGATTAATGAACATTCTCGTTGAGAGCCGAGATGATACGCATCCGTGAGGCTCGCCAAGCCGGGATGCCGGCGCTCAGCAGGTTCAACGCAAGACAAGCAAGGAACGCATAAAGGAAGATCAATGGATTGAACATCATCTCCGCATTGACGAAGGTGCGACCGATACCCATCGATGCCGTGCCCGTATCCAGCAACCAATCGGACAAGAGCAGTACGGAGGCGTATGAGAAAAACAGACCTAACACACCTCCCAGCAAGGTCTGCAACAGATTCTCGTAGAGTACCTGCGTCAGTAATTCCGAGCGTGTCGCCCCGAACGCCTTCCTCACCCCGATCTCCGCCATACGTTTACGCATCCGGCTTTGCGTGATACCGCTCATGTTGATGGCAGGGATCAGCAAAAGGACAAGAACGATGATAACATATTTCATGACCAGTTCCCGTACATTCGGCTCAGAGAAAGCGTCCTCGCGAGCCAAATCGCCCAAATGGGTATCAGGTCCTCCTCCAATTTTCAGTAGGTGCGTGCTTTGTGATTCGTTAAGGCGAGCGATATTCGCCTCGGCCTCGGAGTGGATCGCATCAAAGTCGGCGGACGAACTTGCGAGGATATAACAACGGAAGCCCCCGACGAGACGGTCGGAACCATTATCATACAGGGAATTGTCGGTGGTATAAGGCAACCAGACATCGCCATAGGCAGACTCGGCCAGCAGGGAGACATCCCGCACGACGGCACGGATGGTATAGGGCACGTAGCTGATCTCGACGGTACGGCCTACGACCTCGGTCGTGCCATAGAGCCGACGTGCCACGGACTCGCTTACCACAGCATCCATGATGCCACTTTGCACTTCTTCCTCGCCATAAGGCTTACCGGAGAGGAAGCGAAAGTTGAAGATATTCCAGAACGCCGCGTCCGTAAAAGTCACGTCGCACTTGAACTCCACCGTATGATCCGCCACTGCCGCCAAGCGTTGCACGCCATGATAGGCCATGCCCACCTTCTCGGCAGAGCGCAAGGGATAGAAACAATCTTTCACCACCCGGGAAGCAAGAAGGTAGCAGTCGTTATAAGATTCGTTCTCTTTGTAGGAGGCACGGGTATCACTGACGTACATCATCCGGTCCCGATAGTCTTCCGGTGAGTAATTGGCGGTACGCATCTGCCATACGATCACGATCACCATGATCATGCAAATCGCCAAGGCCGTACCGAAGATAGAGACTCCGGAAAGGAGCTTGTTCTCTTTCAATAAGGCCCAGGCTTGTTTTAGATAGATCTTGTACATATTCATTTGATTTAATTATACGATTCAGTCGGTGGGAGACGGGGCATTATCTGTTATCCGTCATACCGCAGCGCCTCGGCCGGCTCCATCTCGGCGGCCTTGCTGGCGGGAAGCCAGACGGCGAGCAGGATGACTATAGCCAGCAGTATCCATGTCAGGATATTCACCAGCAAGAAACGGAGCGGCAGGATCGCCGGCCAGTAAAGCTCCGGCAAGGTCCCTTTGGGGATGTCCAAGAAGCCGACCATCACGAATTGAGCCTCTATCAACAAGGCGAGCGGGGTCGCCATGAGTAACAGGCATATGCCCTCACGAGCCATCTGGCTACGTATCTCTTCACGGGGCGAACCGATCGCCATGCGCAACCCGATCTCTCCCCGGCGCATCCGCACCCGGTACCAGAACGTACCCATCACGCAAAGCAGGATATTCAAGCCCAAGAAGGCCATCAACGCCATACGGACCCGGTAATCGTAGGTAACGCCAAAGGAATAATCGGTATCGGCCTTGATCCGTTCATAGGAGGTCAGGCGTTTCAGGTAGAAGTTCCCCACCCGAAGCTCACGGCTCATCTTCTCCCGGAACGTATCGGCGAAACGAGGGCCTGCCACGGCAGGATCGATCCGTATGAAATAATTCATCTCGGGGATCTCCTCCGCCGAGGGACGGATCGCCAAGAAGGCGGCACCTTGGGGTAGGCTATTGTCAAAACGCTTGATATCCTCTAATACGCCCTTTACGATATAAGTCGGGCCCTCCTCGTCGAAAGAGTCTTTCACCTCACGCCCAACGGCGGATGCCTCTCCAAATACCTTTCGCTCCACCATCCGGGTGGTTACTATAGCGCGGGGGTCTCCCCAATCAAAATCGGAAGTAGATACCGGACGGCCGTCTTTGGCGTACGAATGGTTGAAGACCGACAGGAAATCCGTGGTAGGATCTATCTCATACCTCATGACCGCTTCCCGCTTACTCGTATCGGCCGCGTTCGCCAAACCGATACCGTAATAACAGCCCGTATAAGGCGTGGAGTAACAGCCCGAGGCCGCGCCCATCGCCTGCACTCCCGGATAATCACGCAAGCGGTCTTTTATCCGCTCATAATTTCCCAGCATGGCGATCGAGTCGCTCTCGGCGGCTCGATAGTCGGGGGAGGTTTCCGGCAAGAGGCCCATTTCTACCTGCCAGACATTCGCGTAGCCACGTCCGGAGGGGAGGCTACGGTTATAGATCTCCACGAAGAAGTAATCCACCATGTACCACGCTAGGCAAAAGGCGAGCAGCAACTCCACACACACCCACACGTTGCTACGCCAGCGGTTCATCAATTGTATCCAAGTTATTTTCCACATATCTTTCTTCCCTCCATTTAAGCGTTCAACGAATCAACGATAGGTCGCCTTGACGCACGCCAAGCGGGCCACAACGCCGACATCAGGTTTAACAGGAAACATACGCACAAGGCGATCAAGAAGACCCACGGGTTGAACAGCATCCCCATGGAGAGCGATACGTCCACACCATCCGGGGCGGCATCCGAGAAGCCGTTGCCGATCTTGAAGACCCACGAACTGGCGAACGTCACCAACAGGAAGGAGAACAGGAGTCCCACCAAGCCGCCCAGCAGCGTATACAGGAAGTTCTCCATCAAGACCTGCCCGATCAACGCCCCCTTGGGAGCCCCGAAAGCACGCCGCACGCCCAGCTCGCCCAGACGCCGCTCCATACGGGAATCGGCCATGCCCGAGAGGCTGACGGCGGGGACGAGCAGCAGGAGCAGGAAAATCACCCCATAACGGCTCAAGTCTCCCACGATATCCGGCTCCACGTTCGACCAATACCGGAAGATACTCTCCCAATGGCGATCCGGCTGCCCAAGAAGGGAGAACTCACGTTTGCCATCCACGTTCAACGATTGGTTGAAGCGACGCACGTTATCCGCCACCGCCTCCCGCACCTTGCCGATATCGGCCTTGTCCTTCACGAGCATATAGACCTTCAAGGGGCCTAGCCCGGGCATACGCGCCTCCGAGTATCGGACCCGCTCCTCGAAGTCGGGCACTTGGGTATATGGGTACCAGACCTGCGAGAAAACCCGATCCATCAGGTAAGATACGTCATCCACCACGCCCACCACACGAAATGAGGTAAAGTCGAGGCTCAAGGTCTGCCCCACGGCACTACCTTCTCCATAAAGCCTCTTGGCCAGTGAGCGGGCGATTACCGCCACGGGCATCCCCGACCGGAAATCGGCCTCGGTGAAAGGCTTGCCCTCCAGGAAACGGAAGGAGAATACTTTCCAGAACCCATCGTTTACCCCCATCTTCATGACCGGTATCTGCACGGGACTGCCCACCGGCTGCACGAAAGCGGAGGCGGCGTCATCGCAACATAGCGCCAACGCCTCCAAGCCGGGCACCCCCGCAAGGCACTCTTCCACGAAGCGGGGCGATACCGGGCCACTGCTCGTGCCCCCTTTCTCATTCTTCAGCGCAGCGCTCTTCACGGTCAGCAACCGGTCCCGGTCCATCTCCGGATAAATAGAGGCCATTTTCACGTAAAACACGATGGACAGCACCATCACCAGCGAGATCGCCAATCCCGTCCCCACGATATAGACCGAGCTGAACAGCCGTTCTTGCCGGATCAGGGCCCATGCTTGTTTTAAGTAGATCTTATACATATTCATTCCATTTAAATATTCTATCAGTCGGTGAGAGACGGGGCACGCCCCGTCTCTACAACCGGGTGTTATCTGTTATCCGTCATAGCGCAGGGCATCGGCGGGTTCCAAGCTGGAGGCTTTGCGGGCCGGATACCAAGTGGCAAGGCTGATGATGAGCGCCAAGATCAGCCAAGTCAGCAGGGAGTTGATCAGGAAGCAGCCTACTTTGGATTCTACCAAGCCGGGCGGCATCAAGTCAATCCAGGCCAGATTCACGCAAATCAACAGGGCCGGGACGGTGGCGATCGTCAGCAACATCAAGCCCTCCCCCATCACCAAGCCCAAGATGGAGGCACGCGTGGAACCCATCGCCATACGCAAGCCCAGCTCCGCACGGCGGCGGCTCACGTGAAACCAGAACGTGCCGATCACCGCGAGGAACACGTTCGTGAGCAGGAACAGGCCCAGAGCGGAGACGATCCGCTGGGCGTTACTCTCGATCGAGTTCTCCAGATAAGAGGATCGCACGTCGGGGTAGGCTCGCACCTCCGACACCCAGAAGTTACCCACCATCAATTGACGCTTCATCGCTTTCAGGAACCGATCGGCGTAACCGGCCGTAGCCACGGAAGGGCGAAGGCGGAAGGTTATCTGCATCTGTGTAAGATCGTTAAGCTCCCGCAGGTCGAGCAAGGAGAAGAGGATACATTGCTTCCGGCGGTCGAACTCGTCATTGCGGACCGGCCCTGTCACCGCCACCACGTGTCCGGGAAGGGTATCACCATGCAGGTAGATATCGGCCCCGATAGCGTCGGTCGTGCCATATAGCCGCCTCGCCAACTCCGCCGATATCACCCGATCCCTGCCTTCCCTTGTCCCGGACAGAGCCTCGCCCAGCCTCTCCGGGCTTTCGCCCGAGGCGGGACGGATGCCAAACACACGGAAGTAGTCCGGCGAGACGGTCATCAGCCGTACGCTTACGCTGACGGAATCCCTCGTCACCCGGCTTCCCGACCAAGAAAGGGTATAGGGCAAGGAAGAGACGGAGAGCGCCACGGCCTCCACGTCGGCATGCCCCCGGAGGCGTTCCACGATACGCTCCACGTCGCGCGCAGCCTCATCGCCGCCCTCCTCGTAGGTAACGAACGAGGGACTGTTGGAGGGACGGACGGCCAATACCGCATGGTAGACGCCCTCGAGGTCGTAGCCCACCGGCTCATACCACGACTTACCCATCATCAAGAAGTAGCTGGTCATGAACCAGATCACCACGAACACCACCAGCAACTCGGCCAGTATCCATCCGCTGCCCCCCATGCGGGACCTTATCAGTTTCAATATATGTATTATCATAACCGTATCTCCTATTTATCCATTCAACGCATCCGTTATATTCCCCCTCACGATCCTCCAAGCGGGCAGCATCGAGGAAAGCAGGTTCAATGCGACGCAAACCCCGAAGGCGTACGCGAAGACCGACATATTGAGCAGCATCCCCGGCGAGAGGAAGACATCCCCGCTCGTCCCCAGAAGATTGAACCCAGGCACGAGGAGGGCGTTACGGAAGATGAACACCAGCACGTAGGAGAAGAGCAGCCCCGCCACGCCCCCGGGCAGCATCAGCACCATATTCTCCACGAAGACCTGCCCCATCAGCGTAGCCTTCGTCGCCCCGAACGCCTTGCGGATACCCAGCTCGCCGACACGCTCTTGTATTCTCGATGCGTTCATCCCGGAAAGGTTCAGCGCCGGTACCAACAAGAAAAGGAGGAGCGCCATCCCAAGCACGATGTAGGTCTCGGGGCCGAACAATCCGGAAAGGAGATTGTCGGCATAGCTCAAGGGCTCCTCGCATACCACCTGCCCTTCGGACAGCCCGCTATTATAGCGCCTCACCTCCCGCCGCAGTTCCTCCGAGAGAGCCGGCAGGTCGGACGCGTCGGCAAGCAGGATATTTGCCTCCAGCAGGCCGACGGCCCCGTCACGCTCGCCCAAGGCATGGTCCATGGCGACGGAGAGGGAGGAATAAGTGACCCACGCCTCGGCGTAGACATCGGCGGTTATGCCGGAGACGTCGTCCACAACACCGCTCACGGTATACTCCAAGTCGTTCAGTAAGATCGTCTGCCCCGCCGCCGCCTCGTGCCCAAACAGCCGGCCGGCCAACGAGCGGCACAGCACCGCACGGGGCATGCCGGAGAGGAACTCGGCCTCGGTGAAGGGCCGCCCCTCCACGAAATCGAAGCGGTAGACACGCCAGAAGCCGTCGTCGCAGCCTTTCAACCTCACCTTGGGAGACTCGTCTCCACCGGGCAGTCGCATGAAAGCGTCGCCATAAGAGAAAGGCATCATGAAGGAGTTGGTGGTCACCGCCACGTCCTCCGGGACGTGGAGATTACCGATCACCTCCTTGACGAGGCGAGGGCCGCAAGCCGCCTTATAATTGCTCTTCGTGCCATTCAACTTGTATGTCACGTTCGAGAGGTAGCACATCCGGTCCCGATGCACCTCGGGGGCGATATTCGCCGTACGTATATGGTAGGCCACCGCCAGCGCCATTACCATAGAGATGGCCAGCCCCGTGCCTACGATGTAGACCGAGCTGAAGAAGCGCTCCTGCCGGATCAAGGCCCATGCTTGCTTTATGTAGATCTTGTACATACTCATTCGATTCACGTTATCTTTCTTATCTTTGCCACTTAATCATTCATTAAACCACGAGATCATGGATAAAGAATTACCGAAGTCGGAGCTGCCCAAGCCGTTTCGCAAGCTGAGCCTCCGTGTCAGCAAGAGCCACCTGCCCGGTAACGCGAGCTACAAGGGAAGCGTCGTATGGCAACGTACGCTCAGCATCGATGACATCGCCGCCCGTGTCGTAGACAAACGGAGCGAGTATCGCAAGGAGACGCTCATCACCACCTTCAATCTCCTCAAGCGGGAGATCTACGACGCCATCGAGGAGGGCTTCAACGTTGATTTCGGTTTCGGACGGACGGAGATCACCCTCAACGGCTCCTTCGAGAGCCTGTACGAGAAGTTCGATCCCGAACGCCATACACTCGCCCCCCGTCTTCGCCCCTCGCCGGAGCTGAAACAACGGGTGGCAAACCTGCGTGCCGTGAACGAGACCTATCAACTGGACTACAACTCCCAGCCCCGTCCCGCTTACGTCAGCCTCCGCATCCAGCCTCGCACGCCCGACAGCGACGAGCCTTACAACCAGCTTCCGGCAGGTGAGCACCACTTCATCTCCATCTATGGCGACCGGCTGAAACTGATGGGTGACGATCCCCGCGTGGGTCTCTACCTGCACCGCCCCGACGGCTCGGAAGAACACTTCTACCCGCCCTCCGAGGTGCTTATCAATACCGGCAAACGACTTTGCTTCACGCCCGGCTTCGCTTTCACCGACGGCGAGTGGGTGGCGGAGGTGGTGACGCAATACACACCCAACTCGCGTCCATACAAGCAACCCCGCTATGGAACACTCACCTTCCTAGTGAGATAGCTCCCGAGCCTTCTCTGCTCGTATCACACATGACAGCTTTCATGAGCGACACATGATAACTTTCATGAACGATTCATGATAGCTTTCATGAGTAACACATGATGGCTATCATGAGTGATGCGAGCAGTAGTGTCCTAGATCCGCCCCTTACTGCACCTGCCTTCCGTCGAAGAAGCGCACGGTGCGGCTGGTTTGCTTGGCTTGCGCCTCGTTGTGGGTTACCATTACGATGGTGCGGCCGTCCTCCTTGTTGAGTTGGTGGAGCAGGTCCATGACCTCGATACCCATCTTGGAGTCCAAGTTACCGGTCGGCTCATCGGCGAGGATGATGTCGGGGTTACCTACGATCGCACGGGCGATGGCCACACGCTGGCATTGACCGCCGGAGAGCTGCGTCGGAAAATGGCGCATACGGTGGCTCAGGCCGACCTTCTCTAGCACGGCCTCGGCCAGCTTGCGGCGCTCCGAGGAGGATACCTTGCGGTAGAGAAGTGGCAGCTCCACGTTGTCCAGCACGTTCAGGGAATTGATCAAGTGGAAGCTCTGGAAGACGAAACCCAACTGCTTGTTACGGAAAGCGGCCAACTCCTTGTCGCTCATGCCTACCGTGTTTACTCCGTTGATCTCGACCGTGCCGGAGGTAGGAAGGTCCAGCAGGCCCATGATGTTCAATAAGGTGGACTTCCCGCATCCGGAAGGCCCCATAATGCTGAGGAACTCGCCTTGCTGCACCTCTAGGTTCACGTTTTCCAACGCGACTGTCTCTATCTCTTTCGTACGGTAAATCTTCTGTAAATTCGTTAGTTTGATCATGACTGTAATATTTTAATTGTTATTGTTTGACTCTTGTTATTGTTAAACTCTTGCTATCGCTAGGCTTTGCCACCTAAAAGCAAATTACGTGCCAGAAACGTATCTCATTGATTCCATGGCATCTTCCTGAAAAAGCACTGTCCATTATCGAACAGTCGGTTCATTCCCGAACACAGATGTCCGTGTCTGATCATTCCTGCCGCAAGGCGTCCGCCGGATGCATCCGCATGGCCCGGTAAGACGGAAAACTGATTCCCACGACAATCATCGCGGCCATCACCGCATACGAGAAGACGAAGCCGAACAACAGGCGTGAGGCCATGTCGGGCGGTATCTCCGAGCCTTGCGTCACCTCCATATGCAGCAGGTTGGCGAAGATGACGGTAGAGGGGATGAAAGCGATGGTGAGTAGCGCCAAGCCCTCCTTCACCAATTGCCAGAATATGCCCTTGCGGGTGGCTCCCATCGCCATACGGAGGCCGATCTCGGCGCTCCTTTGTTGCGTACGATACCAGAAGGTTCCCACCACGCCGAGCAGGACATTCAGCAGGAAGAAGGCGATGCCCGCCACGTAAAGGCGGACTTGATCCAACCAACGCTCAAGGAACTGGTCCCGGTAATGGGACATCGGGAAAACATCCTTCAGATAGATATTGCCCACGCGCAATTGCTGCTCCATCTCCTTCCGGAAGTTGGTGGCGAAAGCGGCGCCGTCCGCACCGGGCTTCACCCGGATGAAGGTGTTCAGGCCCTCTCCGACCCAATCGCCCTCCTCGGCCACCTTGTTCTCGTCCACCAGCTTATAGTAGGCGTAATCATAACCGGTGAACTCGCAGTAACGTTGTTTCTCGCAGACACCACCGATACGGTAGGCCACGCTATCACGAGAGCCTTGGTCGGTGATATAGATCTCTTGGCGCACGGCCGCCGCCGGGTTACCGAAGAAGTCATCGGCTACACGGCCCGTCACCACCACTTGGTTGTCGCGCAGGGCATCCACCAACTCCGAGGGGGAACCGCCTTCTGCCGTCTTCACGCCGAACACCTCGAAATAGGTGGGCGAGACGAAGCGCACGAAGCCATTACGGATCAACGAGTCCTTCCGGAACGTAGCGTATTGATTCGATCCCCGGTAATGAAAATGCACGCCGGTGGTGAAACAGATTGATTCCACGGAGGGGTTCCGGCGGATGCGGTCCATCAAGGTCAGGTAATCCCCGCCTCCCCGCTCGCTATGCACGGAGGTCGTGTCATAATCGGGGCTTTCCTCCGGGATCACGCCGAAACTCACATGATACGTATGCTCGATGTTAAAGCCCAAGGGCTGCGAGTAGAGTCTGTACATCACGAACAAGGCGTCCGCCGCGTACCACAGGAAGATAGAGACCACGAGCATTTCCAACCAGATAAACAAGTTCCCCTTGCGCTCGTTCCAGAGTTGTTTTAGAATCATCTTATACATAGCGTCAACCATTTATAGAGTCCGTAATATTCAATCTTGACATTCGCCAAGCCGGGAGGCCGGCGGAAAACAGGTTCAGCACGAGGCAGAACAGGAAGGCGGCGATAAAGACCGCCCCGTTAAACATCCCGGTGGAAAGCCCCGTCTTCCCCAGCGAGGTGACCAGCAACCAGTCCCTCAGCAACAACATGGCGCCGTACGACATCGCCAATCCCAGCAGTCCGCCGAGCAGGGTCAAGACCATGTTCTCGGACAGCACTTGCCAGAGGATGGTACCTTGCGTGGCCCCGAAAGCCCGGCGTACGCCAAGCTCGGCCATCCGGCGGCGCATCCTCGACAGGGTGATGCCCGATAGGTTCAAGGCCGGAACCAGCAGGAGGATGAAAAGGATGATACCGTAACGAACGTAGAGGTAGAAGAGGTTCGCCCCGAACTCGCTACCGCCGCCGATCCATTCCTCGATCTGGGTGGAGGGCTGGTGAAGGATATCGGCCTTGACATCCCGGGTCTTGGCGTTGAACTCCTCGACCTTCCGCAGCGCCTCGGTCCTCAACTCCTCTCTCGTGACGCCCGGTCTCAGCAGGACGCAACAGCTATACGAGCCGTTGATGCCCTCTTGGTATCCCCCGTCGTCCCGCACCGTGTAAGGGATCCAGACCTCCGCCCACGCTTTCGAGGCGAACCGGGATACGTCCTTCACGACCCCGCAGATATTGTAGACGATGAAATCGAGCTTCATCTCCCGCCCCACGACTTGGTCCGTGCCGAAAAGGGCCAAGGCCACGCTCTCGCTGATCACGGCGTCGCGGATACCGCTCGTGAAAGCCGCCGGGCTGAAGGGGCCTCCTTGCTGGAAATCGAACTGGAAGATCTTCCAGAAGGCGGTATCCGTATAAGAGATGTAACTCGTCCGATTCTTAAGCCCGTCCATGGACGAGGCGGTCAACGGCCTATAGCGATCCATGTTGATGGCGGTTACGGCCTCCGCCCCTTTCAGCGGATAGCAGCATTCCTTCACCAAGGGCAGTCCCAACGACGAGTAGGAGATGCGCCGGTTATCATCCTTGCCATTGCTCATGACGGTCGTTATGTAGCAGGTGCGGCCACGGTTTACCTCCGGCTTGAAACTCGCCGTATTCACGACATACAGGATGACGATCACCATGATCATGCAAATGGCCAAGGCGGTACCGAGTATCGAGATCACGCTCAACAGCTTGTTCTCCCCGATCATCCTCAACGCTTGTTTAATGTATTGCTTTATCATAAACTTTTGTATTATAAATTATCTATTACCCGACTAAAACAGCGATTGTTTGTTATCATCCGACTTTGTGCCCCTACGGAGGCAAATAACGTGCCAAAAACGTAACCACTTGATTCCTAACATCACCCCGTAAAAAAAGCTGTCCGATAACGAACACTTGATTCGTTATCGGACAGCGATTATGGACAGTTTCAGATTTTATAATTCCCAACGTAAAGATCTCAGCAGTTCATCGATCTCGGCTGCCGAAATGGAGTCACGGTCGGCCTTATCGTAGATCGTGAGGAGAATAACCGTACCCTCATTATCTGCGCAGACAATGGCCTCCGTGTAAGTAATCACTCTCGCCCCATGGCTCTTTCCTTTTCCTTTGGAGGCGATGGCCATGCGTACCTTGCGAACGCCTTTGCCTAAGCTCGTCCCTTGATCAGGGTTCTCGCTCAAAGACTTACCCAAAGCCGATAAATCAGCCTTCAATGAGCTATACTTCTTACAGAGACGTTTGAACTCTTTATCGAAGTCTTGATGGGTTTTTATCCTATACCTCATTGAGCAACTCACTCAAGTCTCTAAACTTATGCCCCACATCCTTGCCCTCACGCAAATCCTTCACGTCTTGCAGGGCGTTCCTTAGCCCCGCCAAGATCTCCTCCTTGGTAGGCTCCACGTAATCGTCTGCCGACTTCTCTACCGGGGTGGCCTTACCGAAAGCAGCCATCTTCATACGGCGGACGCTGTTGAGGGCCTTCTTGATCAACTTCTCATCCTCCAAGGACATCACCTCTTGCAGTAACGACATTTTTAATTCTATAGCTGTCATACGCTTGCTCCTTTCTCATTAATGAATTGACAGACGCAAAGATAGACAATTTATTCGTAATGCAACGCCTCCGCCGGAGCCATCTTTACCGCCTTGCGGACAGGGAACCAGATTCCCATGCAGATCATGCCGGCCATCAGGAGGTAGGAGACGCTGAGGGTTACTAGAAAGCGGAGGATGGAGAGGGGCTCGCGGTAGGAATCCAGCTTATCCAAAAAGGCCATATTGAAGACGAAGACCAGTAGGATCGGCACAGTGATCGCCAAGAGGCCCAGACCTTCCAGATACATGTACTCGCCCAGCCTGCCCCGGCTGGAACCGATCGCCATGCGGAGACCGATCTCGCTACGCCGCCGCTCGGTACGCAACCAGAACGTGCCTACGATACCGAAGAATACGTTCACGAGCAGGAAGGCCATCATGGAGAGTTTCTTGCTGTTCTCGTTCTTGGTAAACCGGAGTTGGTCATCACGCTGGTCGGCAAGGAGGGTGACACCGTGGACGAAGGTGTTATTTACCGTCATCCGATCCGCTGTTTTCTCCAAGAAAGCGTACATCTCATCCTCGGTCATCGGGCATTTCGTACGTACCGATAGTTCAGCGCTCCTTACGCCGAAATTCTTCACGAACTCCTGCAATGACTCACCTTTCAATATCGTGAAAGCGCAGTTCTCCGGGCGGTCGAAGTCATTGCTACGGAAGGTAGGAAGGACAGCGGCGATCGTGAAAGGCTCGGAAAGGTCGTCATTCTCCGAGATCTGCCGGCCTATGGCGGACTGCCCCCCGAAGAAGAAATCCTCCGCCTCCGCCGTTATGACGAGCGGGCGGTAAGCGTTCTCCACCAGCGGGGTGATGGCACGGCCCTCCTTATCCTTCATACGGAATACATCGAAATAAGAAGGGGATACTTTCAGCTTGTGGTAGTTCTGTCCTACCGCCTTCGAGGTATCAGCGCCCAAGGGAAGAAGCGTCCCCCACGAACTTCCGTTTGAATAAGGCATGGACCAATACGTAACACATACCTCCTCGACCTCCTGCTCTTGGCGGATACGTTCCATAAGCTTCAACAAATCCTGTGTTGCGTTCGAGTCGTAAAGTGAGTCGGGCACATAACCCGGGGCGTTCGACGAGAGCGTGGAAAGCTTGAAACGCCACGTATTCGAGATATCATATCCCATCGGGGCGTTATAGCAGCGCACATCCACCCATAACTTATCCATCATAAACCAAAGGGCGCACATCACGATAACCAACTCGCCCAGTATCCAGCCGTTGCTCTTGCGCTGGGCCCATATTATTTTAAATATATGCTTAATCATAATTTGATAGTTGATAGTTGACAATTGACAACTCATTGTTCATCATTCATTGGATTCACTCGTTCCCCTTTAACGCTTCTACGATCGGTTGCCTTGTCGTACGCCATGCCGGTATCCCGGCGCTTAATATATTCAGCAAGAACGTAAAGATAAGGGCGGAGATAAATAAGCCCGGTTTAACGAGCATAGGCGCCGTAAGGCTCACGTTCTCGCTCAACATGAAAGGCTTCCCTACCACCAGCAACACCATCGAGAGACCGATACCGATCACGCCACCGATCAAGGTCAGCACAAAGTTCTCCGATAAGATCTGCATCAAAAGATTCTGTCCCGTAGCCCCGAAAGCCTTACGTAAACCGATCTCTTCTTTCCGCTTCTGAACGGACGATTGGATCACGCCCGTTAAGTTCAGCGCCGGTACCAAGAGCAAGAAGAATAGGAAAGCACCCGATCCAGCCAAGAAAGTAGGCCAGTCCACCTTTTGAAAAGCGCCGCTTCCCATGGCCGTATCCAACTGGGAAAGTAGCCCGGAAGGGAAACCTACGTTATAATCGGTCTTGCTGTCATTGTAGCGACGTACCTGCTGGTCTAGCTCCGAGCGTATGGCATCGAAGTCGGAAGAGGAACGAGCCAATAAGGCCACGCTGAAATAACCGGCCATATTCTCCCCATACTCCCCATTTGCACGGGTCAGGGCCTCATTGCTGCTATAGGGTATCCATACCTGAGCGTAGGAGCTCATCAATGAAGAAGGTACGTCACGCACCACCCCGCAGACGGTGAAAGAGATAAAATCCATCACAACCTGCCGCCCGACGGCCTGTCCTGTTCCGAACAAATCGGTCGCCACCTGTTCCGACAGCACCATCTTCGGTATACCGGATTGAAAATCAGCCTCGCTAAAGGGGTCTCCTTCCACGAAAGGATGGTCGAATATTTTCCAATGGCCCGCGTCCGTATAACAAATCTCATACTCCTTGAAGAGCCGTCTATTGGGCAATGACAAGGAATGGCTATCACTACAATAGCCGGATACGGCCTCTGGTTTCCGCAAGGTATAGAAACATTCCTTCACGACCTCGCTGGACATGCCTCCACGATTACGATCCGATCCTCCGGGGGATTTCGAACCGACTTCCGTACCCCAGACATACATAAACCTAGACCGATTGGACTCAGGGGCATATCCCGTGGATTTAATCTGGAACACCAATACCATCACCAACACCATGGCGATCGCAAGGGCCGTTCCCGAAATAGAGATTATGCTTACGAGCGTATTTTCACGCAGCATTTGAACCGCTTGTTTGATGTACTGCTTATACATAATTCGAATCGTTATTTCAATTTCAGTTTATTCTTTTCCTTGAAACTTGTCATATCGGAAACGACCACCTCGTCACCCGGTTCCAAGCCACCTACTACTTCTACATACTCAAAGTTGCTGTCTCCCAGCTGTACCTTCCGCTTGATCAATTGGTCTCCGTTGACAACAAACAACTCATACTCTCCTTTCCCGACGTAGAACGAGGCGTTGGAAATACGCAGCACATCGTCCTTGATCGCATTCATCACGTATACATCGGTCTTCAAACCGGAGCGCAAGCGGCGATGGTTATCCTCCTCCAACTGTACCGTGAAGGAGATCACGCCGTTCTTCGATAAGGGGGTAACATCGCTAACCACCCCATCCAGTTTATCGTTGCCGATCTTTACGACGGCCTTGCTACCGGCGGCGATCCGGTCGCCATAGGTATCGGCGATCTCCCCCTCTATCTTGAAATGGGACAAGTCGGAGACGATAGCGACACGACTGCCTTGAGAGACTTGGGCACCTACCTCGTTGTTCACGTAGGTCAGGATCGCCTTGCGGGGAGAGCGTATCTGGGCGTCTTCCAAGGTACGCTTCGTCTCGGCTAGACTCTTTCGGAAGATGTTCAGGTCGAGTTCTTTCACTTTATAATCGGCATCCGTCAAGGATTTCTCGTTCTCATATTTTTGCTCATCCTCTTTCAGTTTCAAGACGCTAACGTTATAGTCCAGTTCCACTTGACGGACCTTATCGGTCGTTCCGGCGCCTAGGCTATCCAGATAACGCTCGTTGCGCAACTCCACTTCCTTTCGGTTCAGTTCCATGCGAGAGACTTTCAATTGCATCTCCATCTCGGAAAGCTTATTGCGGTTTTGGATACGGAGTTGATCCAATTGGAGGCGTTTCATTTGCTCCTCGTCCAATTGTTTCTTATAATCCGTCTCGGCGCTTAGCAAGTCCAGTTTCAAGATCGGAGTACCTACATCCACGGAATCGCCTCCCTTTTTATAAATCTCGACGATACGGGAGTTGATCGGTGAGTTGATGATTTCCTCGAAAGCAGGTACCACCTTGCCGGATGCGCTAACGGAAACCTCGATCACTCCTTTATCTACCGTTGAAAAAACCAAGTCCTTCCGTTGCAGGCTGGTTTGCATAAAACCGATCACCCCGCCAATCAAGACAACGGCAATACCGATCCCCGCCCCCAGCTTTATAAACTGTTTACGCTGCTCCTTCTGCCGAACCTCTTTTGATATCTCTCTGTCCATATTTCGTTTGTTTTTATTTTCCACCCTCCAAAGAGCAAACCCCGTGCCAAAAACGTAAGTGATTGATTTATTGAAGAAATAAAACAAAAGAGATGTCCGATATCGAACACTGTGTCCGCTTTTGTACGAAAACAAAGACATCAGCAATGAGAATCTACAGATATTCAATCATAATTAACATATAAATACTTGATTATCTTTACAAAAAGGACTATTTTTGGAAAAATCCATAATCAAGGAATACCAATCTTATATTATTTACCCTAAATTCTAAAGAGAGATGAAAAAAACAGTAACTTTCGTTTGGAGCATTTTCCTCCTCGTGTTTATATCGATAGATATGAACGCACAATCAATAAAAAGTTGGGATTACCCCATAAAACCAGGAACGGAGGCTTGGCAAGCATTATCCACACATGAGGATATGCTGAAAGCCTGCCAAATTCCGGCAGAGATATTAAAAACGGTATCAACAGAAGAGCTTATAGAACTTTGCCTTGCTTACCCATTATTAGGCGACATATTCGCTTACAATGGAATACAGGAAGGCATTAGCAAGGTTTCCGCACGTTTTAACGGGTTACAAGAGTTATTCAAAAGGAAAGACAATGCTTCTTTGCTATTTGAGAAGATGAAAAAACAAGAATTACTGAAAGCAGGAGTGTTGACTTCCATAGAAATAGGTAATGAAATTAGTCGGCAAATGGTAATCGAGGCTCTTCTGTCTAATGAGACGATATTATCTAATACAAATAATCTTTTACAGCAAGAGATCTCCTCCGAAGCCGTAAAGAGACTCCTTTACAAACAAAACAACCCGGATATTTATGGACAATATGGTCTAAAAACCGTAGTCTATCTCCTAGGTCGAAGTCTAGAACGGATAGACAACAAGACCATTACGCCCAAATTTAAACAATTCACCATCGATGAAAAGCTAACGGGCAGTAATGTAATCGAAGAGTTATTAAAACAATACATTGTAACCTTTAATAAATTGAGATCATGAAAAAAGTATTATACTATTTAATAATCATGCTGGCATTCACGCTGAACGCATGTGACAATGAAATGGATAATATGCAAGGAGGTGATAAAGAAATCTTGACATCCAGTTCAGAAATTGTCATTAAAGACGGAAAGATAACATATCCTAAATGGTTGGTGAATGTAGTAGATTCTGTCGCTCACTCCCATGTCAAGGGAACAGACTATCCATACCCTTGGGTCTTTACTATTCAAGGAGATGGAAAAGAACACATTCTCGTTTTGGATGGGGTGAATTCTTGTGCTTCTTGCGGGCAATTACTATTCTTGCTTTCCGGAGAACGAATCGAAAAATTCCCCAATGAATGGATCACTATGGAGAATTTAAACATGATTTGGGAGCCGAATCTCAATGTTGAGACAAAAGCTCAAGGAGCAGCCGCTACTGTTTACACTCCTAACGGGACACTCGTTAATGACACTTACTACAGAAGTGAGGAATTATCAGCCTCACAAAAAGCGAGCCATGACCAATATTGTACAACAACCTATTCACAAGCAACTCTAATAAGTAGTTCAACAACCACTTACAATTGTCATGCCTATGCTTGGTATATGACTGAAGGCGGATCAGCAGTTTGGATGGGATGGACTATTAATCCCACAAACGTATATTGGTTAGATGGTAGTTATATATCAACAACAGGTGCCGCAACCAAAGTATCCTATCTTAGTGATAATCACTCTGCCGTAACGACATCTACGCCCAATATATTCATCTCCAAATGGGGGGAATACGCTCTTATGAGGCATCCCAAAGCTCATGTCCCTTTGATGCATCAAGCTTAAAATATATGAAAAAAAATGATATGCCGACTGTTTATATAGGGAAGAGTCAAGAGGATTATAGTAGCGGCAGTTCCTCTATCAATGCGCCAGGGGGTAATGCCACGACGACTTTATATGCTTACACAAAGACAGGAACTCCGACCTCGTATAGCTGGAACGCTGAATTCTATGGAGAATGCGATAGATGGTACACTTATCCTTCCGGTAATCGATTAGATGTTAGTGTCTATCTAAACTCCCAACATTACGGTGGATATCTTCGCATCACCTGCGCAATGTATAATGGAAGTTCTTTAATAGGCACAGCAACCTATTATTTGAACGTAAATCCGTAGCAATTATACAAGAACAAGGATCTCGTCGAAACAAGATCCTTGTTCTTGATTCAATATACTTAAATCGATTTCGCTCAAAACTTTTCCGATAGACCTGTTGTTCTATGCCCAAAACTTATAAACGCAAAATGTATGAACACAAGACTAATTCTATTCACCTGTATAGCCGGTCTGACTCTCTTTTTCTCTGGCTGTAGCAAAAATGATGATGATCATCAAGGCATTATCCCTCTTCCACCGGTAGAGAACGCTTTCCAAGAGAAATATCCCGATGCCAAAAACCCTGTTTTTGAGATCGAAGGTAACTATTATGTGATAGATTTCAACAACGGCGGCTCCGAGACAACAGCTTGGTTCACGGATCAAGGCATATGGATGATGGAGAAGATAGACATCTCTTTCGCCCAATTACCGGCAGCGGTATCCACCGCCTTCAAACAAGGCTTTTACTCAAATTGGACCGTGGATGACACGTACGCCATCAATCGCCTAAATATGGGAATCGTTTACAAGATCGAGGCGGAGCAGTCCAATAGCGAAGTAGACCTGTATTATTCACAGTATGGAAACCTGATCAAAGCCGTGGACGATGAGATCAATAATGACGCACCGATCGTTATCCCGAAAGAGGTCAGCAACCTGATGGAGATCACTTTCGCCAACGCCGAGTTGCTGGATATCCAACAGAACAGCCTAGGTTACGAGCTGGATATGATCGATAACCAGATTTATAAAGTGGCGCAATTGAATAAGGATTACAGGTGGCAAAGTACCACATGGGCCATGTCCGAGCAAGAGGTTCCGCAGATCGTGATGCAAGGATTCGAATCCTCCGCTTACGCTAGCGACAAGGTACAGTCCATATATACGTTATTGAATGCCAATGGCACCTTCTACCTATTCAAGGTTTCACATAACGGGCAGGACAAGACGATTACCTTTGATGTATTCGGGAATATCGTATAAAAAAGCCGCACGATTCACAGCCGTCTCCGGACTTGAATCGCGCGGTTTGCGTTATATGATAATCAAGCTTATTTACTGATCAATTCCAAGGTCGCCCCTTTTACTCCCGGTGCGGAAGCCTCGAAATAGATCGTCCCCGGTTCCTCGGCCGTCCGCACGATAGCGGTAAGTTGCCCGCTAAACAGTTTCATTTCCGGAAGATGGAAGAGTTCCAGACTGGCGCTATTTCCATTTGCCGCCGCACGGTAGGCTCCGGCACCACGTACCTTAAACTGGATCTGGCGGGTATCATCCGGACAAAGGTTACCGTTCTTGTCTACGACTCTAACATTGATGAAAGAAAGGTCTTTTCCGTCAGCCGTCAATTGGTTACGATCGGCGGATAACTCAATATGATGCGGCTTCCCTGCGGTATGAACCTCCTCCTCGGCCACAGCGTTACCCTCCTTATCATAAGCGACCACTTTCAAAGTTCCCGGCTCGTATTTGGTATCCATCCACATCAAACGATATCGTTTCTGGCGCTCGAAACTCTTTTGAGCCGCTTCGGTATAACTACTATCGATACCGATGCTTAGATCTTTCGTACGTTTCCCTTGGCTCTTTCCGTTGATAAACAATTCGGCGGAAGGATAATTGGTATAAACGAATACGGGTGTCACCTCGCCCTCACGTCCCGGCCATGTCCAATGCGGCAGGATATGCAAGGTCTTGGCGCTTTTGTTCCAATGACTACGGTATAGATAGTAACGATCCTTGGGGATACCCGCCAAATCGATAATACCGAACAAGGAGCTATGGCTTGGCCAATTCGTATAATAAGGAGTAGGCTCGCCCAGATAATCAAAACCTGTCCATACGAATTCCCCGATACAATACGGAAGGTCCTCATGCTGGATAAAATCGTCTTCCGGCAGATTAGACCAGTTGCAATGCTCCACGTCGTACGAGGAACTTTGGTGATCCTCATAGACAGCCATCGCCTTACGCTCTACAGGGAATTTATAAACCCCTCGTGAGCTAACCGTGGAGGCCGTCTCGCTTCCCAAGATTATTTGCTGAGGCAGTTTCTTATAATTCACTTGATAACGGAACGGACGATAATTGAATCCCGCCACATCCATCACCGCCGCCATATTATTATTCACGACGGCATCCGGGGCATCCATACCTTGCGTCACCGGACGAGTCGGGTCTTCCCGATGGCAGATATCCTGCAAGAACTTGGAGATCTTACAACCGCTCTCATCCCATTGGTTAGGCACCTCGTTACCGACGCACCACATCACGACGCTCGGGTTATTCCGGTAATGATGTACCAGATTCACGAGGTCTTTCTCCACCCATTCGTCGAAAATCAAATTATAGCCGTTCGCGCATTTCGCCTTGTTCCACTCGTCGAAGCTCTCAACCATCAACATCATACCCATCTCATCGCAAGCCCTTACCAACTCGGGAGCCGGCATATTATGGGAAGTACGGATAGCGTTGCATCCCATGTCCTTCAAGATCCGGATCTGACGACGGATAGCGGCATCATTGACGGCAGCCCCTAACGGGCCTAAGTCATGATGATTACAAACGCCTTTGAATACCGTCTTCTCACCATTCAAGAAAAAGCCTTTATTCGGAATGATCTCGATTGAACGGATACCGAACGGGGTCGTATATATATCTTTCAGTTGATCGCCCTCATATAAACGAGTCTCCGCAGAATACAGGGCGGGCATATCCGGCGACCATAAAGTCGGGGTCTGGATGATAAACTCTTGAGAGAGACTATTATCATTGTACTTAATCTGTGAGAGAGGTATAGTCTGCTCCGTCAGCTTCTGCCCGTTCGGGTTCCATACACTGGTTTTCACGCTATACTTGCCGGCATCGGCACCTTCCAGCAATACGATTTGTGTCCGTACATTGACTTTAGCGAATTCCTTAGTAGCGGTCGGGGTCGTAACGTAGGTTCCCCAAACCGGGATATGCGCATTTTCCGTCACGATTACATGTACATTCCGGTATAATCCCGCTCCCGGATACCAACGGGAGGATTCCGGCAAGTTCTCGAGGCGAACCGCCAAGGTGTTCTTTTTCCCCGGCATGAGTTGTTTCGTGATATCGAAATAGAAAGAATTATAGCCATACGGCCAATATCCAACCTCTTGTCCGTTCACGTAGACCTTAGCATGGCTCATCGCACCGTCGAACAGGATCGTGGCACGCTTCCCATCCGTAAATTGAGGAACCTCAAACTCGGTCCGGTACCAGCCGACTCCCACGAAAGGCAAACCTCCGGTTCGGCCGGCATGTTCCATGGCCTCCGTTTGTCCGTCTTGGGCGATAGCGACCTCTTGCTTATCATTCTGAGAGCTGAAAGGGCCGTAAATCGCCCAATCATGCGGAACGGTCACGGATTGCCATTTGCTATCGTTAAAAGTAGGATTGATAAACTCCGGGCTGTCTTCCCGGGTGAACTTCCAATTCTTTTCCAACAGGAACTCACTGCGTACTTGAGAAAAAAGCGCAGGGAAAAGGCAAAACAAACCGATCAAAATAGCGAAACTTGTTCTTTTCATTCGTTTTTTGTGTTTTTGTTATTCATAGCGGAGCAAAAATAAGTATTTTTGTCTCCAATACAAACTAAATCAAAAGAATTGCACAGCATGTTGTTACAATTAGCTTTCGTTTTAATAGCCATTATTATAGGTGCCCGTATCGGTGGTATCGGATTAGGCGTGTTAGGAGGTCTCGGACTCGGTATACTCACCTTTGGATTCGGGCTCCAGCCCACTTCCCCTCCTATCGATGTCATGCTTATGATCGTTGCCGTAATAGCGGCGGCTAGTTGTATGCAAGCCGCTAGCGGACTTGATCTTATGGTTAAGTGGGCGGAAAAATTGCTTCGCAAGAATCCTCAACGAATCACGATATTAAGCCCGCTCGTCACCTATTTGTTTACCTTCATAGCCGGAACGGGGCATGTGGCTTATTCGGTCCTTCCGGTAATCGCCGAGGTTGCTACGGAAACGAAGATCCGTCCCGAACGTCCGATGGCGATCGCCGTGATCGCTTCTCAGCAAGCTATTACCGCTAGTCCGATATCGGCGGCTACGGTAGCTTTATTAAGTATGTTGTCCGGATACAATATCTCCTTGATGAATATCTTGATGATCTCTGTTCCTTGTACCTTATTAGGTGTGTTAGTGGGAGCGATCTACTCTTTAAAGGTCGGTAAAGAGCTAGATCAAGATCCGGAATACTTAAAGCGGGTGGCGAACCATGAGTTTAGCACGGAACATTATGAGGCGAAAGGCGTTGAAAACCAAATGAAAGCGGCCTTATCGGTCTCTATATTTGTTCTCGCTACGATAGCGATCGTTATTTTTGGTTCTATGGAGTCCCTACGTCCGGTCTTTACCGTCGGCACGGAAAAGGTCTCGATGCAGATGTCACATATTATTGAGGTATTAATGTTGACAGCCTCCGCTTTCATCTTATTATTTACAAAAACAGATGGTATCAAGGCCGCACAGGGTTCCGTTTTTTCCGCAGGTATGCAAGCGGTAGTAGCGATCTTCGGTATCGCTTGGATGGGAGATACATTTATCGCCGGCAATATGACTGAATTAAAGGGATCTATCGAGCATATAGTTACACAGATGCCTTGGTTATTCGGGTTGGCCCTTTTCGTAATGTCCATTTTATTATTTAGCCAAGCGGCTACCATTCGTGCGTTATTGCCGCTAGGGATCGCATTGGGAATCTCACCCTATATGTTGATCGCTTTATTCCCCGCCGTAAACGGTTATTTCTTCATCCCAAACTACCCGACAGTCGTAGCCGCCATCAACTTCGATCGCACGGGCACGACCCGCATCGGTAAATACATCTTGAACCATTCTTTCATGATGCCGGGATTGATAGCGACCGGAGTTTCTGTAGGATTGGGGTTACTATTCATTCAATTCATATAATAAGAAAGCAAAAAATAGAGACGCAGCATACACGCTACGTCTCTACACCCCACACCATATATCCATATTATATTACTTCAACAATTTTTCCTGAATCAACTGCTTTAACTCCAGTTTTCCCATCGTGCCGATCATCATCTCACGGGGGCCGTCTAGCGGGCAAAACATCAAAGTGGGAATCGTTCGGATATTAAAGGCTGTCTCGAGTGCCTCCTCTTGATCCACATCCACCTTATAAATATAAATCTTCCCATCAAATTCTTTGGCAAACTCATCCAATATCGGGCTTAAGCGTTTGCAATAACCGCACCAAGGAGCGTGAAAATCTATGAGGCAAGGACGACTTCCTATATATTTCCAATCTTTGGGATTTGCCTCAAAATCACCGACATTGGCGATAAAACCATCTTTCGTTAAATCGATCACTACCATACTTCTCTATATTTTGATTTATAATATAACAAAGATAAGTATGAATAGGTTGCGGTATTTTTTATACTTTCGCGACATCGTTTTAACATACAGACAGAATGCTCACACTCGATAAAATTTATCAGGCATCATATGCCTTGAAGACAGTCATCAGACGCACTGATTTAATCAGCGCTCCCAATATCAATCCGGAATCCCATATTTTTCTAAAACCAGAGAACTTACAAGTAACCGGATCGTTTAAAGTGCGCGGCGCTTGTTTCAAGATCGCCCAGCTTACGGAAGAAGAGAAATCGCATGGCGTAGTGGCTTGCTCGGCGGGAAACCATGCCCAAGGTGTGGCATTAGCGGCTACCGCTCATGGTATCAAGTCCTTAATCTGCTTGCCCGATAACGCTCCTATCTCTAAAGTCGAGGCTACTAAATCTTATGGGGCAGATGTATGCCTTGTCGAAGGTGTTTACGATGACGCCTATAACAAGGCTTTACAATTGAAGGATGAGAAAGGATACACATTTATCCATCCGTTTGATGATGAGGATGTGATCGCCGGACAAGGGACCATCGGTTTGGAGTTATTGGAACAACTCCCGGAAGTAGAGGCTGTAATCATTCCGATCGGAGGGGGTGGGCTGATCTCCGGAGTCGCCTATGCCATCAAGAACTTGAACCCGGATATCAGAGTTTACGGAGTGCAAGCCAAAGGAGCGCCCAGCATGTTAAACTCTATCGAGCATGGGAAAATCGAACGCCTCGAAGGTGTCCGTACCATAGCCGACGGTATCGCCGTAAAAGAACCGGGAATACATACTTTCGATCTTTGCCAGCAATATGTGGACGAGATCGTATCCGTGACAGACGATGAGATTTCCACCGCTATCCTCGCGTTGATCGAGCAACATAAATTAATCGCCGAAGGGGCGGGTGCCGTAGCCGTGGCCGCCGCCATGTTTAATAAAGTACCCATCAAAGGGAAAAAAGTAATCTGTTTGATTTCCGGCGGAAATATCGACGTGAATATCCTTTCCCGGGTAATCGGACGTGGTTTGCAAAAATCTGGCCGCTCTTGTTCCATGACGATCGAATTGGTAGACAAACCCGGACAATTACAGCATGTATCCGAAATCATCGCCTCTACCGGTGCCAACGTAGTATCCGTATACCACGAGCGTGTCAGCCATACGGCTGATATCAATGGCTGTTATCTGCGGTTGGAGATGGAAACAAGAAATCAACAGCAAATTAATGAGATCCGGCAATTACTCACCGTTTCGGGATATAAGATAGTGGAAGGATAAACAATTCGCCCCAAAGCATACAACTGATTGACAAACCATTACTGTGCCACTACTTTCCATAGGCGTGGCACAGCCGTGCCATCCTAGTGGCACACTTGTGCCATCCTTATGGCATAGCTGTGCCATCACGGTGGCATAAGCGTGCCCTAAGAATGGTACAAGCTAAATATTAATATATTGTCTTAATGTATTCACATACTCCTCCATCGCCAAGCGTCCTTTGTCTGTGATCCGGCAAACCGTTCGGGGCTTCTTCCCGGCAAACCCCTTCTCGATCTCGATATAACCAGCTTCATTAAGTTTGTCCAACTGGACGCTGAGATTTCCCGCCGTAGCGTTCGTCTTCTCCTTGATATAGACAAACTCCGCCTCCTCCACCGATAGTAAAATGGACATCACCGCTAGCCGGAGTTGGGAATGCAATAAAGGATCTAATTCTTTAAACATTGTTTTTTAGCTTTATTATTAAGAATATGCCCGGGAATAATCATCATTACCACAAATGAAAGGCCAAAATACAAATACCACAAGACCGTGACAGGACCATGATTTATCAAACTCATCAGCATGTAGATAACTAAGACGAAAGCAACTACCGGAGAGTAAATCATCCATTTCTCCCGCAAGATAATGCCATTTATCGACACCCCCAACCCACAATATAATAACGATAAAGGAAGCATTAATATAAAATTGACGGATTGTTCATAAAGCACGCAAAACGCCGCGATCAAGACGAACGTAAGTCCAAACATACAGCCAAACACTTGCCATACACTGGAGATCGTCTTATCCGTATAAGTCACCACGGCCGGCTCGCAACCTCTTTGCTTATATGAAATAACCGGTCCGACAGCAAACATGAGCATCCATCCCCAAGACCAAATATAATTTTGCGTATACACTATCAAAGAGGATATCACGACCGATAAGAGCACGGTAAAATACCCCCAATAAAGCAACACATTGCCACTCCCTACTTTCATATTTCGCTTGCTGGAGTTGATCATCTGAGTGATAATATCCAGACTTTCTTTTTCTGATAATTTTCTATCTTCCATAACTGTATTTATTTTATCTTGTTCTTCATCCAATGTGAAAATGTAAATACGTATCCAAAGATAAGGCCATTGGTATTTCTGAGCAACCTTTCGGTTATTATTTTTCATTCAGGCGACTCCGTTCGGAACCGATCTCAATCTTACTCTTCCTTACTTTCTTTCCGCTATTGAAATTCCATGTCAACGCAACCTTAAAGACCCTTCCTGTAAATCCGTTTTCATAACGGGATGATGTTCGATAAACATCCAACGTACTGGCGTACTCATTGGCTTGGTTAAAGATATTATCGACTGAAACTGCCAACAATAGCTTATCATTCAAGAATTTCTTTCTCGCCATTACTCCAACCGTATGCCGGGGGGCGACCTCGCTATTACCGGAATATAGCCGGCTCGTTCCACTATACCGGGCCTCCACCGTAAAACCTGCCGGCAGCGTAAAGGTAGCGATCGCATTGGCAAACCCTAAATAATGAGACGAGAAAGAAGACAATTCCGTCATCCGGATATCCTGCCGTACGCCTATGAAATTCCCTGTCAAGTTACACCAAGTAAAGGGTTGATACGGCAAGCTGACCGCTACAAACCAATGGTTTTCCCGATCGTGATTTTCATACGTGATATAGGATACATCGGGATTCGCCACATCTTGTTTACAGAACTCCCGGATCAAGTCGTGGTGCAAGTTTCCTCCTACAGTCACCGTATAACGATAATTATAAACCAACGTTACACTGAAACGATTGATATAAGTAGGACGCAGATAAGGATTCCCGATCTGATAACTATAGTCCGAACTCTGTATACGATTCGGATTCAAGGTATAGAACGGAGGACGTTCGATATTACGAGCATATTGCCCTACCAGCATCCACCTCTTGATGGGATCGAACGCATAGGTCACGTTCAAGTTCGGAAAAAGATCCAGATAATCCCGACTAAAATCCTCACTTCTATCCGACGTCTTGGAATATTCCGCACGTACCCCCGCAACGAACGACCAGTTCTTGATCTCCGTAGAGAAAGAGGCGTAAGCTCCTACAATGTTTTCATTATATCTCAAGGTATATCCATATTCCTCATTAGGAATCCAACTCCCACTAGAGTTTAAACCCTCGTACAAGGAATGATCATCCATCAACGTATAGGTATATTTAGCCCCGATTTTCAAAGACATTTTTTCACGCAAATTCTTTTGGAAAGAAATATCGGTTGTCGCCATATCATAATCCGCCGCCGCATGACTCCGGTAAACCGTATCACGGCTCCAATTAGATTGTTCATAACGGATCGTATGGAGATTATCCCCGGTTGATCGCTTATTTACGAAATCGGCTATGACCTTAAATATCGAGCCTTGTTCATCCATTTTACGTAAGTAATTGACCGTAGCGGAAAACGTGTTATAATCATCCTTCTGTCGATAATTCCCCGTACTCTTCATAGGATAAGAGTTCTTTACTAAATCCGTTTGACTCCAAGATGTTCCGTCCGAAGCTTGATTGATATATTCGATCTCAGCTCCGACACTATTCAGCGAATCGATCTCGAAAATAGCCCCGACACGTCCATTCCCATATTTGGAATCCGTATCATACAAAGATTGAGACACAAACTTATTCCCCACCGTTCCGTATTCCCTGTTGGAGTTCATCTCTCCTTTATCCCGGGGAGTAAAAGTACCCGATACCGCTCCATTCAAGCTCCATTTCCCGACACGTGCATTTACGGACGCCGATGGAATATACCCTTGTAAAGATGGAGACAATGACGTACCTAAAGATACATATCCTTGCATACCGTTATCCGGACGTTGCCGCAATGAGATCTTGATCACTCCACCCTTAGTTGAGGCCTCATACTCAACTCCCGCGATCGGTATTACCTCAATCCTTTTTATATCCTCCGATTTCAAAGATCGCAAATAAGCCAGTAGCTCCTCTCCCGTTAAACGAATCTCACGGTCATCCACAAACACCTTCGCCCCTTGCGCCCCATTAATCGAGATCGTTCCATCCGAGAGCCACACACCCGGTGCCTGCGATAATAATTCCGTACCATCCTTTCCGGCAGATGGCATGACCGACATGATAAAGCGGTCCGCCTTCCGCTCTATATTCTTCGCTCGAACAACGACTTCCCTCAGAACACGGTTCGATAGATCTAGAATCAAGGAATCCCGCCGTTTTATCGGTAAGATCAGCTCTTTCCGTAAAGGCTCGTATCCGAGACATTGAACAACAAGCCTATACTTCCCAGCCTCCGCCTCCATGCTAAAATCGCCATCACTATTGGCCACGGCACCCCCTACCTGTTTTTCTCCCGATAAAAGCACAGCGGTCGCATATTCCACGGCATTTCCCTCCGCATCGGAAACATGGGCTTTATAAACCGTTTGTCCCGAGATCTTTTGAGCACTACCCCCGCCTATCGCCAAAATCCAAAGCGATAGCAGTAAAAACCGTACCATGGCTCTATTGATTTACCGGATAATACAGTTTTAATTTGAAAGTCGCTTCCTTATCCTTCACCTCGCAACTTTTCAACGCATATCCTTCCGCAGGCCCTTTTCCTTCCAGCATATCCATTTGCCAATTCTCGTTCTCGTCATGGAATACGGACAGATCAAACTTTTCCCAATCCACGTTTTCCAGTCGGATCGTAACCTTTCCTTTCTCAGACTTCGCCATGCCATAAACAGGCTTGGTATCTTTTCCTGACTGAGCCATAACTAGGATATTCCCATGGTTACCACGTATATTTCCAATCTCTACAATAATAGTACGTGCCTCTATGCAACCACATACCAACATGAATAAAGATAATATGAATAAAACTCGTCTCATTTTAGTATCCTCCTCTTTATTATTATCACTGTTACTACAAACAAGTTTATTTTATAAACCTTCCATAGATAAAAAAATGCAAAGGAGCTGCGCATCACTCTTTGCACATCGCAAATATAGACAAGTTTATTTTATAAACCAAATAACATTATAAAATATTCCAATAAAAATTTGACTCTGCAAAATACAGCCAAAATCCCCCACTAACCCTCCTAGAAAACACGTACATGCTTTCAAAACAACTATTTTAAGTTTGAAACAAAGCAACTTTTTCGCTATATTGCACACATTTAGAATATATATGAACAGGACCAACATACAAATAACTAAAGATATGAACGAACGAATAATTGCTATACAAGCAGATATTACGACATTGGATGTAGACGCCATCGTAAATGCCGCAAACAATAGCTTATTGGGAGGTGGCGGCGTAGACGGTGCCATCCATTGGGCCGCCGGTCCGGAACTCCTTGACGAATGCCGGACTTTACAAGGATGCCCGACCGGAGAGGCGAAGATAACGAAAGGTTATCGATTGAAAGCCCGTCATGTCATACACACCGTCGGTCCCATCTACCGAAACGGACAACACGGAGAGCCGGAGCTACTGGAAAATTGTTATCGAAACTCCTTGCGATTGGCGAAAGAGAACAGACTGAGAACAATCGCTTTCCCATCAATAAGCACCGGCGTATATGGCTATCCTATCGAGGAGGCGGCACAGATAGCGATCCGCACGATCGATACCTTCCTAAAAGAGAATCCGGAAATCCAGCAAGTCACGATGTGCTGTTTCTCCGGATACGACAAATCGGTTTATACGAAAGCGCTGGAACAAATTACAACTCACGAGCCGTAATGTGGAAACACCCTTGCTTGCGTTCGTGCTTGATATAGCAACGATCCGCCCTGCGCAAATCACGAAGCACGGAGGCAAGCACCATTTTCAAGCGGTCCTTATCAATATTTAAGGTATCTTTCTCATCTATCTTAGTATAGCGTACCCATGATACATCGAACGTAGTTCCGTATTGGTGGGCAGAGTTGAGAGAAGAGTTCGTATTCCTTTTTCTCAATTTCTTGACATCGGCAACCGTACGGGTTACACTGGTTACCTTTATTTTATAAATGGAAGCATTCAAGTTTTTCAATGAGTCTTGGAAGTTTTTCCCGATATCCTCCAGCAGATTAGCGGCTTCCGGCACCAAATACGGAATAGAGTGCGTCAACTCCTCTACCTCGTAATAGTCATTCGTCTTGATCTCCACCATATCCCGGGAGGCGTGCTCCGCTCCTTCCCTCGAAGAGACAGGCTCTATGCCGATCTTCTTCGCAACGGACAAATGAACGTCATTCAAATCATTAAAATCACGATTATAGCTTCCATTGTACCAAATCTTCTTCAATTCACCTCTTTTCTCCTTACAAGAAGAAAAAGCCGTCGCCGACACGATCACGACCAGCAACAACATCACATTAAACACAGTCTTCATCTTCATTTCCTTCGTTTTGCCTGACAAACATACGGAAAAATCCGAAATTCCCCCTTAACTCCAATTAGTTTTTCTCTAAATGGTAGACGGACGGCTGAAAGATGTGTTCCCGTGAAATAAAACTTCTCCCTTTGCATCAATGGATAAAGAATATTACTAATTTTGTAACTTGATTCGAATAATAAAAAATAGCACATCTTTTTGAAGCGTAATTTAATAAAAGGAATAGCGGATGATTGAAAGAATTTATATTCTTGAAAGCGTAGACCCGGTAATTTTCTACGGTGTGAATAACTCTAATATGCAATTGATCAAGACATTGTTTCCGAAATTGCGTATCGTTGCCCGTGGAAATGTGATGAAAGTGATTGGAGATGAGGATGAGTCCGAGCTTTTTCTCAAGAAAATCCGTGAGGTGGAAAAATACTGTGAGGAGTTTAACTCGCTCTCCGAAGACGTGATTCTGGATATTATAAAAGGGAAAGGTCCCACGGTCGTGAAGCAGGAGAACCTGATCATCCACGGCATGAATGGCAAGCCGATTACCGCACGTACCGAGAATCAACAGTTATTGGTAAAGGCTTTCGAGAACAACGATCTGGTTTTCGCCACAGGACCCGCCGGTTCGGGTAAAACATTCGTCGCTATCGCCTTAGCCGTAAAAGCATTAAAGAATAAGGAAGTACGGAAGATCATCTTAAGCCGTCCCGCCGTGGAAGCCGGAGAAAAACTGGGTTTCTTGCCGGGTGAGATGAAAGATAAGCTAGATCCCTATCTGCAACCGCTTTACGATGCCTTGCAGGATATGATACCGGCAGCCAAGCTGAAGGAATATATGGAGAATAACGTGATACAGATCGCCCCGCTAGCGTTTATGCGCGGTCGTACCTTGAACGACGCCGTCATTATATTGGACGAGGCGCAAAACACGACGACGCATCAAATCAAGATGTTCTTGACCCGCTTGGGTATGAACGCCAAGATGATCGTCACCGGAGATGTCACGCAGATAGACCTTCCGCCTTCTACCACGTCCGGATTGATACAGGCCATGCAAATATTGAAGGGCGTAAACGGGATCGGTAAGATCGAGTTCACCAAGAAAGATATTGTCCGGCATAAACTTGTCCAACGAATCGTAGAGGCTTATGATAAGTTCGATGATAAACGGAAGAAAGAGATCAAAGAGGCAAAAGAGAAGAAAACGAATATAGACAACAACTAAAAGTAAGAGTCATGAAGAAGGCATTAGTTAAAACAGACTTCAATTTCCCGCGACAAAAGAGCGTATACCATGGGAAAGTACGCGACGTGTACAACATCAATGACGAGGTATTGGTAATGGTCGCTACAGACCGTATTTCCGCTTTCGATGTTATCTTGCCGGAAGGTATTCCTTACAAGGGACAAATGTTAAACCAGATCGCCGCCAAGTTCCTTGACGCTACGACTGATATTTGTCCGAACTGGAAAATGGCTACTCCGGACCCGATGGTAACGGTTGGCGTTCAATGCCAAGGTTTCCCGGTTGAGATGATCGTACGCGGTTATCTGTGCGGAAGCGCATGGCGTGCTTATAAGAGCGGTGTACGTGAGATCTGCGGCGTGAAACTACCGGAGGGTATGCGTGAGAACCAACGTTTCCCCGAACCCATCATCACCCCGACCACAAAGGCTGAGATCGGAGAGCATGATCAAGATATCTCTAAAGAGGAGATTCTCGCTAAAGGTTTGGTCTCTAAAGAGGACTACGAGGTTCTTGAGAAATATACGATGGCCTTGTTTAAACGCGGTACCGAGATCGCTAAGGAACGTGGCTTGATCTTGGTTGACACGAAATATGAGTTCGGTCATCGTGACGGCAAGATCTATTTGATCGACGAGATCCATACTCCGGATTCCTCCCGTTATTTCTACTCAGAAGGATACGAGGATCGTTTCGCCAAAGGGGAACCGCAGAAGCAACTTTCCAAGGAGTTCGTCCGCGAATGGTTGATGGAAAATGGCTTCCAAGGTAAATCCGGACAGAAAGTTCCTGAAATGACACCGGAGATCGTAGAAGGAATCAGCAACCGATATATCGAATTGTTCGAGCATATCACAGGGGAGACTTTCGTAAAAGGCGAGACTGATAACTTGCTGAACCGCATCGAGAAAAACGTTACTGAATATTTACAGAATAAATAAGATACCGCACATGACACAGTATGGTTCAGAGACAATACTTCCTTATAACAAAGAGGAACAAAAGGGCACGCAAGTCAAACGTATGTTCGACTCGATAGCCGAAACGTATGATCAACTCAACCATACTCTCTCATTTGGTATCGACAAGATATGGCGCAGGAAAGGGATCGCTTTCCTGCGTCCTTTCTCTCCTAAAACGATACTGGATATCGCTACCGGTACCGGAGACTTGGCTATCTCCATGTACAAAAAGCTGCGACCCGACCATATCGTCGGTGCCGACATCTCGTTAGGCATGATGGAAGTGGGACGGAAAAAAGTAGCTGCCGCCGGTTATTCGGAGCATATATCCTTCGAGCAACAGGACTGTACGGCCTTGACCTACGAGGAAAACTCGTTCGATGCCGTAACCGCCGCTTTCGGGGTTCGTAATTTTGAGAACATAGAGCAAGGTATCTCAGAGATGTACCGGGTGCTGAAACCCGGTGGACATATCATGATCTTGGAACTTTCCACACCGGAACATTTTCCCATGAGACAACTCTACCAGATCTATTCAAAGACCGTCATCCCCTTTATCGGACGTCTACTCTCTAAAGAAAAAGTCGCGTATAATTATTTGCCGGCTTCCATCAAGGTAGTTCCTCAGGGAAAGGTCATGACGGATTTACTCACCCGCCAAGGCTTCAAGCAGGCCCGTGTACGGACCTTTACCTTCGGGATCTGTTCATTATATACAGGATCTAAAGAATAAACAATAAAAAGGTTATGCAGAAATATGGCTTACTGGGATATCCCCTCGGACATTCGTTTTCTAAAACGTATTTCAACCAGAAGTTTGAGGCGGAGAAGATCGACGCTGAGTACTTGAATTTCGAGATTCCCTCTATCAAGGAGATTAAGAACGTAATCAAAGAAAACCCTGAACTTAACGGTTTAAACGTGACCATTCCTTATAAGGAACAAGTAATCCCATATTTAGACGATTTGGATGACGATGCCCGTCAGATCGGAGCGGTAAATGTCATCAAGTTCACAAAAGGTCTTTTCGGCAAACTTAAACTGAAAGGATATAACTCGGATATTATCGGATTCAAGCAATCGATTGATCCTTTATTGAAAGAAACGCACCGGAAAGCGTTGATCCTTGGTACGGGAGGGGCGTCAAAGGCAGTCTTCCATGGACTGAAACAGCTAGGTGTTGGTGCCACGCTGGTTTCTCGCAAACCGAAAGAATTTTGTATCACGTACGATGAGATTACTCCGAAGACCATGGAGCAATATACGGTGATCGTGAATACGACTCCCTTAGGCATGTTCCCGAATATAGACTCATGTCCGGATATCCCGTACGATTTACTTACGCCGAATCATCTATTGTATGATTTACTTTACAATCCGGATGAGACCCTTTTCATGAAGAAAGGAAAAGAAAAAGGCGCCGTCGTGAAAAATGGTCTGGAAATGCTTCTATTACAGGCTTTCGCCGCTTGGGAGATCTGGCAGAAATAGATCGAACGATATCTTTCCAACCACATGATTTGATGAAGCTAGCTTCGTGAGCCAATGAAGTTAGCTTCGTTAGTCAATGAAGTTAACTTCACAAGCGTATGAAGTTAACTTACTTCAACCAAGTCAATACATAGTCCGGTGTAACTTGATATGCCAACTCATATTCCCGGCATGCCTCGGTCCGGGTTTCTCGTCCCTTAAACGTCCCACTCGATAAATAAGGAAAAGGATTCACGTGAAGATGCTTTTGAAAGTCCACTCCTTCCTGCCCGATTATCTTGAACAAGGTTTCTTTGGCGCACCAATGGATTAATAGATGCTCGACCTCATGCTCCAGATCGATACCCGCCTCTTCCTCCGGATTCATAAAGCGACTTCGTATTTTCAAGATCCGGTCCGAACGATACTCGATATCGATCCCTGTCGGACGCTTATCCAAGATTACCGCCACATAATCTTTCGTATGAGATATACTTATATATAAAGGTACGCACGCAAGGAACGGGGCACCCGTAGAATGATAGTCAACCCTTGCCTCCTCTCCTAAAAGCTCTTTTAAAAGCACCCGGCTGGCGAAACGTTCCTGCCTCCGCTTCTCTGCCGATACCCGCTCCAAAAAAGAAGAATAGTCCGCTTTATGCTCAAGCATCCCCAAAAGCTCATCAGAGCTTTCTTCCATTTTCCAGACTCCATGCAGCGGCGAGAGTTGTTTATATAGCAAGGCCATATTATTCTTTCCAACTAAAAGTTTGTATAAGTTCTATGATATCTTCCCGGATATATTGGATAGCGGGAGCTAATGAATCCGCATTGGGTTTACAGTCAAAATACAAGGCCCCCCGGAAGAAATTCGATACACTATCTGTCAACAGGAATTGTATGGGAGAAGCCGATTCTCCATCCAGAAGAAACAACGAGCCATAAACGTTTGCGGCAGGGTTGGAATACGCTTTCTCCGATATCCGATTCTCCGACTTTATCAGGCGGGCGACGAAAGAGCGGCTTTCCGTTTCCACCGTCACCAAGGACGCGGGAGTAATTGGCAAATAGCTGCAATAAAGCTTAGCCTCTAACTCCGGATACGAGATATTCAAGCCCGTAACACCCTTCTTTTGATCCGGAACCTCTATGACCGCAGTCTGAGAGACATCAAAATTAAAAGGCAGGTAACTGAGATCAAGCGGTTTATACTGTGCCTTCGAAGGTTCAATACGAACATAGCCCCGTGGCTTCGGCGTATATTCCACACACGAAATACAGCATATCCCTAAAAACAGAGAACCTCCTATGACAGCAGCTATCCATTTCATAAACATTTACTTCGTATCTTTCCCATTCTCATCATTCCCTGTATCTTCAAGGATACGGTTAAATTTAACCTTTAATATCCTCCTGTTATCCACTTCCAGCACTTGGAAACGATATTCCTTAAAATCTATAATCTCCCTACGGCGTGGAAAATCCCCTTTTATCTCCAACAAAAGACCGGCCAAAGTTTCCACTTCTTCCGTCAATTTACCAAAATCTGAGGGATCGGCATCGATAACCCGGAAGAAATCCGTCAATAATATCTTTGCCTCAAAGATCAAGCTACCGTCTGCTAAACGGATGAATTGTTGCTCATCCTCATCATACTCATCGGAGATCTCTCCAACAATTTCCTCTAGGATATCTTCCATCGTCACGATACCGGAGGTACCGCCAAACTCATCGACCACGATCGCCATATGAATTTTATTGGTACGGAACTCTTCCAGCAAATCATCGATCTTCTTGGTTTCCGGCACGAAATAGGCCGGTCGGATCAAGCTCTGCCAACGGAATGTATCGGGCTTGTCAATATAGGGCAATAAGTCCTTGATATATAAGATACCTTTTATATTATCCTCAGTCTCGGAATATACCGGAATACGCGAATAGCCGGATTTGATAATAAAATCAACCACCTCACGGAAACTGATCTTGATCTCGATATCTTCCATATCCAGACGAGGAGTCATGATCTCATCAGCGGTCTTATTATAAAACTTGATAATCTCCGCCAGCATCTCCTTCTCCTCCGGGATCTCGGTAGAGGTTAGCTCTAACGCTTTAGAAAGCTCATCTACAGAGATATCATATTTCTTTTTCGCTAACGCTTTATTGATGACCGATGTGGAATTAACCAAGATTTTCGAGAATGGGCGGCAGAAGCGTTCCAAACCACTTAATACGGAGGCTGAAAAACGAACAAAACGCAAAGAATTCTTCTGTGCGTAAATCTTAGGCATGATCTCCCCAAAAAGTAAAAGCAAGAAAGTCAAGAGAATCGTCTCAAGCACAAAGCCTAGAAGAGGAGCGGCCGAGAAATTAATCCAAGCGTTAATCGCATAGGTACACAGCATAACGACCGCCACATTTACAAAATTATTAGCGATCAATATAGATGCCAATAGATACTCCGAACGTTCAAGGAGACGTTTGATAACAGGATCTGCCGGGCGATTCTCTTCCCCGATCTCATTTAGGTCACCCGGGGTTAGAGAAAAGAATGCCACTTCAGAGGCCGACACGAAGCCGGAAACAAACAGCAGTAAAAAAGCGAGGCTTAATGCGATCACAGGACCCGCTGTCAGCGCCTGCACCGTTACGTTTTCAAATAAGCCCCATAAATAATAGTCCGAGTCCAAGGGAAACAGTATTAGTTAAACAATATCAGAACGGGAGATCATCCGCGTCACTGGATTCTGAGAATGCGCTAGGCTGCGAGGCGGCTGGCTGTTGATAAGCGGTATTTGGCGCCGTGGTCGGTTGAGCCGGTTGTCCTTGTCCCACATTGGGCTGCATACTACCGCCTTGTGCAGTCGTATTTCCACCATCGGCCGGACGGGAACCCGTGCTGTAAAACTCGATACGATCCGCATGGATCTCCGTAACATATCGTTTCACGCCGCTTTGGTCATCATAATTACGAGTACGAATCTTGCCTTCCACATATACACCGGAACCTTTACGTACCCATTTTTCCACGAAAGGAACCAAATCCCGACGAACTACGATATTATGCCACTCCGTACGTTCCGGAACCACCGTTCCATTTGCCAACGTATACCCACGTTCCGAGGTTGCCAGCGGGAAATTAGCGACAGCGGCACCACTGTCAAAATAGCGAACGTCAGGATCTTTGCCTACGTTGCCGATCAATATAACCTTATTCAATGACATAATTCAAATTCTTAATAACCATACAAAGAAACACAAATTCAATCATTCTCACAAGTTTCCGTTTAATTTCTCTAAATAAATATGTATCAGCCGGGGAACGGCATACTTCTCAATATCCCGACAAGGCAGAGAGAGGTAATTCCCCAAGGATTCCGGAACCTGCTCTATCTCTATTTGATAGAAAGAAGCGTATAAAATTTGATGGGAGAGCGTATGCTTTACATTCGATAACCCTTGGGTGATACTCAATTTTCCAGCATCTCCCAATAGGTTACGGAAGGCTTGCGTCTCACACAAACCGGAAAAATCCATCGCATGATCCGTCTCGATCAATGGAAATTCATACAAACCGGTCCAGATATCCTTCCCCGTCCGTCTGTTCATCCAAGTTTGTTCTTTATATATAATGTATAGATAGTGGAAATAACGATCCCTTGTCTTCGTCTTATTTTGTTTCACCGGATAAGCTTGCACATTGCCGGAAGCGAACGCCACGCATTTATCTTTTAGCGGGCACACCCCGCAGTCCGGGTTTTGAGGAACACATTGCAAAGCACCCAATTCCATGATCGCCTGATTATGCGTCCCTGCGTTCTTAGGGTCCAAGATCATTCCGGCCAGTTCCGCAAATTGCTTTTTACCCTTCGTGGTGTCGATCGGCGTATCTACGGCAAACAAACGGGAAAGTACCCGGTACACATTTCCATCCACGACCGGACACGGTTGGTTCCAAGCAAAGGAGACGATCGCCGCCGCCGTATACTCCCCGATACCTTTCAAGGATAATACCTCTTTATAATTCTCCGGGAAAACCCCGTTAAACCGCTCCATGATAGATTTAGCCGCCGCATGTAAGTTACGAGCCCGGCTATAATACCCCAAGCCCTGCCAATATTTCAGCACCTCATCCTCTTCCGCCACCGCTAGAGATGCCACATCCGGGAAACGTTCGGTAAAACGCAAAAAATACTCCAATCCCTGTACAACCCGGGTTTGTTGCAATATAATCTCCGATATCCAGATGATATAAGGGTCTCTCGTTTCCCTCCAAGGAAGCTCTCTTTTATAGGTTTCATACCACTCAACCAATATCCGGCTGATTTCTAACTCACTTTCATACTGTAACATAACTGCTCCCTTTCTCACTTTTCAACATCATAACTATTTGATTACCGCAAACATACATATATATTACGAATCGAGAAGAATCTTTTTATTTAAAAATTGAAGCTCAATTCTTTTTCCACTTAAATAAAAAGCTATATATTTGCATTCCAAAAAATTAATAGGTCAAAATCAATTAATTAATTTATAGACATGACTAAAGCAGATATTGTTAGCGAGATTTCAAAAAGCACTGGTATCGACAAACAGACAGTGCTAGCAAGCGTTGAGTCCTTCATGGATATCGTAAAAAGTTCTTTAGCCCAAGGCGAAAACGTTTACTTGAGAGGTTTCGGAAGTTTCGTTATTAAGAAGAGAGCTCAAAAGACAGCTCGTAATATTTCAAAAAATACTACGATCATCATCCCGGAACACAACATTCCGTCATTCAAGCCGGCTAAGACTTTTATTGGTGAAGTTAAGTAATTAATTATTATACGTTTAATTTAAAATTTTAAAGCGATGCCTAGCGGAAAGAAAAGAAAAAGACATAAAATGTCTACGCACAAGCGCAAAAAGAGACTGAAGAAGAATAGACATAAGAAGAAATAAGTCTATCTAACGAACTCTAAAGAACAAACTTAATAAGTGACCTTTTAAGTTTGTTCTTTGCGTATTTTATAAGGTCTGATCTTAAAAACACATCTTAAGTGATTAGTGAATTAGTAGTTGATGTACAGCCCAAAGAGGTATCTATCGCCGTCTTGGAGGACAAGAGCCTTGTGGAGCTCCAAAAGGAGGCCCGCAACGTCTCGTTCGCTGTTGGTGATATCTATCTAGGTAAGGTTAAGAAACTGATGCCGGGCTTAAACGCTGCGTTCATTGATGTCGGTTACAAAAAGGATGCGTTTCTTCACTATTTGGACTTAGGTCCTAACTTCAACACCCAACAGAAATATTTAAAGCAATTGCTGAGCGATCCCAAAAAGGCGCCGGTACTGTCGAAAACTCAGATTCTACCGGAGATCGAAAAGAACGGGAGTATTAGCGACGTGCTGAAAGTAGGACAAGAGGTGTTGGTTCAAATTGCTAAAGAGCCTATCTCGACGAAAGGTCCCCGATTGACTTCCGAGCTTTCTTTTGCCGGAAGATATATCGTGCTGATACCGTTCGCCGATAAAGTATCTGTCTCCACCAAAATTAAATCAAGCGAGGAACGAGCCCGTTTGCGCCAGTTAATCCAAAGTATCAAACCGAAGAATTTCAGTGTTATCGTACGGACATCCTCGGAGGGCAAGCGTGTCGCAGAGCTTGATCATGAATTGAAGACATTGATGAAACGATGGGAAGATAATATCGTGAAGGTGCCTAAACTCAAAGCTCCGGCTATTATTTATGAGGAAACGGCACGTACCGTAGCTTTGCTTCGGGATATATTCAACCCCTCTTTCCAAAATATTTATGTAAATGACAAGGAGGTCTATAATAATGTCCGCGACTATGTAAGCTTGATCGCACCGGGACGGGAAGAAATCGTACAGTTATATACGGGAGAGCTTCCTATCTTCGACAACTTTGCGGTCACCAAGCAAATCAAGTCGCTATTCGGACGAACTGTCACTTACAAGAGTGGAGCTTACTTGATTATCGAGCACACGGAAGCTATGCACGTTATCGACGTGAACAGCGGGAACCGTTCCAAAGGCAGCGATGCCCAAGAGAAGACAGCTATCGACGTAAATATAGCCGCCGCCGATGAGATCGCCCGTCAGCTCCGCTTACGAGACATGGGAGGTATCATCGTCATAGACTTTATCGATATGGCAGAGGCTGCCAACCGGCAAAAGCTATTTGAACACATGACAAAGGCAATGGCAAATGACCGGGCTAAACACAATATCCTTCCTCTTAGTAAGTTTGGCTTGATGCAGATTACCCGTCAGCGGGTACGTCCGGCAATGGACGTGGATACGTCAGAAGACTGCCCATCCTGTTTCGGAACAGGAACGGTTAAGCCTTCCATCCTGTTTACCGACAGCCTGGAAGAAAAAATAGATTGCTTAGTAAACAAACATCACGTGAAGAAATTCACCCTGCATGTACATCCGTATGTCGCAGCGTATGTGAACAAGGGGTTGTTCCCCTTGAGCATGAAGTGGAAAATGAAGTACACACATGGTTTAAAAGTTATTCCCAATCAAAGTCTCGCCTTTCTTGAATACAAATTCTTTGATGCCGACAAGAATGAGCTTGACATGAAAGAAGAAAAGGAAATAATCAACAAATAACAAGAGAAGCCCCGGGCCTATTAAAACGGTTCCGGGGCTTTCTGTATTCTGCCAAACCGCCAAAATGTCACGATTCATGACACGTATTATTTATTTTCAAACCCAAACTTCTTTGGCACGGCATTTGTTGAATACTATGTGAATCCTTTAAACAAGGAGGATGACGGACGATGAATAATAACAATTAAAATATTTACAATCATGGGAAAGATTATTGGAATCGACTTAGGAACAACCAACTCTTGTGTTGCCGTATTGGAAGGTAACGAACCGGTTGTTATCGCGAACAGCGAAGGTAAAAGAACAACACCTTCAATCGTAGCTTTCGTAGAAGGCGGCGAGCGTAAGGTAGGTGATCCCGCAAAACGTCAGGCTATCACCAATCCTGAAAAGACTATATTCTCTATCAAACGTTTCATGGGTGAAACTTATGACCAAGTACAAAAGGAAATCAATCGCGTTCCTTATAAAGTAGTGCGTGGTGATAACAACACTCCTCGTGTAGATATCGAAGGACGTTTGTATACTCCGCAGGAAATCTCAGCGATGATCCTGCAGAAAATGAAAAAGACAGCTGAGGATTATTTGGGACAGGAAGTAACGGAAGCCGTTATCACAGTACCTGCTTACTTTAGTGACGCTCAACGTCAGGCTACGAAAGAGGCTGGTGAGATCGCAGGTTTAACCGTACGCCGTATCGTAAACGAACCGACTGCCGCTTCTTTAGCTTATGGTTTGGATAAGACGAACAAAGACATGAAGATCGCCGTATTCGACTTAGGTGGTGGTACATTCGATATCTCCATCCTTGAGTTAGGTGACGGCGTATTCGAGGTAAAATCAACAAACGGTGATACTCACCTAGGTGGTGATGACTTCGACCACGTAATCATCGACTGGTTGGCTGAAGAATTCGAACGAGAGGAAGGCGTAGACTTACGTAAAGACCCGATGGCTTTACAACGTTTAAAAGAAGCTGCCGAGAAAGCGAAGATCGAGTTGTCAAGTACGACTAGCACGGAGATCAACTTGCCGTATATCATGCCGGTAAACGGTATTCCAAAGCACTTGGTTAAGACTTTGACTCGTGCTAAATTCGAACAATTGGCTGACGGTCTGATCCAAGCATGTATCGAACCGTGCCGTCAATCCTTGAAAGACGCAGGTTTATCAACTTCTGATATCGACGAAGTGATCTTGGTAGGTGGTTCTACTCGTATCCCGGCTGTACAGGCTATCGTTGAGAAATTCTTCGGTAAAGCTCCGTCTAAGGGCGTTAACCCGGATGAAGTAGTAGCCGTAGGCGCAGCGATCCAAGGTGGTGTATTGACAGGTGAGGTTAAAGACGTATTGCTGTTGGATGTTACTCCGCTGTCTTTAGGTATTGAGACAATGGGTGGTGTAATGACTAAATTGATCGAGTCTAACACGACCATCCCGACCAAGAAGTCCGAGACATTTACGACTGCCGTAGACAATCAGCCTTCTGTTGAGATCCACATCTTGCAAGGTGAGCGTTCTTTGGCTAAAGATAACAAGTCTATCGGTCGTTTCCACCTAGATGGAATACCTGCCGCACAACGTGGTGTCCCTCAGATCGAGGTTACATTCGATATCGACGCCAACGGTATCTTGAACGTATCCGCCAAGGATAAAGGAACCGGTAAAGTACAAAGTATCCGTATCGAGGCTTCCAGCGGTTTGAGCGATGATGAGGTTAAGCGTATGAAAGAAGAGGCTGCCGCAAACGCAGAGGCCGATAAGAAAGAGAAAGAGCGTATCGATAAATTGAATCAAGCGGATAGCATGATCTTCCAGACCGAGAAACAATTGAAAGATCTTGGCGACAAGCTTCCGGCAGACAAGAAAGCTCCGATCGAAGGTGCCTTGAACAAATTGAAAGAAGCTCATAAGGCTCAGGATATCGCAGGTATCGATGCTGCTATGGCAGAATTGAACAGCGTATTCCAAGCAGCTAGCCAAGAAATGTACAACGCTCAAGGTGGCGGCGCTCAAGGCGGTCCGCAAGCAGATCCTAACTTCGGTGGTCAACAAGCTGGCGGTAATGCAGGTAGCAGCAACAACAGCAAAGACGGTAACGTTACGGACGTTGACTTTGAGGAAGTGAAATAAGTTGCGATAAACAACGATAACTAAAAATAGGAATGCAGGGTGTAACTCAATGAGTTATGCCCTATTTCTTTTTATATCACTTTTCCTTGACTTTGCTTGTTATTCGGATTTTTATTATATATTTGTACCATAATTGTACCGACACTTAAAAGTAGATAATGTGACATCTATAAAAACAGCGGTATTGAGAATGAAGAATATAAGTAAAATGTAGGTTATGCCAGCAGCAAAATTTGAAATAACACGTCAATGCAAGGTTTGTGGAGAAACCTTTGTAGCTAAAACCATTGAATCGTGGTATTGCACTCCCAAATGTTCCAAGATTGCGTGGAAAAGGCGTAAGGATGAAGAACAGAGATTGCAAAGGTTGGACGAAGTGGTTAAGAAGATACCCAAGTCCAAAGAGTATATCACAGTTCCTGAAGCATACGCTTTGTTTGGCATAAGCAAGGAAACTCTTTATCGTTTAATTCGTAAGGGTACAATCCCAAGTGTGAATGCCGGAGAAAGGCAGACTTTACTATCAAAAGAAGAATTGATGAAACTCTATCCTCTCCGAAAGAAAACTCTCACAAAGCCAAAGCCTATTGCCAAGCTGTATAGTCTGGAGCCAAAGGACTGTTATACTATTGGCGAAATCACAGAAAAGTTTCTTGTGAATGAAAGCACTGTTTACCTTCATATACGCAAGTATTCCATTCCTACCAGACAGATAGGTAACTTTGTTTATGTACCAAAGAAAGAAATTGATAATCTATATAAAGGTGTGAAGCGATGAAGAAAGCATTAGTACATGAGTATCGATTAAATATCTCAACTAAGTAATTGCACAACGATAGAAATTCGCATAAATGCATACAACGTAGTACTTTAATTGAGATTTTTATCAAATAAATGTTTTTAATGAATATGGAAAAGAAAGACATATTTCAAGATATTCAAAACATACGAAGTTCCAATCCTGTAATTGTATTGGGAAGTGGAGCATCTGTTTCCTATGGCATACCAGGAATGGGTGTTTTAGCAAATGAGTTAAAAAACTTCTTTAAATCAAATCCATATTATGATACAGCTACTAATGATGTCGTTAGTGATTTCATAAAGCTTTTAGATTCAGGTGTAGGTTTGGAAGCTGCATTGCTGGATGTTAAGGTTCCTGAAATTGTTGAAGCAGATATAGTAAATATTGTCTGGAAGGTTATTATTGAATCCGATGCAAAAGTCTATGAAAGGTTTATAAGTGGAGAAGATATTAATCTAAGACAACTATTTGATTATATTATATATGGAGATCCGAATAAAACGCTAAATGTAATCTCAACCAATTATGATAGGATTGCCGAGTATGCAGCTTGTCAAACTGACGCTTACATTAATATAGGTTTTACTCACGGACTGATGGGAAAGTTAAAAGATAATATTATGCTAAATCCTAAAAAGCCGGAGGCTGATTATACTGGATTTATTAATATCTTGAAAGTTCACGGTTCCCTAGACTGGTATAGGAGAGATGGAATCATTTGCAATATCCCCAATTCTGTCAATATTCCATTAGGGTTTACACCATGTATCGTAACTCCAGGAACTAATAAATACGAACGTACTCAAGAGGAACCACATAGACAACTTTTATCAGCTGTGGACAAAATCTTTGAAAGTGCCCAAAACTATGTTTGTATTGGTTATGGTTTTAATGACAAACATGTTCAAGAAATGTTGCTTAAATATGCCAAAAAGAGAAAGGCAAAAATACTGATTGTTACCAAAGAAATTACAAATTCAATAAAAGAAAATGTAATAGATAAAGGATATGATTATATCGCTATTTGTAGTGATGGTGCTAAGGGTACTGTTTTTCATACAAATAGTGATTCTATAATTGTTGATGACAAAATATATTGGACTATAGAAGGATTAATGGAAATATAAAAAATGGAAAGTATAGTATTAAGATATGATAAAGGTGAGTCAATAGGCTCAATAAATAGTGTAGACACAGGTATGGCAACAGCCATTATAGATTCTGACGATGTTCTGTCCCAGTTACAAATTAATCAACTTATAGCTATTCAAAGTCCGAAATCTGGTCGTTACATTATAGCAATGATAGTAAAAATCTATCGCAAGGCTACTGATATGACTTTGAATGATGACGAGGATGAAGAAGATACTTCTTCGGCATTTAACCAAGTTAGGTTAGTTTTTGTGGGTGAATTTATGGACAAAGCTGGAGAGCAAAGTAACGTGTTCAGAAGAAACGTTAGTGCAGTTCCATCTATAAGTGCCTTATGTTATAAGATTGAAGGAACACGTCTCACAGACCTCATGCAAACAATATCCAACAAATTAGCGACTTCCATCAGTCCTCTTGCAATAGGGAAATATACAATGGATGAAAGTTCTATAGCATATATGGATGGAGATAAACTATTTCAACGACATGCTGCTATTGTGGGTTCTACAGGGAGTGGTAAATCTTTTTGTGTTGCATGTATTGTTGAACAAATGGCTAAATTAAAACATTCTAATGCAATTTTGTTTGATATCCACGGAGAATACTCCTCTACTGATTTCAAAATAGATGGCATCAAACAATATAAAATTGCAACACCAGGAGATTTGGCTACCTCTGAAAAACTCAACAACAATATACTTATGGTACCCTATTGGCTCTTAAATTATGAGGAAATGCAGGCATTGTTATTAGATCGTAGTGACCAAAATGCACCAAATCAAGCAATGATATTCTCTCGTGAAGTTCTTGCCGAAAAAGAAAAAGGTGTAGAAGGAACAATATATGAACATCTGATTACTGTTGATAGTCCCGTAGCTTACGACTTGCAAACAGTGTTAACTCGGCTAAAGTCCAAAGACGAAGAAATGGTACCTGGTGCAAGAGCCGGTTCTGAAAAGCTAGGCCCATACAATGGGAAGTTAACACGGTTCAATCAAAGACTGGAGAATAAACTTTCAGATAAGAGAATGGGATTTATGTTCAGTTTACAAACAGAAGAAAAATCGCAAAATTGGCTCAAAGATTTCGCCAGAGTTCTGATGAAGGCTGATGGTGGGGTCAAGGTTATAGATATGTCAGAAGTACCATCAGATGTACTTCCTTTAGTAATTGGTCTATTGGCAAGAATTGTATTTACTGTTCAACAATGGAGTTCAATGGAACATCGTCATCCAATAGCACTATTATGTGATGAAGCACACTTATATGTTCAGCAATCTATTTCACAAGATGCTGTTGCAGAAATAGGTTTGAAAAGTTTTGAACGAATAGCGAAGGAAGGACGAAAATATGGAGTTGGTCTTGTGATAATCAGTCAAAGACCTTCAGAAGTAAATCGTACAGTACTAAGCCAATGTAATAATTTTATTAGTCTTCGACTTACAAATGTGGATGATCAAAATGTGATTAAACGACTACTACCAGATAATCTTGGTAATATTGCCGACAATCTTTCTTTGCTTGACATCGCAGAAGCAATTATTGTTGGTGATGCTACATTATTACCGTCTAGAGTAAAAATAAATGAACCTTCAATCAAACCATCAAGTCAAACAGTTCCTTTCTGGAGTATTTGGGGGAAAGATAATTCTGATCAAGATTTGTCAGAAGCTATATGCAATATGATTAAACAATCTAAGTGAAAGTAATTACTATGTCAAGGATATGAAGCGATGAAGAAAGCATTAGTTAATACACGTGTGTCGGTAAAGCTCCGCAAGTCTGAATATCGTGATGAATGGTATCTTTATGTGGAATCTTATCCTGTATTCCAATCTGGAAAACATACGCCACAAAGAGTGCGTGAATATCTCAATCGTACCATTACAACACCTATTTGGGATAAATCACGCAATGCAAGGACTAATGCCGAAGGCAAAACTACTTATAAGCCGAAGCGAGATTTAAACGGTGTTATTCAATGCAAGTCGCAATTAGACCAAGAATCATGTATCTATGCCGATAAAGTCAGAAGCCTAAGACAAAAGGAATACGACAATGCAGCTTTATATGCCGATACCGATGCAGAACAGGCGGAGCAGTTGGAACGCTCCCGAAGTAATTTTATTGAGTACTTCGACCATGTGCAACGAACAAGACATGCCCATAGTTCCGATTCTATTATTGTCAATTGGAGGCGAGTACATGAGTTACTGAAGATATTTGCAAAAAGTGATACCATTCTCTTTTCGCAGATAGACTTAAAGCTGGTTGAATCGTTCCGTCAATTCATAATGAACGCACCGCAAGGTGGTACTAAACGAGGTACAATTTCTCAAAATACAGCATCAACATACTTCTCAATTTTCAAGGCAGGATTGAAACAAGCCTTTATAGATGGCTATCTGACTATTGATATTGCAGCGAAAGTCAAAGGCATTCAGGAAAGGGAGAGTCGCAGAGAATACCTGACAATAGAAGAGTTGAACCGACTGGCACAAACTCCGTGTGACCCATTATTGAAACGAGCCGCACTCTTTTCAGCATTAACAGGAATCCGACATTGCGACATTCAGAAATTGAAATGGTCGGAGGTGGAACAATTCAATGGTGGTTATCGGCTGAACTTTACGCAACAAAAGACAAAAGGTGTTGAGTATATGCCAATTTCAGAGCAAGCATATAATCTTTGCGGAGAGCAAAAAGAAGGAGAATTATTAGTGTTTGCCGGATTACCTGACCCATCATGGATAAATCGCCCTGTTAAAAAATGGGTTGAAGCTGCCGGAATTACCAAGCACATTACCTTCCATTGCTTTAGGCACAGCTACGCTACCCTTCAACTGGCTGGAGGAACGGACATTTATACCGTTAGCAAAATGTTGGGGCATACCAATGTACGAACCACTCAAGTGTATGCCAAGGTTGTAGATGAGAAAAAGGAGAAAGCAACAGAAACTATCAAATTAGCTTTATCACAAACGGAATAAAAGTGTTGTCCCACTTGATAGGCATAGCCATCTGCGTAGATTCTGCGTGGGTGGCTTTTTGTTTTTACCTATGAGCTGTTATTATGACCACCTAATGATTTCCTTATGATTGGGTACATTACCATAAAAAACTACTACTGACGTTTTTCATCATTTGCATTGATAATCAATACATATTCCTTATGGTATTTCTGTTTCGCTGCTGTTTCTTTATGTGACACAGTCCATCATAAAATCAGTATGCTAAATCACGATTACTTTGCCGAAAAATCAAACATAAATCAGATAGCAGTATGAGTGAAAAGAACATTACTTTTGAAGATTTACCCAAGGCAATGTCGTGGATGATGGATAAATTGAATGAACTGGATTCTAAGATTGACGGTCTCAACACTCAAAGTCCGAGTATTCCAACCGAGCAATGGATGAACTTAAAGGAGTTGTGCGATTATATTCCCAGTCATCCGGCAGAGCAAACAGTATATGGATGGACAAGCTGCCACCAAATCCCATTTCATAAAAGAGGTAAACGTATCATGTTTCTAAAATCGGAGATTGATGCGTGGCTTCGAGATGGCAAGGTAAAGTCCGAAAAAGACTTGGAGGACGAAGCTGCCCGATTCATAAAGTCTAAAAGAAACAACCGATTCTAATGGATTCACTCGATTTATGCAATGCAATCAGAATGGAATTTGGAGGGATACTTGAAGACAAGATTCCTTTGAATGCTTTTCCTGCTAAAATTCAGGATATGGTATTGGCATTGGCACGACAAGAGAATTATTCCATTGAATATATGATGGCTTCTCTTTTGGCGGCAATTTCAACAGCCATCGGTAATGCTGTCAATATCCGTATTCGTGGTGGCTGGATAAGTAATCCTGCCCTCTATATGATATTGGTTGGCCGCCCCGGAATGGGCAAAACTCCCCCGTTAGACTTTGCTTTTCGCCCAATTCGCAAGCATGATGCCAAAGCTGTCAAACAATTCAAGTCTGATATGGAGCAATATAATAATATGGTAGAGGACAACAAAGGGAAGAAGGAAAATTGCACTCCATTGCCAGAAAAACCGATTTTGCGAAGAACCATAATATCCGACTTTACCCCAGAAGCTTTAATGCGTGCGCTTGATGACAACCAGCGTGGTATTGTGGTATATGTGGATGAAATTATGGGAATGTTCAATGCTGTGAATCAATACAGCAAAGGGCAACTTATTGAACAGTTATTGACTGCATTCAGCGGAAAACCTTTAGACATTTCCAGATGCAGTATGCCCATACCTATTCACATAGAGCATCCTTTTATAAATATGGTAGGTACGATGCAGACCACCCGAATGCACGAACTTACAGATAAAGGCTATAAGGACAATGGGTTGATTGATAGAATAATTTTTGTTTATCCGTCTTCACAGGAAATATCAGATTGGCAAGATGAAGAAAACGCTTTTACCACTTTTGACAAATACTCGTCTATGTGGGAAAATATCATCAACAAAGTGATGAGTTTGCCTTTTATAGTAAATGAGGATGGCGAAATAGTTCCTGACATTTTGGACTTTTCTTCGGAAGCAAAAGCCTATTTTACCAATTGGCGCAATGATGCTATTCATGCAGTCAATCAAATCCAAGATGACGGCTTGGTGGATAGCAGAATAATGAAAGCTCCGATGATTACAGCACGATTGGCTTTGGTTATGCAAATCTTCCGCTGGGCTTGTGGTGAGGTTCATAAAGATTTTGTGGACATCGATTCAATCAAATCAGCTATTGCATTAAGCGATTACTTTGAAAGTTGTTATGCCGACATTCAGAAATATATGTTGGTAGAGGGCATTGAACCACAAAAGAAAGAATTGCTTGATTGTCTTTCTGCAACATTCACAACTGCCGATGCCATTCAAGCAGGAAAAGAAGTGGGGCTTTCCGAACGCTCTGTAATGTATTCTTTGGTCAGCCTTACCACGAATAAGATAATCAAGAAAATTAAGAGAGGGGAATATGAGAAACTGCAATAACCTATCCCCATTGCATCTTGCAGTTGTTGCAGTTTGCACTTTCGTATCATCCGTTTTCCTGCAAAACTGCAAGAACTGCAAACTGCACGGACTGCAATTATAAAAAATATCAAGCATGAATGAATACCGATTTACCCTTCAAAAATATAAGCGAGGCTCTAAACTTTCATGTCCTCAGTGTGGAAAGAAACAATGTTTTATACGTTACGTTGATACTCAAGGGGAAGTTTCGTTTCCTGACTATGTAGGCAGATGCGACCATGAGCAGTCGTGCAAATACCATTATACGCCCTCTGATTATTTCAAGGATAATCCAACGCTGATAGAAAAAGGTTCCAATTATGGCATTGAACATGCTAAGCCACAGCCACATTCATTGCCACCTACTTCCTTTATTGATAAAGAACTAATGGAGCGAACACTTACCAATTACACAATGAATCCTTTGTACATTTATCTGGTAGGTATATTGGGCAAGGATGAAACAAAGCGAATATTCCATTTATATCGTGTTGGCACATCAAAAAAATGGGGCGGCTCTACTGTCTACTGGCAGATTGATAGGCAAGGCTACGTGCGAACCGGAAAGATAATGTTGTATGATTCAACAACAGGACATCGGACAAAAGAGCCGAGAAGTTATGTAAGTTGGGTACATACCGAGTTGAACCTTGTCGACTACAATCTAAAGCAATGTTTGTTTGGTGAGCATCTGTTGTCTGATAATCCTGCCAAACCGATTGCTATAGTAGAGAGTGAGAAGTCTGCTTTGATAGCCACTCATTATATGCCGGAATTTATATGGCTGGCTACTGGTGGAATGCACGGCTGCTTCAAAGCAGATGCGGTTGGTGTATTAAAAGGTCGGACGGTAATGTTGTGTCCGGACTTAGGAGCAAAAGAGATTTGGCAATCCAAGATGGCTATGCTCTTCTCCGTTTGCTCAAAGGTTATAATGAGTGACACATTAGAACAATGCGCTACTGATGAACAACGAAAGAAAGGATTGGACATTGCCGATTTCCTCTTGATGACCGATACACCACAAATGATTCTTTCAAAGATGATACAGCGCAATCCGGCTTTGCAGACGCTCATTGATGAATTGGGGTTAGAACTTATTGAATAACGAAGGAACTTGTTCCGGTCACTTATAGAAAGTCCATAACACAATAAGGACTTTTTGCCTGATAGCAATAAAATCCGGCTACTGCCACACTATGTGAATAGGCACAGGAGCAAGCTCCAATTATTAGAAATACGTATAAAAACGAGATTATGAATACTGATATAAAACAAGCAATGCACGTTGAAGCTGCCAAATCATTTGGCACATCAGAAGCCAACGAGAACGAAAGGCGTTGGAACGAAGATAAGGTCGATTGTAAAAATCAAGACCCTACCAACAATTATGACAAGACCAGAATGAGGCTGAATTTTGAGATTGGTCCCGATGGCAAAATACATCCGTTGGGGTATCAAGAGAAGTCTCTTGAACTCCGTTTGCAGGAACGATTGTTGGAATTAGGTTGGAAGCCATTCAAACCGGACAGTAAGATTCAACCGAACTGTTGCGCCAAATTTGTCTTTGGCGGCAATCATGAACGTACACTTGAGATGGCTTTTGGCAATCAGACCGTCAATTTAGAGAAAGGATCAGACAACAGCCATCTGCACCGCTGCGAGGAAATAGAACTTTGGGCGAAGGATGTTTATGATTGGTGTTCCCGAAGATATGGTCAGGAAAACATTGTCGGCTTTCAGGTTCACCTTGACGAGAGCAGCCCGCATATTCATGCTTTAGTTGTGCCAGTCGGTATCCGGCCTAAAAGCGGTCGTGAGTGTGTCATGTGGTCTGCAAAGTTCGGAAAGAACAGGTTTGAATATGGGCAGATATTGAAAGAAATGCACACATCGCTGTATGAGGAGGTCGGAAGTAAATACGGACTTGAACGAGGAGACAGCATATATGGGCGCAATGTGCAGCATTTGAACAAACGCGATTATATTCGTAAGCTATCAAAAGAGGCAAAACAGGCGGAGAAAGCGGTTAAGGGATTACAGACTATGATACACAGACTGGAATCGCAAATATTCAAGTCTAAATCTCAACTTGAACAGATTGACAAGGAACTGGCTTCCGGTAAAATAGCTCTTGAAGAATACAAATTTCAAAAGGCGGATATACAGAAACAGATTTCAGAATACCAATCCAAACTTGAAGACAAGGCTGACAAACTCCATACAAAAGAGCAGGAATTGAACAAACTGACCCAAGACCTTGAAAAAGCTGGCTCTGTAATACAGCCTTTCAGAAACTACAAAATTGATTTTGATCCACCTTGTATTTCGGGGAAATATCCTCTGTTTATTACGGACAAATGGATTGAGAAACAGAATCAGGAAATAGCCAAGCGTTTCAATTCGATCGTCCGCCAAATAGAGGCTCTCTATAGAAATGAAGCGGAGAGACAAGTGAAGACTGCACAGCAAAATGTATTGGCAGAGTATGGGGAATTTTATCGGTTAAAAAGGGATGTCGAACAACTTTCAAAGAACAACGATGAGTTAAAATCAATATTGGACACCATACTTGACCAACTGTCGAATCCATCACTCCGGTCAAAGATATTCGCCATAGCGGATGCTTTAGCAGGTGGAACTCCTATCAGTGTATCTTCTGGAGGAGGTGACTCTTCATCTGATATCCGATGGGATGGTCGTCAACCCGATGAAGAGGAAGAAGCCTATCGAAGAAGGTGTCTGATGTTTGCGATAGGAATGGTTAAGATTCAGAATAAAAAGAAAAGTTATAGGAGAAGATAAACGTCCTATTTGATGTGCTGTAATTAAAAACTAAAGTTGCAACACATTAAATGTTTTTAACTCATTATGTACAATACATACGCCCCATTATGAGAACGTACCGTTTGAGGTACCAAGTTCGTGGGTGTGGACAACTTTGGGAGAAATTAGTAATTATGGCGAATGTAATAATGTTTCCGTTGATAGCATAACCGATGACGACTGGGTTTTAGAACTTGAAGATTTAGAAAAGGATACAGCAAAAATCATTCAAACACTTTCTAGATCAAAAAGAAGTATTAAAGGAGTACGGCACAGATTCAACAAAGGAGATATCCTATACTCTAAATTACGCACATATCTGAATAAGGTCTTGGTCGCACCACAATCAGGATATTGTACAACTGAAATAATGCCATTCAATTCATACTGTAATGTTTCTTCATATTATCTTAATCATGTACTGCGTTCGGCATATTTTCTTGACTATACGCAACAATGTGGATATGGTGTTAAGATGCCACGCTTGAGTACAACAGATGCTTGTAATGGCATGATTCCATTGCCACCTCTTGCTGAGCAAAAGCGTATTGTGAAAGAAATTGAACACTGGTTCTCTTTGATTGACGTTATAGAAAGTGGAAAGGAAGATTTGCAGGCAACCATCAAGCAAGCCAAGAGTAAGATTCTTGACCTTGCCATTCACGGCAAACTCGTACCACAAGACCCAAACGATGAACCTGCCTCAGAACTGCTCAAACGCATCAACTCGAAGGCAGAAATCACTTGTGATAACGGGCATTATCCGAACTTGCCAAATGGATGGGTAGTTACTCCTATGCAAACTTTATGCAGCTTGACTGATGGAGAAAGGCAAAGTGAGATTGAAAGAGTAAATCTTGATGTCAAGTACCTACGTGGTGAACGAGAAACAAAAACTTTAACAGCAGGAAGATACACTCCTGCTAATACTCTATTGATATTGGTAGATGGCGAAAACTCTGGTGAAGTGTTCCGTACTCCCATCGAGGGTTATCAAGGTAGCACATTCAAACTGTTGTCTATCAACGACAATATGAATACGGATTATGTTTTACAAGTTATCAACTTACATCGTAAGACTTTACGAGAAAACAAGGTAGGTTCTGCTATTCCTCACTTGAATAAAAAACTATTCAAGGCAATCGAAGTACCTATACCTCCTTATAAGGAACAACAAAGAATAGTGAATGCGATAAACCGTGCGTTTCAGCAACTGGATATAATCACGGGAAGTTTATAGACTCTCCGTGATTATATCTAATTGGTCAAAGAGTTGATGAATAGTCTTGATTATTCGTATTTGCTCTGCATTTGGTGGCAAAGGAATGTATGTACTAACAATTTTTTCTTTTGATATGTTAGGCTGTGCTCCACCTCCTCCTAATTTTATAAATTCTTCCTTGTGAGAAAGTAAAAAATAGAAAAGATATTCTTTCTCGATTCCTTCGAATACATCACAGGCACAACAAGCCTGATTTGTTGTGGCAGCAAATGTCAATATACCAATTTTCCCTATTGTTGCACCATACATAGCTATTAGTACACTGCCTATAGGATTCAATTTTACAGATGTTTCATTCAGAGCTTTTTCGGTAATATATTCTGGTATATGTGTGATGTATCCATCATTTAAATCACCTGTTTTAAGCCATGGTATATTGCCACCATAATAAGCTTTATTCAATCTATTTGGTGTGCTTCCAGATTGCCATCTACCAATCTTTCCGAGTTCTACCCATATCCAATTCCGAGGAATATCAAAAGGTATGTTCGGATAATGCCCGATATAAACCAACCATTTTATTATGATGGGTTGGCTTCAAACCACCCCATATCATAACAGCTATACCTTATATTATTACCATACTCATTATTAATCAATGTAATATGGTAACAAAATTCAAAAATCATCTTGCCAAAACTAATTTGGCAAAGAACACCGTGACATCGTATGTGTGGACGGTAAACTATTTCCTTACTCACTATAAGGAAGTGAACAAGAAGAATCTGTTGGCTTATAAAGGCTACTTGGTGGAGAACTTCAGACCACAAACGGTAAACTTGCGACTGCAAGGCATCAACAAGTATTTGGAGTTTACAAAGCAGGACAAACTGAAAGTAAAGTTTGTCAAGGTTCAGCAGAAGAACTTTCTGGAAAACGTAATCAGCGATGCCGATTACAAATTTTTGAAAGCACAGCTAAAAGCGGATGGCTATGATGAATGGTATTTTGTGGTTTGGTTTATGGCTGCTACTGGGGCACGTGTAAGCGAACTTCTCCAAATCAAAGCGGAACATGTGCAAGTAGGGTATCTTGACCTTTATAGCAAAGGCGGTAAGATACGCCGCCTGTATATCCCCAAGACATTACGCACGGAAGCCTCCAAATGGCTCAAAGAGAAAGGTGTAAGTTCCGGTTATATCTTCCTAAACAGATTTGGCGAGCGGATTACTACTCGTGGCATTGCATCCCAACTCAAACATTTTGCCGAAAAATACGGAATGAACCGAGAGGTTGTTTACCCTCATTCTTTTCGTCATCGTTTTGCCAAGAATTTTCTTGACCGTTTCAATGACATAGCTCTGTTAGCTGACCTCATGGGGCATGAGAGTATAGAAACCACTCGTATTTATCTCCGCCGAACAGCCAGCGAACAGCAAAAAATCGTGGATAAGATTGTAAACTGGTAAATACGTTATAATCCTTAGAAGTGCATTTGACTACACTTCTAAGGACTTTTTAATATGGTCAAGAAGGGAGAATAGTTTCTCTATCTTTTGGACGATACGTTGCTGCTCGGGGAATGGAGGCAAAGGAAATAACCATTCATCTATATGACTTTTGTTTATGGATGGAGAATTATCGCCTTTCATAAATTGATTTAGTCCTGTTACAACATAATCAGAGATCATAAGGTAATAACAATACTCGGAATTAAGGTCATCAATGGGACTACATACATAAAAACCAGTTGACGCAATGCAGCCATCCACACTAACTTTAGCAATATTACGCAAATAAGGACGTACCATTGAAAATACAACATCTCCCTTTTGTGTATAACGGCTTGCTCGACTCGGTGCGTTAGCTGTTTTTATACTTTTAATTTTATTAATTATCTGCCGTTTGTTATCAATTGAATCAATATCAATATACAAAAATTCATCATTATGAGGTTTGGTAGATTTCATCGGCAAAAAGATTTGTCTTCCTTTTGCCCAGCACCAACTTTGAGGCAACTTCCACTTATGCCCGTTATCACAAGTGACTTCTGCCTTTGGATTGATGCGTTTGAGCAATTCAGAGGCAGGTTCGTCATTCGGGTCTTGCGGTACAAGTTTGCCATGAATGGCAAGGTCAAGAATCTTACTCTTGGCTTGCTTAATGGTGGTTTGCAAGTCATCTTTACCTCTTTCTATGATGTCAATCAAAGAGAACCAATGCTCAATTTCTTTCAAGATTCTTTGCTGTTCACTAATTGGTGGTAAAGGAATGTGGAAACCCTTCAATACATCAAATGGAGGAATGTTTTTAATAGCAGTACCCTTACTTTCCTTATATGCTTCTTCCTTAAGAATAAAGTCAAAGTAAAGAAGGTAAAACTGTTCTATCTCTCGGCTATAAAGTCTGATAAGCATTAAGGCTTGATTGATTATTCCTTCTTGACTATTCTGAGGCAATACATACGTTTCTCCAATAGTACCTGCACAACTTACGATAATATCATATGGTTGTATAGCAAATCCAATTAGTGAATCATATTTTTCTTTCGTTATAAAATATGAGCCAAGGGTATTATCCTTTTGTATGGCATTCTTTTGTTCATATACTTTGTATGTATCATTACTTTTGGGAACAAACATAGCTTTAGTTAGACTACTTCCGAATGGGCCTTTTTTGTAAAAAGCCAAATCTCCCAATGTACACCATACCCACGAACCTGGCACCTCAAATGGCACCTGCTCATAATGGGGCGTATCAGAAGCCTTTGTAGACTTTTTGCTCTTTTTAATTTTACCCTCTTTTATCAGTCGCTCCTTTTCTGCCTTGATACGTTCAAGGAGAACAGATGCAGGCTCATCATTCGGGTCTTGAGGGACGAGTTTACCATGAATGGCAAGGTCGAGTATCTTTTGACGTAATTTCTTAGTATCCATACCAGTTAATCTATTTGTCCAATTTTTGGTTGGACAGTTTGTGCAGTTCTTGGCTGCACAATTAGTTTTTGTTTATTTGTTTCTCTTCTTCACTCTCTTCAAACTCTTCAATCCACTCCTTTACCTTGGCCTGCAATAGAGCTTTGTTAGGGAGATAGAGCTGATATGCCGAGGCGTATATATTGGCATCTTTGGGTAAGGTAAGTTCCACAAGTGCATCGTTTTTCTCCTTACACAGCAGGATGCCAATTGTCGGCTTTTCAAAATCTTGTTTGACGTGGCGATCGTAATAATTGACATACATCTGCATCTGTCCTAAGTCTTGATGGGTAAGTCTCTCTATCTTCAAGTCTATAAGCACATAACATTGTAGCAAGCGATTGTAGAACACTAAGTCAACATAGAAATGTTGTTCATCAAATGTAAATCTCTTTTGACGAGCCTCAAAAAGAAATCCCTTGCCAAGTTCCAATAGGAATTGCTGCATCTTGCTGATAATGGCATTCTCTAGTTTAGTTTCCGAGTATACAGCATCAGGCTTTAGACCAAGAAACTCTAATGTAATGGGGTTCTTGATAATGTCAGATGGCTTTTCAAGGGTTTGTCCCTCCTGTGCCAACCGCATCACCTCGTCTTTGTTACGTGAGAGCGCAAGACGTTCGTAAAGCGAAGATGCCACTTGCCGGCTGAGTTGTCGCACACTCCAATCTTGTTGTCGGCACTCAATTTCATAGAATCTTCGAGCCATTGGGTCTGTTATACGCATCAATATTAGATAGTGTGACCACGAAAGAGTAAATGATTCTTCTGAAAAGGCTAAACAGTGTTTGTCCTTTTTATCCTGCACTAAATCTTGATCGTATTTCCTTTCCTCATTTTGCAACCTAAGTTTGCTGTTTTCAATTGGCTCGACAGTGTTTAGCCTTTTCGCATAAACTAAATAGAACTGTTTGATGTTTTTTAAAGTTGAATATCCCCAACCGTCTCCTAATCTGTCAGTCAGACGTTTAGAGAGTTCTTTCAGTACAGTCTTTCCGTATTCAGCTCTAATCTCTCCCTTTTGTTCATATTCTACTATATATTGGCCAATATGGAATTTTGTATAGACTTCAGCGATATTGACTGTTGTCGCCACACGTTTCCTTGCCTGAGTGATAAGGTCAACAACTTTTTGAAACAAGTTGTTTATTTCTTGATTGTTTGTGATGATGTCTTTGCCCATAAAATTTAGTCCTCCTCTATATTTGCCAATAACTTTTGCAGCTCTGCCACGGCATTGCTGATAGTATCGCTTTTCTCCTTTATCTCATCCATTAGTTCCGATAATGAGCGGTCGTCCACTTCGCCACCTTGACGAATCCAAGTGATGTCGAGACTGGTTTTGTCGCGAGCCAATAGTTCGTCCACAGCATATTTGCGCCAACGCCCTTGTGGATTATTCTCGGCATCGTATGTTTCTTTTCGTTCGGCTAAGTTACCGGAATTGTAGCAGGAAACGAAATCATCCAAGTGATGTCGTTCCAATTTATTGGTTGCCAAAGTGTGCTTCACATCGGTACGATAGTCATAGAACCAAACCTCTTTAGTGGGTTGCCCCTTTGTAAAGAACAATACGTTGGCTTTCACTCCCTGAGCATAGAAAATACCGGTGGGTAGGCGCAGGATGGTGTGAAGATTGAAATCCTGTAACAAGCGTTTGCGGATAGTTTCACCTGCTCCGGCTTCAAAAAGAACATTATCGGGTAATACCACCGCAGCACGTCCTCCTGTTTTGAGCATCAGCATCATGTGCTGGAGGAAATTCAACTGGTTATTCTTTGTCTCGACATAGAAATCGGGACGGTTAATATCTACCGAACCTGCCGGACGAGTGCCGAAAGGAGGGTTGGCAAGAATCACATCAACAAGCGTGGAAGGCTCTTTCTCCAAAGAATCCTCGCATACAATCGGGCTTCGGTCTGTACCGACACCATGCAGATAGAGGTTCATGGAAGCAAGCGTTACAACTAATGGTGTATTGTCTACTCCATGCAAAGCTTTGTTACGCAGAAAGTCACGCTTTTCCTTGTTGGCGGATTGATCTTTCATATAGTCGTATGCCGTCAGCAGGAAACCTCCAGTACCACAAGCCGGATCACAAACCGTTTCGCCCATTTGTGGAGCGATGCAATCTACCATTGCCTTAATCAATGGACGAGGCGTAAAGTATTGCCCGGCTCCGCTCTTCTTATCCTGACCATTCTTCTCCAAAATGCTTTCATAGATAGCACCCTTTACATCTCCATCCATGATGAGCCACTGCTCTTCATCAATCATCGAGATAACCTTTTTGAGATAAACGGGCTTGTCAATCTTGTTTTGGGCTTTGGTATAAATTGTGCCAATTAGGTTTTCTTGTTCGCTGAGCTGCTTTAGCGTATCTTCATACTGCTTGACCAGATCCAATCCGTCAAGAGAGATTAAGTCCATCCACTGATAACCGGTGGGTATAGCTGATTCCTCTCCAAACATTTCTACATTCTCGGCATCCATCTTCAAAAACAGAAGATAGGTCAGTTGGGTGATATAGTCGGTGAAGCCGATGCCTTGTCCGGCAAGGGTTGTTGCCAAATTCCAAACCTTTTTTGTGAGCGACTGCTCTGTTGCGTTATTTGTTGCCATTATATTATGCTGATTTTCTTAAAACTACAAATGTGTAAAGTGAGTGCAAAGCCTCGTCTGCCTTCTGCATATTACCAAAGGCTCGTATCATTTGAGCCGCTTGGGTTGCATCGTCCTCTCGGATGTCTCTAATAGTGCAAGCTCCATTGGATGCAATATAATCTACAATGCGGCTGATTACTTCTCGCTGTTTGTCTGTTATGTTACGTTGCGTTTGTCCCAGCCACAAGTTGAAGTATTGCTTGGAGGTGGTAACCACGCTATCCAATTTTTCAATCTGATGGTAAGCGAAACGAACCAACTGTATGATATTGGTCAGGGCATCACTTTCTTCCTTTGTTGTGGAACGTCTTACAACCGCTGGATTGACTATGGCATAGGAGTTCCAAAGTTGTTTGGACGTAAAATGGTTATTCGCCATTTTGAGTTTATTCTCCAAGTCCTTCAACATTGAATAAGTGATTGGCTCTCCTTCATTATTATATATAATGCGTAAAGCTTCTATCTCGTCACTATGTTCTTTGCAGAACTCCTCGAATGCCTCCGTCGTACTTTTTGCTTCTTCTACGGAGAAACCTTTTGAGATAAGCGTGTCCTCGCCCGGCATCAATGTATTGACAAATCCGGCAGCAAGGATAAGCAAATATCTTCTGGCATCCGCATGATTTGCAAGTGGAGAAACCAATCCTTTGCGTTCGCTATTGGGTTCATTTGCATTTATAAAAGGAGGAAGTGTGTCGTTTTCAAGCGCAGTGTAGATTCTTGCCGACAATTCCTTCATATCACCGTGAGCCAAGTTCTCAAACTCTTTTCGTTGAGAATTATCAGCTCTGTTATAGATTCGGGCAAGTGTTGCTGCAAGCCGTTTCAGATATTCATCGGGGATATAACCATGACTAATCCGTTCCAATAATTCTTTGAGGGTAATGGTCTTTGTCGTAGGCTCATCAGTTGCTGTAGGGACAGTCTTTTCGTGTTCTGTAACACCCACAGCATCCACCAAGTAAAAGCAATCCTTGCTAAAGGCATTTGGAGTAACATTGCGTAGCTGCTCATCTCCGATGGTACGCACGCCACGACCTTTCATCTGAACATAAAGAGATTGGGACTCTACATCACGCATAAACATCACCACCTCCAGCGGTTTTACGTCCGTACCTGTTGCAACCAATGTGCAAGTCACGGCAATACGGAAATCCTTATCGTTTCGGAATTGTCGTATCAGTTCATTGCTATCTCCTGCCGAATAAGTGATTTTCTGAACGAAACGGTCATCAGTACGTCCAAACACTTCTTTCGCTATCTGCACTATGTTGGTGGCATGGGCTTCGTTGAGAGCAAATATCAAAGTCTTGGGCAGATAGTCCATATTTGGTTCACGCTGTGGGTCGTTGAACATCTCGGTATAGACCGCATCACGATAAGTGGAGAGTATTAGTTTGATTTGTGCCGGGTTGATAATGCTTCGGTTCAGTTCTTTATTGGTGTAGGTCTTTGTCTCTTTGTTGCTGATTGTTTTTATCTCTCCTGTATAGCGAGTCTCCTCTTTTACTTTTTCTCCTTCCAATATAGCTCCACCGTTTTCGGTAGCTTCTGTCTTGATGCGATATACACGGCAATCCACATTTACACCGTCCACAATACTCTTTTCCAAAGTATAGTTGACGATACGATTGTTATTGAAGAATGCTATTGTTTCTGGAATAGGGGTTGCCGTCAGTCCCACTAGTTTTGCCGTGTCAAAGTATTCGAGTACCTTGCGCCAGTTTCCATAGATAGAGCGGTGGCACTCATCTATGATAATCATGTCAAAGTAATCGTGGGGCAAATTCGGATTATCAGGCAAGGCGACTTCTTCCGTTAGTTCGTTGTCGTCATCATCATCCGTATCTTCTATGGCTTCTCCTTTCAAGAAAGAGAAAAGGCGTTGTATGGTTGATATAACTACATTGCTATCAGCAGGAATGGAAGCAGAACGAAGACGGTTGACAGTGAATATTGTGTTGAAAGCATCACCGTTTTCAGTCAATCGGAATGTGCCAAACTCTCCTTCAGCTTGTTTTCCAAGATTGTTCCTATCCACAAGGAACAAGATTCTGCGCATAGGAGTGTATGACAACATACGATATGCAGCAAGGCAAGCCGTATATGTTTTACCTGCACCTGTGGCAAGAACCATCAATGCACGATTTTGACCTGTGCGAAAACTTTTCTCCAGTTCTGTAACGGCTTCATATTGGCAATTACGCAACCCTTTTTTGCGCAGAGTAGGTAGTCCGGCAAAATAATCATTTATTCCCAACTTCTTAACCAGTTCGTGCGGTGTGGGTATAGTCATTATTTGGATGAAACAAGCATCCTTTTCGCGAAAATCACAGAAATATAATTCCTTGCCGTTGGAGGTAAAGATAAAGGGTAATGGCTTCTGATACGTTTGGTAGATATTGGGTACACTTTTAGCATATAGTGCAGCTTGCTCACACACTTTTGCCGAGAAAGCGTCCGTTTCTTCACGCTTGGCTTCAAGCACACCAACAGCCTTTCCATTTATAAAAAGGAAATAATCGGCTTCAAGATTACCTTTTAGCAATCCTTCCCTTATGGCTACAGCCGTACAAGTCGGTTCATATTCTTCTCGGTTTATAACTTTCCAACCGGCTTCGGTCAGCCATTGGTCAATTTTAATTCGAGCTTTTTCTTCCGGTGTCATATATTCCTATATTTTTATATTATCAGAAGTTGTAGTGTAAAAATAATTGATAACGACAAACGCTATTGACGTTCGTTTTTGTCCGTTATCAATTCTTTTAAATCCACTTGAAGTATTTCCGCAATCTGCTGTAACGTATCCAAATTGGGCTGGATTCTATTACAAGCATAGGCATTAACCATGCTAAAACTTTTGTCAAGTTGTTTGGCTAGCCATGTCTGCGAGATACCTTTGTCTGTCAAGACTGCCTTTATTCTATTTAGCTTCATTCTTAGATGTAATTTTATTCTGCAAATATAGTGAATTATATTCAATAGTCTGGGTCCTTTTTCGTATTTTTGTAAGTGTCAAAAGAATCTCTAAGCGTATGATGGATAACTTTAAGGAGAAATACGACACACTTGTCAGAAAATACGACAGCCTTCTTGCGGAAAACGAAGAATTGAAATCAATCCTTCGGCAATACGGCATTGCCTATTCTACTACAAACAGAATGGATGAGGAATCAGTATTCTCTTCTATCTCATTTCCTCCTGTATATTTCTCTCTTGATGAGAAAATAGAATTATTCCATAGCTTTTTCAAAGGAAGGGATGATGTATTTGCACGACGATGGTTCAGCAAAACCACAGAAAAAGGTGGCTATCAACCAGTCTGTATCAACGAATGGCGTAGAGGAATATGCGACAAGAAAAAACATAAATGTACGGAATGTCCCAACCGTAATTTTGCGTCATTGACAAACCAAGACATATATCGTCATTTGGAAGGTAAAGACGAAAACGGATGTGATGTTATCGGCCTGTATGTCATCACTCCGGATAATAAATGCTCTTTTCTGTGCGCTGATTTTGATGACAAAAACTGCACTCACGGATATAAGGATGATGTGTTGGCATTCGTTTCTGTTTGTCGAGATTGGAATGTCCCATGTAGCATTGAGCGTTCAAGGTCTGGAAATGGAGCACATGTATGGGTCTTCTTCACTGATGCGATTCCAGCTATTAAAGTGAGACGGTTTGGTAATATCATTCTTACGGAAGCTATGAAGCGGAATGGAAGAATTTCTTTTGATTCATACGACCGTTTCTTTCCAAACCAAGATAGAATACCGGAAGGAGGATTTGGAAATCTAATAGCACTACCATTACAAGGTGGAGCAAGAAAAGTGGGAAACAGCGTTTTTGTTGATGATAAATTTCTTCCATTCAAAGACCAATGGGCATATTTGTACAATGTCAAGAGAATTGACGAATGTGTCGTGGATAGATTGTTGGTTGAACATCAACAAGAGGATTTTGGAGCATTAGCCACATCTTCGGAAGCAAAGCCTTGGGAAATACCTATTGTACAAGAAGTCGCACGGACAGACTTTGATAGTAAACTTAAAATCAACAAATCCGACAATATTTATATCCCATTAAGTTCAATTTCCAGCAAGGTGATTAATCAGTTGAAGCGATTTGCCGCCTTCAAGAATCCTGATTTTTACAGTAAGCAGGCAATGCGTATTTCAACATATAACATTCCACGCATTATCTGTCGCGCTGATTTCAATGATGAGTTTCTTGTTATGCCTCGGGGGTGCGAAGAGGCTATAATAGCCATGTTGTCTTCTCTAAGTATTGATTATGAAATAATTGATAAAACCAACCATGGCAAATCTATTGCGATAGCCTTTAAGGGTAAAGAACGTGATGAGCAGTTAGAAGCCATTAATTCACTTATGCCCCATACAAATGGAGTATTGTCGGCAACAACCGCTTTTGGAAAGACTGTTACAGCGGCAGCATTGATTGCCCAAAGAAAGATAAATACACTTATCTTGGTACATTCTAAAGCATTGCTTATGCAATGGCACGAACGCCTTTCTGAATTTCTTGATATTGATTTCATAGAGGATAACGTACCTAAGAAACGTGGTAGAAAGAAAGTCTTTTCTCCAGTCGGAAGTCTTGATTCAACTTCAAATACATTGCATGGAGTTGTTGATGTGGCTCTTATGCAATCTTGCTTTGAAGATGGTGAAGTCAAGTCTTTTGTACAAGATTACGGAATGGTTATTGTTGATGAATGTCATCATGTATCTTCAATAACTTTTGAAAATGTTCTAAAACACGTTACGGCTCATTATGTTTATGGGCTTACTGCCACTCCAATTCGCAAAGACGGACTACAGCCAATTATTTTTATGCAATGTGGCCCGATTCGATTTTCAGTTGATGCTAAGGCACAGATACAAAAACAATCGTTTCAACGTTATCTTGTGCCGAGGTTTACTTCGTATCGACCCGTTACAGACGACAAACATACATTTACGGCACTCTCACAATCACTTGCGGAATCTGAGATGCGAAATAATCTCATCATAGAAGATGTTCTTAACGCAGTAGCCTCAGGTCGTACACCAATTATACTGACAAGTAGAACTTCTCATGTCGAGTTGATTACGAAAATGCTTGAACCACAAGTAGCTAATGTTATAAAACTTACAGGAGAGGGTACGAGCAAACATAAACGTGAAATTATACAAAAACTACAGGATATTCCACGGGACGCTCCTCTTGTAATAGTCGCTACAGGAAAATATGTAGGAGAGGGCTTTGATTATCCAAGGCTTGATACACTATTTCTTGCTCTTCCTATTTCGTGGAAAGGATTGGTTGCCCAATATGCAGGTCGATTGCATAGAGAGAATGAAGGTAAAACAGATGTTCGCATTTATGATTATATTGACATACACGAACCTGTGTGCGAAAGTATGTATCGTAAACGGCTAAAGGGATATTCAGCCATTGGTTATCGTGTTCTTACGAAAGAAGTATCGACTTTATTTGATGCGACTGAGGACTTGCATTTATCATCGTGTGAAGGGCAAATCTTCAATGGGAATACGTTCCGTTATCCCATTGTTCAAGAATTGAAAAGCTCAAATCAATCTGTTGTAATATCATCTCCAAGACTTTACCGTGTAGAGCGGAACGCGCTTATAAAAAACTTGCTTGAACTTCAGGCAAATGGTATTGATGTTGCTATTTTTACAACAACCGAGAACGAACAAACCGAGTATCTAAAGAATCAAGGGTTATTCATAAGGATTGTTCCAAAACTATCGTTATGCGCCTGTATCATTGATAAAACGGCCATCTGGTATGGTAGTGTTAATGTTCTTGGATATTCAACAGAAGAAGACAGTATCATTAAAATTTCAGATACCAAACTAGCAAACGAACTATTGAATGTCATATATGATAAGGGGTTGGCCTAATCTTATTATGCGAAACATGCATAAATTTAATTTTGCTAATGGGTCTGCACATTGTACTTTGCCAAAATATTTTCGTCTATTTCAATCTTATGCCGTCCTGTGGTTGTACGCAGATTCTTTCTAACAGTATCAAATGTGGAATTGGCAAACCACTCTGCAAATGTCGCCATTACAAATGATGTAGTCATATCTCTACCTATATTATATTGAAAAGCGATATTCCAAGCAAAGTTCTTCAACGAGATTTGAGTGAGGGACGTGCGCTTCTTGATATGAATTTCGGTTGCAGAAAGCACTTGACGGTTAATTGCAAAATAGCGGACAGATTCGCATATTTGGTAAATCTCTATTTCCTCCAAATCAAACCGTTTAAATGTATCTCGTGTGTATCTCAGGATAGCATTCAATTTTTCATCTTCTTCTCTTTCTTTTTGCCATTGGTATTGTTGTTGCTCACGTTGGTATTCATAATGAAATAGCTCCAGTCGCTTTTTCTGGACTTCTTCATTGTTTGAGGTAGGTGAATACGCTAAAGGCTGTGTCTTTTTACTCACACACTTTTTGACAGATATTAGCAATGATGGAGGAATTGCATCAACAAGATACCTTGCTAAGATAATGCAAAGATGGTGTAGTAGTTTTTGTATGACATATCCGATGACCATAACTAATGGAATCAAACTCATTCGTATTCCAAGCATATTGCATACTTGAAACGCTATCATTGAAGCTAATAGCACCATAGTAACCTCGATTATCAGAGAGTGAAGTATATCTTGTTTTTGCTTCATACCTATTATTGTTTATTTTCCCTATGCAAAGGTACAATAGATTTTCATAAAAAACGATAGACAAATCGTAGGTGTATTTTTGCAATCACATAGTAATCAGTGATTTTTGAAAGCAAAACCATAACAAGAGAAAATATCCAAGACTATTTGAAAACAAGAGAAAACAGAAATCACACAAAATAGCATAGTTAAACTAAGTTAAAGTTTTCCTGTGGCGGTTTTTCTGCTTTTTCTAAGGCTTAAATATGTAGTAACTGGAGCAAAGTAATCATATCTGTACCAAGCAATATATAATGTATTGATATTCAGTAATGATTATCTTTGAGGAAGTAAAATAAAAAGAAGCGGTTTTAATCGCTCCTTTACTCCACATAAGATAGAAAAACGGCTATCGGGTCCTTCGGGATCTGATAGCCGTTTTTTATTTTAGCCCTATATATTCAATAAAAAAGCCATTGATATCCAATAATTATTAATAAGTTTGCACTCGCATAAAAACACTCATTTTAAATTACGATTAAGGGCAACGTACTAATTTTCGACTTATGCTAGCGAGATCTATACAGAAATATTACATATTTGTTCTACTTTTTCTGCTAGCCATTCTACAGTCCTCTTGTCAACAGTCGGGAAATAAATATCGTATATTAGTAGTCCATTCCTATGAAAGCGACTATGTAGCTTATAAAGACTGCGATCGGTTGATCCGGAAATCCCTCGAGAAAAAGGGGATTAATCCGTCGATCCAAACATTCTATTTGAACTGCGAGCAATATGCGGCACCTGCCGAAGAAAAACGGATGTACCTGTATCTAGATTCGATCTCCACTTGGAAACCCGATCTGATATTGGTCTACGAGGATCAAGCGACTTACACGTTAATGCAATGCCATCATCCGCTAATTTCTACAATTCCCATTGTATTTGGCGGCGTAAATTTCCCCAATAAGGCACTATTGGCGCAATATTCGAATGTTTCCGGATTCTGGGACGAGCCCGACTACGTCACGAACATCCGCTTGATAGAACATCTGTTGGGCAAGTCTACAATTTATATGTTGCACGATAGTACGTATATAGATAGGCACATTAAGGCTACGTTACATGAGCAATGTGCTCAAGTAGACATTCGGGTCGATAATAATCGTATCATGTATATACCGGTAGAGATCGCTACTTTGGAAAGGGTCAATCAAAGCTTAAAGCGGCCGGATAGTACGACCGTCAACATCGTGCCCGTACAAGGAGACAAGCTATCAGCTGTTTCTTGGTACATGAGTAAACACGTCCCTTACATCTACTATCTACAGGCCAAACGGGATTACCGGGTATTGAACACCAGCCGTTTTTCCAGTAAACCCTCTTTTACGGCGATCAACGAGGATCTAGGATATTCGAATAAACTTGTAGGTGGCTATATCACCTCCTTGGAAACCCAAATAGAAGAATCTACCGATAGAGCCGCGGAAATATTAAAAGGCTCCACTAGCGAATCATTCCCACAGATAACAAAGAGCAAGAAGAATTATGTATTTGATTTCAATGAAGTCAAATATTGGAATATCGATAAAAGGCTTCTTCCGAAGGATGCTATACTTTTGAACTTTCCTTTTAAGGACCAATATCCAAGATTATTCTGGAGCTTGATAATCCTAGTCAGCACGATGTGCTGCTTTGTCTTCGGTAGCTTCATCATCATGTATACCCAAGAATCCAAGGCAAAACGACAAGCGCAAAAAGCCCTATTACATGAAAAGGAATCATTAGCGGAAGCCTTGGAGAAAGCCAATGAGTCCGACCGGATGAAATCCGTATTCTTGGCTAACATGAGTCATGAGATACGTACCCCGCTAAATGCGATCATCGGCTTTTCAAGCCTAATCGCCGAACTGGATCTGACGGCGGAAGAGAAGGAGCAATACGCTAATATCATCACGACCAATAACGAGTTATTACTAAAGTTAGTCAATGACATATTGGATTTGGCAAGGATTGAATCCGGAGGTATCGTCTTTCATAAAGAATCCTGCAATTTAACGGATTTAGTGAAAACCCTTTATAAACAACATCTTTCCGATGTCCCCGAAGGTATCGAATTCAAGGAGAAATGCCCCGATACGCCGATCTGCTTATATTCGGATAAGGAGCGACTTTACCAAGCGCTCGAGAACATACTGAAAAATGCCATAAAATTTACTTCCGCAGGCTTTATAGAGATCGGTTACGAGTATCCCGCTGACGCACAAGACGTCCGACTTTATGTGCAGGATACAGGCATCGGGATCTCTCCCGAGGACCAAGAAGCGATATTCGAGCGTTTCAAGAAGCTGGATGATTTCGTGCAAGGAACAGGTCTTGGATTATCGATCTGCCAAGCTATCGTAAAACAATTAAACGGGCGTATCTTGCTCAAGTCCGAAAAGAATAAGGGGTGCCGCATCTCCTTGGTTTTCGAATTATAAACCAACCTCAGAAGCCAAGAAAAATAGACATTTGTCTCTTTGATATCCAATTACTTTTTATACATTTGCACTTATTATATTGAAGCTATACACATGGCGAACACTTCTTATCGTTATCTTTTTTTATTGTTGCTTCCATTGTTTTTATTGGTCGCAAATTCTTGCGAACGCTCAACCACGGAAAAACGCATCTTGATAGTACAATCTTATGAGCCGGACTTTCAAGCCTATAAAGATGTAGAAGAGACTTTTAAAAATGGATTCCAAAAGGAAGGCATTCATGCCAGTATCTTCACGTTCTATCTTAATTGCGAAGCTTATCAATCGCCAGAAGAGAAACAAAGAATATATACGGAACTCAATACGTTATCTTTATGGAAGCCTGATATCATAATCGTAAACGATGATCAAGCGACCTATTCCTTATTGGCTTGCGAACATCCTTTATTAGATAGCGTACCTATCGTTTTTACCGGAGTCAACTACCCTAACATACCCTTAATTCAAAAGTATCCTAACGTATCCGGATTTTGGGATAAGCCGGACTATCGGAAAAACGTCGAACTTATTGAGCGAATCATGGGAAAATGCGTGATTGTACGTGTCTCTGATAGTACAGCTCTTGACAAAAAGATCCTGAAAGATATGGATGAGCAAATAAAAGGGCTATGCTCCAAGGCTAGACCCGATTACCTTAAATATCCCCAGTATTCATCCCCATCCGATAAAAAGAGATCCTCTTCTTTAGTGCGGTTCCCAAAAGTACCGTTCGATTCCCTCTATATACAAACCATTCAACCCCGTACCAGTTCCAACTTGATCTGGGGGTTAGGTACAAGTACTTACAACAAGGCCTACCTTGCTACCAAAAGAGATTATACCTCGATAGCCTTAGGTAGGTTCTGCTCATTTCCCAGCTTCTCGGCGATCAACGAATCCGTAGGATATGACGGAGACTTCATAGGGGGATATATGACCCCGGTAGAGAGTCAAACCCAAGAAGCCTTACGACGAGCTGCCAGCATACTCAAAGGCACACCGGCCAATAGCTTCCCACAAATAACGGAAAGCGCCAAAAACTATCTGTTCGATTACCCGACTTTAAATAAATGGGGGATCGATTGGAAAGAACTGCCTCAAAACAGCATCTTCTTGAACATGCCCTTTGTGGTTCGTTATCAAACATATATTATTCTATGCGGGATTCTTCTAACCCTATTTATCCTATGGACGCTTTTCTATCAAAGAGTACAATACCGTCGCGAAGCCTCTCACAAGAAACAGGCTCAAGAAAGTTTACGGAAAGAGAAAGAATTCCTCTCGTTGGCTTTAGAGAGCGGTGATATTTTCGCATTCCGATACAGCAACGGCGTATTCGAGTTCGACCATGATTTCTATAAGTCGTTGGATATGCCGATAAAGCCGATCACCTCCACGCAATTCCAAGAGTCTATCCACCCTGAAGACCGGGAAGATTTCATCCAACATAAGCACCTGCTTGATACAGGATTCCCTTCCCGTAAGATCACCCGCCGCCGATATAATTTCAACGGCAAAGGGCATATATGGTGGGAATTCAGATATGCGCAAGCGAAGAATGGACAAGACTCCACCCGCAATAATGTCGGAGTAAACGGGCTCTGCTTAAATATCCAACAAAGTAAGGAAGTAGAGGAAGATCTTATCAAAGCCCGTATAAGGGCCGAGGAAGCGGACCAAATGAAATCAGCGTTCCTCGCCAATATGAGCCATGAGATACGTACCCCGCTTAACGCCATCGTTGGATTTTCGGAACTGCTAACAAGCGATATGGAAATAAGCCCGAACGAGAGGGATGAGTTCATGCAAGTTATCAGTAAGAACAGCGACCTCTTATTGAAATTGATCAATGACATTCTCGATCTATCCCGCATCGAGTCCGGTAAGATGTCGTTTACCCTCACGAATTGTGACTTAAACGAATTACTATCCCATATCTACCGCACCCATCAATTGTTGATGCCCCAAGGCGTAGCGCTTAAAATACAACTGCCGGTCCTCCCGGCCATTATCCAAGCGGACCTACATCGATTAACCCAAGTGATTACCAACCTCATAAACAACGCCGCAAAATTCACGACGCAAGGATACATCTTGATTAAATACGATTATACGCAAGATAAACGTTGGATCCAGATCTCCGTGACCGATACGGGCAAAGGCATTCCCGCAGATAAGCAAGCCCAAGTATTCGAACGGTTCAACAAACTGGACGAGTTTGCGCAAGGGACAGGCCTCGGACTGGCGATCTGCCAAATTATCATCGAGCACTTCGGAGGATATATCACCCTAGAATCCAAAGAAGGGGAAGGTAGCACATTCATCGTGACCCTTCCCTACACTCCCGGATTATCGGTATAAGATTATTTTTTCTTGAAACGCAAGAACGGCAATACAATAAATAAAGGTATGCAACAGATCATTACCCAGATAAAGAAATGTTGGTAACCGATCTGCTCCTGTATCCATCCCGATGCCATTCCCGGTAGCATCATACCTAACGCCATGAAACCGGTACTGATCGCATAATGCGAAGTCTTATATTCCCCCTCGGCGAAAAGCATCAGATACATCGTATAAGCCGTAAAGCCAAACCCGTAGCCGAATTGCTCGACAGCGACACAAGCGTTTACGACAACAATACTCTCCGGCATCGTATAGGCCATATACAAATAGACCAGATTCGGCAAGGAGATAGCCAATGCCATAGGCCATAACCAAGTCTTCAAGCCACTCCGGGATATAGCCAGGCCTCCTAAAACCCCTCCGAGCAATAAGGAGATCACTCCCACCGTACCATAAGCGAACCCGACCTCACCGGTACTGAGCGCCAGCCCGCCAACTTCCCGCCCATCCAGCAGGAAAGGAGAAGCCAACTTTACCAATTGGGATTCCCCCAAACGATACGTCAGCATAAAAAGCAAAGCCGGGACAATCCCTTTCTTGTTGAAAAAACTCACGAAAGTATTGCCAAACTCCACCAAGATGGTATGAGGGGTGATATTCGTACGTTGCGCGTCACTCGCCGGACGGGGTAAGATATACTTATGCCACAAGGCCAAGGCGATAAAGGTACCGGCCAATACGAAAAACACCAGGCTCCAAGCAAAGGAAATCCGCCCGGTACTCTCCTCCAAAAGTCCCGCCAGCATAACCAGCAGACCTTGTCCGGTTAGCATCGCCACCCTGTAGAACGTATTTCGGATACCGATGAAGAACGCCTGTTGCTCCTCCGTCAAGCCCAGCATATAGAACCCATCTGCGGCGATATCGTGCGTAGCGGAACTAAACGCCATCAACCAAAAGAAAGCCAAGGTAAACCGCAGAAAGAAATCCCCGGGAAGGACGAACGCCACACCTGCCATTCCCCCACCAATCAATAACTGCATGCCATAAATCCACCAACGCTTCGTTTTTATCAAGTCTACGAACGGGCTCCAGATGGGCTTGATCACCCAAGGAAAATAAAGCCAACTGGTAAACAAGGCGATATCCGTATTCGAGACGCCCAAACGTTTATACATGATCACAGAAAGCGTCATGACTACCACGTAGGGCAAGCCTTCGGCGAAATAAAGAGACGGGATCCAAGCCCAAGGACTACGTTTTTCCATAATCAGCAGGAATCAGATGATTAGAAGTCAATACTAAATCCATCCGCATCCTTCCACGCCGGGAACTTAGCCCGGAACTCATCCAGCTCGCTCTTCTTCAAGGTACATGTCCGGGTGATTTCCTCCCGTTTTCCGGCATCAGCCAATTTCTTTCCTTTTGCGTTATAAATCATGGAATCCCCTCTGAAAAGAAAACCTTTCCCATCTACCCCCACACGGTTCACGCCACAGACATAAGCCATGTTCTCAATGGCACGGGCATGCAGCAATGCCTTCCACGCCTTCTTCCGGGCCTCGGGCCAATTGGCCACATAAATCAAAAGATCATATTCGTTATTTACGTTGCGGCTCCAAACCGGGAAACGCAGGTCATAACAAACCTGCAAACAGATATTCCAGCCTTTATAGGGCACGATCAGCCGTTTGTCGCCCGCCGAGAAATGCTTGTCCTCTTCCGCCATACGGAACAAATGACGCTTATCGTAATAATACTCCTCTCCTTCCGGAGTGATGAAAAAAGCCCGGTTGTAGAACTTTCCGTTATCTTTCGCGATAAAACTCCCGGCCACGGCCAGTTTATATTTCTTAGCCCATTCCTTTATAGTCGGTACGGTCTGGCTCTCCATCGTATCGGCTTGTTTCTCCACGTCCATGGAAAATCCCGTGGTAAACGTCTCCGGCAATACGGCTAAATCGGTTCTTCCACTAACACGGCGCAACAGTTCGCCGTAATAACCCAAGTTCTCTTCACGGTCTTCCCAAATGATATGGGATTGTATCATGCTGATACGTAAGTCTTCAGTCATAGAATAAAGATATTAAGGTAATAAAAAGACATATTGTGACAAGGAAACAGTTTCATGGTGAAGAAACAGTAGTTTCTTCATAGCAAAACTTTTGTTTCTCTTAGGGAAAACTTTTGTTTTCCTATAGTAAAACTCTTATTTCTTCACCATAAAACTCCTATACCTGTACGAAATTCTCAGGATGGCAAGCGGTAACTCCCCGATACATCTCACGTATCGTATGGATATCTTTATCCACATCACCTGTCGGATAAAAAACACCCTTCGTACCCACCTCTTTCTTTCCATAATCAAAATAAGCCACCACGATCGGCACGTTCGCTTTCAAAGCGATAAAATAGAATCCTTTTTTCCAGTCCTTGGCCCGCTTCCGGGTACCTTCCGGTGTGACGGCCAATTGAAACCGCTCACTGGTCTTGAAACGTTCCACCATCTGATCGGTCACCGACGTACGTTTACCACGATCCACCGGAACACCTCCCAGCCAGTTAAACAGCAAATTAAAAGGGAAAAAGAACCACTCTTTCTTAATAAGGAAACCGGCGTTACACCCGATCGAGGTATAAAAAAGTTTCCCTACGATAAAATCCCAGTTACTGGTATGCGGAGCCACACATACGATACATTTCGGCAAATCCACGCCATCCACCGGGCCCAGCTTCCACCCCGCCATACGGAGTATCGCCTTACTAATTGCCTTCTTCATGCCTATTTGTCCTTGCTCAACTCTCCTATCTCGTCGGCGATAGCGTTAACCTCGTTTTGCAAGTCCTCTCTTAATTTGCGATAATAATTCCGTACGAGAGCCTTGTTATCCTTGCCGTCGGGGTGTCCGGCACGAACGATATAACTATCTTGCATATCTAGGATACGAGCCATCAAAGCATCCGCTTTCTCTTGATTTACTCCGGGTATATACAATTTGCAAACCAGCGCTTCCGTGAACAATTCACCAGCCACGTAGCTGATCTCTTTCTTTAAAATTCTTCTTTTAGCCATAATTATTTCATATTTAATTATCCACAAATATAGAACATATGTTATTAAATACCGAGGAAAGGCCAAGAAAAAACATAAAATGAATTATCTTTGCAGCGGTGAAATCATTGATTATAAACAAATCAAATATGAACGAAATGATAAAGACGCCAGAGTTTCTCTTTGAAAGCAGCTGGGAAGTCTGTAATAAAGTGGGAGGTATTTATACCGTACTATCGACTAAAGCTCATACGCTTCAACAAATTTTTAACGACAAAGTAATATTCATCGGTCCGGATGTGTGGGCAAACACAACCGCTCCCGATTTTACGGAAGACGCATCTTTGTTTGAGGATTGGAGAAAGCACGCCGAGGCAGTAGATCACTTGAAAGTTAAGGTTGGTCGCTGGAACGTACCGGGTACCCCCCCTGTTATACTGGTAGATTTCAAGTCCTACTTCAGTGAACGAGACGCCTTTTTCTATTCTATGTGGGAAAATTTCCGAGTTGACTCCATCCACGCCTACGGCGATTACGATGAGTCTTGTATCTTCGCGTATGCGGTCGGTAAGGTAATAGAGAGTTTCTATCACTTCTACAAACTGGAAAACAAGAAAGTCGCCGCCCTATTCAATGAATGGATGTTGGCGATGGGAGCGCTTTACATTCAAAAGCAAATCCCTGCCATAGCGACACTTTTCACGACGCATGCCACATCGATCGGACGCTCTATCGCCGGTAACAACAAAGCGTTATACGCTTATATGGACGGTTACAACGGCGATCAGATGGCTAAGGAGCTAAACATGGAGGCCAAGCATTCTGTAGAGAAGCAGGCCGCCCATTACGTGGATTGCTTCACGACCGTAAGCGATATCACGGCCCGTGAATGTAAACAGTTATTGGATAAGGCACCGGATATCGTTACCCCGAACGGCTTTGAGCCCAACTTCGTACCCGAGGGTAAGGAATACGCTAAAAAGCGGAAGGAGGCACGTCGTACATTAATTAATGTAGCGGAGAAATTATTGGGCTGTTCCATCGACCCGAACGCTTTGCTGGTTTCCACCAGTGGCCGCTATGAATACAGAAATAAAGGTATCGATGTCTTCATCGAGGCGATGAACCGTGTACGTACGTCCGGACGCCTGCAGCGTGAGGTCGTCGCCTTTATCATGGTACCGGCTTGGATACGTGCTGCCCGTGCGGATTTAAAAGAGGCGATCGAGCAGGACATAAAGACGACCTCTCCGCTTCAAATCCCTTTCATTACGCACTGGTTGCATAATATGCCAGAAGATAAGGTCTTGAATTATATCAACCACGCCGGCTTCACGAACGCGGCATCCGAAAAACTAAAGATCATATTCGTTCCTTGTTATTTGGACGGTAAAGGAGGTATTTTCAATAAGACCTATTATGATATGCTGATAGGGATGGACGCTACCGTATATCCTTCCTACTACGAGCCGTGGGGATATACCCCGCTGGAAAGTATCGCTTTCGGTATACCGACGATCACGACCAATCTGGCCGGTTTCGGTATGTGGGCGAAGAAAACGGTATCCGGAGATAACCTTAGCGAAGGCGTAGAGGTTATTAATCGTACGGATTTCAATTATTTTGAGGTAGCGGACGCTATCATGAACTCCATCCTGGCTCTCAGCCAAAAGGATGCTACGGACATCGAGGAAATCAAACAGCGTTGTTTCGATCTCGCTCGAAAAGCTGAATGGAGCAAGTTTATCGACTATTATCTGACCGCATTCGATATCGCCATAAAGCATGCCGAGGAAAGAAACAGCTAAATATTGCTCATAATTAATAAGATAATGCTATCTTTGCACTCGTTTTTAGACAAACACTTTAAACTTCACGATAATGAAAATTAAGGCGAATAACGCAAACAGTCCTATTTGGAAGGACGTCTACTCACATTCCAAGCTTCCACAACAGTTGGAACCACTTAATGAGATCGCTACGAATCTTTGGTGGGTATGGAATCATGAAGGCGCTAAACTATTTGGCAAGATCGACAAACAACTTTGGAAATCCACAGAAGGTAACCCTGTACAGCTATTGCAAAGCCTTTCACACAAACGTATGGAAGAGATCTTAGCAGATAAGGAGTTAATGGCTGAAATCCAAAAGGTATACGCTGATTTCAAAGCTTATATCAATGTAAAACCCGACAAGACACAACCGTCTGTAGCCTACTTCAGCATGGAGTACGGTTTGACCAATGTATTAAAGATTTACTCAGGTGGTCTGGGAGTATTAGCCGGTGACTACTTGAAAGAGGCCAGCGATAGCAATATCGATTTATGTGCCGTAGGTTTCTTGTATCGTTACGGATATTTCACACAGACTTTGTCCATGGACGGTCAGCAGATCGCCAATTACGAGCCGCAAAATTTCAACGCCCTGCCGTTGACTCAGGTATTGCAGTCGAACGGAGAGCCAATGGTATTGGAAGTTCCTTATCCGGGCAGAACCGTTTACGCTCATATCTGGAAAGTTAGCGTAGGTCGTGTACCTTTGTACTTAATGGATACGGATATTCCTCAGAACAGCGAATGGGATCGTTCCATCACGCACCAATTATATGGTGGCGACTGGGAGAACCGTATGAAACAAGAGTATTTGTTGGGTATCGGTGGTATCATGATGCTGAACAAGTTAGGTATCAAGAAACAAATTTATCACTGCAACGAGGGACACGCCGCTTTGATCAACGCTCAGCGTTTGGTAGACTATATCCAGAACGACGGCCTTTCATTCAACCAAGCGTTGGAGGTAGTTCGTGCTTCCGCCCTCTATACGGTACACACTCCGGTTCCGGCAGGTCACGATTACTTTGACGAGGGTTTGTTCGGACGTTACATGGGTGAGTTCCCCGGCAAGTTAGGTATTAGCTGGCAAGATTTCATCGACATGGGACGTGAGAACCCAGGTTCTAACGAGAAATTCTCCATGAGCGTATTCGCCTTGAACACTTGCCAAGAGGCTAACGGCGTAAGCTGGTTGCACGGTAAGGTTTCTCAGCGCATGTTCGCCCCGGTTTGGAAAGGTTACTTCCCGGATGAACTGCACGTTGGTTATGTAACGAACGGTGTACATATGCCGACTTGGGCCGCTACCGAGGTGAAGAAATTCTATGCGGATAAATTAGGCACGAAGCTTTTCGAGGATCAATCAAATCGCAAATGTTGGGAAGGAATCCAGAATGTATCCGACGAGGAAATCTGGAATCTCCGTATGACCTTGAAGAATAAATTGATTGATTACATCCGTGTTCAATATAAAGATAGCTGGTTGAAGAACCAAGGTGATCCTTCCAAGGTGGTTTCTATCCTAGAGAAGATCAACCCGAATGCCTTGCTGATCGGTTTCGGTCGTCGTTTCGCTACTTACAAGCGTGCGCACTTGTTGTTCACGGACTTAGACCGTTTGGCTAAGATCGTTAACAATGAGAAATTCCCGATTCAGTTCGTATTCACCGGTAAGGCTCACCCAGCTGATGGTGGTGGTCAAGGTTTGATCAAACACATCGTAGAGATCTCTCGCCGTCCGGAGTTCTTAGGAAAGATCATCTTCTTGGAGAACTACGATATGCGTTTGGCCCGTCGTTTGATTTCTGGTGTAGACGTATGGTTGAACACGCCGACTCGTCCGTTAGAGGCTTCCGGTACTTCCGGTGAGAAAGCCGAGATGAACGGTGTATTGAACTTCTCCGTTCTTGACGGTTGGTGGTATGAGGGTTACGTAGAAGGCGCAGGTTGGGCATTGACCGACAAGCGTACTTATGAGAACCAGCAATACCAAGACCAATTGGATGCGGCTACGATCTACCATTGCTTGGAAACTGAGATCATCCCGACTTACTACGCTAAGAACAGCAAGGGTTACTCTCCGGACTGGATCCAATATATCAAGAACTCTATCGCCAAGATCGCTCCGGATTATACGATGAAACGTATGTTGGACGATTATGAGGATCGTTTCTATCACAAATTGGCTACTCGTTCCGCTCATATTTCCGCTAACAACTACGAGATCGCTAAGCAATTAGCTGCTTGGAAAGAGGAAGTTGCGCAACATTGGGATAGCTTCCAAGTGGAATCTTTCACTTGCGACCAAGATTTGACGGTGAATGGCCCGGTTGTAGGAAAAGAATACAACTTCAATTTGGTAATCGACCGTCATGAACTACAAGGTATGTTAGGTGCTGAAATGGTTGTCATGAAGGAAGATCCGGAGAAACACACGCTGTCACCAATCAATACCGCTCAGTTCGAGTTGATGAAGGAAGAAGGCTCCAAGTTATTCTTCAAGTTAACGACCACTCCTTCCGAGGCTGGTAACCATAAGATAGGCTTCCGTGTATATCCTGTAAACAAGGAGTTGCCTCACCGTATGGACTTCGCTTATGTACGCTGGATTCAGTTATAATCGGCAACAAGTAAAACAAATAATCAAGAAAGAGGATGCGTCATGCACCCTCTTTTTTTATGCCATACCCAGCTATGCTTTACAGCGACTAAAACCTATGGTTACGAGCCGTAATGCATAGGGTTTCATATAGTCCGTTGAATACCCATGAATTAAAAAAAGGAAGCCACACGACAGGCAGCTTCCTTTTTCAATAGGATACGAATATTTTCAAGCTTAGAAAGCGTAGTCCAAACTTAATCCGAACACCTTGTTGGTGCGGCTATACACATTCTGCCCAGGAAGTCCCGTGCCGCAGTAGTTGTCCATCTTCTTGGTATAATCGTGGTAAGTTGTCCACATATATCCCACGTTCAAAGCCATTTTTTCGCTCAACATCACTTTAGCACCAAAGCCCAGCGAATAAGAATCGCAGGAGAAACTAACATCACTTTGGAAATTATCAGACAAACCATAATCTGTAATTTGAGCGCCACCGCTAATGGTCAATCTCTTGACAACATCCCACTCTATACCAAACAGATACTCATTCGTACCTCTTTCCAGTTCCTTCTGCTTTCCACCGGCCATTCCCGCCTTCTTGTCATCGAAGAAGTGATACTCAACAGAAGCCTTCAACATGGGCAAAAACCGATAAGAAGCTGCCACCGAAAGCATGGAAGGAATATCGTTCGGCGTATTTACACCATGCTTATAAGGGCCAACCAAATCTTCCGCACTGTCGGGATAATCCAACTTCTTGGTATTGTTTTCGATGTTCAAGTTCGTCTTAAACTCATATTTAGCTCCGAAATTGAATTTACCATATTTGACATCAACACCCAAAACCGGTGTCAACCCCCAACCTGTCTGATCGCAATCCAAAGCCAGGTTCATTAAATCCGCTCCACCAAAATTCTGTTTTAATTTTGCATCCAGATACCCGTCATAGTTTCCTGAGAAATAGTTCATCCGGCCTCCGGCAAAAGCAGAAAGCCAATCCGTGATCTTGTATGATAGGCCAAGTTGTAGGGAATAAATATACTGTTTTCCGTCCATCGCACTGTTAATAGTATACATATCCGGCGTGACGATGGGACTTTGACCGCCAGTCTTTATATATTTCGCTACACTTTCCTTGAAGATACCGGCCATAGCAGCCGATTCGAACATTGGCAGGCCATCGTCAAACGAAGCCTTACCACCTCCACCCGTAATGGCAAAGAAACCGGAGATCGTCCAATCACCTTTTTTGTAAGCCGCAAAAACACTCGGAATCACAGGAGCGGCTGCCTTTCCTTTGTAATACTTTTTATAGGGAACGTCGCTCACTGTCGGCACCTTATTCACTGGGTCGAAACCATTGTATGTACTGAAAGAGGCATCGATATCCCGGGTCTGGAAAGCACTTTGGATACTCACACCAACGCGGAAACCGTCTGTCGGCAAAAAAGAAAGACCCGCCGGGTTTGACAAAGCGCCGTCTATATCAATTGCAGCACCTCGCGAAAGTGACCTTAAAAAGGCTGCATGCTGATTCGTATTCGTCAAATATCCTCCAGCGAAAGAAACCAAAGGCATCATCATCAATGCCGCACCTAATACTACTTTTTTCTTCATGTTTTACTTTTCTTGATTACAAAACGGTCGCAAAGATAAATACTTTTTTCAAACACTGCACACTTTTAATAAAAATGTGCCGCACAAAACAGCAAATACTGTGCAAACACATAAGACTAATTAACAATAGAAGAGCCGCAAAGGTAGTAACGTGAAATCAGGTATTAGTTATAATCAAAAAGAATCATCCTAATCAGAAAAGGATATATACAGCAAGTACTAAAGAAGATATACTTACTTTACCCAAAAAGATATACTACAAGTGCCAAGTAAGTATAACTTCTATTTTTCCGAAATAAATCGTATATTTGTCTCTATAACTTAATTCTTTAAACCGTATAGATAAAATGAAAAGACTAGCATTACTCGCAGCTCTCTTACTGCCGCTATCCATGGTTTTCGCCCAACAGAACGTAGGATTCAAGACCGATAAGGTAGAACCTCTCGTGATCAACCCAGACAATAGCGTTACTTTCTATGTAGAAGCCCCAAAGGCGAAGTCCGTCTCCGTAAAAGGAGACTGGGAAGCCAACGAGGGCAATGGCCAGATGACGAAAGGGAAAAACGGTACATGGAGCTATACGACTCCCCCACTGCCATCCGAAATGTACACCTATCGTTTAAACATAGATGGTATTTACAACATCGCCCCAAACAACCCATTCTCTTGCCGTGACGTAGGCACCTTGTTCAGCCTGTTCTATATCAACGGGGGAAATGGGGATTATTATCAAGTACGTGACGTGCCCCATGGCGATGTAACGACCACGTGGTATCACTCGGATATCCTCGGGAGCGAACGTAGGCTTAGCGTTTATACACCTCCTTTTTACGATAAGAACATCCAGTCTTATCCCGTTCTGTACCTGTTACATGGCAGTGGCGGCGACGAGAACGCTTGGCTGGAGCTTGGCCGTACCGCCCGTATCATGGATAACTTGATTGCCGAAGGCAAGATACAGCCAATGCTTGTCGTTATGCCAAACGGCAATCCCAGTAAACAGGCCGCTCCCGGCGAAACGCCCGATAACCTGAATTACAAGCCGGCCATGAGCAACAGCTTCCCCGGTTATAAGGATGGCTCGTACGAGAAGAGTTTCACCGAGATCATTCATTTCATCGATAACCGTTACCGTACGATCCCGGATAAGCGACACCGAGCCATAGCCGGACTTTCGATGGGTGGTTTCCATACATTATATATATCATTGAATTATCCGGACTATTTTAACTATATAGGACTTTTCTCCGCTGGGCTCAGCGCAAATGGTGTAGACCCCAATAGCCCGATGTACACGAACCTCGACGAGAAGTTAGGAAACCTCAAGAGATCCGGTTATCAATTGTTCTGGATCGGTATCGGAAAGGACGATTTCCTGTACGACGCGAACCAGCAATTCCGCCAGCGAATGGATAGCCTAGGTATGAAATACCAGTACGTAGAATCCACTCGAGGGCATATCTGGGCCAATTGGCGGGCTTATCTCCTCCAATTCGCTCCTATGCTTTTCAAATAAAAGACATGAGCAGATGAATCATAATATACCGCAATACGACTTCTATAAACACAAATACGGCGATGAGCTACTTATCGACGTCGTTCCCTTGAACACGATCAAGAAGTATCTCAAGGAACAACCCGTACATATATTGACGTATTACGATATAACATTGATCACTAGCGGGGAGGGAGAATTCCTTATCGATCATCAAGCGAACCGGGTAAAGCCTCAAGATATCATCTTTACCCGGCCCGGCGAAATACGCAAATGGGACGATAAAACGATACAAGACGGATTCGCTCTTATCTTTGAGGAAGAGTTCCTGCTCTCTTTTTTCAATGATCCGGCATTTCTCCGGAACCTCTCTTATTTCCATACGGAAAGACGGTCTTCCAAGCTCAGTCTCGACAAGAAAGCCTATGCCCGCATCTCCGAGTTGATCTCGGAGATCGATAAAGAGATCAAGAACTATCAGTCGAAAGACAAACACTTACTCCGGGCCTTGTTGTACGAGACATTAATGTTGCTCAACAGGTTATATTCTAACTCGAACGCTTTACCACCAGACACAAACACCCGATCTAAAAGCATCTATGTAGACCGATTTATCGAGTTAGTAAACCATTCCTTCAAGCAAGATCATTCCATCCGGAGCTATGCCGATCAGCTTTGCATCACCCCGAACTACCTGAATGAGATCGTGAAAAACGCTACGGGCATCAACGCTAAACAATACATCCTAAACAAAATACTAATCGAGAGCAAACGGCTATTGACTTATACAGACTTGCCTATATCCGCCATAACGGAAGCTCTAGGTTACGAGGATCCATCCTATTTCATCCGTCTATTTCGTTCCCAAACAAACATGACCCCGCTAAACTATCGCAGGAATACAAAACCGTAAAAAGTACTATTTCCTCCTTTATACGTATTATACGAACTCCATTCGGTATGTCTAATTTTGCCTCTATCAATAAATAAAGCATCATGAGACAATACAAATCATGGATAGCGGCTCTCATATTAGGAAGCACGTTATCCGCTAACGCACAACAAAAGAATATGGAGAACAAAACATTAAACGAGAACATCCCGGAGATGATCATCTCCCTTGAAAAAGAGGCTCTAGCCTCGACCGACCCGATGGCATTCGTAGAGCTTTCAGACACCGACGTGATTTACTTCGATCCTTCCCTAGAGACGAAAATAGAGGGATTGGAACAACTGCGCACTTATTATAAAGGTATGCAACTTCCTCCGGCAGATCATTTCGACATGATCCGCCCGGTCGTACAAGTCGCACAAAACATAGCGGTACTCACCTTCAACCTTGATAGCTACTTATCCGACAAGGTAATAAAATGGAACTGCACCGAGGTTTACAGACGCAACCCCGACAACCAATGGAAGATCATACAAACCCACTGGTCTTACGTGAAACCGCTAGATTAAAGTTAAAACATTTGCCGCTTTCTGAACCAAAACGGTTCGTAAAATGTATTATATAGACTATTCACTAAACACAAATTATATGATACGGAATTTACTGAAAGCGGCAAATGCGCTTACATTTAGCACGATGTTCCTGTTACTCCTCGCCGGATGCAACAAGAACACGATTATTTTTGAGGATGGAACAACCCCGAACGGCTCTTCGGGAAACGAGGACCCGGGAAACAGCACGTTGGTGACCTTCAACGCCTCCGTGGAGGGCCGGAACCTATTACGTTCCATGTCTCCCATGAATAAAGGGATACAAAGCAGGGTTTATGTCTTCGACAGCAGCGCAGGAACCAAGGGAAGCCCCGAGGCGTCAGGCCTTTACATAACCTCATCTCCCGGGGTGTTAACAGGAAGTGACGGATATAAAATGTTTCTCTCCAATGGCACTTATAATTTCTACGCCGTATCCGACAATTTCTCCACGATCCCCCCGACATTCACGAGTGGCGTATCCGAACCCCTCTTCAACGGTATCGATTATCTTTGGTGGAGCGCCATACAACAGGATGTTAATAGCTCCCAAATCAATATACCGATTGTTTATGGGCATGTGGCTACCCAAGTCGTAGTAGAATTAACCGGCGGTGAAGGTATCACGATCAACCAACTGGTCTCCGCCATGATCACTCCTCCCGTGGTTGGGGCTACCATGGATCTGGGCACAGGTGTCATCACTCCTGCTACCGCCTTCGGAAAAGCGGATAAGATGGGGATAAACGGATTAACAGCCCAATATATCATGTTGCCGATAAGACATACGGCTCCCATGACTCTCACGCTGGAAATATCCGCCGACAATGAAAACAGTACCCGCACCTATACCACCCAGATCCCTCTTCCGGATGGCGAGTTGAAAGCGGGAAACTCTTATTTATTTAAAGCGGTAATCAACGGTAATTCGGTCACTTTGGCCAGTGTCAACGTAAAAGACTGGACAGATGTGGACGAGACAGGAAAGCCCCTTTATCCGACCCAGAATTAAAGCCCGGTTCCTATTTTCCGTATCAATGAATATTGGTACGGAAAATATGCCTATATTTACCCTGTCACCTCTAAAAACAATACGAATATGATTGAGATTCCCGAATCCGCCACCATTGGCAAACAGGCTAGCGAAACGCTAAAGGGTAAACGGATAGCGCATGTTATCGAGTCGAACAGTCCTCACCGCTTCACGTTCTATAATGGCGATCCGGCGGAATACTCCAATAGGCTGGTAGGACGAACGGTCCTAGGCGCCCAAGGCTATGGCGCATTCGTGGACATCTTTATGGACGCAGATACCCACCTCTTAATCGGAGACGGAACCAATATGCGTTATTATACCTCCGCAGAAAAGGCCCCGAAGAAATATCAGCTTATGATCGTATTCGAGGACGATTCGTTCCTAGCTTTCACGGTTTCGATGTATGGTTCCATCTACGCTTTCAAAGGCGAGTTTGACAATCCCTATTACCAAGGTAGCATCCATAAGCTATGTCCGTTGGACGAGAGATTCGATAAAACCTATTTTATCAGTCTCATCGGGAATCTCAAGAAAGATATATCCGCAAAGGCGTTACTCGCCACCGAGCAACGTATTCCGGGCCTGGGCAACGGAGTCTGCCAAGATATCTTGTTCAATGCCCGGATCTCCCCGAAACGAAAAATATCGACTTTATCAGAAGAGGATATAGACCGCCTCTTCAACACCGTGAAATCCACGCTGGAAGAGATGACTCGCCGAGGAGGCCGGGATACGGAGAAGGATCTATACGGCGCCTTAGGCAATTACCGCACGATCCTATCGAAGAACACCTACCATGACCCTTGCCCCGTCTGTGGCGAACGGATACAGAAAGAGGCTTACCTCGGAGGCAGCATTTACTATTGCCCGCATTGCCAGCGAGAAAGATAAGTAATACGTTCAAATTGACAATATGACAATATGTAATCTGAAGCCCCAGAGAATCGTTTTTTCCGGGCAAAGGTACATACTGTTACCAAATACGAGAAAAAAATATCAGCAATCAATTGTATTATAGCACTTTGCTTAAATATACCCTTTCATTCTAGCGAGATTAATTCATCCTATCTCATATTTATGCAGGAGAAAGGTGCTTTTCATACGGATGCATCGCCCATTTCTATAGGTTGCGTACCCAATTCCTACCGTATGTATCGCCTAACACATACGGTAGCGTTGCCTAACACTGGCTTTTGCGTTACCTAATCCCATTACTTTCGTCTCCTAATAGAGATATTCATACAAAAAAACAGGGTAAAATGGATAATTTGACCATAAAGCACTCCCTATTTCTTCTATTCGCAAAAAGGCCCTGTCATCATAATCCCGGATTTTCAAACAAAACGTCAAGGTTATCGCATTTTCGCTTACAACATCATTCTCCACTAATATCGCATAAGCCTAAAATATTGCCTAACCGGAAGTCCCCTTTTTTCTATATTCTTGTGGCGTTACTCCTTTCAATTTTTTAAAAATCCGATTAAAGTGTGGAACATCATTGAATCCTACTGCAAAACAGATTTCCGACACCTGCTTTTGCGAGTGTTTCAGAAGTTCGCAAGCAGTATTTAAGCGGTACTCTGTAACAAATTGTGAGAATGTCATTCCCTTGCATCGCTTGAAATAGGAACAAAACGCAGAACGGTTCATACCAACCTCGGCAGAAATATCATCTAATGAAATAGGATGGACATAATGCCCCATCACATACGTACAAATTTGCTGTATACGCCTCACATCCCGCTCTACATTCATAGGCTTGCCTGCAAAAGTATGGTCGGATGAAGTGAATATAACCGGTAGCAAGCGGAACATTTCACACAATCGCCCCAATTCATCCATATCGTTCATACGCAATAATATTTTGCGTATGATACGAGAGCTTTCCAAACCAAGCTTTAATGCGTTAACAGGAAAAGTAAGCCCTGCTAAACGATTGCGTAATTCGGGAAATACCTCCATGCATCTCACGACGAAAGAGTGACTGAAAGCAACCATCAAGTAATGAACGCACCCGTCACTGTCTGCCGATAAAGGGGTATATTCCCAATAATGATGCATGGATGGCGGTATCAATGCCACATCACCTGCTGAAAAAGATTGTAACGTATCGCCTGCCATTCGGGTTCCATATCCATGTAACACATAATATAACTCCCATGCATCGTGCTGATGCAATTTGGCTTCTACATGGGTCTCTATTCGTTGATCTATAAAAAAGAATGAATGGTTCTCTACTTCGGGCAATTCGTAAGGAGTGATCATCTCTTCCATAAGGTAGTCGTATATAAAATGGTTCGATACAAATATACGACAATTACATAAAACAATACAACAAATATGCGACAATAAAGCAATATAACTTTGCCGCTGAAAACAACAAGTATAACTATTAAATGTATTGTTATGGATTTCTATCAAGTATGAGAGAAAAGAAGAACCATCCGGGACTTTTCCAATAAGGAGGTAACGGACGAAGTGCTGGAAAAAGTATTATCGGCAGCCTTTAAATCTCCGACCAACGACCATCTGCGACAGTTCGAGTTCATTGTCGTGAGAGGGCAGGAAAACATTGCCCGACTTATATCACCTGTAGCGGAAAACACCAAAACCATTCAACAAACCCAACTTAAAGCCGCCGAGAACGTAATGGACAAAGACGGATATGCTATGTTTGTCGATGCGCTTCCCAAGCAACAACGTATGCTAATCCAAAGCAACTGCCTTATCCTACCGTTTTTCAGGCAAAAGGACTATCCCTTATGCAAGCCCGCAGACCAAAGTTCCTTGAACTATTTCGCTTCGGCTTGGGCAGCCGTAGAAAACATATTGTTAGCCGCAACAGCGGAAGGGCTGGCATGCGCTTTCCGTATTCCCATTGGCAATGAACCGGAGTACGTGAAACACCTCGTCAATGCTCCCGCTGAATATGAGTTCACTTGTTTTCTCGCCATCGGTTATGCGGCCGAGGATGCACATATATGTAAGCAGAAAGATATTCGAGTGAAAGAGAGAATTCACAAAAATATATGGTAAGCCCAAATACGAAAGGCCATATCTTGATAAGTGATGAAAAAAGAAAAAGCCCTGTAATCTTTAAATTACAGAGCTTTACTTTATTTTACTTTCTTTGAAAGCGGTCCGGACGGGACTCGAACCCGCGACCCCATGCGTGACAGGCATGTATTCTAACCAGCTGAACTACCGAACCATTTTATAATCCATAATAATTTTGAAAAAGAGGCGGTCCGGACGGGACTCGAACCCGCGACCCCATGCGTGACAGGCATGTATTCTAACCAGCTGAACTACCGAACCTCTTTTCTTTTATCGCTATCTCTCTCGATTGCGGTGCAAAGGTAAGTATTATTTTTAAACCTGCAATAGCTGGAGTAAAAAAAATCAACTTTTCGCTGAAATATTCTTTCCATAGGTCCACATAAGCGATCGTCCCTTTCTTTATTTCCCCTTCCCGATCACACCAGTTTATCACAAATACATTTCATTTTGGAACTTTTCAGTCGCCATTCATAATTATGTAATGATAATTTGTTACTTTTGCGACTCAATATAAATGCTTAACAACAATGGACGTTGCCATTATTAAATATAATGCCGGAAACATCTACTCGGTAGATTACGCTTTGAAGCGGTTGGGCGTTACCCCGATCATCACGGCTGATCCGGAATTATTAAATAAAGCGGATAAGGTTATCTTTCCCGGAGTAGGTGAAGCTTTCACGACCATGGAGTATTTAAGGGAGCATAAATTGGATCAGGTGATCTTGAACCTAAAGCAACCGGTACTCGGGATATGCCTCGGCATGCAATTGATGTGCATGCGTTCGGAGGAGGGGAACGCTGATTGCTTGGGGATCTTCCCTACGGAAGTAAAACGTTTCATTCCGCAAAAGCATGAGGACAAGGTTCCTCACATGGGTTGGAATACCTTGACAAACGTTAAAAGCGGCCTATTCAATGAGCGATTGGAGAACAAATTTGTTTACTTCGTACATAGTTATTATGTACCTGTAAATGAATATACGGCGGCTACGACCGATTACATCCTTCCGTTCAGCGCCGCTTTACATAAGGACAACTTCTACGCGACACAGTTCCATCCGGAAAAAAGTGGATCGGTAGGAGAGGTTATATTGAAAAACTTTTTAAAGATATGATTGAGCTTATTCCCGCTATAGATATAATAGATGGCAAATGCGTCCGGTTGACGCAAGGAGATTACGCGACCAAGAAGGTTTACAACGAAGATCCTCTGGAGGTGGCCAAGATGTTCGAGGGTAACGGCATCCGGCGTTTGCATGTGGTAGATTTGGATGGAGCCCGTGAAGGACGCATCATCAACTACCGTATCCTTGAGCGGATAGCGACCCGGACTTCCTTGATCATTGATTTCGGAGGGGGCTTGAAACAAGAGGATGATCTGGAGATCGCCTTCGAAAGCGGCGCCCAGATGGTAACCGGAGGCAGTATCGCCGTGAAGAACCCGGAAATGTTCACCTCTTGGATCAGCAAGTTCGGTAGCGAGAAAATCATATTAGGGGCCGATGCCAAAGAAAAGAAGATCGCCATCAGCGGTTGGGAGGAAACGACCAGCCAAGAGTTGGTTCCTTTTATCAAAGGATATTACGACAAGGGGATTACCAAGGTGATCTGCACGGATATCGCACGGGATGGTATGCTGCAAGGCCCGGCTATCGATTTATATAAAGAGATACGGGACGAGATCCCCTTCCTTTATATCATAGCGAGCGGTGGCGTAAGCTCGATCGAGGATATTGAGAAATTATCTGAGGCTGGGATTCCCGCTGTCATTTTCGGCAAGGCCATTTATGAGGGGAAGATCCAGTTGAAAGATTTACTTCGTTTTACTTGAAATAATAAAATAGATATATGCTAGCCAAGAGAATTGTTCCCTGTCTGGATATAAAGGATGGAAAGACCGTAAAAGGCATCAACTTCGTGAACTTTCGCGACGCTGGAGACCCCGTGGAGTTGGGCGCCCAGTACAGCCGTGAAGGGGCCGACGAATTAGTGTACTTGGATATTACCGCCTCACACGAGGGGCGAAAGACTTTCACCGAGTTGGTAAAACAAGTGGCGGCCCATATCAGCATCCCTTTTACCGTGGGTGGAGGTATCAACGAATTGAAGGACGTGGATCGTTTGCTTAGCGCTGGCGCCGATAAGGTCTCGATCAACTCGGCGGCTTTACGTAACCCGGCATTAATCGAGGAGATCGCCAAGAACTTTGGTAGTCAGGTATGCGTAGTCGCTATCGACGCTAATTTTGAGAACAATGACTGGCTATGCTATCTAAACGGAGGGCGTGTCCCGACGGATAAGTATTTGTTTCAATGGGCCTCGGAAGCGGAAAGCCGTGGCGCCGGCGAGATACTTTTCACCAGTATGACGCACGATGGCGTAAAAGACGGATACGCGAACGACGCTCTGGCTACCTTGGCCGATACGTTGCATATCCCGGTTATCGCCTCCGGTGGAGCGGGAAAGATGGAACATTTCCGGGATACGTTTTCCAACGGGAAAGCGGGCGCGGCTTTAGCGGCCAGCGTTTTCCATTTCGGCGAGATACGGATTAGCGACTTGAAGCAATACCTCAAGGACGAGGGGATCAATGTAAGGATATAACACATTATATATAAAGATGAAATTAGATTTCGAGAAAATGGGCGGATTAATTCCCGCTATCGTACAAGACAACAACACTAGTAAGGTATTAATGTTGGGCTTCATGAATCAAGAAGCTTATGATGAGACAGTAAGTACGGGTAAGGTTACATTCTTTAGCCGCACGAAAAACCGTTTGTGGATGAAGGGAGAGAGTAGCGGAAATACGTTGCAGGTGGTTAGCATCACGGCGGATTGCGACAACGATACATTATTGATCAAGGCGATTCCAGCCGGACCGGTTTGCCATACGGGAGCGGATACTTGTTTCGGCGAGAAGAACGTAGAGGATATCATGTTCTTGAAATACTTGCAGAACTTCATCGAGCGTCGCCGTCAAGAAATGCCGGAAGGTTCCTATACGACTACCTTATTCCAGAAAGGCGTGAATCGCATGGCCCAGAAAGTCGGCGAAGAAGCGGTAGAGACCGTTATCGAGGCGACCAACGGAACCGAGGACGGCTTCATCTATGAGGCATCCGACTTGGTTTACCACTTAATCGTATTATTGACAAGCAAGGGACTTCGTCTGGAAGACCTCGCCCGTGAATTAAAGAAAAGACATAAAGGTTGATAAATTCTATGGAAGAAGATATTCTACTCAAATTAGAGAACGTGGAGATATGCCGTGAGGAAAACAGGGTATTACACGACGCATGCCTCACGCTTCGTAACGGAGAGTTCGTATATGTGATCGGGAAGGTAGGCTCCGGTAAAAGCAGCCTGCTCAAGTCCTTGTATTGCGAGATACCGATCTTGCGAGGCGAGGCACGTATCATGGATTACAACCTCACCAAGATGAAGCGGAAGGATATCCCTTATTTGCGTAGGAAACTAGGTATCGTCTTCCAAGATTTCCAATTGTTGACCGACCGTTCCGTCTCCAAGAATCTGGAATTCGTGCTGAAAGCCACCGGATGGAAAAAGAAAAGCGAGATCAAGGAACGGATAGACAACGTGCTCCGTCAGGTAGGCATGCAAGACAAAGGCTATAAAATGCCGCATGAGCTATCCGGCGGGGAACAACAACGTATCGTTATTGCCCGTGCCCTTCTGAACAACCCCAAGTTGATACTGGCGGATGAGCCGACCGGCAACTTGGACCCGGAGACGAGCGGACAAATCGTACAACTCTTACACGACATCTGCCAGCAGGGAACGGCGGTGATTATGACCACTCATAACTATACGATCGTGCATAATTATCCTGCCCGCATAGTAAAATGCGAGAATGCCTGTCTAAGTGATGTCAGAGAATAATTTTTTTGTAACTTTGCGGTCGCATTCGATTGAAAAAGAAAACAATTTAATATAGAACAAAAGAAGATGAAAGTTTTAAAGTTTGGCGGTACTTCTGTGGGATCTGCACAGAGAATGAAAGATGTAGCGAAACTGATCACGGGAGACCGTAAGATCGTTGTATTGTCAGCCATGTCGGGTACAACCAACTCGTTAGTCGAGATTTCCGACTACCTGTACAAAAAGAACCCAGACGGAGCGAATGAGATCATCAACAAGCTTGCCATGAAATATATGGGCCATGTTGAGGAACTATACAGCACCGAGGAATATAAACAGAAGGCCAAAGAACTGATAAAATCTCATTTCGAATATATCCGTACGTTCACGAAGGATCTGTTTACCTTGTTCGAGGAAAAGGTTGTCTTGGCACAAGGAGAGTTGATCTCTACGGGTATGATGAATCTTTATTTGAACGAATGCGGCGTGAAATCCGTATTGATCCCGGCTTTGGATTATATGCGTACGGATAAGAACGCGGAACCGGACCCTGTCTATATCAAAGAGAAATTGGTGAAATTACTCGCTGATAATAAGGATGCTGATCTATACATCACACAAGGTTATATCTGCCGCAACGCTTATGGCGAGATCGATAACCTGCAACGGGGTGGTAGCGACTATAGCGCATCCTTAATCGGCGCGGCTATCGGTGCGGAAGAGATCCAGATCTGGACAGACATCGACGGTATGCACAATAACGACCCTCGTATCGTACAGGGAACGTCTCCAGTCCGTCAATTGCATTTCGAGGAAGCTGCCGAATTAGCTTATTTCGGAGCCAAGATCCTTCACCCGACTTGTATATTGCCGGCTAAATTGAACAACATCCCGGTTCGTTTGTTAAATACGATGCAGCCGGACGCTCCGGGTACATTGATCTCAAACGCTATCGAAAAAGGTAAGATCAAAGCGGTCGCCGCCAAAGACAATATTACCTCTATCAAGATCAAGAGCGGACGTATGTTGCTAGCTACAGGTTTCTTGCGTAAGGTATTCGAGACTTTCGAGAACTACCAGACTCCGATCGATATGGTTACAACCTCCGAAGTGGGTGTCTCCGTTACGATCGATAACCGCAAGCATCTGGAAGAGATCGTTGACGATTTGAAGAAGTACGGAACCGTGACCGTAGACGAGGATATGGTTATCGTTTGCGTGGTTGGCGACCTAGAATGGGATAACATCGGCTTCGAGGCTTGTATCGTACAAGCTATGAAGGATGTCCCGGTCCGTATGATCTCCTACGGAGGAAGCAACTACAACGTCTCCTTGCTGATCAAGGCCTCGGACAAGCAGAGAGCGCTGCAAGCTCTAAGCGATCATTTATTTAACAACAAATAAAAACAAACGAGGGCGGCCTTTTACAGACTGCCCTTATTTATCTTTATATAATTTCGTATAATATGCTCAAAGGAACATTTCCTGTAGAAAAGTTCAAGCAGCTTTCTACGCCTTTTTATTATTATGATGTCAAGCTATTGCAAGACACATTAGACGTAGTAAAAACCGAATCCGGGAAATATGGTTACCACGTGCATTATGCCGTGAAAGCGAATGCCAATCCCCGTATCCTTTCCATCATAGCGGCAAACGGCCTTGGCGCAGACTGCGTAAGTGGCGGCGAGGTACAGGCAGCTTTAGATGCCGGTTTTCCTGCCGATAAGATTGTCTTTGCCGGTGTTGGCAAAGCGGATTGGGAGATCAACCTAGGACTGGACAATGATATTTTCTGCTTTAACGTGGAATCTGCCGTTGAGCTGGAAATCATCAATGAGCTGGCGGCCGCTAAAAATAAAGTAGCCTCTATCGCCCTTCGTATCAACCCGGAAGTGGATGCCCATACGCATGCCAAGATCACGACGGGTATGAAAGAGAATAAATTCGGTATCAACCTTAGCCAATTAGGAGGTGTACTGGATAAATTAAAGGAGATGAAGAATGTGAAGTTGATCGGTATCCATAGCCATATCGGTTCACAGATCACGGATATGTCTAGCTTCCGCAATTTGGTAATTCGTTTCAACGAGATACAGGAAGAACTGGAAGCTCATGGGGTTACAGTGGAGAACCTAAACTTCGGAGGTGGACTAGGTATCGATTACTATCACCCGAATCATTTATCGATCCCGGCTTTCGATAACTATTTCGCAGCCATTCATAAACTGCTTCAAGTACGTCCGGGTCAACAGGTACATTTTGAGCCGGGACGTTCGATCGTCGCTCAATGCGGAACATTAATCTCTAAGGTATTATATGTCAAGGAAGGAGAGACGAAGAAATTCGCTATCCTTGATGCAGGTTTCACGGAATTGATCCGCCCGGCGATGTACGACGCTTATCACCGTATCGAGAACATCAGCAGCGATGAGGCAGTAGAGACTTACGATGTAGTGGGCCCGATCTGTGAGTCATCGGATGTATTCGGTAAGGATGTAGAGTTGAATAAGGCTCATCGTGGCGACTTGATCGCCCTTCGTTCCGCCGGCGCTTATGGCGAGGTCATGGCCTCCCAATACAACTGCCGCCATTTACCGAAAGCCTATTATTCCGATACGATAAAATAATGAGCCAATTGATCAATGTGCCAATGTAAATACCTTGAGTAGCTTATTGGCACATTGGCGTATTAATCATATTGGCTCATTAATGATATTGGCACATTGGCATATTAATCACATTGGCACATTATTATGTTTCTACTCAATAATACAGAGCTTTTCCTATTGGGAATCACCTTAATAGGGTTCGTTATCTTATCTCTTTATTATCTGATCGCTTATGCCCGCCTTTTACGTGCGTCAAGACGAACGGATGATACCTTAGAGGAAGGTAATAAACTCCCCGTATCCATCATCATATACGCTAAAAATGATTCTGAGAACCTCAAGAAACACCTTCCTGCGTTACTTACACAAGATTACCCGGAATATCAGGTAGTCGTTATCAACGATGGCTCGAGCGACGATACTGACGATACGCTAAAGTTCTTTCAAAATGAGTATAAACATTTGTATCATACTTACGTCCCCTCGGACGCTCGTTACCTAAGCCGCCGTAAACTGGCGTTTACCCTAGGCGTGAAAGCGGCCAAATACGATATTCTTCTATTCACGGAGGCGAATTGCCAACCGCTCAACGATCAATGGTTATCTGCCATGGTTGGTGGATACACACCCGAGACCAGTATTGTCTTGGGCTACTGCAAATACAGCAACTACAAGGGATTCTTTCATAAGTTGATCGCCTATGATAACTTATTGACGGGTTTACGTTATCTATCTTCCGCCCTCTCCCATCACCCATATACCGGAAACGGACGAAATTTATCTTATCGGAAAGAGTTATTCTTCAAGCATAAAGGTTACTACCAATCCTTGAACTTGCATGCGGGAGACGATGACTTATTCATCAACGAAGCCTCGACCAAGGAGAATACGAAAGTAATCTACACTCCGGACAGCCTAACGGAAATGGATCAAATCGAACGTTTTGGAATCTGGAAAGAGATGAAGGTTTCCCGTGCCGCCACTCAACGGTATTACAAAGGAAGCGCCTTGACATTCTATCATCTCGAATCCACTTGTTTCTTCCTTTTCCAAGTATCGGTTATCGCTACGGTTGTGATCGGATTACAGGGCAACTGGCTAATCTCCTTGATCGCCGTATTATTATATTTGATACGTTTTATAATCAAGGCAATCGTTTTCGGCAAATCGGCTCGAATGCTTCAACAAAGCCCTACTATCGGTTGGTTATTCCTGCTGGAGTTTATTCAACCCATATTCAATGGATATGTCCGTATTTACCGGCTTTTCAGAAGTAGGAAGGATTATACGTTCCGGTTGGAGAATTAATAATGATGAGCACTCTCATAGGATATCTCTTCTTCCGCCACTTTGGGAAGTTCTTCCTCCTCTAGTAGCGGGTAGGCTGGGGTAAACTTCGCATGATAGGTAGATTCCACATACGTCTTTTCCAATAAACGGACGACATTTTCTAAAGTAGCTTGCCGTTCTTTGGGTTTAAGCTGGCATTCCCAAATCACCATCGTATTCCAGCCCATCGCTCGTAATTCCTCACGTACACGGGCATCCCGAGCTTTATTCCGGTTTAGTTTCTCGGTCCACCACTCTACCCGGGTACGGGGAGGACGAAATTCCGGGCAACCCTCGTGCCCATGCCAGAAACAGCCGTTCACGAAGATAGCGGTCTTATATTTACGCAATACGATATCAGGGGTACCGGGAAGGCGCTTTACATTCACACGAAAGCGAAAGCCACAATGGAACAGGTATTTACGGACTATAATCTCGGGCTTTGTATTCTTGCCCTTAATCATAGACATGATATAGCTACGCTTTTCTTTAGAGATAAGATCTGTCATATCAATCCGGCAAAACTAGAACGTATGCCAAAGATACGGCTTTTATTCAAAACGGATACTCTTGGCCGGATCAATCTTCGTAATCAAATAGGAAGGTCCCAGCATCATCAACATGGAGGCGGCCAATGTCCCTATATTCAAAAGGAACAGTGAAAATAGACTCAGATCGATAGGCACGGCATCCAAATAATAAATAGAAGGGTCTAATTGGATAATATGGAAATGAGATTGAAGCAAACAAAGAGAGATACCGATGATATTCCCCCACAACATTCCTTTGCCGATCAAGAAGAAAGAGACATACAAGAAAATCTTGCGAATACTGTTATTATTTTGTCCCAAGGCTTTTAGGATTCCGATCATATTGGTACGTTCCAAGATTATGATCAATAATCCTGAGATCATGGTAAACCCTGCGACGGAAAGCATCAGCGCCAAGATAACCACCACATTAATGTCTAGCACATCCAGCCAATTAAAGATCATCGGGTTCAACTCCTTGATCGAGCGGGCGTAAAACGTATTACCATTTCGGTCTTGCCGTTCCGTCAGATCGAAATAAATATCCTCGGCCACTTGGTCCAAACGATCATAGTCATCCACTTGCAACTCCAGTCCGCTTACTTGATCTTTATCCCAACCGTTCAAGCGACGTATCTGCTTAATATCGGCGATTACGAACATCTTGTCATAATCAAGGAAACCCGTCTCATAAATCCCCGTGATCGTGAACTTACGGGCACGCACATCGTCTTGCACAAAATAAGTCAGGAAAGAATCCCCTACCTTTAGTCCTAGCAGATCTGACAAATACTTGGAAATAATAACATCCGTAGAGTTCTTATCCGGCTGGATCGTAAAGATCTCGCCCTCTTTTAAATTATCCTTGAAGAAAGTCCAGTCATAATCCGTATCCACCCCTTTCAAGACAATACCTTGAAAGTCTTGGTCAGTCTTCAAGATACCTAGCTTCGTTGCGAATTTCTCGACATGGCGAATACCGGGGAATGCATCGAGCGCATTCAATAAAGTATCGCTAACCGCTATCGGCTGCGACTCATAGGAAGAATTACTATCGAAATTCGTGATCTGGATATGCGAGCCGAAACCGATCACCTTGTTCCGGACCTCTTTCTTAAAGCCTATCACGATCGCCACCGAAAGGATCATCACCGCCAATCCCAAAGCGATCCCGATCATGGCAATACAAACAGCGGGAGGAGTAACCTCACGATCCCCCTCCTTGCTGAAATGTATCTTTTCGGCGATAAATAGCTCTAAATTCATTTATAACATTCTTCCCGGATAAGCTTCCAACGCCTTTGATAACACCGTCAAAGCTTTCGCAAGATCTTCCTTTTTCAAAACATAGGCCATACGAACCTCATTCTTACCAAGTCCCGGTGTCGTGTAAAAACCCGACGCCGGTGCCATCATGACCGTCTGACCCTCGTATTCAAACTCTTCCAGACACCAAGCGCAGAACTTATCGGCATCATCCACCGGAAGTTTAGCCACCGTATAGAAAGCGCCCATCGGTATGGGAGAATAAACGCCGGGAATACGGTTTAAGCCATCGATCAAGCATTTACGCCGTTCCACATACTCGTCATAAGTCTCACGGGCATACTCCTCGGAAGCATCCAAAGAGGCCTCGGCAGCGATCTGTCCGATCAAAGGCGGGCTTAAACGAGCTTGGCAGAACTTCATGACGGCACTACGCACCTCGGCATTTTTCGTAATCAACGCACCGATACGGATACCGCATTCCGAATAGCGTTTGGAGACAGAATCGATCAATACCACGTTCTGCTCGATACCTTCCAGATGACAAGCCGAGATATACGGGGAACCGGTATAGATAAACTCCCGGTATACCTCATCCGAGAAAAGATAAAGATCATATTTCTTTACGATATCCCGGATTTGATTCATCTCACGACGCGTATACAAATAACCCGTAGGATTGTTCGGGTTACAGATCAGGATCGCTTTGGTACGCTCATTGATCAACTCCTCGAATTTTTCCACTTTCGGAAGAGAAAATCCTTCCTCTATCGTAGTCGTCACTGTCCGGATCACGGCTCCTGCCGAGATAGCGAATGCCATATAATTGGCATAAGCAGGTTCCGGTACGATAATCTCATCACCCGGATTCAAGCAACTCAAGAAGGCAAACAAAACAGCCTCCGAACCACCGGTAGTGATGATAATATCGTCAGCCGTAAGATTAATATCATACTTTTTATAATATCCAACCAACTTCTCGCGATAACTGCGATATCCCTGACTAGGGCTATATTCCAACACCGTACGATCGACATTACGGATCGCATCGAGTGCCGCTCGCGGAGTGGGAAGGTCGGGCTGACCGATATTCAGGTGATACACATGAACTCCTCTCTGTTTGGCAGCATCGGCCAATGGAGCCAGCTTCCGGATCGGGGAAGCGGGCATTTCGACTCCTCTTTGTGAGATGTTGGGCATTATTATTCTATATTTATTCGTTTTTATGATGCAAAGATAGGCATTTTAGTTGACAGTTGACACCAAATTCAAGCCGTTTATGACTTGAACCGCATCACGCTCTTTACAGTCATCGACTCATCATCGGCAGTGAGGTAAGTAACCGAATAGTCCTTGCCTCCCTCCTCGACATTGACAATCACATGACCGGCATCAAACGACGAGGGGTTAAGTATATCAAGCCACGGCTGTCCGGCATCCTCGGCACGACGCTCCGCGGGAAACACGGTAGGACACACGATGCGCTCGCCGGGATAAAGATTCCGGTTATAAAAACGCTCCATGACCGAGGGCAGCGTATGAAGCTGATCCCACACGTTGTTGACAACTACACGCGGACGCAACGCAGCCACGAGCTTATCAGTCATTGACTTGTGTCCGTGGTGATTGATTTTCGCCACACTCACCGGCTCAACCACGTCGGCTATCGCATCCTCTATCTCGAATCTCTTTCCATTAGGCAACTCCCAGCCATCAGAGAAGTCTCCCGCCGTATAGAATTTGAAATCGCCGTAGGTAAAGATCATGCCCAGGCTCATTCCGTTTTCACTGAACTTAACCGGATTGGATTTCTTGCGCTCCGCATAGAGGTCACGTATATTCCCCTCCTTATCGGCAATGCGGCCGTTGGCACAGATATTTCTTACCGAGAATCCCGGATATGCCGTAGCGTCTTTCTTCATGGCGATCTGGTTGGTTTCGCCAAGACAGAACTTCTCAATCTCCATCTTCTTATGAGCCAACATATAGTCGTAAAAATCCTTCATGTGCTCAAAAGCATCGGCTGCCTCCTGGGTCAAAGGAAGAGGATCGTTGTAGTCGGGCCAGCAACGGTCAAAAGCCTTGCCAAACGTAAGGTACTCGGCAGCCTGAGAGAATCCACTTAGGTAGTAATCCTTACCATCCCTCGTCTCCTTACGAGCGTAGAATTTATTGTTGCCACCGTGATCTGAATGATAGTGCGTCAACATCATATAATCAACATAATCCTTCTGAGGGTTCACTCTCCGGACATAGCGTGAGATCCACTCCCCGGCATGCCGATCGGGATTGGGAAGCACCGGCACAGCCAATTTACCGCGCCCAACCGCATTATGATCACCACAATCAAGCAGCATCGTTGTACCGTCGGGGAAAATCAAGAACATCGATTCCGACACCCCGGTATAAATCAGATGAATCTGGAACTGCCCCTTTTTCCATCCTTTCCATGCTTTTCCTACTTCAGCATCCTTAGCGCCCCACGCCAAAGCCTCCCTGAAATCCATCAAACAAGCAGCGCTCACAAGCGTAGCATTCTTCAAAAAACCTCTTCTATCCATCATTCAAAACCGATATTAATATTAGCCTACCCACAAATATACGGAATAATTCTTAATTCTATTAAATACCCGGCCGTGGCGAATCCTTGCTAGCGTGCATCGTAGAAACAAAGGCATTCGGATCGATCTCTTTCACCTCATCTTTCAAGCGGGGCATATCTTTTCGTTCAGCGATCGTGAATATAATCTCAGTCTCATTTCCCTGATACATTCCCTTACCGTGGATAAAAGTACCCCTCATACCCATTTTATCGACTATCAAGGTCTTCAACTCCTGTGTCTTACGAGAGACAATGAAGACGGCACGGTTCGGATTCTCCGTCTGGAACATCTCCACGATTTTTCCATATACGAAAATAGTAAACCAAGAATACAAAGGTACCGCCCAATCCTTAAATACGATCAAGCCCAACAATACGACCGCAGAATCCAATACGATGATCATATTGCTGACCTTCAAGTTGGAGTCATTAGCGATCACACGTGCCAATACATCCGTACCGGCACTCGTACTTTGCGCCCGGAAAATACAAGTCACACCCAATCCTAAAATAGCTCCACCGTAAAAGGCGGCGATAAAGGCATCGTTCTCCACCAATGGATCGGTAAGGAAATAAGATAATGAGTCGGTAAATATAGAGATCAGCAAGAAAGTAACGATCGTCTTCGGGCCGGAAGACAATCCGATCTTTTTCATCGCCAAAATCATCAACGGGATATTGAAGCAAAGCGCCGTCGCACCCATCGGCAAACCATCCGGGAAGAACGGGAACAAATCTTTCGTCACATAGTGGATTACGATAGAGATACCATACACACCTCCCGGTACGATTTTGTAAGGCGCTAGGAAAAGCACGTAACTAAGTGCCTGCAAAAATGAACCTACCACGATTAAGGAGTAGTCCATTACATTTCTCTTCAAAGTAGCATTAGAAGGGACTAAAAGTTGTTGTGTTGTCATGACTCGAATTAAGCGTTATTTGTAAAACGCCGCAAACTTACACAATCTTCTTCGATTTATACGCGAGCCTTAAAAAAAAGTATCCCCACTATTTACCTTTTGACAGGAAATAGTGGGGGACACACTCTTATATAGTATAAATTACTTACTTGCGTTATCCGCTAAGTACACTTCCGGGAACGTATTAATACCCAGCGTACGGTTGTTATTGTTCGTGATGTTCAATAAAGTAACATACTTACGATATTGATCCGGGCTCAAAGCCTTCTTCATCAACTTCAAGTTACCGTAAACCGCTTGATACATTTTCTTATCCTGCAATTTAGCGCTAGCTTTTACGCTCGCATTCTGCATCTCGATGAAATATTCGTTGATGTTAGCTACCTCGTCCAACTGGCTCGGAGTCAATTGCAAATAGTTCGCTAACTTCTCTGTACTTACCACAAACGGTTCTCTACTCAAACTCGGTTTCTGAGCGAAGCTCATTGTCGCACACATCAATAAGGCTGCGACTGCCATTCCAAAACGTTTCATAATACCTAAAAACCTTAAATTGTTAAACCTAAACAAAAACCTTAAAAACACATAGCCCAATCACATTGGCTTAATTACTTCTCAGCCAAATAGCTGTCCAAAAGCGGATTAGAAACCTTATCTTCCTGATTAGCGCGAGTCACATTAATCAACGCTACATATTTACGATATTGATCTTTAGTCAATGCACGTTTCATCAGTTTCAAATTACACAACAATGCGTTGCGAGTTTCTTCCGGTCTTGCGTTATTGCAAAGCGCTTCCGCAGACAGGGGTTGACCTAATTGATTCTCGAAGTAAGTATTAATCTCTGACACCTCAGCGATCTGGTTTGCGTCAAGCTGCAAATATCTGCTTAGCTTATCGAAACTCATACTCTTTGAATCACTAACCTTTTGAGCGAAGCTCATTGTCGCTACCATCATTAAAGCGACTACCATCATACCTAAACGTCTCATAATACCTAAAATTTAAACCTAAACTAAGACCTTAACTAATAAATGCGGCGTTTCCGCATCTTCCATCTTTCTCTTTTTGTTACTGCAAATATAACAGTATGTTTTATAACATTGTTCTTCAATACGGTTAATTTTTGCAAACAATTGACGTTATTGATATATATCAAGGCATATAGCAATCATTTTGTAATACATATTACGATAAACACTATCTATTTCATCATAGACACCGTTTATAAACAAACAAAAGCCTAGATATATTCTTATACAAGCCTAGCTGTATTCTTATACGATACCGTATCTATTCTATAATCTCCGTCGTGGATTATACAAACCACAGCGTGGTCTATAAAAACCACGACATGATCTATACAGACCACGACGTGGTTTCTAGAATAGATACAGTCACAAGATACTTTTTATGCAATAGCTTGATACTTTACATCTATCCTTTACTTATTTATCGGCTAGATAAACATCGGGGAAGGAAAGCCCGCTCATCATCCGGTTATTATTGTTCGTTACGTTGATCAAAGCCACGTATTTCCGATATTGATCGGTGCTTAACGCCTTTTTCATCAACTTTAAGTTGCCAAATACGGCTTGCCGCATCCGTTTATCCCGCATTTTATGACTTCCCCTCAAGCCCTCGCTTTGCTTTTCCCTAAAATAATCGTTGATCATCGCTACCTCATTAATCTGGCTGGGACGTAATTCCAGATAGCTTACCAATTGGCCCACATTGACTACAAACGGTTCTTTATGTAAGCTCGATTCCTGCGCAAAACTCATTGTCACACTTACCAACAAGGCTGACATAGCCATTACTAAACGTTTCATACTACCTATTCCTTTCATTTGTTAAACCTTAAAAACCTATTTCTCTGTGATCTTTGATACAAATATAGGGTGAGGTTTCCCGCTAGAAAAGGAAGAATCGACGAAGTACGCCGTAGGTTTAGACGAAACCGGGAATCAAGCGGATCAAGAAATCAGCTTATTCCTCTCGTACGAGGCTTTTACCAAGCGGATATAGACGAATAAGGAAAGAAGGCAACAAACCGCCCCGACTCCGTAGGCGGTAGCCAGATTGGTATGGGTAGCGATAAAGCCGGCGGACAGCATCCCGATCCCCATCCCGAAATCGAAAGAGGTCAAGTAGGTAGAAGTGGCCGTACCGCGCATATGGTGCGGAGCGACATTCACGAAAAGACATTGAAAAGCCGGTACACTCACGCCAAAACCGATACCGATCGCCAAGGCGCAAGCGAAAAAGACAAATGATGTATGTACGGTAGCGAACACGGAAAACGAGATCGCTAAAGAAACCAAGGATACGATGGACACGACATGGATCTTGCCATGGTCCACCAACCGCCCGGAAATCAAACGGGCCGTCCCTACACCGATCGCCATACATATAAAGAAATAGCCTGGGTTCGGCACCTCGATCTCTTTACCATATAATACCACGAACGAGAGCAACATCCCATAAGGTATAGCGACCAGCAAATAGGCCAAGGCCGCAGGAAGCGCTTTTACCAAGATAAAACGATCCAACGAGAAGGCCGGACGAGGCACTTTCTCCCGTTTCGGATAACGGATCAGCCCGACGGAGCCGATCCCGACCAACGCGATCACCAAAGCGACCCCTATGATCCAGAAGAAACCATGCCGATCGTACAGCCCGACCGCCACCAAAGGAGCCAAAGACATGGCGAGATTGATCGTCAATCCGTAAAAGCCCATGCCCTCTCCTCTTCGCTTGGAAGGGATCACGTCTATCGTAATCGTATTGCCAGAGACTGAGGTCAGTCCCATAAACCCGCCTTGGATGAAACGAACCGCCATGATCGTATAGACTGTCATAGCAAACCAATAACCGGCAAACAAACAGGCGAATATCGTGAAGGCGAATACATATAACGGTTTGCGGGAGAAACAATCCACCAGATATCCCGAGAACGGGCGCACGCACAGCAACCCGATCGTATAGCTAGACAAGACCATCCCCACCTCGGACGTGCTGATGCCCAATTCCTCTACCAGATAGACCGGCATGGTAGGCATCAACATATAAAAGGCGAAATTCATCAAGAAGTAAGAGATACAACATTGGACGAAATTCCGGTTCCAAAGTACAGGTTTAGTCTCGCTCATTCCTCATTATTACTTATGCCAGCTCACTCAACTCCAGCCAGCGCATCGTTTTCTCGTCGATCTCTTCCATGACTTGGGTGATCCGTTGAGATTTAGCCATAAGCTCGTCCGTAGGCAAAGTACCACTGCTCATCGCAGTCTCCAACTCCGCCTTCTCCGCCTCCAAAGCCGGTATCTCCTCCTCTAGGGCCTCGAACTCTTTCCGTTCCTTGAAAGTGAGTTTTTTCTTTTGCTCATTGACAGGACGAGACGGTTTCTCCGGAGCCGGGTTTTGTCTCGCTTGCAAAGCAGCCTCCGCCTCTTTTTCCAGTTGGTCTTGCACATCTTTCCAATCCCGGTACTGCGTATAGTTGCCGGGGAAATCCTTGATATCAGCGTTACCCCGGAAAACCAGCAGGTGATCTACCACCTTATCCATAAAGTAACGGTCGTGGGAAACGACGATAGCACACCCCTTGAAGTTACGAAGGTATTCCTCCAATACGTTCAAGGTCACGATATCCAGATCATTGGTCGGCTCATCAAGCACCAAGAAGTTCGGGCTACGCATCAATACCGTACATAAATAGAGGCGACGCTTCTCGCCACCGCTCAATTTATAAACGTAATTATGCTGTTTCTCCGGCGTGAACAGGAAATAGTTCAAAAACTGGGACACTCCCATCTTCTGTCCGTTACCCAAATCCACGTATTCGGCGATCGCCTGCACCACGTCGATCACTTTCATTTGCTCATCGAACTTCAAGCCATCTTGACTATAATAGCCAAAGCGAACGGTCTCGCCCACATCGAAATGGCCGCTATCGGGAGCCACCTCCCCCATCAGCATCTTGATAAAGGTAGATTTGCCCGTACCGTTATTCCCGACAATACCCATCTTCTCGTAACGGGCGAAAATATAGTTGAAATCCTCCGTAATCTTCAAATCACCGAAACGTTTGCTTACATTCACCGCCTCGAAAATCTTCGAACCGATGTAAGAAGCCTTCACGTCCAAGTTCACCTTTCCGGTATCCCGTTGTTGCTTCGCTTTCTTTTCCAGCTCATAAAAGGCATCGATACGGTACTTCGCTTTCGTGCCCCGTGCCTGCGGCTGGCGGCGCATCCAATCCAGTTCCGTACGGAGAAGATTCTTCGCACGCTCCACGTCGGCGTTCATCGCCTCGACACGCTCTTGGCGTTTCTCCAGATAATAACTATAATTACCTTTATACGAATAGATTTGTTTATTATCGATCTCGATGATCTCACTACAAACACGATCCAAGAAGTAACGGTCGTGCGTCACCATCAAGATACTGATATTGGCCCGGCTCAGATAATCTTCCAGCCACTCGGTCATTTCCAGATCCAAATGGTTCGTCGGCTCATCCAAGATAATCAATTCAGGGTCCGTGATCAAGACATTCGCCAAGGCTACCCGTTTCAACTGCCCTCCGGACAATTCCCCGATCTTCTGATTGAAGTTATGAATCTTCAACTGCCCGAGGATTTGTTTCGCCTTTTGCTCATAATCCCACGCCTTGAAGCTATCCATACGGGTAAGGATGTCCTCCAGATTCGAGTGATCCTCTTTCGCCATCGCCTCCTCGTACTCAGCTATCAACTGGACAGTCTCGTTCTTCGAGTGGAAGCAAGCCTGTAGCACGGTCAGTTCTTCCGGATAAGAAGGTGATTGCTCCAAATACCCGACCCGCAGGTCTTTCCGGAAAACCACCTCACCCGAGTCGTAATCCTCCTTACCACCGATAATATTCAATAAGGTAGTCTTACCCGTCCCGTTTTTGGCGATCAACCCGATCTTCTGTCCTTGCGCGACTCCGAACGTTATATCCTCGAAAAGAACCAAATCACCGAAGCTCTTGGTCAGCTTATCTATCTGAAGGTAACTTATCATGTTTTCTTATTTAAATTCAAATCGGAAGGCAAACTTACACAAAATCCTCGAATTTTAAGCTTTTCTCCGTACCTTTGGTGGAAGAATAAGAAAAACACCATGAATGTTAGAATAGATGAAAGTTGGAGAAAACGTCTGCAAGAAGAATTTGACAAGCCTTATTTCGAGCAATTGGTGACATTTGTCAAAAACGAATATAAGCAAGCGCACGTACTTCCTCCCGGGCCCCAGATATTCCATATATTTAACGCATGCCCGTTTGAGAAGGTAAAAGTCGTTATCTTGGGACAAGACCCCTATCCAAATCCGGGGCAATACTATGGGGTCTGCTTCTCGGTACCCGATGGCGTGGCGATTCCCGGTTCCTTGATGAATATATTCAAAGAAATCTACGATGATCTTGGGAAACCGATTCCTTCCTCCGGGAATTTGGATCGTTGGGTAAGCCAAGGCGTATTTCCGATGAATTCCGTCCTCACGGTCCGTGCCCACCAAACAGGCTCGCACCGGAACAGGGGATGGGAAACGTTCACGGATGCCGTTATCAAGAAATTAAGCGACGAACGGGAAAATCTAATATTCATGTTATGGGGCAGTTACGCTAAAGCCAAGATTTCCCTTATCGATACGAGCCGACATTTGGTCCTAACGACCGTACATCCATCTCCCCGCTCCGCCGAATATGGTTTCTTCGGTTGTAAGCATTTCAGTAAGGCTAATGATTTCTTACGGGGTAAAGGCATCCCGGAAATCGATTGGTAAGTATAAATCAACCTAAATCAATCGCATATGGATATTCAAACGTTTATCGACAACTATCAGGAGACATTCTCCGGCAAAGCGGAATTACCGATCGCTTTCTGGTATTCCGATACTCTATCGGGAGAATTAAGGAAGACGCAAGGTTGCCTGTTTAAAGCGCTTCCCGCCATAAGGAACGGGGAGATTATCAGCATGAGCGGAGAAAGCATCGGTTGCGGAGGTGGGAAATTCTATACCGGATTCACTCCCATGCCGGAACATGTACCTAACTTTGTTTCCTTGAAAGAACGATATAAGCAAACACCCGAGATGGTTCTGGAAGGCATCAAGAAGATAGATGTACAAAGGGCGACCAAGCAATATATCCATTTCGCAAGAATCGACCGGCTTACTTCCTTCGAGGATGTGGAAGGGCTTTTGTTCCTCGCTACCCCGGATATCCTGTCCGGCTTGGTCACGTGGGCGTTTTTCGACAATAACTCGCCCGAGGCCATCTCCACGCCTTTTGGCTCGGGATGTAGCGCAACCATTACGCAAGCCGTCAATGAGAACCGGCGTGGCGGGCACCGTGCTTTCCTCGGCTTCTTCGATCCCTCGGCCCGCCCTTATGTGGAAAGCAACGTATTGAGTTTCACGATCCCGATGTCTCGCTTCAAGGAGATGTGCGAGACGATGCGTATTTGTAGCCTCGATACGCACGCATGGGGCAAGATAAAAGCGAGAATCGATGAAGGCTGATTTTTACACGGAAGTTTACAACATCGTAAAGGAAATACCGGAGGGAAATGTGGTTACCTACGGGCAGTTAGCCAAACTCGCCCGGAGGCCACAATGTTCCCGCATGGTAGGGCAAGCCATGTTCAACGCCCCGAGAGAGCTGAACTTGCCTTGCCACAGGGTAGTAAACAGCCAAGGAAGATTGGCTCCCAATTGGACGGAACAAAGGGAACTGCTGGAAAAAGAAGGCATCGCTTTCAAAAAGAACGGGTGCGTGGATTTAAAGAAGCATATTTGGGCGGAGATATTGCCCATTATTTAAGATACGTCACGCCATCACAAAGCTCATTATCCCCAAAAAGCATATCAACGCCATTATCAATATAGATAACAAGGTGATTATTCTCCTGTGAGCATATTTTATCGAGACATGCAATATCCCGATAAACAACAACACGTATAGTATCGCCTCCGGATAACCCAACATTTGATACATATAGGGTATTTTCGTATATATGTATCCTTCAAAGGATCCCATTGTCGGCCCAATGGTTGATAGCAAGGACAATCCTAGGATTATTACGCCTAATTTCATTAAGCCGTTCTTTTCCTCAAAAAACACCTTCCGTAAAGGCAATAACACCAAAGCCAACAGTATCCCGCGAAATATCTGCAGAACAGGCCCTAACACCACGATTGGCTCATCGACCGGCTTCATAAATGAGGATATCACATCGGTAGCGAACAAATCCCGATAGTTCATCACCAAAAGGGCAAATACCCCCGCGACAAAATATGCGATCGTGTGGGCATATATGATTTGCCAAAAATACTGAATCATGCCAATTCTCTTTTCCAATGTCCTAAGCCTCCATATGCTTTTATCCCATTAATGTAATCTCAGCTACAAATATACAATTAAGAAAAACAATACGTTCAATCATGAATTAGTTATTTACGCGACAAATCTTGTCAGTTTTTCTCATAACGACAGACTAAATTATCAAAGAACAAAAATTACGGATTATAGATTAAACATTAAGATGAACAAGAATATGAAATCAATTATCAGTTTCTTTAAATTCACCCCGACCGAGGCCGCCGGGATCAAGCCTTTGGTGGAGAACCATTTCCTGCTATTCTGGTTATATAATATAATGGATCTCATCCCTTCACGATAATAAAGAAAAAGTATATGAAACATCTAATTTTATTTATAGCTTTGCTAGTATCAAACGGACTAGCAATCGCGAGAACGACAATGAGTGATCAACTTTCAAAAACAACAAGAATGAATACCCAAAGTGAAATTTATTTTGCCGGTGGATGTTTCTGGGGAACAGAACATTTCATGAAGCAAATCGATGGCGTTACGAATACCCGAGTAGGTTACGCGAACGGGAAGATGAGTATCAAAAACCCGACTTACGAACAAGTGTGTAACGATAATACCGGATTCGCCGAGACAGTGGAAGTTAGCTACGATCCGCGACAAGCCGATTTGAAGTTATTGATCGAACTATTCTTCAAGACGATAGATCCGACAAGTATCAACCGGCAAGGCAACGATATCGGATCACAGTATCGTACCGGCATCTATTATACGAATACGGACGATCTGCCGATCATCAAAGAGACCGTGGAGGCATTGGCCAAGAATTATACCAAGCCCATCGTCGTAGAGATTCAGCCATTAAGTAATTTCTATCCGGCAGAAGACTATCATCAGGATTATTTAGATAAACACCCGGACGGTTATTGCCACATAAGCCCGGATCTATTCGATTTCGCCCGAAAGGCTAATAAGGGGAAAGCCTCGAACAAGCCTGTATCGCAAAAGAAATTCCAGAAACCGGATGATCAGACATTGCGCTCTAAACTCACCGCCGAACAATATGCGGTAACACAGCAAAACGCTACGGAAAGAGCTTTCAAGAATGAATATTGGAATGAAAAGCGTGAAGGCATCTACGTAGATATCACGACTGGGGAACCTTTGTTTATCTCTACCGATAAGTTTGATTCGGGTTGCGGATGGCCTAGTTTCTCCAAGCCGATAGACAAGAGCTTGGTGATGGAAAAAACGGATCTTTCCCACGGGATGAAACGGATTGAGATACGCAGCAAAACAGGAGATGCACATCTAGGGCACGTTTTTAATGATGGCCCAGCCGACAAAGGTGGGTTACGATACTGCATCAACAGCGCGTCATTAAGATTTATCCCTAAAGCAAAGATGGAAGAAGAGGGATATGCCGACTATCTCCCACTCCTATAAAAACAAATAAAAAAACATAGTTATGATTTGTTCAACTCATAACTATGTTTTGAAAATTTCATAACTATGATTTTTTAATAGTATCTTCGCCGTATAAAACAAGCGAAAGAAGCACTATGTATCACGAATTTACCCCCTGCGCAGCCTTAGTGCCCTTTATCGACAAGTTCTGGGTGTTCAAAGGCTTTACCGACATCGGGACACGTTTTAAGATCCTCGCGGACGGATGCACCGACTTTATCTTCTCAATCGGTAACATGACCGTCCCTACGGACGAGCATTCGATGATCATGCAACCTTATCGTTCCTTTTTTGTCGGTCCCATGAGGTCTTATTCCAATCTTACCGCTACGACAGATTCCCTACATATGCTAGGAGTTCGTTTCCAACCCTGTGGGCTGGCAGCTTTCACGAATGAGCCTTTGGGACAGTTTGCCGATCTTCGCATCCAGTCTTCAGATATTAACCTTTTATTCGATAATTCCTTTGCCGAGATGCTTTGCGAACAACCGGACGATTCCGTCCGTATCCGCATTATCGAAGGCTATCTTATACGCCTTCTCACCCAATCCATTCAAGTAGACAGACAAATTATATACGCCACCTCATTTATAAAACAGTCCTACGGACAGCTACCCGTACAAAACTTGATCGACAAGATTTGCATCTGCCAGCGACATTTCCAACGTAAGTTCAAGGATGCCACCGGATATACCCCCAAAGAATTCAGCCGGATCATAAAATTCCAATATGCCATAGAAGTACTGAGGAACGCCCCACACACGGACTTAAGCAGCATCGCCTTAGATTGCGGCTACTATGACCATTCCCACTTTATCAAAGAATTCAAGCGTTTAGCGGGAGACGTTCCCTCTTACTTCCTGACTTTACCAAATCCTGCGGATGAACCGCTTACTTATATTTGATTAAAAATAAAATCGCAAGAATCTATCACATAAAAAGTCGTTTTTTTACAACCAGAAAGAATAGTCATTCCGTATGTTTGCACTATTGAACTTTTACAAATAAGAATCTTATGAATTACACTTTTGAACTAAAAGAACTACAAGCTACACACATCGTGTATCTTCATCATCAAGGAGATATAAGCTTGATCCCAAGCTCTATCAGAAAGCTTATGCAATGGGCCGGGCCAAAAGGACTTATAAACGGTCCGGCAAATAAACTGATATCAGTTTACCAACACGAAGGAAAGGAGTTAAGTGTGGATATCGGTTTAACAGTGCCTCAAGAGGTAGAGGGAGAAAGTGAGATCTCAAAAGGATTATTATCCGGAGGACTTTATGCGATCGGGCATTTTGAGATAGGAACGGATGAAATACCCGCCGCATGGAGCTTGATGTACACGCTTACATCCAAACACCAATGCAAACCTTGTGCGGGCAAATCATTCGAGATCTATCAAAGCATCCCCCTCGATCAACATCCACAAGATAAATGTATGATCGATTTATGTATACCCGTCCAGATGATAGACCTCAAGCTAATCGAGGAAAAAGCAATTTCCATATTAACGGAATGTGACACCGCTATGCTCGCGTCTGTTACGGAAGAGGGTTATCCCCGTCCGGTTCCTATGGGAAAAATAAAAGCGGATGGTATTTCCCAAATATGGTTCTCTACAGGCACGTTCTCTGATAAGACAATACAATTCCAACTCAACCCGAAAGCCGGAGTTTGCTTTATGAAAGGAGGAGACAGTATCGTGTTAACGGGTAAGGTCGAGATCGTTTCCGATATGGAAATCAAGAAAGCCCTTTGGTCTGACTGGATGTTCGCCCATTTCCCTGGAGGAGTAATAGATCCGAGCTATTGTATATTGAAATTCACTTCCGAAGAAGCGACTTATTGGATCGATAATGAATTTGTAAAAGCTAGTATATAAGTTATCACATCATACAATTGCGTCTAAAATATTAAAAATCTTGATTGCCGCAAATTAGAGAAGACGGCAATCAAGATTAATTCATTTATTCACTTCAGAAACCTCTCTAGCTCTTATTATTCTATCGCCACATAAATCTGGGTCAATAAATCCTCCGGCTTCGTATTACGAGGATCATTCAAGTAGATCTCGCCGCTAGGCACTTCCCGTAAGGAAAGACCCATCTCGGGGAGATATTTGCCGTAAAGCGTATCATACACAGCCCCTAATTGCTGATAAGTTCCCTTATAAAGAGCGACCATAAAACGCCCTTCCAATACCTTTTTCGTACCAATCTCCCCTTTAGGGCAAACCGCAGGAGCGACTTCCATACAAATATCGGTACGCAGCTTATCCGGTGAGGTCACTTTCGGATCATCATGGTACAAGCAGATCGGTGAAAAACTCAATGGCTGGATGTTTTGCTCCTTAGCAAATTGGAGCAAGCGCATCCAAGTTCCCGGATAATCGATTTCTTTATACCCTCCGTTTAAACGAATGTAGGCAACTTGTTTGCCGGGCAAGTCTTTCACCTCGACCTTCAATTCCATATCGGGCATTATTCTATTCGGTTCCATAATTACATAATCTTTATTGTTTCTATATTCATTTGGAGAAATACCATAGAACTGGCGAAAAACCTTAGACAAAGAAGAGGGTACGTCATATCCTACTTTATAAGCGATCTCCTTGACAGGTATTTCCGTGTAACGCAAAAGCCGAGCGGCCGTCTCAACCCGCATCCTAACGATAAACGTACCAACCGGTTCCCCTAAGAACTCCGCAAAGATCCGATGAAAATGCCAACGAGAGAATCCGGATATCTCCGCCAGCTTATTTAGATCGATATCCTCGCCTAAGTGACTATTTATGTATTCAACCAATACATTGATACGTTGTTGATACTCTGTCTTTGTCGTTGTCTTTATTCGCATGATTCTTAGGATTTCAAGGCAAAAGTAGAAGAATTATCCCGAACACACTTTTCCGATATTGCTAAAATGAACTATAAAGTAAAGATATCGTTTATTTAGCCCAAATCCGTTATCTTTACCATCTAAATTAAAATAGGAAACAATAACATGTTGAAAATAACAGCGCCTAGATTGGTAAAAAACTTACGGGAGGATGTGGACTGGATGGATTGTATATCCAGACAAGAGGATGATTTTACAGAATGTTCTTTCAATGGATTATGCGTCGAGGACGTATCTAAACAGAACCTATCCGTTAATTCCTGCTTATTCACCAATTGTGGTTTCATTGCTTGCAATTATCGTAAATCTCAGTTTAGCGATGTGGTATTTAAGAACTGTGACCTATCAAATATAAATTTATCCGGATGTGGCTTTTACCGGGTAGAGTTCATTGGGTGTAAACTTACCGGAACGAATTTCTCCGAATCAATCTTTAATCATACTACCATCCGGGATTGCAAAGGAGATTATGTAATCTTCTCCATGAGCAAACTCCGGAACGTATCTTTTAATCAATGCTTTTTACGAGGAGGCGGATTGGACAATTGCCAATTCACGAACGTAGAATTCGAACATTGTAATTTAGTAGAGGCCGAGTTTCACCGGACCTCTTTGAAAGGGATCGATCTTACTTCCTCCGAGATCGCCGGTATACGTATTGGCTCGATTCCCGGAGGAGAGTTGAAAGGTGCTACCGTAACCTCCTTACAAGCACTGGACATCGCTAGAATGTTAGGTATTACGATCAAGGATTAAAACTCCGGATGGCGTTTTAACCACACAACCGCATAGGAACAGGTAGCCAAAGGGCGCAACCCCTGTTCCTTTGCGTATTTATAAGCTGTTTCAACAAGAGTCGCCGCAATCCCACGCCCTTCCAAGTTTTTTGGGACAATGGTATGGATAATGTCCAAGGCATCTCCTCTTAAACGATATTCCACATAGGCTGTCAAGCCGTCTTCTACTACCTCGAAACGATGTTTCTCCGGATAGTGATTTACTGTATATTCCATTATTTATTCTTTTAAAGGTTCTATTTCCTTATTATTTGTATCAATCTCCTCCCGCTTATCCTTCTTTTTATCGAGACCGAAAAAGCGCTTTACCTTCGTGAAGAAACCTGCCACTTTCAAGGCCGCATCCTGTTCTTTTTTCGAGACTCCGACTGATTCCACCAAGGCTGGTCTTAGCATCTGCCATAGATAGTTAAACGCGGAATGATAGGGATCTCGCACAATTTCCATATCGACCTTACGCAATTTACTATCTTTTCGCTCCGGATGAGCCGGATTATTATCCCGTAGAACTAAGTTCGCCAATCTCGACAAGAAACCTTTTTGTGTGGTCTCTCCGTCTTTCTCTTTCAATAAAGCCACTTTCAATTTCCGGTACGGGAAGTCTAACCGTATCCGTCCTTTCCGGCTTGAGGCATCCATATGAAAGACCACATCCTGCGCCCAACCGCTCACTACTTCCGCCGGCGCCAGAGGTTTTACGATCTCATTTAAGGAAAGCAAGTCTAGGCTATCCAAACGGGCATCCAATAGAAAGCGGTCATATAATGAATCCACGGGGAGTTGCCATGTAGCCGTGAAATGCCCCGATCCCATCAGGTTCCCGTCCGCATGCAATGTGATGAATTGCTCCGGATAGGAAACGATATTGGTCAAACCTGAAAATTGGCCGTTCATATCGGTAAAATAAAGCTTACCGAGCTTATCGCCTTTAACGGGTAATTCCTCATAAACCACGGAGAAATTGGCAACGGAAGCGGTATCTATCTTGAAACGGACCGGAGCCTTTTGTAAACCTTCATAAATCATCGGAACGATATGAGGCTCCACCGGGATCTTCCGGTTCTTTAAGTTTTGTAGTAAGACATCGTTTATCCAGAGTCCCCCCACACGTAATTCCTTGGTTGAGAAATATCCGGGAATATCCACGTCGTTCAATCTTACGTTCCCAACCTTCACGTCAAACCAATCTTGATGCTTAGGCTGTTTATAAGCGAATTCCATTTTAGAATAAGGCGAGACTAAATGTACGTGATCCAACCTCAAACCTGACTTTCTCAAATCCAGCCCCCCGATTTTCAAACGGTAGAAGCCGTTATCCAACGGTATATCGATATCCTTCGTCTGTAGCTGAAGATCACCTAATTGAAACGTCTTCTTCTTCAAATCCACAAACACATTCTCCAAAGCCAATTGGATATCCTTTTGGCTCTCAGTCCGCAATATTGTCGTATCCGATCCCCAAGACATAGAAAAATCACCATCGGATAAATCAAATCGGTCAAACCCGATCTGATAGATGCTATTCTTGGGAATCCGGATTCCCGCTAAAGAAATCAATGGGGTTGAAAAACGTATCGAGTCCTTTTTAGCGGCCAGGGTCACATCCTGTAGACGGAAAAAGCCATTTACGGTGGATAGCGAACCTTTTCTTATAGTCACACGCAGATCCTTTCCCGGTAAGTAGTTATCGAAATCCCGGAAACTAAGACCAAAATGATCATACTTGAAAAACAATTGTCCACTCCGGTTCGTTTGCTCATCCACCAAGAAATTCGTAGCAAAGAAATCAAGGCCGTTGAGTCGGTACCGGGTCGTGTCATTTATCTCACGATCCTCCAATGTCACATTTGCATTCCGAATCTGGATCTTACGGATGGAAAGATACCGAAGGAAAGGATTTAACAAACTCTCCACATCCACACGGCTATTTACAGATGTGCTTTTCCCTTTATCCGGAGATTCAACGGAGGGCGTTTTATAATAAACCAAGCGAGGCGACCGAACCTTCAGTAAATCTGCGCTAACACCTTTGTCGTACGCCAACCCGTCTATCCGGATCGTATCGATACTTCCCGACAAATAATCATTGTGGGAACGAACAGACAACGGACGTAGTCGCATGCTATCTATATGAAACGAGCCTAAGGCCGTATTCATCGCCAAACGCTTGATATCGAACCGATGATTACGAGCCCTCATGATCCCTTGTATATCATTCGCCTCAAACGCAATGGAACGAAAATAATTCAGTTCCTCGCCCGGAGCTACCAAGGAGTCGATCAGAAGACCTTCCGCATGGAAATTAAACTCAGGGATCGAGAAGTCCTCTATCTGCCCTTTCAAGGCTAAGGAATAGTGAAGTGCGGTTCGCTCTATTCGTATTTGATCCACGGATATACTATGTAGTACTGGAGAGATCACATCATATAACGATAAGGCTTGCACCAAAGAATCCGCATCGGCATTCGCCTGCTTCTTCTCCCGAGTTAAGTCATACACCTTAATATCCGAAGATTGTATCTCAAAATTACGGGCGGACAAATAGTTCAAGGCTTCTTCCCGTCTAAAGTGAATCCCTTGTATCTCTACGGTTTGCACTTTCCCTTCCAGATAATTCGTAGGTTTCCGATTGGTCTCCCCCCACAATAATTCTTGCGGAAGCAATTGGATTTTTTGGATATAGATAATGGAATCTTGGGTACTGAGGCATATACTATCCGTCTCCAACCTAAAATCATTATTTACCAACAAGGTTTGCGGCTGGTTCGTGACAAAATCGAAGTTATCGCAATACAACAGCTTCCCGCTCCGTGAAGAGGTAGAATCCAACATAAAACCATACGCATGGAAACTTACGTTATTCAACGTATAGATAATCGGCGAGACTTGGTTTTCCACATTATAAGAGATACTGGCATTTTCCAAGTTCAAGGTCTTTACGCTCAGGGCATCTATGTATGGAGAGATCACCTCGTACAAGGTCTTCGATTCGGCATGCTCTACCGTATCTGCCGCCAGTCCGGAAACTAACGGGTTTGATCCGGAAGAGCCGTATACACGAACCTCCGGCGAGCGGATCTCAAAGGTATTGAAATGGAGTTGCCGGTAATTCCATCGCCATACCAAATTAATTCCCTTAAAATCTATCACCTCAATCCGGGTACTTACATAGGTATCGGGCAAGCTATCCAAGGCGGCCCAATGTTCAAAAACCTTAGAGTCCGGCTCCAATGAAATACCCTCTAACCTTAGCTCTCCCTTGAAGAAGCTAATAGAAAGCTTATCGAAAGAAAGACGATAAAAACCATCCGTAGCATTCGCCGTACGCTCTATCAGTTCTCTTTTCAGGTACCGCTCCAAACGACCTGTCAGGAAAAGATTCAAAACTAGGAACAATACAGCCAGCGATAAAACAGCGATCACCGTATGTTTCAATATCTTCCTTATCCTAGAACTCATCCTTTCCTTTATTTTTGCGATATAAACTTCTTTTTATAAAAACAAAATAGACCCGTTTATGTTGCCTTTCATCTAATAAAAAAGCCCCGGAGTCTATTGACCCCGAGGCTTACGATCTATCGATTGTTACTTCATTTTACAAAAGGAGCCTTGATCAAATAGTCGGCACAATCCTTCACACCCGCAAATTGAGTACGTCCGTCCGGCATTTGCTCCAACTCTACAAAATAGTCTTTGATTCCGTTCGCGTACATTTGCTTGAATATCATCTCAAAGTTCATCATACCACTTTGGCCGAATACGGCACGATCCTTGATATGTAATACCTTGATACGATCCGGATGTTTCTGCATATACTCGACAGGATCGTTTTGTCCCATGACAGTCCAATAAACATCCATCTCGAAGTAAACCTTGCTCGGGTCCGTATCTTTCAGCATCAAGTCATAAATCTGGTCTCCGACTTTCATGAAGGCAGCGAAAGGATTTCCCTTCACTTTCTCCTGTTGCTCTTTCGTTGCGACACGATTGAACTCCATATTATGATTATGATAGCCAAAACCAGTGGCGATGCCCTCTGCCTTGATAACATCCGAGGCCTGATTGAAAATATCGCAAACAAGTTTAGCCTCATCGTGCGTAGTAATCGTCGGCATCATCGGCTGGATCAAATATTTACAGCCTAGTTTCGCATGATCGGCAGCCGTAGCTTTCCAATACTCCATGATCTTTGGGGTAACCTCCTTCGAGTATTTGAAAATCATAGCCTTAAAAGGGTCAGAGATAGATGTGTCTACCGGATTCACGTGCGAGCTAATGATCTTCAAGCCTGCGTCTTCCGCCATTTTCTTGAAGTCCATCATAGGAACACCTCCGATAGCACCTTTACCATAACCCGCCAACTCCAGCTTGGAGTATCCCATATCCTTCACCTTCCGAAGATTAGCGGCCACGTCGCCTTTATATAATTCTTGGGATAAAGAATAGATCTGCAAGCCAATCTCTTTGCCGGCATGGACCTCATCCACAACTCCCAACGCAGCGTTCGCCGCATTTACGGAACCGGCTTTACCAGCCAGCAATCCACCAGCGGTAAAGAGAGAGATATTTTTTAAGAAATCCCGTCTGTTACTCATAACATCATTCTATTTAAATAGGCTTATTTACAGAAATAAGGCAATGAATACGGGTTGCGATATTGATACCAGTACAAACGGTGGGAAGCCGCCTCCTTATCATTACCGAAGCTTAATGTAGCCGGGTTCCATTTAACCGGACGGCCTAGCTCACGGGCAATATTCTGTAAACAGCAAAGCGTATTCGTACTGCAACCTACCTCAACCGGAGCGATCGGGTTCTCACGTGAACGAACGCAGTCGATGAAGTTCTGCATATGCGGAGCGCTAGTCTCATAATTGCCAGCATCGTTACCCTTCTTTTTACTGTCTTTCAGCTTCTTCATATATTCCTCATACATCTTCTTACGCTCTTCCGGAGTCATCATTCTCGGGCGCTTCTCGATCAAGTTCTTCAGGTCGGAGGGGATCTTAGACTGATCAGAGCAGTTGATGTAGCCACGAGCTACCTCGATCCAACCGTTATCACCGACAAACTTAATACCCTGCGCATCCGGATTATCCTCCAAATAAGGTTGTTCAGTCATTACGATACCATTCGCATAGCGCATGGTTGAATATTGCGTGCCATTGTATCCCTTAGGTGTAAACTCAACCGGACCAGAGCCATCCATACCGATAGCGGCTTGGGCGATATCGAACATATGAGCGCCCCAGTCAGCGGTATAACCATTACCAGTCTCTTGATACCAACGCCATGCGCCCCATAGTTTCTCGTTCTCTTCCGGATCCAGAGAAATAGGAGGACATAAATCGGGATGATAATGGATCTTCGGATCGTTCAACGGACCCATCCACTGATTGAAGTTCAAATTAGCGGGAACCGGCATTTCCGGCAAGCTCAGCGGCGTAGGAGGCTCACCTACACGTGCATATATTTTCTCTATATGACCGATGGCTCCATTCTGAACCATATCGATCGCAGCTTGGAACTCTCTGCTGGAACGTTGCTGGCTACCTACTTGAAGCACACGTTTATTATTACGTACGGCTTTTACCATAGCCAAACCTTCAGCGATCGTATAAGCCAACGGTTTCTGACAATATACGTCTTTTCCAGATTGACAAGAATGAATGGTAGCCAAGGCATGCCAGTGGTCCGGGGTAGCGACCTCGATAGCGTCGATATCCTTACGCTCCAGCAAATCCTCGTAAAACTCATATTGATCACAACGTTGGTTCATTCCCTTTGAGGCTTGCCATTCAGCGACACGTCTTCTGAAACGCTCTGTTTTCATCGTGTCCACGTCACAACATGCGGCAACCTGTACGCCCGGACATGCGGCAAATCCTTTAAAGTCTGATAATGCTTGCTGACCTAGGCCGATAAAACCTAAAACGACTCGATCGCTCGGGGCGATACGGACTCCATCAATGGCCCAACTGGGAAGAATTGTTAAACTAGCCAATCCTAGTGCGGAAAGACCCAAAAACTCTCTACGGCTTACGCCCTTCTTAGTGTTTTCTTTCATGGTAATTTTGTTAATAATATAAGATAAAATGTAACTTGGTCTGAGAATGATTGCCCCAAAGTTATAAAAAATAATTTATTTCCATAATAATCTTTTAATAAAAAAGGCTATCCTTGTCCGGGATAGCCTTATTTTGATTCATATCAATTCCTAAAACGCATATCCGAAACCTACGTTCAGATAGATCGGATACATCCCGAAGGTAATCGTATCGAAATCCTTTTGGAAGATATCGTTCAATCCCCATGTCAAGTCAGCGTATACGATAAGGTGCTTAAACGCCTTCCATTCTGTACCGATCTGCGCTCCCCACTGAAACTTTCTTAAGTTATCCGAGAAATCATAGGAAGCACGGTTGTCACCAGAAAACTCCACCTTCGTACCGGTAGGATTGATCTCACGCAGATATCCGTCGTATACGTAGCCGGAGAAGTTCCGGTTTGTAGCGAACGAGACAAATGGTCCCGCCGAGAAACTCACCCGGTTATTCAATTGGTAAAGAGCCACGACCGGTATCGAGAAATAAGAGTTCTCCACTTTCGTCTGCACGCCGCCGGTCCAGTTTCCTTTCAGCTTCTCGCCACCGGAGCCAATGATCTCCATGCTGTAATTCTTAACCGTCGCTTTTGTCTCCATACCTTTATTCTCCAGACGGAGACCGATCATCATACCCCATTCCTTGCTCTCGCCGAACCATTTCTTGATATCGCCCTCTATGGAGACACAAAGCGTAGGGCGATAACTATCTATCGCACGAATCTCACGAGGCAATGGCACCGGAGCGGTTCCGCCGATATTGATACCGGCCTTTACCGTATATTCCAATCCCCTTAGGGAAGACCAGATTATTCCTTGGTTTCTTTCCTGCTGCGCCTTCAACGTAATGACACCCGACAAGCACAGTATACCTATTAATACTATATATCTTTTCATATCCTCTGTTTTTTTAGTTCTCACCGGACTGGATTATCTCAACCTCATCGATCCAAAGCGTGCTACCTTCCGCTCCCTCGAAGACATCACCTTTCAAACTCGAAGAGAAGACTATGGATAACTGATAACCACCTTTCGCCAGCTTATCCTTATCGATCACCTTACCGGGCTTAGCCACGAAAGGAATATAGAAATGCGTCCACTCGTCCGTCTCTTTCTGATCGCTGATCCGGGCAACGGATATCAGGTTCGGGCTTGTCAACCCGTTGAAACCATCCAAATATTTCACATTCTCATCCGTCTCATAGAAGATGGCGTAGATATCACATTGGTCTTTCTTACCTTTTACCTCCTCGCCATTCACTTTATACGACTCTCCCGCTTTATATTTATAATAACCACTCAAGTAAGTCGGCACATGATCGAAAGGACGTCCCAATCTCGTGCCTTTCCTTGCGTCCGGAATAGCGTTCAGCAAATCAAACGTACCGATAAAAAGGTTTCCCGCGGCGATAGGCATACCGAATCCGCTACCGAAACTACCCGTGCTGCGGGTCACCAACTTAGCGCATTTACCGACATATCCGTTATCGTCTTGCATGGTGGGATAATCCAACGGAGTCTTGGGCACACCCGTCAAGCCAAAACCGGCGTTACCACTCGCCCATGTCACGGAATCTCCATTCGACGTGAAATCATAGAATATCTGATAACGTTCATTCTTCGGCTCCATCGTTATATGCTCGAAATGATATTCCGTGCTCACACCAGAGACGATGCAACGTACCGTATAGGTCTTCGTCCAATGGCCATCCTCGGAAGTAACCGTATAGGTTCTCGGTGTCGTAAAATCAAAAGCGGTGCCACTAGCCGGCTTGATAGTAGCGCCGGGAGTCAAGGTGAATACCGGGGCTAGGTTTGTAATATCCGCGTCACTTTTCACGGTCAGCGTCACGGACTCGTTGCCGATCTCCGGCTCGGCTTTCAATATATCGCCATCTACCGTACACGATAAGATATCCGCTTCCGCATTGGGCGCCTCCTCCCGGATACAAGAGACGGAGAGTAACGTCAATAAAAAGCATAAAACAAAACTTTGTACCTTCATACTTCAAAATCTTTATAATTCATATTGAAAAAGGATCACACCTCCCTATTATTCATATAGGTCTCTTTCAAGTACCTATAACGGGGAACAAAGGTAATCTATTATGCGATACGTAGTATTCCTATATATTTTAATAACTTTTTTTACAATGCCCTTTTCTCACACCTACGGAAATGACGAGATTCCAAGAGAATGAGGTTTATATATTTGCGATTGTCATAAAATACTACTAATATCGCGTATACTTAAATCTGTATAGACCATATGACAACACGAAGAGATTTCCTCCGGCAGACCGCCTTGCTCGGTGCCGGACTTTCCATCAGTCCTTTTTTCATTAAAGCTGGGAGTGCCGGTGTGGGCGCAAACGACAAGATAGGCGTCGGGCTTATCGGATGTAACGGCATGGGATTCGAAGACCTTAAAGCGTTCCTTCGTAATCCGGAAGTAGAGTGTATCGCCTTATCGGATATCGATGAGAACGTATTAAACAACCGGGCGGCAGAGACCGAGAAGATCACCGGAAAGAAAGTGAAGCATTTGTATAAAGACTGGCGTAAATTGATAGATAATAAGGATATCGATCTCGTAATCGTAGGAACTCCCGATCATTGGCACTGTCTGCAAATGGTATCCGCTTGCCAAGCCGGGAAGGATGTGTATTGTGAGAAACCGCTGGGAAATAGTATCGAGGAATGTAACATTATGGTACGGGCGGCGCAGAAATACAACCGGGTCGTGCAGGTAGGCCAATGGCAACGTAGCGACCCGCACTGGCAGGACGCCATGCAATTCGTACATAGCGGACAGCTGGGTAAGATACGCACCGTACGTGTATTCTCTTATCAAGGTTGGTGCCCCTCTATCCCCGTCAAGCCGGACGAGGCAGTGCCCGCTGGAGTGGACTATGATATGTGGCTAGGGCCGGCACCACGACGCCCATTCAACCGGAACCGTTTTCATTTCACATTCCGTTGGTTCTGGGATTATGCGGGAGGTTTGATGACTGACTGGGGTGTTCACCTGTTAGACTACGCATTATATGGCATGAACGTTACCGCACCGGAATCCATCATGGCATCCGGAGGCAAGTTCGGTTATCCGGATGACGCTTGCGAGACCCCGGACTTATTGCAAACCATCTATACATTCAAGGATTTCACCGTGATGTGGGATCATGCGATCGGTATCGACGATGGCGCTTACGGACGCAATCACGGTTTGGGATTTGTAGGCGAGAACGGTACGTTGGTGATCGACCGTAGCGGCTGGGAAGTGATACCGGAGAAAGTGAACGGACAGGCACGTATGGAGGCAGTACCTTTAAAGAACTCATACGGCGAAGGGGGACTGAACTTACACGTAAAGAATCATCTGGAATGTATCAAGAGTCGGAATCGTAATTGCAACGCAAGTGTAGAGATCGGAGCACATATCGCCAAGTTCTCCCAATTAGGGAATATAGCCTATCGCACGGGTAAGAAATTATCGTGGGATGGAAAGAGTTTCCATGATACGGAGGCGGATAAACTATTGTGCAAGGAATACAGGGCACCGTGGGAGCTACCGAAAGTCTAAGGATCTAGTTGTAGAGACGGGGCGTGCCTCGTCTCTACAACTGGGTATTTATTGATGTTCGGGGCGTAACAGGTCGTTCACCGTCTTCACGGGGTTGAATGTCTCGATAGGAACTTCTACGAATACCGTGTTCCAGTCGCTCATGGCACCGTTCCACAAGCCCGGCAATTCCAGCGCTTTCAATTCGCGACCATCCTTGCTCTTATAAGAGATGAAGCCCGTATTCTTATCCACGTAATCCGGCAAGTTGTATTTCTCTCCCTTATAATTCTTAACGGCGCAAACTAAATCTACTGGATTGAAGTGAGTACCTTGCTCAAACATCGCCTTCTTAGCCGGATCGCTCATATCGATCTGGGAGCTTTCAAGCACCTGCAAGGAAACCGTACCGTCCGGATTCACCGCCAGGAACGGACCGCCACCCGGCTCGCCCACGTTCTTCACCATACCGCATACACGCAACGGGCGAAGCAGCTTGCTCTTGATATAAAGGATCAACTCGGCGTCCTCCAGCAATCTCGTATCCGGGTTCTTGATACATAGGTCGTCTTGCAAGAAATGGATCATCTCCTCTACCTCGGCATGGGTATATTTGCCGGTCTCGATCTGTTCCAGATATCTGAAGGCTTTCTCCTGCAATGTTACCAAGACACCGGCGATCACCTTCTTGTAGATAACCGTAGAGCATTTGAAGCTATCCGGAACCACGTTATCTATATTCTTGATAAATACCACGTCGGCATCCACATCGTTCAAATTCTCGATCAAGGCACCGTGTCCACCCGGACGGAACAACAGCTTATCATTCTTATCGCGGAACGGCGTGTTATCCATAGCGGCCGCTACCGTATCGGTACTCGGTTTCTGGATACTGAAAGAGACATCGTATTTCACAGAGAACTTCTCCTCGTACTCGCCAGATTTATCGGCAACCAATTGCTCGAATAAAGCCTGATGCTCCGGAGATACCGTGAAATGGATATTCACCTCGCCGGCGTTATTCTTGGCGTACATGGCACCTTCGGCCAGATGTTCCTCCATCGCCGTACGAACCGTATCGGCATATTTATGGAAAAGCAACAAGCCTTTCGGTAGCTGTCCGTAACTCAAGCCTTTCGGCTCCAATAAATTGGATACCACCTCCTTGTACTCGCCCAAGGCTACCAACGCAGGAATATCTTTCCCTGTATTCTCCACGCACTTCTTGTCCAAAGCCTTATAGAAAGCGAATTTCTCGATCTCGCTAAAGAATTTCTTCTCGAAAGCGTTCATCGGTTCCTTATAATCCGCTGAAAGGAACTCGTACAGATTCTTAAACATACGGCTAGCGGCGCCGGAGGCAGGTACGAATTTTACGATTTTCTTGTTTTTAGCCAGATAAGCGTCCCAAGCATCCATATAAGAAGCCTGTTCCTCTTTAGATATTACCATAATACCTTTTTCTACCGAAGCGGAGGCCGCTATCTCAAGGAAAGGGAAACCTTTTACGAAGCAAGCGAGTTGCTCTTCAATCTGTTTTTCGCTGATTCCTTTGGCTTTCAGCTGTTCTAAATCGTTCGCGTTTAACATAGTATAGTATTTAATGTGAATAATCTCATCAGTAACGCCACAGGGCACTTATGCGCTATGTGTATCGCAAATGTATAAAATAACCGCAAGATACGTGTTGAAATTCCATAGAAAAAAGTATTTTTACAGCATGTTTTGCGGTTAGTCCTCAACCGGGCAATAAAAATGATATAACTATGGATACAATTGGATTCTTTACGTCTGAGGAAAAGAAGCTGTTCTTCTCCAAATACAGGCTCCTGTTACGAAACCTTTACTCTTTCCTCGAGAGGGAAGATATTCGGAAGATGAAGGAGCTGATGAAGCGGGTTGTCGCCCTCGATTGCTACGGCAGGGATAAGAATGGTATCAACGGTTTATTGCGAAATATCGACACGGCCTTGATCGCCACCTTGGAGATTGGCTTGAAACGTACCTCGGTCATCGCCCTCCTATTATACCGCCCGGTATTGAAGAAGGCGATCACGATAGAGGAAGTGGAGCAAAAATTCGGGGCGGACGTGACCTTGATCATCCGTCGCCTCTTGAAGACCTCCGACTTGTATGCCCGGAACACTGCCGTCAACTCGGAGAATTTCCATCATTTGCTTTTCTCGTTTGCCGAGGACGTACGTGTGATCTTGCTTATGATCGCCGACCGCCTCTGCCTCATGCGCATGGGTAAACAGATACAAGAGGATGATCGTATCCGACTGGCTACCGAGGCCTCTTATTTGTACGCTCCCCTCGCCCATCGACTGGGTTTATATACGATCAAGAGCGAGCTGGAAGACCTTTCCTTGAAATATACGGACAGGAAACAGTATGACTTCATCAAACGGAAACTGAATGAGACGAAACGCTCCCGCGACGCTTATATCGCCGAGTTCATCGCCCCGATCAAGCGGAAGCTGGCAGCGGCAGGATTCAAGTTCGATATCAAGGGGCGTACCAAATCCATACATTCCATTAATAACAAGCTGAAAAAGCAGCAGGTGGAATTCGAGGGTATCTACGATCTTTTCGCTATCCGGATCGTATTGGATACGCCGCTGGAGAAGGAACGCTCGGAATGCTGGCAAGTCTACTCCATCGTCACCGATATGTACCAGCCCAACCCGAAGCGTATGAAGGACTGGATCTCTATCCCGAAGAGCAATGGTTACGAGAGCTTGCACATCACGGTTATGGGCCCGCAAAATAAATGGGTAGAGGTGCAGATCCGTACGAGGCGAATGGATGAGATCGCCGAGCGAGGCCTAGCGGCGCATTGGAAATACAAGGGCGTGAAAGCGGAGAGCGGGCTAGACGAGTTCTTGAATACCGTACGTGCCGCCTTGGAGGCCAAGGAGAATAATCCGCTCGACTTGATGCAGGATTTCAAGATGGATCTATATAAGGATGAGATCTACGTCTTCACGCCTACCGGCGAGCTTATCAAGCTGGCCAAGGGAGCGACGGTCCTCGATTTCGCCTTTGCCATCCACACGAAGCTAGGAAGCAAATGCGTGTCGGCGAAAGTGAACGGTAAGAACGTTCCGATCAAATACACCTTGAACAACGGCGATAGCGTATCCGTCATCACGTCGCCCGCCCAAAGCCCGAAGCGGGATTGGCTGAACTTCGTCGTCACCTCCAAGGCCCGTGTGAAGATCAAGCAGGCCTTGAAGGAGGAGACGGTGAAGGCCGTGGAATTCGCCAAAGAGATGTTGCAGCGCCGCTTCAAGAACCGGAAGATCGACATGGACGAGCCGACCATGATGCGCTATATCAAGAAGAAAGGATTCAAGACCGTCACGGACTTCTACATCGAGATCGCCGAGGAACGCCTCGATCCCAACCAAGTAATCGACGAATATCTGGAGGCTTTCCGCAAGGAGACGGAGACGAACGAGCGCACCGAGGTGCGTAGCGCGGAGGAATTCGTGACGATGACTCCGGTGGAGGAGATATCGACGAACAAGGATGTCTTGGTGATCGACAAGAACTTGACGGGTATCGAATATAAACTCGCCAAATGCTGCAACCCGATTTATGGCGACGAGGTTTTCGGTTTCGTCTCCACGCAGGGTATCAAGATCCACCGTATGGATTGCCCGAACGCACAAGAGATGTTCAGCCGCTTCGGTTACCGGATCATCCGCGCGAAATGGAGTGGCAAGGGAGACAATGGCTATACGGTTACGTTGCGGGTGATCGGACGGGACGATATAGCGATCGTCACCAACATCACCTCCGTGATCGGAAAAGAATCGAACGTCACGCTTCGCTCCTTAAACATCAACTCGGTAGACGGATTATTCCAAGGTAACTTTACCGTATTGGTAAGAGATACGACCGCGTTAAACTTGCTGACGAAAAAGATCAAGGCGGTAAACGGCGTGAAAGCGGTAGAGCGATTAAATTCTTAGACAGTGTACTGTGCACGAAGTACCGTAGTACTCTGTACGAAGTACTACAGTACCCTCTAGGAAGTACCGCAGTACTTCGTACAGGGGACTGTGCCAACTGTACGACTGGGCCTTGTGACTATACCCGGATCACAGAATCGGCTTCAGCCCCATCTTCTCCGCACGTTGTATTAGGAACTGCCGGGCCGCCTCATACTCGTTCGGGATCACGCCGTCGAGGATGGCGTTCTTGATCGCCTCTTTCAGCACGCCGACAGGCTTGGAGGGAGCCAAGCCAAACGTCTCCATGATCTCCTCGCCGGATACCGGAGGCTGGAAGTTACGGACACGGTCTTTTTCCTCTATATCGGCCAGCTTCTCACGCACCTTTCGGAAATTGTTCAAGAAACGGCGAACCTTCTCCGGGTTCTTGCTCGTGATATCGGCCTCGCACAGTTTCATCAAATCGTCGATATCATCTCCCGCATCGAACAGCAGACGGCGGATCGCCGAATCCGTCACCTCATCGTCCGACAAGGCGATCGGACGCATATGCAGGCTTACCATCTTCTGCACGTACTTCATCTTCTCGTTCATCGGGAGTTTCATCTTCCTAAAAATACCGGGGATCATCCGCTCGCCGATAAAATTATGATTATGGAACGTCCATCCCAAGCGAGGGTCGAAACGCTTCGTGGCAGGCTTGGCGATATCGTGGAAGAGGGCGCTCCAACGCAGCCATAGATTATCGGAAGTCTTGCTCAAACGATCCAGCACCATCAAGGTATGGGCGAAATTATCCTTATGCCCGATCCCCTCCTTGGTCTCCACGCCCTTCAAGGCGCAAAGCTCGGGGAAAATCAATGGCAACAGTCCGCATTTATCCAGCAAGTCGAAACCGATAGAGGGCTTTGGCGAGAGGACGATCTTGTTCAACTCGTCCACGATACGCTCCTTGGAGATAATGGAGATACGCTCCCGGTTACGGATGATGGCGTCGAAGGTATCGGGATCGATAAAGAAACCTAATTGAGTGGCGAAACGAACCGCACGCATCATCCGGAGCGGATCATCGCTGAAAGTAACATCCGGGTCTAAAGGCGTACGGATCGTAAGCTCGTCCATATCCTCCAACCCGCCGAAGGGATCGACCAATTCTCCGTAACGCTCCTTATTCAGGCAAAGGGCTAAGGCGTTGATCGTGAAATCCCGGCGGTTCTGGTCATCTTCCAAGGTGCCGTCTTCCACGACAGGCTTACGGCTGTCATGGCTGTAGGATTCTTTCCTTGCCCCCACGAATTCCAGCTCCAGATCGCCGGCTTTCACCTGCGCCGTCCCGAAATTCTTGAAGACGGAAAGATAAGCGCCACGCCCGATCTTTTTGGCCACTCGTTTGGCCAACTCGATACCGCTGCCAACCGCTACCACGTCTATATCCTTGGATGGGCGGTTCAAGAAAATATCCCGCACATATCCGCCTATTACATATACCTCAACACCTAGCTCTTCCGCCGCCTCCGATATCAAATGGAAAGGCTTCGCGGATATATGATTTACTATCTCTTCCTCGTTTATATACATATTTATGTATTCCAAATCCAATAAAGAGCGCAAAGATAATCAAATTTCATGTACTTTTGCGGTATCAAATACATTGAACGAGAAAGATATGAAAAAGTTAGCGATCTGTATAACGCTCATTGCCGCCATTTTAACGGGCTGTAACGGAGACGAGAAAGCGGCTCAGGCCCGTTTGGACAAGGCCCGGGCCATGTACGAGAATAACGAGTTTTTCGGGGCGAAGAACGAGATAGACAGTATCCGAGCACTCTATCCCAAGGAAGTAAAGGTACTGAAGCAGGGATTAACGCTTATGCGCCAAGTAGAAGTAAAGGAGGCGGAGCGCAATATTGCTTTCTGCGACAGCTTACTCCCGATCAAGCTGGAGGAAGTAGAGGGATTGAAGAAAGGCTTCGCTTTCGAGAAGGATTCCGTTTACGAGGAAATCGGCAATTATATCTGGAAACAGCAGACGATCGAGCGCAACGTGCAACGTTGTTACGTACGTTGCGGCGTGAACGAGGAGGGCGAGATGTATCTGGCCAGCGTATATTACGGCGGACGCCCCATCGAGCATACGGGAATCAAGCTGAGCCTGAAAGACGGCCAATTCGCCGAGACCGCTTCCATCCCGTACGACGGCGGACTGAATTACCGCTTCAAGGATATGGGAAGCACCACGGAGGTAGTGACCTACAAGGGGGAGCACTGCGTCGATGCTGTCAAGTTCATCTACGATAACGAGAAAGAGCGGATCAAGGTGGAATACACAGGAGGCAAGCCTTACATTATATATATGGCGGACGCCGACAAGAAAGCGATCGTCAACACCTTCAACCTCGCCACCGTATTAAGCGATATCAAGAGCATGAACACCTTGAAAGAGAAATCAGAGAAGAAGATCGCTTATCTAAAGAATAAACTGGAGGAATAGAATCCCTCCATACAAATGGCCTACCTATAAAAAAGCACCGGGATCCCTACCATACAGTAGGAATCCCGGCGTTAGTATACAGACTGATATCCACTATCAGTTATTCATCATTTAACGACGACCTTCTGGGCGGTCTCGCCATCAACGGAAACTACCACGATACCTTTCGATGCCGGCATCACGAAGTTATCTGAAGAAGCGATAGCGGAAGCGGTGGTCTGACCTAAGATGTTAGACAATGTAACCGTCTTGCCTGCCGCGTTCAAGACCGTAACGCTAGCCTCGCCAGCGATTACCGTAAAGCTGGCAACCTCTTCCAATTGTTCGTTGGAAACCGGAGTCGGAGCATTCTCGATCGTGAATGGAACGCCAACATTAGACATTACCACAACATTGTTTACCACACCTACATAAGGAGTCTTCAACTCGCCCGCGGCCACGGTGCGATTCAACTCTTTCTGGTTCTCCAATAAGTAGCCACCATCCTGAGTTGTCTTGAAGGCGAACAAAGCGTTGTTATCCAAAGACGGAACGATATTCGCTTTATCGCTGAAGCCTACACGGTAGTAAGTAGCGCCATTGCTAACGAATGTCTCGTTAGAATCCCGCAAGGATACCATATAGTAGCGAGGAGAAACAGCTTTGGTAGTTGTCTCCGGCGTATAGATCGATGTCGTGATGAAATACAACGGTTTACCAGCGATCACGGTATCGGCTTCTTGAACCCACAAAGAGAAGTTGTCAGTCTCATAAGTTGACTTCAAGATATCTTGGCCTTCGTTCTTCACTTCGGCGAAGAAATTCAGCGGATTCATCGTCAAGAACTTGCCATTCGTACCGAAACGTTTGTGAGAATCGTCGATAGAAGCGTACTCCGGAGCCTCTACAGCGACAAAGTCGAAGTAGTTAACCTTATCGGAAAGGATCAGGTTCGCCGTATTCACGTTCATAAAGACATATTGAGTGGTCGCACCTACCCTTGTAGCCATCTGGTATTTGCCACCGGTCGTAGCCGTATTGAATACGAATTCCAACGGAGCGGTATAATCAGATAATTTCAACGGTCCGCCATTCTCGCTGGCAACCAAATCATTGCTGAAACGTTCTTTCAACATATAAGTCGCATGATACAAGGTATCACCTAAAGCACGGGCACCTAAACCATCCGTTACATTCTGTACGGAATCTTGGCTAACCACGATACGAAGAGCGGCTGCGTTCGCTGCGTCACCGGATTTAATCATCAATACGGAATCAGAAGTAAACGCATACAGATCGTCTACACCCGGAGTACCGGAGATTAAGTTCAATACATAACCATTATCAGCGAGTTCCTCCGCAGAGAAGTGACGAGTACCCAAGAACTTATCCTTTAAATCCACATTCGCTTGATATTCCACCGTAATAGAATCGGTGCTACCCCCAAATGTATAGGTATTGGCCATACCTTGAACGGCGAAGATCTCCTCGTTAGAAATAATAGTCGTATTCGTATTACGGTCTACAACCGAATACATCCCGTTGTTTTCCTTGATATACCATTGTCCCTTCGGTTGATAAATAGAAGGTTTGAAACCTGCCGCGGTTACCAACTTATCGGAAGCGGCACTCTTATCGTAAGCGACAGCGTATTGTCCGCCCTTATCGCCCTTGCTCGCACTCTTCAAGAAGTATACGCCTGTACCTGTAGCGATCGTAGAAGGAGTTCCCTTCGTTACGGTAATAACAGGAGCGGCTCCTTGAGCAGGTTGAGTAGAACCCGACTGCAAGTCAGATACGGTCAAGGCTTTCGTCTCGATCACGCTGGCATATACGACACGTACGTTCGGAACGGAAGTCATCGGACTTGCGTTCACGGTCGGAGCGGCAGCGGCATACATAGCCAAAGCATCGTTCTTCAAGTTGATCGTGAAATAGAATTTCTGGAAATCAGCGTTACCCAGTGTATGCAAGCCACTAGCGTCATAGGTGGAATCAGCCGTAAACTTAGCCCCATATACACCGGTAGCACCGGCGATCACATTCTTCAATGTATCGACACCTAAGTATTTTGCTTTACCATCACTAAATACTTGGTCACCTTGGATTTGCAAGGTCACATATTTAGCGTTCGCAATAGCGCCTGTAGCGGGAGCCGCCGTATTCTTCGCTATCAAGTTCTTACCCTCGAAGATATTTCCTTGATAATTTCCTCCAAACGTCAATTGAAAGACTTGGAAACCATCCCCTAGCTCACTTGCGCTCAAATACATAGCGTCGCTAGGAGCCTCTACGGTAAATTTCGTAGAAGAAGCAGAAGAACCTAAGCTCAAGTCTGTCCCAGCTACATCCAACGCCAAGATTTGATTGTTTCCGTAATAAGCCTGAATAGCGCTACCACCGGCAGCGTCAGAGAATGTCCACTGATTCACGCCCGATGTGATAACAGGCTTTGCCGTAGATGAAGCCGAAAACGACAAAACGGCCTGTGTCTTCTTGTTCTTGAATTGATACACAGGACCAGCAGGAGTTGTGCCCGCATTCGTGATTTGCCACAAGGCAGAATCAATAGCGGCTTTGGTAGCGTCTGACGCCAAAGTTTTAACAATTACTGAGTCGGCTTTCTCACCACTTAAAGACAAAACGGAAGAACCTGTCTTTAAATAATAATAGTTACCGGCTTTCCACTGAGCCTCCGGAACGGTCGTACTCGACTGAGCATTAGCCGAGAATACGCCCGCAACCATCAGGGCCGCAGCAATAAGAGTACATTTTTTGTCCATAATCAAATAGATTTTATTTATTAATCACAGTCTAAACAGGGGTTGTTTAGAAAAGGTTTTGAGGGGGTATGAGATTAACAATCGATTTAGCGTCTTATAACAAAAATCGTCCTATTCTCACGAACAGGACGACTATACTACTAAAAATGTAAACAGTGTATTTATATAGTAATATCATGAAACTATATATTTTGGAGAAAAACCGCTCCACCTTCACAGGCAAAACGGCTGGAAATCTAATCTACTCAATAAATATCTTCACAGGCTTACTCGAAATAAGCATGTTCTTTTACGACATGACCTCTGTCATCGAAATAAACCTTATATATCTTACCATTTCTGGAAAGTAATACTACCTTATACTTCACAAACGTGCTATTGTTTGACACCTCAACTGATTTCACCATACATCCCTCATAGGAAGTATTTACCGCATCACGCAATACTTGGGGCATATCAGTTACCTCGATCGGATAAAATTTATCCTGTGCCACTGTTTCCTTAGCGCTACCGGCCATCCCGGCTTGCGCTTCTACATCAGGGGCAATAAATAAGCCACATAAAGCGACAATAACCCCGTAAACAATCTTTTTCATACCTTAAAAACCTAAATACCTAAACCTTTTTTCTCTTACATCATAAATTCGCAGTATAGGGTGCAATCTCCGTGCCAAAACTCACCCTAAAAAACGACAAGAGAATAACAAGTTGTAAATCCGACAATTAACCAAAAGCGAAGAATCAATCATTCGGTTGCCAAAGTGTGGAACAAACCGTGGAATGTGGAAAATTTCCCCACGAGAGTGTGGAATCTCTACACACTACTATAAAAAACGAGGCCCACCCTTAATCTATATAAGGATGAGCCTTAAATCATTCTACTTAAATATAATCAAATAAAAATACTAAAGTAATAAAATAAAGTTCCGTAATATCGTATACACTCTGTGTCTAATCTCTAATTTGCGGTTCACAAAGATAAATCTTTTTGTTCAACCATCTATAAAATAACCGCTCATCTAACGAAACTCAAAGATTTTTGAACAAAAAGATTCCTTTTAAGGACAAGTCATAGATTATCACGAACTTCAATCCTTCGCTTGGTGTACGGTTAGTTGCGGGAATGGGAAACCGATACCTACCTCATTGAAGGTCGCGTAGATATTCTTGTTAATATCGAAATACACGCCCCAATAGTCTGAACTATTTACCCAAACACGTACCACCACGTTTACGCTGCTGTCCGCCAAGGCTGTCAAGGCGATAAACGGAGCGGCCGGCTCGGACAAGATGCGGGAATCCTTCGCTAATACAGACTCTATCACTTGCTTTACTTTCTCATAATCGCTGCCGTATTCCACGCCAAAGGTCCAGTCTACACGGCGAGTCGTCTGGTTACTGAAATTAGTCACAACGCCACTGCTCAAAGAGCCGTTCGGTATATAAATGACCTTATTATCAACCGTACCTAATACGGTATGGAACATCTGGACCTCTTTCACGGTACCGCCAACGCCCTGCGCCTCAATATAATCACCCACCTTATAAGGCTTGAAAAGAAGGATGATCAATCCACCGGCAAAGTTTGACAGGTTACCGCTCAATGCCATACCGACAGCGACACCGGCGGAAGCCAACAAGGCGGCAAACGATGTAGTTTGAACGCCTAACGCCCCTACGACTGAAATAATCAATAAAATGGTTAAACTGACATTCACCAAACTACCCACAAAAGTCTTGACAGAAGGATCGATATCCCGTTTGCTCAATATCTTCCGAACCAGTTTATTTAGTAAGTTTATAACCAATCGTCCCACCAAAAAGACAATAAGGGCTTTAATAATCGTAAAACCCAATTGGGAGCCATGCTCAACCAAGGATCTGATAGCTTCCTCTAATTTAGAACTCGCTTCTACAGCTGCTAATAATACCATATCTCTTCTATTTTAGTTAATCTATTAATTATATAACAATCTGATCTTCCAAAAATATTATGAAATGTAGCAAAGGTATAAAGTTTTTTTAATCTGGTAAAACCATGAAATAATTACGTAGCTTTGCATCAATCAAATAACACGTTAAATACGACAGCATGAAAATCCTTGCGATACTCGCCGCCCTTTTCCTTTCAATAGGCTATGGCCACGCTCAGACATACGAGAAGTTTGTCGAGAAAAGTTTTGACTTCTTGGACAAGAACGACTTAGTCTCCGCCGAAGAGAGCCTACGAGCCGCCATGCGCCTTGAACCGGGCAACCCCAATAACTATGCCTTGCTCATGAATCTCGGGACGATACAGCGTAGACAAGGGAAACTGGAAGATGCCCTTCTCTCCTATACCGCCGCCCTAAGCCGCCATCCGAATAATGAGGCCATACTGGAAAATCGTGCCGGCTTATATACGGAAATGGGTGAGATCGAAAAAGCGACGAACGATTACAATGCCCTGTTAATCTTGAACCCCCATCATCAAGAGGCGTTATATTGCAGGGCGATGCTTCATTTGCAACATAAGAACTATCTGTTGGCCGAGCAGGATTTCGATAAGATACTGGAAGTAAACGAGAAATCCGTGAAAGGACGTCTGGGACACGCGATTCTCGAGAAGCTACGGGGGAATTACGATGAGAGCGAACGCATCTTTAATTACTTGATCAACGAGATGCCCCGCGAATGGATCTTATACGAGGGCCGTGCCGATCTATACTTCATGATGGGCAAGAACGCCCGGGCTATGGCCGATATCAATCGTGTTTTCGTGGAAAGTACCCCGACAGCCGCTTTATATGTATTGCGAGGCAAAGTAAAACTCGCCCAATATGAGAAGGCATCGGCCGCCTTAGACTTCAAGAAAGCTGAGGATATGGGATATGATAAAACGACTATCGACGAGTTGATGAAGATGGCTCGTTAAGGCTGTTTTTATACGTATAGTGGCATCGGCTCACGCGAGTAGTGGTATTGGCCTACGCCACTACTCGCGTGAGCCGATGCCACTATACGTGTGAGCCTGCGCCACTACTGGTGCGAAATCGGCCCATTTATACTACTTTTCCGTGATATAATTGACAACCCAACTACCCACTTCTTTCGTTCCATATTTCGCTCCACCTTCCACTTGGATTTCCGGCGTACGGACATTCGCATCGAGGGAAGCGTCTACGGCTTCACGGATCAAGGCTCCCTCTTCTTTGAGGTCGAAATACTCGAATAACATCGCTACTGAAAGAATTTGCGCCAAGGGGTTCGCAATATTCAGCCCTTTCGCCTGCGGCCAAGAGCCATGAATCGGCTCGAAAACCGGTGTGCTCTCTCCGGTAGAAGCGGAAGGCAGCAAGCCCATAGAGCCGCTGATGCAAGAACCCTCATCCGTCAAGATATCACCAAACGTATTCTCGGTTACCATCACGTCGAAGAATTTCGGCTCTTGGATCATACGCATAGCGGCGTTGTCCACATACATATAGTCTGTCGTTACTTCCGGATAGCTAGGAGCCATCTCTTGAGCGATCTGGCGCCATAGACGGGAAGAGGCAAGTACGTTCGCCTTGTCAACAACCGTCAGGTGCTTATTCCGTTTCATCGCATACTCGAAGCCCACTTTCAAGATACGCTCGATTTCCGGGCGGGTATACATATTCGTATCGTATGCCTTATCGTTGTCTTGATATTTCTCACCGAAATACATACCACCGGTCAACTCACGGATACATAAGAAATCCGCGCCATCCACCAATTCGGCACGCAACGGCGATTTATGCAATAGGCATTTGAAGGTCTGCACCGGACGGATATTAGCGAACAGGCCCAACTTCTTACGCATCGCCAAAAGACCTTGCTCCGGACGTACTTTCGCTGTCGGATCATTATCAAACTTAGGATCGCCCACGGCCGAGAAAAGAACAGCGTCGGCATCCTTACAAATCCGATAGGTCTCCTCCGGGAAAGGATCGCCTACCTTATCGATCGCGTCAGCGCCACAAAGGGCATACTCATAGTGAACCTCATGTCCGAATTTCTCACAAACGGCACTCATTACTTCCACGCCTTGCACGGAAATCTCTGGTCCGATCCCGTCTCCGGGAAGTACTGCTATATTCAGTTTCATCGTAAATGTTTGTTATTATTCTCTGTTAAAATGTACATACTTAGGCTCCGTGGGGAAATACGTGTCATCATCCCACAGGGTACTTGTAATCATCAAGTCGGCGCTATAACGGTTACAAGCGATAGGTACGTTATGAACACGGCACTGGCGAAGCAACATCTGGATGTCGGCCTCGTGCGGTTGCGGATTCAAGTCGTCTATCAAAAAGACCGCCAAATCGATCTCCTTACGGACAACCATAGCGGCAATCTCAGCATCGCCTCCCATCGGACCGGAATGCATGCAAGCAATATCCGCGTTCACCCCTTTTTCCTCGAGAGCTTTACGAACCAAATTTCCGGTCGTACCCGTACAAACAATATGGTGGTGAGACAAGAACTCAGCGTTATGTACCGCCCATTCTACCATTTCCGCCTTACGATTGTCGTGCGCTACAAGCGCGATAGTCAACTTTTTCATACCCTTTACCTTTTTAATTATTAATCCTCTATCTTGTTCAGCATCTTCAATGTCGCCTTGATCGCCGCCTCAGTCTGATCAGCGTCCAGACCACGAGTCTTGAAATCGACCCCGGCATAATTCCAGCTGATGACCGTCTGCACGAACGCATCCGTACGTCCTCCCGGCGGGATGGATACCGAATAGTTCGTCAACATCGGGAACGGGCGGTTCAAACGGGAATAAATCCGGCGTAGGGCACGAACGAAAGCGTCGTATTGGCCATCACCGGAAGCCGATTCCTCGTAAGCCTCGCCATTGATCTCGATCTTCAAGGTAGCCACCGGTTTCAGCCCTTGGGCCAAGGATAAGGAATAGTTCAAGATCCGTATTTTCTGATCCTCCAGCGCATTATCATGATGAAGCACATCGCTGATAATATAAGGAAGATCCTCCGGGGTAACCATTTCTTTCTTATCCCCTAACTCAATGATCCGTTCCGTAACCTTACGCATCGAGCCCTCATCCATGTCGATACCGAGCGCTTCCAGATTCTTGCGGATATTCGCTTTTCCGGAGGTCTTGCCCAAGGCGTACTCGCGAACCCGTCCGAAACGCTCAGGAAGCAGGTCGTTGCAATACAGGTTGTTCTTGCTATCACCGTCCGCATGGACACCGGCGCATTGCGTAAACACATGCTCTCCGATAATCGGCTTATTGGGCGGGATATGCACCCCCGAATAGGTCTCGACCAAACGACTGGCCTTGTTTATCTTTTCCTCCCTCAAGTTCGTCTCCTCTCCCAACTGATCCTTGATGACGGCAAGGACGCTGCTCAATGGAGCATTACCCGCACGCTCTCCCAAACCGTTCACGGTCGTATGGATTCCCTTGATACCCGCACGGATGGCGGAATATACATTCGCTACGGCAAGATCATAGTCGTTATGCGCATGGAAGTCAAACCGTAAATCAGGGTAACGGTCCACCATCATCTTGCAATACTCGTAGGTATTTCCGGGATTCAAGACTCCCAAGGTATCCGGGAGCATGAAACGGCAGATCGGAAGTCCTTTCAACGCATCGATCACCAAGAACACGTAATCCGGGGAATGCTTGATACCGTTCGACCAGTCCTCCAGATAGATATTCACGTCGATCTTCCGTCTCTCCGCTTCCAATACGACCGTACGAATATCGTCAACGTGTTGCTCGGGAGTCTTACGGAGCTGTTCGGTGACATGCTTATAAGAGCCCTTGCAAAGCAAGTTCACGACACGGCAACCTGCGGATTCAATCCAGTCGAGAGAGACCGTACCATCCACGAAACCCAAGACCTCCAATTTGTCTAGGTTTCCGGAACGGGCGGCCCAAGCGGCTACACGCTTCACGGCCTCAAACTCTCCGTCCGACACACGGGCGGAGGCGATCTCCACCCGGTTCACGCCTAAGTCGTTCAGCAGCACTTGCGCTATGCTAAGCTTCTCGTGAGCGGCGAAGGAGACGCCCGAAGTTTGCTCCCCATCTCTGAGGGTTGTATCCATTATTTCTATCATAATCAGCGTGCTGCCTCGAAGGCTTCTATCTTTGATTTATTTGCCAGTAAATAGTCGATATCGTCCAATCCGTTGATCAGGCAATCCTTTTTATAGGCGTTGATCTCGAAATGCTCGCTTTTGCCCGTAGCCTTGTTCGTGATCGTTTGCTCCGGTAGATTTACCTCGACCTCAGTTTTCGGGTCCTTGTAAATCGAATCGAACAATTCAGCGAGGAACTCTTCAGTCACAACAACCGGCAGCACGAAGTTGTTCAACTCGTTGTTTTTATGGATATCGGCGAAGAAACTGGAGACCACGACACGGAAACCGTAATCGGCGATCGCCCAAGCCGCATGCTCACGGCTGGAACCGGAACCGAAGTTCTTTCCCGCTACCAATATCTTTCCGCTATACGTAGGATCGTTCAAGACGAATGATTCGATCTTATTACCTTCCTTATCATATCGCCAATCCCGGAATAAGTTCTCGCCGAACCCTTCTTTGGTAGTCGCTTTCAGAAAGCGGGCTGGGATAATCTGGTCGGTATCCACGTTCTCTAAAGGAAGAGGTACGCAAGTGCTTGTGATTATATTGAATTTTGTTTTCATCTTATGCTACTTTATTAGATTAGTCTTTACATCAGTTCTCTCGGATCCGTGATCTTACCTGTCACAGCGGCGGCGGCGGCCACAAGCGGCCCCGCTAAGATGGTGCGCGCACCCGGTCCTTGGCGGCCCTCGAAATTACGGTTGGAAGTGGAGACCGCATATTTACCCGCCGGAACCTTATCCTCATTCATCGCCAGACAAGCGGAACATCCCGGTTGACGAAGGACGAAGCCGGCCTCGGCCAAAACCTTGTCGATCCCCTCGGCACGAATCTCCCGCTCTACCTGCCAACTGCCGGGAACCAGCCAAACCGTTACATCATCCGCTTTCTTCTTTCCTTTCACCAAAGAGGCGAAAGCACGGAAATCCTCGATACGGCCATTCGTACAGCTACCTAAAAAGACATAATCCACTTTCTTACCCAACATAGACTCGCCTGCCTTGAAGCCCATATAATCCAAAGACTTCTTATAAGAGATACGGCCTGCCTCGGGCACGCTTTCTAAGGAGGGGATATCTTTGCTGATACTCATACCCATGCCCGGGTTCGTACCGTACGTAACCATCGGGTCGATATCCTCGGCGTGAAAAACGATCTCCTTATCGAACTTAGCGTCCGGATCACTATATAGCTGACGCCACTCGCTCACCTTCCGCTCCCATTCCTCGCCTCTTGGGGCAAACTCACGGTCTTTCAAATAATCGAAAGTAACATCATCCGGAGCGATCATACCGCCACGGGCACCCATCTCGATAGAAAGGTTACAGATCGTCAGACGTTCCTCCATGGTCGTATTACGAATCGCCTCGCCAGCGTACTCTACGAAATAGCCCGTAGCACCGCTGGTACTCATCTTACTAATAATGTATAAAGCAAAGTCCTTCGCCGTAACGCCCGGTTTGCGTACACCATCGATCGTGATACGCATCGTTTTCGGCTTACGCTGCATGATACATTGGGTAGCCAAGGTCATCTCCACCTCGCTCGTACCGATACCGAAGGCGATAGCGCCCATGGCACCGTGCGTAGAAGTATGGGAGTCGCCACAAACGATTGTCATACCCGGCTGCGTCAAGCCTGTCTCCGGACCTACCACATGGATGATACCATTCTTCGGATGTTGAAGACCGTAATACGTCAAGCCGAAATACTTCGCGTTCTCTTCCAAGGTATCCACTTGATTCTTGGATATAGGGTCCTCGATAGGCTTATCTTGGTTCAATGTCGGGATATTGTGGTCCGGCATACAAGTGATTTGCGCGGGACGGAAGGGCTTCAATCCACGTACACGTAATCCGGCGAAAGCCTGCGGGCTAGTCACCTCATGACAATACAGACGGTCGATATACAATTGTATGGTTCCGTCGGGCAACGTGTCCACCACGTGTTTGTCCCAGATTTTCTCAAATAATGTCTTGCTCATTGTCTTGTCTATTTTTAGTCTACTATAAACTTATTGATGGCGTCCACGAAAGCCTCAACGGAAGCAGCGATAATATCGGTATTCGCAGAGAACCCATAATAGGTAGCCCCGTTATACTCTACCTGCATATGCACCTTGCCCGTATCATCGCTACCTTTATTAATGGCTTGGATCAAGAATTCCTGAATCGTCATGTCACTATTACTAATGGCTTTTTTCACCGCCTTGATACCCGCGTCAACCGGACCGTTACCAGCTGCGGCCTCATATCTTCTTACTCCCGACAAATTTAAACAAATACTTGCGACTGATTGTACTCCAACACCACTAGTTACCTGTAAATATTCCAATTTAATACGGTGGGTGGCCGTACGATCCTTCCCGACCAACATCAAAACATCATCATCATTAATATCTTTCTTACGATCGGCCAGTTTCAAGAACTCATCGTACACCTTGTCCAATTTCTCCTGCTCCAGATCCACACCTAAAACATGCAGGCGATGCTTCAACGCCGCACGACCGCTACGAGCAGTCAATACGATCGCATTATCATCAATACCCACATCCTTCGGATCGATGATCTCGTAGGTTTGCGCATTCTTCAAAACGCCATCTTGATGGATACCGGAGGAGTGAGCGAACGCATTACGTCCGACAATAGCCTTATTCGGTTGTACCGGCATATTCATCAAGCTAGAAACCATACGGCTCGTACTATAGATCTTATTCGTCGTGATATTGGTGATGATATCACGTTCTTTATGGCTCTTGAAAACCATGGCGACTTCTTCCAATGACGTGTTACCCGCACGCTCACCGATGCCGTTTATGGTTACCTCCACCTGACGGGCTCCGTTCAACACGCCTTGTACGGTATTCGCGGTAGCCATGCCCAAGTCATTATGGCAATGGGTGGACAAGATCGCGTTATGTACGCCATCCACATGTTCCATCAGATACTTAATCTTCGCCCCGTACTCATCCGGCAAGCAATATCCTGTCGTATCCGGGATATTCACTACGGTAGCCCCGGCCTTGATCACGGCCTCCACGACACGGGCTAGATATTCATTATCCGTACGCCCGGCATCCTCACAGTAGAATTCTACGTCCTCCACGTACTTTTTAGCGTATTTCGTGGCGGCGATCGCACGCTCTATAATCTCCTCTCTCGTGGAGTTAAACTTGTATTTGATATGAGAATCAGAAGTACCGATACCCGTATGAATACGTCCTCGCTTAGCGAATTTCAACGCCTCAGCTGCCACGTCGATATCTTTCTCCACCGCACGGGTCAAGGCACAGATGGTCGGCCAAGTCACGGCCTTTGAGATCTCAACCACACTCTTAAAATCCCCAGGACTGGAGACAGGGAAACCAGCCTCGATCACATCAACACCTAGCTGTTCCAACGCCTTAGCTACTTGAATCTTTTCCACTGTATTCAACTGGCATCCCGGAACCTGTTCACCATCACGTAAGGTGGTGTCGAAAATAAATAATCTGTCTGACATAATCTTATATTCTTAATTTACTAATATCCTATACTAACTAAAAAAGCCTCTCTCACAAGGAAGTGAGAAAGGCTCTTTCATATATCGTAATGCTCGCAAAGCATACAGTCTCACTTCCTATCCCGTTCCCAGAGTAGAATAATGTTTAGAGAAATAATGAGACTATTTTGCAAGTTGCGTGTCATTGTTCTTGTCTTTATTGTTTTTGTTTCAACGTTGCAAAGATACGGCCTTTTTCGAGACCAGCAAATATAATCCGAAGTTTTTTACTTATTATTTATTATAAACCGTAAGCCAAACGATCGTATACCTTACGAAATAACACTACCCATCGTAAGGTTGTTACGATGAGGCTGTCTCAAATAGAAGTTTGAGATGGCCTTTTTTGTGTCTGCAAAAAAAATCAGGCAAGCTCTAACTTCGCTCAGCCAGAACTTGCCCGTCTCCCTAATTTTTTGTATCTTAGGGAATCAAATCAAGATATCCCAAAGATAATGTTTAAAAGTTACACATCCAACGATAATCTGCTTTTACCTCCATGTTTAGGCGATTTTATACCCCAGAACGATCCGGTCCGGGTTGTTCACCGTATCATTGAACAGATAAACCTTAAAGAACTTTACCTTAAGTATTCCTCTAAAGGCTGTTCTGCGTACCATCCACGCATGATGCTTCAGATTCTTGTCTATGCTTATTTGCGTAACATCTATTCCAGCCGTCGCATCGAAGAGTTCTGTCGTAACGATATCCGCTTCATGTGGCTTACCGGCAACGTGACTCCTGACCATAATACCATCAACCGTTTCCGCAGCAGCCGTCTGAAGGATGTACTGAAGACAGTTTTCGCTACTATTGTAAAGTTCCTCGTGTCAGAAGGTTTTGTAAGTCTTGATGTGGCATTTACCGACGGAACGAAAATGGAGGCTAACGCCAACCGTTATACATTTGTCTGGGGCAGGTCCATACATACCCGTATATCCGGAATAGCTGAACAGCTTGAGGAGATATGGCAGTATGCCGAATCCGTTACCAAACAGGAACTGCGTGATTCAGCTCCGGTTACATATCAGGATATCACCCCGGAGAAAGTGGAAAAGGCACTGGAGCAGATAGACGATGCCCTGAATGGAGTTGATGCTGACAAGAAAGTGAAAGCGAAGGTAAGGCGTGTAAGGAAGTCATGGCCTGAACAACTCAGGAAATATGAATCACAGGGAAAGATACTTGACGGACGCAACAGTTACTCAAAGACAGACAATGATGCCACTTTCATGCGCATGAAGGAGGACCATATGAAGAACGGACAGCTTAAACCCGGATATAATCCTCAGATAAGTACCAATAAACAGTTCATCCTGAACTATACCATCCATCAGTGTGCAGGCGATACCTCCACCTATCCTCTGCATATGGATGATTTCCATTCCCTTTACGGCAGATACCCTAACGTGTCTGTCTGTGATGCAGGATACGGAAGTGAAGAGAACTATCTGTATGCTTTCGGGCATGACATTGAAACCTTCATAAAGTACAATTATTTTCATAAGGAACAGAAAAGGAATTTCAGAAACGACCCGTTTCTCTCTGCCAACTTTTATTATAATGAGGAAAATGACGGCATGTACTGTCCTATGGGGCAGAGAATGGAAAGACTATCTGATGTAAGGCGGGTAACAGACAACGGTTTTGTGCAGACCATATCAAGATACAGGGCACGCAACTGCAAGGGTTGCCCGTTAAGATGCCGGTGTCATAAAAGCAGTTCGGAAAGGATTGTACAGGTAAATCACCGTCTGAGAAAAATCAAGGAAAAAGAACGTGAAAAGCTGCTTTCTGATGAAGGTCTGAAATATCGCAGTCAGCGACCACAGGATGTGGAAGCAGTATTTGGAAACCTCAAGAACAACAAGCACTTCAAGAGGTTCAATCTTCGTGGACTTAAGAAGGTTGAAATTGAGTTCGGCCTGCTGGCAATAGCACATAATCTTGCAAAAGTAGCCTCTTAGGAAGGTTATGGTAACAAAAAAACAGTGAAATCTTCAAAAGTAAGCTTATAAATTCATCTTTAGAGAAAAATCCAAAAGACTTCAACTTGGAATAAAACAACAGAGGCCATCTCAAGTTTATTTTGAGACAGCCTCATCATAAGCACCTTACGATGGGCAGTGGCAGAATCAGCGAACCACGACTTTCCGTACAAACGAATCGCCGAAGGCCTCGCAGCGGACGAAGTAGACTCCGGCATGCCCTACCGGGATCTCAGCCTTGCCAAGAATCGAACCTTCGTAAAGAACGATGCCGGACACATCGACTACCTTCAAGGCTACCTGCTGAGGCATATTCACGAAGATAGATTGATTGGCTGTATACAGGCTCATGCCTTCCTCGATGGACTCGATGCCGGTTGGCGTATCCGGTTGGTCCGGCTTGTCTGGATTCTCCGGATCTACGGGGTCTACAGGAGGAGTAACCGGATCCAAGAAAGTAGCGGAAACAACCTTCACCTCTATCTTGCTACTAACCGGCTTGTAATTCGGATCGGTCGGCGTAAAGGTAACCTCTTGCTGACCGGTGGCCGTAGGCGCTGTTTCCGGCTTGCTCCAAGCGAATGTTCCGGCTACGATACCGGGATTTCCACCTTGTAGAATTGATTCGGCCAGTGTATGACCGAGCAAGATATCGGAAGCATCCGGCCACTTCGTAATCGCAGGTTCGGCTTGTTCTATCGCATAGGGGAATACTTCAGTATATTCTTTATACTTCGCATCAGCTGAACGATAAACACGTACATAATACTTATCGACATTCTTCAAGACAGCCGGTTGCGTACAGGCCTCGTCAAAGAAGAACGTGATCTGGCAAGCCTCGTTGCCCGTACCTGTCACGGATACGAGTTGAGCCGCACCGTTATATACGGAAGAGGTTTGAGCTAACTTGAACTCTAGTTTATCCTTGCCGACAAATTCAGGAGTAACCCCCGTAGAGCCTTCCGCTACCACATATTCCCGAGGGTTCTTCTTTGCGTCAACAGGGTTAGACTCAATATCAGACCAATGAGAGAACTTAGCGCCTTCCGCAGGCACAGCTTCCAGCGTCACCGTTATACCGGCGGGGATAGAAACCTTACCATCCGTTGCGTCGTATGGCATACCGCCATTAGTGACACGTACGTAGCCCATCGGTGATACCGGTTCCCCTCCCGCACGTAGGATAGACTCACCAAAGGATAAGTTTACCGGATCTTTCGTAGAATGATAGTAAACCGTGCCTTCGTAATTCTTTTTAGCCGCATCGCTGTTAGGCTCAATCACGTATTTTGTCACGCCATTGGTAGTTGTGCTTGTGATGTCCACCTCTGCCGGGCGAGTCTTCGGATTACCTCCGTTCGTAGGCGCTTCCGTTACCGAGACCTTGGACTTATGGATCACTAAGCCATCCTTATACTCCCCTTTGAACTCATTATACAAACCATCCTCTTCGCGATGCAACAAGACCGTATAATTGTCCGCATCGATTGCCTTAGCAGTCTTCTCACCCTTAGTGTTCTTATATAAGACCTCAAAAGAGAAACCAGCGTAAGTCTGCGAAGCGAAAGGCACGAAGTTGCGGGATACGCCACTGTAGTAGTATTCTTGATACGGCCAAAGGATGTATGTCTTCTCGATATTTACCCGAGGATCGAATACAGCTGTCACCGTCAGGTCGCCGGTTACGGTCAAGACATCATTTTGAGATATTTCCTTACCGTTCGCCAAGATGGTAAGCAGTCTCGCTCCGTTCTGTCCCTCGGCACTCGCTATACGAACCTCCGTACCATAAGGTTGTTCTCCGGATGGCTCCAACGTGATCGTACCGGAAGCGGTCTGAGTCGGGTTGCTGCTTACGGCAGAGGCCTTCACCATGTATTTCTTCGCACCGAAAGCAGCTTTTGCCGTAACATCGCCTGTCACGGTCCACAGGTCGTTCGTAGGGCCGGTCACGCCCGATAAGGTGACACTGCCATCCAAGCTATACCCGGCATCCGGAAGCGCAACCGCACGTAGCTTCGTACCAACAGGAACGGAAGAACCGTAAGCGATCAAACTGCCGTCTTCCTTATATAATAAGATAGAGCCGTTCGCCACATCTTTATCGATGGAGACAAGTGCCCCCTCTTTTGGCTTGAATGCGGCATTGACCTCCAAATCCGCTGTAAGCGTCACCTTGTTACCCTCTAGAGGCTTCTTGTTTATAGTCAATGATTCCAACTGGGAGTTCACGTCCGGTGTAGCCACGATTTGCAAGATCGTACCTTGTCGCAAGAAAGCTCCAGACGCAACCTTCGCACCTTCGGCCGTAACCGAGAGACTGCCGTTGCCTACATGATTGATCGTTACCGCACGCATGATCGGGGAGAAGTTCGCCGTATAGGTCTTATTATTATCCGCCTTAACAAAGATGGAATCATTCGCCGGCAAGGTCTCGCTCGCGCCCGTTACCGACCAACTCTCGAACTTATAATTGGGCAGAGACAGGGCTACCAAGGAGATCTCTTGACCCTTCACGTACACGTCATCCTCAGTCTTGCCCAATACGTTTACGGTACCTCCTGTTGTCCCTGTAGCGGTGACTAGATACGTAGGGGTTACCTCAACCTCCACAGACACCTCCGCTGTATTGTAATAAGAGGAGTTATCTGGATAGAAAGTGACGGAACAGCTTTGCTTCCCGGCCGGCATCACCGCATTCCCGTTCGTCCAAACGAAGGTACCGGCAATCGTATATCCATCTTCATCCTTTACGCTACCACCGGACAGTAAAGAAGTTGAAAGCAATTGCCCCTCCTTGATACCTGTCGTTTGCGGCTTCGTGATTTTACTTGCGTCAATAGCGATCTTGCTCGTCAGACTCATGACATAGACCTCCTCGAACTCAGCGTAGTCAGTGTCACCCGCATAGGATAGCTTGACATACAGGATACCCTCTTCCTTGCGGTCATTGTCGGTAGCCGCTATTTTACAAGAATCATCCTTAAAATAAGCGACCGTAAGCGTCTTATCCTCCGGGATGGTCGTATAGCTCAATCCTGCGGCTATAGCCGGGTTGACCACTTGCTCTTGGCCCGATACGTTCACCACCAGATGGGCTCTTTCCTTATACGCTGTAAGGGTCGCTCCACTCAAGTCCTTCACCGACTGCCCATTGGAGGCCTTGTTAGACAAGAGTCCGTTTTTCGCCGTGAACTTTCCTCCCTCAAAAGAGGCCGCCAGCACTACCGGGATACGGAGCACGGGGCCTTCCGGGGCTTTCATATCCTTGTTTCCTGCACTGTATACCACGCAACGGAAGCTGCCGTCACTTTGCTTACTCCACGTAAGGGCATGATCATTTGCCAACTCGCCGAGGATCGGAGTCCCATCTAGCAAGATACCCTCGGACAAGGTGAAATCCACCTGGAAGGAGGAGAAACTAAAGGAATTATCGGATACCTTCAGCGTGAGCGTATCCTTACTGCCAGCGGCGTTCAGGTTCGTCTTCGCCAATTTCCACTGGGCGGCGGTAGCCGTTCCCGCCGATAACAGCAGGAAGAGGGCTACGAATAATTGTTTTATATGATTCACTTTCATAATTTACTTACAGATAAAGATGTTAGTATTACTTGCCTTCACATCATGGCCTGTCTTTGCCGTCAAGCGGTAGTAGTAAACGCCCGCCGGTAAGGTAAGAGCCGCCGAATATTGGTTATCGCCCACCTCGCCGGGCAGACCGTTCAATACCGCGGCCAAAGCGCCATTCGCGGAGAATACGTGGATCGTCACGGATTCGGCCGCCTCCGTCAACTGATAACGGAAGGTCGTGCTGCCACGGAACGGGTTCGGATAATTGGACACGGCTGCCAATTGGCTGATCGCCTCGATCGGGGCGTTGGAAGTCACGATCGCATCGCCACCGGACCTCAAGCTGTTGGCCTTCGCATCGGAGAAGGAGGCTCCTACCAAGGTAACGCCCGCCGGCATACGCAGGATACAGCTCTTGCCCGAAGGAATCGTGCGGCCATCCAAGCTATAACCGATCACACGCAAGGTATCACCGTTCAAGCTGGAAGCCTGCAGGAACTTAGCGGCGTCGCCCAGTAACGGGATCTCGTCGATGGCTCCCACCAACTCCAGATAGATACCGGCTACCGGTACTTGGCTATTCATGGTCAAGAAATTGTCAGCGTCGAGCTCCATTTGTACGGGAACCTCGGCCTCAGAACGCAGTGCACTGGCCTTGGTAACCGGCTTGCCATGGATGAGGTTGACGATACCGATTACGTCGGCGATCTCTACATTATTATTATAGTTCACGTCCGCCTCAGCAAAACCGAAGTTGGGGATCATATTATCCTTGTCCCGCAAGATGTAGCTTACCGTAGCCGTCACGTCTTGTACGTTCACGGACTTGTCGAGGTTGGCATCGCCATCGCAGGTGTAAACCCACGCACCGTACTGAACCGTCCAGCCGGGGAATAATGGATTGGTTACAAGACCGGCAATTTGATAATTCGGGGTCAAGTCTTCGGTAATCGTATAGCGGCTGTCCGTATGGTCGATCGTATCGCCGTCGAATACCCAAGTAAAGCGAGAGGCGGATGTACCTACCATCTTTTGTGAGGAAAGATCGATTGTCTCCCCATAAGCCACGAAACCTCCCGGACGAACCTCACCTACCGGCAACCTAACAACACCGAAGGCAGCCTCCAATTGCCGCGGGTTCTCCACGTTAGCGAACTCCAAGCACGAACCATCGGCATTGAAAGACATCAAGGCCGGGAAGTCCGCCAAATCGATCCGGGTAGTGGGTATAGGCAAGCCATATGCGGTTAATTGAGCGGCAAGGCCCGAAGCCGAAGCGCTGTTCTCTACCCCGTCAAGCATCGTCCAATTCAAGAACAACTCCTTCAAGTTTTTGTTCTTAGACAAGTCGAGAGCCGTCAAGTCCGTACTAGACACATCCAGATACTCCAGCGATGGATACTCGGATACGATCAAAGATTTCAAAGAATAGTTTCCACCCAGCATCAAAGAACGCAATACCGTATTGTTCTTCGGCAAGGTCAGTTCCTCCACCCTATTGCCTGTCAACGACAAGATCTCCAGCTTATCCAAGGCAGCGAGATCTACCTTCTTCGTAAAGCTTTCGCCCATCTCATACATATATAAATGTATCAAGCGGCGCGGGTTCTCGTCGTTCCAAACGGCTTGCGCATACAGTGAGCCCTCGTTTGTCTGCCATGCGCCGCTGCTCCACCACTCGCTTAATGCCTTGTTGTTGGAAGCGTCTACGATACGTGCCAAGGTAGCCACGTCGCTCTCGGCGAATACTTGGGGGACGGTGGTCTCCACGTGGAAGTATGAAGTCTCGATCTGCCAGCCGTCACGTACATTAATCTCCGAGATCTTACAGAACTTCGGGTTCATCAGCTTACAATAATAGTCTCCATACTTTTCCTCCTTGCTGTCCAGCACGAATACGCCCGGACGGTTTGGCACCGGCTTCAATGCCTCTTTCTCCTCTGTCCTATATTTGGCGTTTACCCATAGGAATACGGTCTCTATGCCATCGATCACGGCCTCCGAGGAGAGATCGATCGTATCGCCGTTCTCGAACCAGTATGGATCTCCCGGATGAGAGGGGGAAGTAAGCGTTATGTGCCCCAAACCATTATAATTTATCTGCCGGTAGTTCTTCACCGTAGAATATCTCAAAAGAGATCCATCCGCATTCAAGTTACTCAAGTTCGGGTACTGAGCCAGATCGAGACTCTCCACGTATCCCGGCAATCCCAACGACTCCAGATTCTTTCCCACTTGCGCGGAAGGAAGCTCATACTCCGTATTTTGCAGATATAGATGACGGATAAACGCCGGCAGGTTCTTTACCAGATCCGCGAACTGTTCTGTATGCGGCAAGGCCAAATAGGTCAAGCTCGTAGCCTTATCGAAACCTTGCAACTTCAAGTTCGGGCAGTACTCGATCTCCAGACGGCTCAATTGCTTGAAGGATGAGATATCCAGCGAAGCCAAGGGCGAATGCTCAAGGTAAAGCTCCGTCAGCTTCGAACAACCGGTAAGATTCAGTGTCGCTAGCTTCGTGTTCTGGTAACTTCCCTCGCCTATGTATAATGTTCCAAATCTAAAATATTGCAGTTCCGGGCATTTGGACAGGTCAAGTGAAGCTAAGTTCCTGCTATATATATGCAAGTGCTCCAGTTTCGTATTTTTCGATACGTCCAGCTTCTCTATATTCATAAATTCCTCGCACTCGAAATACTTCAACTCAGTGAAGGCGCTCAAGTCTAATTGAGAGATCGTATCCTTAGAGTTCCAATCTAACTCAATCGCCAGATGCGTTAAGCGACCGACCTCGTCGGTGTTCCAGTCCGTACGGATCACGTCTTGATATGAGTTCCAATTCTCGCGCTCCCAGCCCTTGCTTTCCACGAACTCCTGCAATTGGGTGATATTCGGGTTATCGGTAGCCAGCTTCTTCAATCCGGCGATGTCCGCGGGGGAGTAGCTGTCCGAGTTACGGGCTACCTTGATCTGGGGCGTATACATACGCCAATTGTCGTAATTCGAGTTCGTAATCTCACATATATAATATTCGCCCGGCTTTCCGCTAAACACGAAAGCCCCCTCCTTGCCAGAGACCATCGGCATGGTCGCTTCCGTCCGTTTACCAGTAGTTCGATCGTTAAGGAACCAAGTGTAGATCGATTTCACGCCACCCACCGTAGCGTAAGCGGATAGATCGATCTCCTCGCCCTTCGCGGCATAAGCGTTATAATCGTCTACTGGCGTACCGGCTATGACCCTAGTAGAACCATAAAGATTGAAATACTCAGGTAATGGACTCGGGAGCTTCACCGTGAACCATGTAAGCGAATCGTTATCATCCATATTCAGTTGCCTTAGCTTTGTCAAAGCAGACAGATCAAGAGATTTCAACCGAGTGCCAGTCAACCGTAAGTCTTCCAATCCACTCAACGAGCCTATATCCTTCATGTCAGATACCGTATGTGTTCTATAATCCTTTATAAAGAAGCTTTTCACCCGGCTCGGGGACTCGGCGTTCCACGTCACGCCCACGTTGTAGCCATCGCTCTGCGTCCGGTCTTTCAAGTAATCCTTGCTGGAGATGAAGTTCTGCAAGTCCGAGTTCAGCGGGTTGGCCTCGGCGATCGCTTTCAAGGCGGCGATATCGTCCTGCGAGTTATTGGCCGGGAAAGCGAACGATGCTCGGCCGCCATATGCAACCTCATTGCCGTCCGCATCACAAATATCCACTTGAACCGTTCCGCTCCATTCCTCCGTGGCATGAGCCATCAACGTGAATTGCGTAGCGGAGAACGAAGGAATATCTAATACGTATATAGGCTCATTATATAGACCAGTCTCTTTACTTAGGTTCTGCCCGGAAAGGGTCAAGCCTTCAGAAGGGCCATTCAGATAAATCTTCATCTTAGCGTGTTGCCCCTGCAGGAAACCAGCCTTCGTCACGTTGATCGCAAAAGGGATATCCTCGTTCAGATCGCCGGATGTACGCGACAACTCTCCCATAGCGGGAGCCTTATCATCCAGCATAAATCGTATCGTTTGCCCGGTAGAGGCCAAAGCAGCCGTGCTCATGTCTCGCGAGCTGTACACTTTTACGGTATAGCCAGCCTCGCACTCCTTCGAGCTATTCATTTGCAGGTTAAGACTAACGCTATATCCATAGTCCGTCAACTTCTCGTCCGGTATCCAAAAGCCGCCATTGTCTAAGGCTTGTGCCGGCTCAGAATCCTCAAAGCGGAACTCTACCCCGTCCGGATTAGCGGTGTTCACCAGCTGTACACGTACAGCCATGCCTTTCGTGAAGTTCTCGATATTGAAATTTAAACTCCAAGTAGCCACCGGATTCCACTCGTGGATAAAGCAATAAGCTACAGGATCCAGAGTACTGGTAAACCGTACCTCCCCTTCCGCCTGGCTCTGCGGAGCCCCGGGTGTCATCCCCGCCAGGCTCGCCGACCCGGCCATACCCCAAGCCAGTCCATGCCCCGGCCATGCGGCGCATAAACATAAGACCATCGCAATGAGCGACAACCTCATACTAATTCCTCGTAAAATTGTTTTCATAAGCAATAAATTTATAAATAGGTGTTTTGTATTCATAATACGTATCGGTATCTCTCACCATTCCCGACTTAGCGTGTCGTATTCGTAGGATGGCCTTTTTCCCATGCGCCGAGCGCAAACACGCCGGGCCGGTATGCGGAGGAAATCCTCCGCATACCGGCCCGGCGTATACATATAATAGATCTGGGTTAGCTTGCTTGCTTGCTTGCTTGCTTGCTTGCTTGCTTGCTTGCTTGCTTGCTTGCTTGCTTGCTTGCTTGCTTGCTTGCTTGCTTGCTTGCTAGACAATTATTCCGATTCACCAAGCGCATACTGATAAAAAAGGTTAACATCATATATCTATCACACATCATCATATGATTTTCATATACTCTTTTAATGTATAAGACGCAGTAAATATAAGAAATAAAAAAATATGTAATAAAGACCTACACACCCCACCCTCCCAAATTCATGCTTATTGTGCGTATATAGCGGATAAGCGATTAAAAATAGCGGTTATGTGACATAAATAAATTCGAATACCATTTTGAGGGGATGGAGACGGGGCACGCCCCGTCTCTACAACTGGGTAATGAGTTAATCCTATAGACCTACTTTTTTCCTTATCAAATATCTTATTACATGGAAATTATTCCATACATTTGCCACTGTACTAATAAATAACAGTTACAACTATGACAAAATTAAGCAACATCCCCGCCAAGGAAACCACGGCCAAGACCGCAAGAACACGTAAGGCCAAGACCGAACCCGCAAAGCCCAAGTGGGATCCCACCAAGCCGGTACAATTCACACAAGAGGAAATCTGGGAACATATCCATGAGATCGAGAAGGGGCCGTTCTATCCTATTGAAGAAGTACATCAAAGAATAAGATCATGGATGGACAACTATCAAGGAAAAAAGTAATCGGTTCTCCCATTTACGAGGAAAGCCTTGAGAGGATTTTCGTGGAAGGTATAGAACGATTCGGCATATTCCAAGCCCGGAAATATATTGAATACAGTCGAGAAACTGGAAAACGACTATCCTTATTATCCCGAATGCCGACACCTAGCTACGAAAAGCCGCATGTACCGGAACATCATCCTAGATTCACTCCTTATCATCTACCGCATCACCGAGGAACGGATCGAGGTGCTGGACATCTTCCATTCCGCATCCAGCATGCGAAAGATCAAGAAAACAAAGAATATCCACATCGAATAACACAAAGAAAGGCGAGCCACCCGTAAGTGACCCGCCTCTTTTTGCTGATATATAAGGATTAAGATTGGATTAGTTGTTCTCCGGACGAAGCTTGCGTACAGTAACAGCTGTCTGCCACATCTCGCTCTCGCGCAATGCCTTCAATTCAGCCTCCAATTTCTCACGATAATCCGGCTTAGAGTTTGAGTCGATAGAGATCTGAGCCTCGTTACCGCATTTTACGTTCGCATACAATTTCTCGACAACCGGCTTGATTGCGTCGTGGAACGGACCCATCCAGTCCAAAGCGCCACGCTGGGCAGTCGTAGAGCAGTTAGCGTACATCCAGTCCATACCATTCTTGGCGAATAAAGGCATCAAGGATTGAGTCAACTCCTCGACCGTCTCGTTGAAAGCCTCAGAAGGAGTGTGTCCATTCTCGCGCAATACCTCATACTGGGCCAACAACAAACCTTGGATAGCGCCCATCAAAGAACCACGCTCACCAGTCAAATCGGAAGTAGCCTCACGGATGAAAGTCGTCTCGAACAAGTAGCCGGAACCGATACCGATACCCAACGCCAACGTACGATCCATCGCCTTGCCAGTAGCGTCTTGATAGATAGCGAAAGAAGAGTTCAAGCCACGACCCTCAAGGAACATGGAACGCAAAGACGTACCAGATCCCTTCGGAGCGACCATGATCACGTCAATATCCGCGGGAGGAACAACGCCCGTACGATCGTTCCAAGTGATCGCGAAACCATGAGAGAAATACAGGGCCTTGCCAGCTGTCAAATAAGGCTTCATCGTAGGCCATACAGACATTACGGCAGCGTCGGACAATAAGCACATGATGATCGTGGCCTTGTCGCAAGCCTCCTCGATACCGAACAGAGTCTCACCCGGAACCCATCCGTCCTCAACCGCTTTCTCGTAAGTCTTACCTTGGCGCTGGCCAACGATTACGTTGAAGCCATTGTCACGAAGGTTCAATGACTGTCCCGGTCCCTGTACGCCATAGCCGATCACAGCGATTGTCTCATCTTTTAATATCTCTCTTGCCTTTTCCAACGGAAATTCCTCGCGGGTCATTACATTCTCTACAACACCGCCAAAATTCATTTGTGCCATTTTCTTTTTAACTATTAATGTTTAAAAATCTATTTATGTATCTCTTTTATTATCTCCAAGTAACCGCCGCACGACAGATCGCCTTTCCCTCATGGCAAATAGCCATGTCTTGCTTATCGGGATCGGACTCCGCCTTATGAAGCGTAAGCGGCATACCTTGTTTGCCCTCGGATTGGTAGGCGATCTCCAGACGGCCGATCTCACGGGTCTTGAACTGGTCGATATCGAACAAATCCAGCAGGTGCTCGATATACTTCACGCTATTGAAGTGACCGTTGATATCCAAGTCGCTGTATTTGATCGAATACGGGATTCCCTCCGCCTTATTCTCCGCCGGCATGATCTTGCCCGGCTTCTCGATCGGGCACGGACGCTCGTCGATATATTTGCCCAATGCCTCTATATCCAATAAGGTAGGACGGCGGGTCTCCACGTCGATAGCCGCCCAAATAGAACGGGCGAATCCAAAGGTTTTCCCATTCTCATCCGCCAGCTCAAAACAACGACTGGTGAAGAGGCGTCCGACCTCATCGATCCAAGTGTATAAATTAATCTTATCAAAGGCGGTAGGATATTCCTTCATCTCGATAGCCAGACGGGACAACACCCAAGCCGTATGACGCTCCGACATATCATTGAAACCGAACCCACGCTCTCCGGCATGGCTGGAAGCGGCGTGAATCAAATAGTTACCAATCATAGGGAGCGTTACACGTCCCCTAAAATCCATCAAATATGGCTCCGCCACGAAATGAAATAATCCTACTTTCTCCATATCTTATTATTGTTGCTTTTCCTGTAACTTTCGCTCCATATCGGCCAACATATCGCTCAAGCGCTCCACCTTGCTCTTCGTGATAGCCACACGTCCGGAGCGGATGAATTGCAGGACACCGATCGTCTCACTCAACTCATTGAACAAGGCTTGTGTCTCGTCATAGTGGCCACTCTTCTCCAATACCACGCAGGTCTCGTTCATCTCCAAGATACGGGCGTTGTATTTACGGATCAATCCCTCCACGGTTCCCATCTTGATGAAAAGCTCGGTACTTAGCTTATAAAGAGCGATCTCTTGATAAACCAGATCCTCATCCGTATTATAATAAGCCTTCAAGATATCCACACGTTTATCAATCTGTTTCACCACCTTATCGATCATATCCTCATCGGCGAATGTCGTGATCGTAAACTTATGGATGCCCTTGATAGCGGACGGAGAGACGGACAGAGTCTCGATGTTCAGCTGTCGGCGTGTAAAGATAATCGTTATCTGGTTCAAAAGACCTACGATATTCTCTGAAAAGATAATAACGGTATATAATTTCTTTGTTCTCATAGCTTCATCTCCTCCTTATTTCTCGTCTCCCATAATCATGTTTGTCACGCTTCCCCCAGCAGGAACCATCGGATATACCATTCCGCAAGTCTCCACGTTAGCAACCAACACGTAAGCGCCGTCGTGGTTTAGCATCTCGGCGATAGCGTCGTCCAATTCCTCCCGCTTTTCAACGGCACGGCTGGCGATACCATAGGCTTTAGCGATCGCCACGAAATCCGGATTCTCCATGATGGTGTTTGAATAACGCTCGTGGAAGAACAATTCTTGCCACTGACGTACCATACCTAAGAAGTTATTATTAAGAATAATAATCTTCACGTTCAGTTTCTCCTGCATGATGGTACCCAATTCCTGAATCGTCATCTGCATACCCCCATCACCGGTAAAGAAGCAGACCGTACGGTCTGGAGCCCCGAACTTAGCGCCCATAGCGGCCGGCAGACCAAATCCCATCGTACCTAAACCACCGGAAGTCACCACGCTACGGGTTTGTTTATATTTGAAATAGCGGACACCCATCATCTGGTTCTGCCCAACGTCGGTCACCAATACAGCGTCGTTACCGGTCGCCTCGGAAACCTTACGGACTACCTCGCCCATTTTCAGTTGGCCCTCGGTCGGATACAATTCCTTCTCGATTACCTTATCGTATTCCTCTTTCTCGTCCCGATCGAACTCGGCATTCCATTCCGGACGTTTACGTTCTTCCAACAACGCCGTGATCATCGGTATCGTGTGCTTGGCATTCCCCAGCACCTTTACATCTACGGGGACGTTCTTACCGATTTCCGAGTTGTCGATATCCAGATGGATAATCTTGGCTTGCTTAGCGTATGTCTTTAAATCGCCAGTCACACGGTCGTCGAAACGCATACCGATAGCGATCAATACATCACACTCATTCGTTTTCCGGTTCGGCCCTACGTTTCCATGCATACCGAGCATTCCCTTGTTCAATGGGAAATCGGTTGGCAACGCAGATAAGCCCAATACCGTAGATCCGGCAGGTATATCATTCTTTTGGAGAAACGCTTTCAATTCCTCTTCCGCACCGCCTAACAATACTCCCTGCCCGACCAGACAGAAGGGTTTCTTCGCCTCATTGATTAAATCGGCGGCGGCCTTGATACGATCCTTTTTGATATCCGGCTCCGGCTGATAACTACGTACGTAATCTACCTTCTTATATTCATAGTCCACCAGCCCTACTTGCGCGTCCTTCGCTAAATCCAGCACAACTGGACCCGGACGGCCTGTAGAAGCGATATAAAAAGCACGAGAAACAGCCCATGCGATCTCCTCCGGCTTGCGGATTTGATAAGCCCATTTCGTGATCGGTTGCGTGATGCCAATCACGTCGACTTCCTGAAAAGCATCGGTTCCCAACAACGGCGAGGGTACTTGACCGGCGATTACGACCATTGGCGTACTATCCATCAGCGCGTCAGCGATACCCGTGATGGTATTCGTAGCGCCCGGGCCGGAAGTAACCAACGTCACTCCTACCTTGCCGGATACACGAGCATAGCCTTGAGCCGCATGGGTAGCGCCTTGCTCGTGGCGCACCAATACATGCCTCAACTGGTCCCTATAATCATATAAACTGTCGTAAATAGGTATCGCCTGTCCGCCGGGATAACCGAAGATAGTATCTACTCCTTCAGCAATCAACGCTTTCAGCAAAGCTTCCGAACCGGTTATCTTTTGTTTCTCCATAAGAAATAACGTGTTTAATGTATATTATTGGCTTTAATCTTCAACAATCCTTACACCTCCCTTATCGGCGGAGCTAACCATCTTCCCGTACGCTCTCAACGCTTTCGAGACCTCACGCTGACGCGTCGGCGGCGTAAAGGCTTTCTTTCCACGCGCCTCTTCCGCTTTACGGCGCTCGGCCAACTCCTCGTCGCTCAGCCGCACGTTGATGGAACGTTCCGGGATATTGATCTCGATGATATCCCCGTCTCTCACCAGTCCGATAGCGCCACCGGAAGCGGCCTCAGGAGAGATATGCCCGATAGAAAGACCGGACGTACCGCCACTGAAACGACCATCCGTGATCAAGGCGCACTCCTTACCTAAGTGACGGCTCTTTATATAAGAGGTAGGATATAACATCTCTTGCATTCCCGGCCCTCCTTTCGGACCCTCATACGTGATGACGACCACATCGCCTGAAACGACCTTGCCTCCTAAAATGCCCTCGCAAGCGGCATCCTGTGAATCGAAGACTTTCGCCGGGCCGGAGAATTTCCAAATACTCTCATCCACGCCGGCGGTTTTTACGACACATCCGTCCAAGGCGATATTCCCTCTCAAAACAGCCAAGCCGCCATCCTTGGAATAAGCGTGCTCCACGTCACGGATACAACCTTCGGCACGATCCGTATCTAATTCCTTATAATAAGATTCTTGGGAACCCATCTGGATACTGAACCGATGAGCGGGAGCGCTCTTGTATTTACGGATCGCCTCCTCCGTTACGTTCGGGGAAGTGACGGCGTATTTATCAACAGCCTCGGCCAAGGTCAGGCCGTCCGCACGTCTCGTGCTGCCATCCACAAGCCCGGCTTTCATCAACTCGTTCATGATACCGAGGATTCCACCGGCACGGTTTACGTCTTGTACATGATAAGTGTGCGTATTCGGGGCTACCTTACACAGGCAAGGTGTCTTGCGGGATAACATATCGATATCCTCCATATGAAAATCGGCGCCGGCTTCTTGTGCCACGGCCAATAAGTGAAGCACCGTATTGGTAGACCCCCCCATGGCGATATCCAGCGACATGGCGTTCAAGAAAGCCTGACGGGTAGCGATGTTGCGAGGTAACACGGAATCATCCCCGTCACGATAGTATTTGTAAGCGTTCTCAACGATTTGCTTAGCCGCGTCACGGAAAAGTTGGATACGGTTCTTATGGGTAGCCACGATCGTCCCGTTCCCCGGAAGCGCCAGACCGATCGCCTCGTTCAAGCAGTTCATAGAGTTAGCGGTAAACATACCGGAACAACAACCGCAACCCGGACACGCATGGCGTTCCACCTGCTCGATACGCTCATCGCTTACCGATGTATCGGCGGACTCAATCATCGCGTCGATCAAATCCAGATGGCGGCCATCCAGCTCACCTGCCTCCATCGGGCCACCGGACACGAACACCGTCGGGATATTTAATCGCATGGAAGCCATAAGCATACCCGGCGTGATCTTATCGCAATTGCTGATGCAAACCATAGCGTCCGCCTTATGGGCATTTACCATATATTCCACGCTGTCCGCGATAATGTCGCGTGAAGGAAGCGAGTAAAGCATCCCATCGTGCCCCATAGCGATACCGTCATCGATAGCGATCGTATTAAATTCAGCGGCGAAACAACCTTGTTTCTCGATCTCGGCCTTGACCAGTTGCCCGATCTCATGCAAATGCGTATGCCCCGGCACGAACTGGGTAAATGAATTTACGATAGCGATAATAGGCTTGCCGAACTGTTCCTCTTTCATCCCGTTGGCACGCCATAGCGCACGGGCTCCGGCCATCCTACGACCTTCGGTGCTAAATGAGCTTCTTAACGGATTCTTCATCTCTTTCCTATTTTTTGTTCGTAGAGCGCTTTATCCACGCCTCTACCTTGAATTATTTATAATAAAAAAAGCCTTTCCCTATATGGAGAAAGGCTTAAGAAATATCTCTACGACTTCACAACTTCTTACACACCTTTCTCCTTACCTACTAATGACTAGAAGGACCACCACGAGAATAATATGCAATACGTTGTTCATCATCTTTTCTTATTGTCTTTGTTTGTTTGACGCTGCAAATGTAGAACAATAATTGATATGCGCAAAGGATTTAAAAGAAAATTCTTTATTTTTCTTTCAATTCTCAAGCAAATATCATTTTAGGATTTCATTTTAACAGGAGCAAGAGTGTATTACTTAGGAATCGGAAGGTATAGAAGAGAAAAAACTTCGATTTCCTACTAAGGACAGCGAAAAGAAAAATGTCATCTAGAATAAATTTCAGATAACATTTTTATCAGATAATACGACTTACGATAACACGTATCTCATAAGAAAATCCCATTCTAGCGACAAAAAAGATACATATAAACTCCAAATCACATATTTATTAACACTTGTAGACTATAAATAGCCTTGAAAAAATTCATAATAATGTTTTAGAAAAAACATAAGGAAGTTCTCCGAAGAACATAAGGAAGAAATTTCATCTAGTATCGGACTAAATTTTGTTAACATTCGAATGAAAATCACCTGAAATCAAGACTAAATCCGGCATAACCCACGCTGGAAGCAGCTCAAGCAAAGACATTTTCAAAATGACTTTCAGACAGAGAAAGCCTTAAATACTCAACCGATAGACAGCTCTTCAAACATCAATCATAAAAAAAGACCAACAGCACCTGCATTCAAACATCATTCTGATTTACACAACCATCAAATGCTTGCGTTTTTCCCGTGCGACCAAGCCCCCGGCCCCATAATTCATCACCCACAGAGAGCAATAATAGCACTTTGACATTTCGTCAACAAGGTTCACATAGAAAAGTCTATCCCCACCAAATTTCATAAAAAAGCCCCAATAGCGAAACAGGAAATTTATATAGTTCCAAGCTAGTTCTTAAATAAAATTTGCCCTCCTCAAGAAAATTAGCTAATATTGCGACTATTCATAAAGTTGTTGATGGATTAATCCATGGGAGAGAGGAACAAGCATATTGAGAACCTTAGAAAGGGTAATCGTTCATCTTTTGAATATCTTTACACGGTTTGGAGTGGCAAATTATATAATTTTGTCATGAAAATTTCTCATGGGGATTCCTACTTGGCAGAGGAAATGGTACAAACTGTATTTCTTAAAGTATGGAAAAATCGAGAACAATTAGACCCAAAACTGTCTTTTGGAGCCTATTTATGTACGATAGCAAAAAACTTATTAACTAACCATTACCAACATAAAATGATGGAGATTCTCTATATAGAACAACAAATAGACCACCCCGGAACTCCTTATGCCAGAGGTACGGACGAGGTCGTAGAATATCATCTCCTAGAAGAATTCGTTGATTCTTTAATACAACAAATGCCCGAAGGAAGGCAAAGAATTTATAAACTAAGCAGACAATCCCACCTATCCAACCGGGAGATAGCAGACCAATTGCAGATATCAGAGAATACCGTGGAATCCCAACTGACCAAAGCCATCTCCTTTCTACGCAAAAGGTTAAAAGACCAATACGACCTAGGACTTTTAGCTTTAAGTTGCCTCCTCAATAGTTAACGAATACTAAATCCGCAGGATGCGATAACGGAAACTTCCCTGTCATTTGTATACTGAATAAAGACAGAGGAAAATGGAAAGAAACGATTACATACATATATTTAACAAGTTCCTAGAGAATAAGGCAACTCCATCGGAAATAAAGCTATTGATAGAATGGCTAAAAGAACGAAAAGCTTTTGACACATGGGCTGATGATATATGGATGCAATCCCCGATGGAAATGGATCCTTCAGTAAAACAACATTTACTGGACGAACTCCGTAAACAAATCTTTTTTAAAGAAACAGGGAAAAGGACATTCATGAGTCTTTCTCTCCCTTCACTTTTCCATTATGCGCTACGTATCACAGCAATTATCCTATTGCTCATAACAACAAGTATTGTCACCTATCATTATGCAATGGATAAACAGCGAGAACCGATGGACATGATTGTCGCTGTCGAGAAAGGACAAAAAGCGAATATAACATTGCCTGATGGTTCAAAAGGGTGGATAAATTCAGATTCAAAGTTATCTTATGGAAGCCGTTTTAATGCAGATGAACGGGTTCTGAATCTAGAAGGCGAAGCTTATTTTGAAGTCAAGCCCGATGCTAAACGTCCTTTTATCGTTCAATCGGGAAAGGTATCCGTAAAAGCTTTAGGAACCAGTTTTAACGTAAAGAACTATAACACGGAAGAGCACATATCCGTTGTATTAATGACCGGGAAAGTAGAAGTAACCGCAAACGATAACCATGTAGACCTGTTGCCTAATGAACAAGCTATTTTCAATAAACACTCTAGCATACTGGGGAAAAACAAGGTTGACAATAGTCTAGATTACTCCAGTTGGATGTACAATACATTGAATTTTGAGTCAACACCATTCAGCGAGATTGCTCATACGCTGGAACGTTATTACAATACCCAGATCGTATTTAAATCTGAGGCCTTAAAGAGTTATCGTTTTACAGGTAAGCCCGGGAATACCAGTCTAGCGAGCATCTTACATTTATTGTCTCTTACCTCACCATTAGCCTACGAGATAAAAGACAGTGTGGTTATTTTGTATGAGAACAACGACAAAAAAGAGTTATATAACAGAGTATTAAAACAGTAAATAGCAATTTCATGAAAAGCCCGTAAAAAATCGGGGTAGAAATGCTAGGCATTTCCCCCCGAAAAAGAAATCAGTTAACCGCGCTTAGGTATCTCGCAAATAGCAAGCGCAAGTACTAATATCCATAGAATACAAAAGTATGAAAAAAAAACTTGTCCGTGTATCACAATACATAAAAATACGGTCAATCAAAACAGTCGGTCTGGCACTATTCAGTAGTTTAATCTTGGCTCCTTCACTTTATGCCCAAATTTCACTGGATGTACAAGACCAATCCATCCGTCACATATTAAAAGAGATAGAAAAGGCGGGGGAATACAAATTCTTCTATAACAGTGATCTAAGTAACCTAGATCACAAAACGTCAATATCCGTACAGGATAAAAACATTGATGAAGTCATGAGCCTATTATTAGCCAATACGGAAATATCCTATAAAAAAGAGGCCAATAATATGATTGTATTAACAGTTAAATCATCTTCTTCACCGCAAGCTCCGAGAAAGACAAGAAAAATAACAGGAACAGTTGTAGACCCTGACGGTTTACCAATCATCGGAGCAAATGTAATCGAGCAGGGTACAACAAACGGTTCCATTACGGATTTGGATGGAAAATTTGAATTAATAATTACCGAAAATGCCATCTTAAATATCTCTTATATCGGTTTTTCCGACAAACAAATAACAGTCAAGGAAGAAACCTCCTTACAGGTTACAATGACGGAAGACACCCAGAAGTTAGATGAGATAGTAGTTGTTGGATACGGTGTACAGAAAAAGGTAAACCTTACTGGATCTGTTTCTGCCGTAAAAGGCGAAGAACTCAGCCAACGCCCAGTAGCTAACGCAACTCAAAGTTTACAAGGATTAGTACCCGGATTAACCGTATCCAACTCCAACTCAGGTCGCCCGGGAGCTAGTGGAGCCTTGAGTTTACGAGGACAAGGAAATTTAGCGAACACAGCGAATCCTTATGTATTAGTTGACGGTGTAGAGATGGATTTGGCAGATGTAAACCCCAATGATATTGAATCGATTTCCGTCTTAAAAGATGCCGCTTCCGCAGCTATTTATGGCGCCCGTGCCGCTTATGGCGTAATTTTAGTTACGACGAAAAAAGGTGAAGAAGGTAAGATGCGCATCAGTTATCAAGGTACCGTAGGATGGAGTTCCCCTACTGTAATGCCGGAAATGGCTAATGCTTATGACTATGCGACTTTTTTCAATCAAGCTTGTACCAATGCTAACGTAATCAAGCAATATAACCCGGAAAAATTACAGCAACTTCAGCAGTACATGAAAGATCCTGCTAGCGTAAATCCTTGGGCAGAGCTTAATGGAGAAAATAATCTAGTAGGAGCATTCGAAAACACACCAAAGGGTTTGGGCAATGTGGATTACTTTGATTTACATTATAAGAACTCCGCATTCAAACAAAACCATAATTTGAGTCTCAGTGGAGGTGGCAAAAAAGCGCAATATTATATCTCTACCGGAATGTATACGGAAGATGGTATTTTAAGATATGCGGACATAAAATATAAACGCTTAAATTTCAATGCAAATATCGCCTCTCAAATTACGGACTGGCTAAATTTGAAAGTTAATACTAAATTCATGAACTCGGATAATGACACACCTTTTGGTAAAGGGGCCTTATCTGAAGGCTTTTATCATTCATTAGCTCGCTTCCGTCCTACCATAAGCCCAATCGATCCTAATGGTCATTTTACGGAGCTTACAATGATTCCCTATTTACAAAGTGGCACGTATACAAATACACAGAAAAATAATCTGACACTGACTGGTGGTCTCGAAGCACAACCAATCAAGAACTGGAGAATATTCTTCGACTATACGTACCGGCAAAATAATGAGAATTATGAGGCGCTCAACGTAGCCCCGATGATCCCGGGAGCGGATAACGAGACCTTATACAAAGGGACAAGGCAAGAATTAGGCGTGATGGAGAATGGGCAATTCACCCGTTCATCCGCCTTAAGCCAATATCAATCAATTAATCTATACTCAAACTATATGTTCTCTTTGGCCGATAAACATAATTTCACCGTTATGGCTGGTTACCAAGAAGAAAATTACGCATATAGCTATTTATATGAGTCTGTAACCGACATGATCTCCACCAATAATCCAGGCCTCAATCTTGGCACAGGAGAAAAATCCACGACAGATACTCGAAACGGATGGGCTACCCGAGGATTTTTCGGACGTATTAACTATGATTATGACGGACGCTATTTATTAGAAGTGAATGGACGCTACGATGGTTCTTCTCGTTTTGCCTCAGATCATAGATGGGGATTTTTCCCTTCGGTCTCTTTAGGATGGAATATTACACGTGAGTCTTTCATGGAAAAATCTTTAGAGGTATTATCTAATCTAAAGTTACGAGCCTCTTGGGGACTATTAGGGAATCAAAGCGGAGCCGGACTTTATACTTTTACCTCAATCATGGGAATCCAGCCGTTAGGTAATTGGTATTTTCAAGATGGAAGAGATATGTACATAAACGCCCCTGGAGTTATTGATCCTTTTACAACTTGGGAAAAAGTGGAAAGTAAGAATCTTGGCCTTGACTTCGGGTTCTTTAACAACGCTCTGACCGGCACCTTCGATGTATTCCAGCGGGATACAAAAGATATGTTAGGACCAAGTGCCGACCTTGCAGATTTCTTTGGAGCAGAGGCTCCCAATACGAATAACGCAAGGATGAGAAACCGGGGATGGGAACTTAGCCTGCAATACCGAGGAAAAATCGGGAAGGATATTCATTATTCAATAGGAGGCTCTTTAGCTGATGCGACATCCGAAGTTACAGCTTATGAAAATCCGACAGGGACCAATCCTCAAGATAATTGGTATGTAGGGAAGAAAGTCGGTGAGATTTGGGGATACAAAGCCTCTGGGCTACTCCAGACCCAAGAAGAAGCTGACACATATAATAACACATACGATTTATCTTTCTTATCCGGTCAAAAATGGATGCCGGGAGATGTTAAATATATGGATTTAAATAACGACAAAAAGATCAACAATGGAAATAACACATTGGAAGATATGGGTGATATGTGTGTTATCGGGAATACGACTCCTCGATATCAATATACGCTTAATGGTTCCATTTCATGGAAAGGAATTTCCCTTAGCATGATGTTCCAAGGCATAGGAAAACGAAATTGGTCTCCAGATCTAGGAACCGTTTACTTTTGGGGATCGGGAGCTTATGCACAAGTCACGGTATTCAACGATCATCTAGATTATTGGACTCCAGAGAATCCAGACGCCTATTATCCCAATCCTTATACAGGAGCAGCAGGAAGTATCAATCAGTTTCGAAATAAGACCTCACAAAAAAGTGACAGATACATGCAAAGTGCCGCTTATTGCCGTTTGAAAAATCTGACAATTAGTTATGATCTGCCTAATTCATGGAGCCAGAAAATTGGGTTGAGCAAAGCACAAGTGTTTTTCTCTGGAGAGAATCTTCTAACATTTACCAAGCTTCCTTCCATGTTTGACCCGGAAGCTATTTTTACAGGTAATGACTATACCAGTGAGGCCGGAAAGAATTATCCAATGAATAAAGTGTTATCTATCGGAGTTATTGTTAATCTATAAAGCGTAATTTATTTATGAAAAGAATATATCTATCAATGGTTTCCCTATGTCTATTAGGGCTATGTAGCTGTTTCGACATGGATAAATATCCGGAAGGAGAATTGTCTTCTGTCAATTCTTTCACCAGTACAACAGAAATCACCAAGTATCTGAATCAGTTTTATGAATCAACTCTTAAAATTAATGACAAAGATGTGGCAAACTCTGCCATAAAGGAACAATCTAACAGCATTGGAAATCCAACGGGTATCGCCTTTGGAGACTTGAATAGCGATAATATGCAGAGTAATGTAATAGACACACGTCTTGCGGGAGAAACCACATTAAGTTCCGCTGTCGAATTAACAGAGTATAAACATATCAGAAGTCTAAACTTCTTAATCAACAACCTCGATAATTGCGAGGAGATCGGTCCGGAAATGGAGCAATGCATCGGAGAAGCTTATTTCTTCAGAGCCTGCTATTATTATAGGTTATTCGTTAATTATGGAGAAGTCACTTGGTTAACGAAAGTATTAGATCCGATTCAAGAACAGATGGAACGTCCCCGAAACAGTAGGCTTGAGGTCGCTGATAGTATATTGGCGGATTTAGATATAGCGATCGAGCATCTAAACACTCAAACCAATAGCTCGACAATGCGTGTACACAAAGATGTAGCAAGAGCGCTTAAGAGTGAGGTCGCTTTATTTGAAGGTACTTGGGAGAAATACCATCGTGCGAAAAACACGCCATTCTATGATAAAAAAGTAACTGATGAGAAAATCAGCTCTTATCTACGGCAAGCCGCAGATGCCGCTAAAGATGTAATAGACGAAGGGGTATGGAGCATCTCAAAAGGGGATCCCAATACCGCTTATCGAGGCTTGTTCATCACTTTGGATCTCTCACATAATCCAGAAGTTTTATGGTGGAAGAAATATGATGCCGCCAATAACATCGGCCATTCCGTAACACGTTATTTAAATAAAGGAGGTGGCACTTGTGGGGCATCCGCTTCTCTTGTTGATGATTATTTAACAAAAGAAGGAAAACCTTTTGTCGGTTCCGAACGAGACAAAGCAAAGGTAATGTACGGGGACGAATTGAGTCCGGACTTACGAGACCCACGATTATCCCAGACCATTTGCATGCCAGGACAAGATTTACGTCCAAATGGAGAATTCGTATTCAAACTTCCTCCTTTGAATGAGGAAAGCCGGAATCAAAATACGACAGGTTATTCTATCCTAAAATACGTAGAATATAATACGACTTATATTCCTACTATAGATGGGGAAGGCAAAAGCCAAGCGCCAGCTATACAATTCCGTTACGCCGATATTTTATTAAACTACGCTGAGGCTCTGGCAGAATTAGATGGCGCGGCTAACGCTAGCAAAATAAAAGAAGCCTTAAGGCCACTTCGAGAGCGTGTGGGCATGCCCGAGATGGATTTCGACAGAGAGTTCAATACCGATCCCGATTATCCGTTTAATAAATTGGATAAATATATACAAGCAGTACGAAGAGAACGACGCATAGAAAAAGCTTTAGAGGGAAGCCGGCTCCAAGATATCTTGCGCTGGGCCGCCGCAGACATCCTCATTATTGGAAAAACTCCAACAGGTGCATTATTCAAAGGGAGCTCTTTGGAAACCGCTTATGGAGAAAGCCTGCAAGAAGGTGAAAATCTTTTCTTAACAGGTACGCCCTCCGACTCCAAACGCTATATCATACCGTTCAATAATAAGCATTATCCTAACGGATGGCAATTCAATCCGGAACGAGATTATTTATTACCCATACAACCTCGTATGCTATCGCTTACAGGTAACCAATGGGTCCAAAACCCCGGTTGGTAATTTACTTGATTACAGGATTTAGCCTAATAAAAGAGAAAGTCTTTCCTCACAAATTTTAGGCTAAAACCCTGTAACAAACAAATTCCTTAATCACGAACACAATAAAAGTCTAAATAATGAAAAAAGAATTATTATTCACATTCTCTGCTTTAATAGCTACGACTTCCTGCAACATCAAAAAAACAGATTCAGAGCAGATAGCAGGAAAAAAGCCGATGAATATCATCTATATCATGTCTGACGATCATTCTTACCAGACAATCAGTGCTTATGATAAACGCTTCATACAAACTCCCAATATAGACCGACTGGCAAACGAGGGAGTACGTTTCACCAATAGCTTTGTTGCCAATTCCATCAGTGGACCTAGTCGAGCCTGTATATTAACCGGTAAACATAGTCATGCTAATGGTTTCACCGATAACAGTTCCACATTTGATGGTTCCCAGCAAACATACCCCAAACTTTTACAAAAAGCCGGATATGAAACAGCAATAATCGGAAAGTGGCATCTAACTTCCGCTCCTACCGGATTTGATTATTCGGAAATTTTAATAGGCCAAGGCATTTATTACAACGCTCCATTTATCAAAAACGGGAAACAGGTCCCATCAAAAGGCTATGTTACCAACGTCATCACAGAAAAAGCAATCGACTGGATGGAGAATATACATGATAAAAATAAGCCTTTCTGCTTGTTACTCCATCACAAAGCTCCTCATCGTACATGGATGCCCGATACTTGTGATTTACAACTTTTCAGCGATACGACATTCGAGTTACCAGCCAATTTTTATGACGACTACAACGGTCGTCAAGCCGCTCATGAGCAAAAGATGAGTATCATAAAAGATATGGATTTAGTCTATGATTTAAAAATGGCTGATAAAGAAAATGAAATCCATACAACTACAGGGTTAGAGAATGCCGGACGCAGCATGTATAACAGTATGACACCCGAAGAGAAAGCAGCTTGGGATGCTCATTATGATCCAATCATTCAGAAATTCAAGAAAGACAAACTTTCTGGTAAGCAACTATCTGAATGGAAATATCAACAATATATGCGAGACTATTTACGTGTCATCCATTCCATAGACAGAAATATTGGAGTATTATTGAATTATTTAGAAAAGACAGGATTATTAGAGAACACAATGATTGTCTACACTTCCGACCAAGGATTCTATATGGGAGAACACGGATGGTTCGATAAACGTTTCATGTATGAGGAATCTTTCCGGACTCCTTTATTAATTCGTTTGCCAGGAGGAAAGAAAGGAGATATCGATGAGTTTGTCCAAAACATTGATTACGGACCGACCATCCTAGATTTAGCAGGAATCCAAATCCCATCCGATATGCATGGTATTTCCTTTTTGCCTTTGTTACGTGGAGAAAAAGTTGAGAACTGGCGTAAATCACTCTATTACCACTTTTATGAGTACCCTGCGGAGCATTCTGTTAAACGTCATTATGGCGTACGCACAGAACGTTATAAATTAATTCATTTTTATAACAATATCGATAAATGGGAATTATTTGATCTACAAGAAGATCCTATGGAGATGAACAACTTGTATGGAAAAACAGGATATGAGAATATCACTCATCAACTGGAAAAGGAGCTTATACGTTTACAAAAACAATATCAAGACACGAATGCCATGTCGTTTAATAAACAATTAATCCATGAATAAAATTAAATATATACTGTACATTACAGGAGTTTTAGCCTCGTATGACGGGCATAGTCAACCGACAAAGCCCAATATCATAGTTATCAATTGTGATGATATGGGATATGGAGACTTATCTTGTTTCGGAAGTCCTACGATAAAAACCCCGAATATCGACCGAATGGCTATAGAAGGACAAAAATGGAGTAGTTTTTACGTTTCAGCATCAGTCTCCTCTCCTAGCCGTGCCGGATTATTAACAGGCCGCCTAGGAGTCCGTACCGGAATGTATGGAGATCAACGCAGAGTCCTGTTTCCTGATTCCAAAGGGGGATTGCCTTCTGAGGAACTAACGATCGCTGAACTGCTGAAACAAGCCGGATATCATACGGCTTGCATAGGTAAATGGCATTTAGGACATTTACCAGAATACATGCCATTACGTCACGGCTTTGACTATTTTTACGGTTATCCTTATTCCAATGATATGAGCCGGAAGGAACAAATTAAATTAGGCAACACAAAATATCCTTATGAATATATTATTTATGAACAAGAAAAAGAACTGGAAAGAGAGCCCCAACAATATAATTTAACGCAACAAGTGACGGAAGCTGCTATCCGCTACATTAAATCAAATGAGAATTCTCCTTTTTTCTTGTATTTAGCACACCCTATGCCTCATATGCCAGTATATGCCTCTACTGACTTTCAAGGTAAATCAGCCAGAGGCAAATATGGTGACACCGTAGAGGAACTGGATTGGAGTGTAGGACAAATCTTGCAAACATTAAAATCTGAAGGATTAGATAAAAACACATTGGTTATTTTCACATCCGATAATGGGCCATGGCTTTTATGTAAACAAGAAGGAGGATCACCGGGTCCGTTAAAGGATGGCAAAGCTTCCATGTTCGAAGGAGGGTTCCGCGTTCCATGTATTATGTGGGGAGCAATGGTTAAACCGGGATATATAACGGATATGGCTAGTACATTAGACTTACTACCTACATTTTGTGAGATAGCAGGAATTCCATTGCCTTCAGATCGGCATTATGATGGAATCAGCTTGCTAAATGTATTAAAAGATAAGTCTACTTGTAAACGCGATGTGTTTTACTTTTACAGAGGCAGTGAATTATATGCGATTCGAAAAGGTAAATATAAAGCCCATTTCTCTTATAGACCAGCTTATGGAGCAACGGATAAAATCGTATATGATAAACCTGTTTTATATGATTTAGGTACTGACCCTGGAGAATTATACAATATAGCAGAAGAACATCCGGATATTGTACAGGAATTAACCATGTTGGCCAATGCACATAAAGCTTCATTAAAGATTGCTAAGAGTATCTTCGACCAAAAGTAAACTATATGTCTTATACTATTCGGTGAATTTGTTTCTCTTATTTTTCAAGAAGCAAATTCACTGATTTTATTTTTAGAGAGAAAAGTCTTTTATAAAGTTTCCTACTATACAAAAACATCATCTTTATACATATTTTGCTTTAAAATCGCAGTTTTTTATGTAAGTTTGACCCCTAAAACAATTAAGAAACTGATCGTTAATAAAAATATGAAACACTACAACTTCGACGAAGTTATCGAACGACATGGGACGAGTTGCGTGAAATTCGACCGTTTGAAAGAGATGTTCGGTGACGAGAATCTGATACCACTATGGGTGGCGGATATGGATTTCCGCACACCGGACTTTATTGTAGAGGCCCTGAAGAAACGTTGTGAGCACGAGATATTCGGCTATACATTCGGCTCCGACGAGTATTACGAGAGTATCATCAATTGGGTACACTACAAACATAACTGGAAAATACAACGGGAATGGATCAGCTATATCCCGGGAATCGTAAAGGGAATCGCTTTCGCTATCCAATGCTTTACGCAAAAAGGAGATAAGGTCATCATCCAGCCCCCTGTTTATCACCCGTTCCGCATCGTTCCGGAGAAAATGAAGCGCGAGGTCGTTTATAATCCGCTAAAGATGGTAGACGGCATCTATGAGATGGATTTTGATCATCTTGAATCTATTATAGATGATGAATGCAAGGTATTGATCCTCTGCAACCCTCACAATCCGGGTGGGATCGTCTGGAAAAAGGAAACCTTGGTCCGCTTGGCCGATATTTGCGCCAAGCACAATATTTTGGTTATCTCCGATGAGATTCATGCGGAAATGGCCTATCCTCAGTACACGCATTACCCGTTCGCCTCCGTATCGGATACCGCCGCTTCCTGCAGCGTGACTTTCATGGCACCGAGCAAGACGTTCAATATCGCCGGTATCGTGACTTCCTACGCAATCGTACCCAATGATCGCATCCGGGAAGAATTTTACTCTTTCCTTGAGGCCGGAGAGTTTGGCGATGGCACGATCTTCGCTTATACAGCGACGACCGCCGCTTATACCTATGGCGCCGAATGGTTGCAACAAATGCGAATGTATATCATGGAGAATGTACGTTTCGTGGAAGAGTTTATGAAACAGCATCTCCCCAAGATAAAAGTCTACCAGCCCCAAGCCTCCTTCCTCGTTTGGCTGGATTGCAGGGAACTGAAATTAAGTCAAGAGGAACTCGTACACCTGTTCAAAGACAAAGCCGGACTAGCGTTGAACGACGGAAGTATCTTCGGCCCCGGGGGAGAAGGCCATATGCGTTTGAACATTGGCTGCCCCCGCTCTGTTTTAGATAAAGCGATGAACGCTCTTAAAAAGGCGGTGGATAAGAAATAAAATCGTATCTTTGCGAGCATTTCTATACATATTTAAAATACAAGACAAATGAAAATTACAGCAAACAAATACGTTGCGGTTACATACGACCTGAACGTTGGCGAAGGTGAAGAACGTGAGTTAATGGAAAAAGCGACGGTCGAGGCTCCTTTGAAATTCATCTACGGAACAGGCATGATGCTTCCGGCATTCGAGAAAGCCTTGAACGGGCTGGAAGTAGGTGGCACGTTCAACTTCTCCATCGAGCCAGCCGAGGCTTATGGCGAATATAACGAGGAGCACGTATTGGATCTTCCGAAGAATATCTTCGAGGTAGACGGTAAATTCGACGCCGAGATGATCAAGGAAGGTAATACCGTACCGATGATGGATTCTAATGGCAACCGTATGAACGGCTCTGTATTGGAAGTGAAGGATGATATCGTGGTAATGGACTTCAACCATCCGTTGGCTGGCGAGACTTTGCATTTCAGCGGCGAGGTAATCGACGTACACGAACCGACAGCGGAAGAGATCGCAGCCTTCTCCGCTCCCGCAGGTGGATGCAGTTGCGGTTGCGACGATTGCGGTAGCGATTGTGGCGATAACCACGAGGGTGGTTGTGGTTGTGGTGGATGCCACTAAATAATGGGAAATTGAGAATTGAAAATTGAAAATTAGGAGAAACGCCTAATCATCGGCTTTTGATTCTCAATTTTCAGTTTTCAATTTTCAATTAGACAAAGCGGTGAATACTTTTGGCAATATTTATAGATTAACATCGTTCGGCGAATCGCACGGCCCCGGTATCGGCGGCGTGATCGACGGATGCCCAGCCGGGATCGAATTAGATACGGCATTCATCCAGCAAGAGCTGAACCGTCGTAAACCGGGACAATCCCGTATCACGACCCCCCGTAAAGAGGATGATGAGGTACAATTTCTTTCCGGTATCTACGAGGGAAAGACAACCGGTACGCCGATAGGTTTCATCATCTGGAACAAAAACCAACATTCCTCGGACTATGACAATATGAAGACGGTTTACCGTCCTTCCCATGCCGATTATACCTATCAAACGAAATATGGAATCCGTGATCCCCGTGGAGGAGGACGTTCGTCCGCTCGGGAAACGATCGCTCGTTGCGTGGCTGGAGCTATCGCTAAACTCGCCCTTAAACAATACGGCATACAGATCCAAGCTTATACCTCGCAGGTCGGCCCGATCCAATTAGCGGGTAGTTACCAAGATTATGATTTAAGCTTGACGGAGGAGAGCGACGTACGTTGCCCGGACCCGAAGACCGCCTCAGAGATGGAAACCTTGATCGCCGAGATCAAATCAAAAGGAGATACGATCGGCGGTGTTATTACCTGTGTGGCGAAAGGGGTTCCCGTCGGATTGGGAGAGCCTGTGTTCGGCAAGTTACATGCCGCGTTAGGACATGCGATGCTTACGATCAACGCCGTGAAGGGCTTCGAGTATGGAGACGGATTCAACGCCGCCTTCTTCCGCGGATCGGAAAGGAACGATCGCTTTTTCAATGATAACGGGCATATCAATACTCGTACCAATAATTCCGGCGGTATCCAAGGAGGGATATCCAACGGACAAGATATTTATTTCCGGGTAGCCTTTAAATCGGTCGCTACGATCTTGATGGAACAAGAAACGGTTAACATGGAGGGAGAGGATACGATATTAAAGGCACGCGGACGTCATGATCCATGCGTATTGCCTCGTGCGGTACCTATCGTCGAGTCTATGACCGCCATGACTTTATTGGATTATTTATTGATCCAGAAGACACGGGAAAACTTTTAAGACTAATTCTATATGGCTTGGATTCTGTTAATTATAGCCGGATTATTCGAGATCGGCTGGCCGCTGGGCTTTAAATTAGCAAGTATGCATTCCAAATATTTTATTTGGTTTATAGGTTTATCGATCTTATCCATGGGCTTAAGCGGTTATTTCTTATATCTCGCCCAGAAAAGCATCCCAATCGGTACGGCTTATGTAATCTGGACCGGGATCGGGGCTATAGGGACTGTTCTTCTTGGAATCTTGTTTTTCCATGATTCCGTAAATATATTCAGGTTATTGTTCTTATCTTTGATATTGATAGGGATCGTCGGGTTGAAATTAGTCCATTAATCCGGGTAAAAAAACACCAGTATTGCCGTAAGGCTACGCCAGTATAGGCGTGAGCTTACGGCAGTATAGGTATAGGGCTACGCCTATACTGCCGTTAACCGACGCAACTACTCGTGATGATAAGGCTCGTTATTCAAGATCGTCATTGCCCGGTAAATCTGCTCGATAAAGATCAGTCGGATCATCTGGTGGGAAAAAGTCATCTTGCTCAACGAGATCTTTTCCGATGCCGCCTTATACACAGCTTCACTAAAACCGTAAGGACCGCCTACCACAAATACCAAGCGTTTCGGGACCGTATGCATTTTCTTTTCCAGATAAGTAGAAAATTGCATGGAGGTAAACTCCTTCCCTTTCTCATCCAGCAACACCAAATAATCGCCGGGCTGCAAGGCCTTTAAAATCAATTCTCCCTCCTTCTCCTTTTGCTGCGCCTCAGAGAGATTCTTCACGTTCTTTATATCCGGTATGACTTCCATTTCAAAGGGTATATAATGTGTCAAGCGATTTTTATACTCATTGATAGCCTCCACAAAATAACCGGCATCCGTCTTACCAATCACAATCAGTCCAATCTTCATCTACTTACATTTACATGTTTAGAAAGGCTAAGTTACAAGAAAAATACATACCTTTGCAACTAATTACTCAATAAAATAAAGAAAGCTTATGAAACGACTCTTACTTACATTCGCCTTGATATTCGCATTCGTATGTGCGCAGGCGGCGGATATTACCAGTATATCAAATGCTTTCAAGGCAGGAAATGCCTCCTCTCTATCCGGTGCTATGGATAAGGTGGTGGATGTAGCCTTGCCCAGTTCCTCTAAGAAATGTAACGGAAGTGAGGCCGTCTCTATGTTGTCCTCATTTTTCAGTTCGAATAAGCCTTCCGGATTCTCGGTCGTACATCATGCGGATAAAAAGGAAAGCGGTTTCCTTGTCGGAAAGCTTCCGACGTCTTCCGGTGAGTACCGTGTAAACATCACGTACCGTGCCGAAGGGAATACAGCGATTATACAATCAATCAGAATAGAATAAAAGATGGACAAACTTATTGACGACTTAATCAAATTAGCGTTTGCCGAGGATATTGGCGATGGCGATCATACCACCTTATGTTGCATCCCCGAGACAGCGATGGGGAAAAGCCAGCTGATCATCAAGGAAGATGGCGTATTGGCCGGCGTGGAAATGGCTAAACGTATCTTCCACGACTTCGATCCGGAACTGAAAATGACGGTCTTTATACAAGACGGAGCCGAAGTGAAAAAAGGGGATATAGCGTTCGTGGTGGAAGGTAAGATCCAATCCTTATTGCAGACCGAGCGGTTGATGCTGAACGTTATGCAACGCATGAGCGGTATCGCTACTACGACTCGTAAATACGCCAAGGCGTTAGAAGGCACCAAGACACACGTTCTAGATACTCGCAAGACAACTCCCGGTATGCGTATGATCGAGAAAGAGGCCGTACGTATCGGTGGCGGCATGAACCATCGCATCGGTTTGTTCGATATGATCTTATTGAAAGATAATCATGTGGATTTCGCCGGCGGCATCGAGCAAGCGATCACACGTGCGCAAAACTATCTGAAAGAGAAAGGAAAGAGCCTAAAGATCGAGATCGAGGTTCGTAACTTCGACGAGTTGGAACAAGCCATGAAAGTAGGCGGTATCGATCGTATCATGTTGGATAATTTCAATATCGAGAATACAAAAGAAGCGGTTCGCCGCATCAACGGACGTTTCGAGGTAGAGTCTTCCGGCGGTATCACGTTCGACACATTACGTGATTATGCGGAATGTGGCGTAGACTTCATCTCCGTAGGGGCATTGACTCACTCCGTGAAGAGCTTGGACATGAGCTTCAAAGCCTGCTAAAACGAAAAACGATCATTCTATAAAAAAACAGCCTTGAGAAGATCAACTTCTTGAGGCTGTTTTTCCTATATCTACCCTATTATCTTGATTCACTATCATTTCTGATAGAACTATTATCATTTTTAAAACATTGCCATTCCTTCCTTTCCGTACTTTTAAGAACAAATTATTCAACCTAAAAATAGTATCATGAAAGAATTGAAAATGTTTATAGATGGCAGATTCATTGATAATGAGTCTGGGAAATGGATCAAGGTATTGAATCCTTCTACCGAAGAGGTTATTTCACTGATGCCCGACGGGACGGTTGAAGATGCCAGAAAAGCGATCGATGCCGCAGAGAAAGCGCAGAATCAATGGGAAAGAACGCCCTCCATAGAAAGGGCTGCTTATCTGACAAAGATAGCGGCTGGCATCCGTAAGAGAGAGAAGGAACTGACCGACATCATCGTCCGTGAAGGAGGCAAAACCCAAGGACTCGCCAATGTTGAAGTCCTTTTTACCGCGGACTATATGGATTACATGGCAGGCTGGGCCCGCCGGTACGAAGGGGAAATCATTCCCAGTGACCGCCCTCATGAAAACATTTTCTTATTTAAGAGACCGATTGGAGTAACGACAGGTATCCTACCTTGGAATTTCCCATTCTTTCTAGTCGCTCGTAAAGCCGCGCCGGCCTTGATCACCGGAAATACGATCGTAATAAAACCTAGCCAGCTTACGCCAGAGAACGCATATGTATTCGCGCAGATCGTGGAGGAGGCAGGTTTGCCTGCCGGCGTTTTCAATCTAGTAAATGGACGGGGTAGCGTGATTGGTCATGAACTCTCGGCGAATCCGAAAGTAGGCATGGTAAGTCTGACAGGAAGCGTGGGAGCCGGACAACAGACCATGGCAGCCGCCGCTCCTAATATCACGAAAGTTTCTCTGGAGTTAGGAGGTAAAGCCCCGGCTATCGTGATGAAGGACGCAGATGTCGATCTCGCCGTTAAATCCATTATTGCCTCTCGTGTGATCAATACCGGACAGGTATGTAATTGTGCCGAACGGGTTTATGTAGACAAAGCGATAAAAGAGACCTTCATGGAAAAACTAGTCGCCGGCATGAAGCAGGTAAAAGTAGGAAACCCCAATGAGATCGCGGATCTGGATATGGGACCTCTTATCGAAGCCAGTGCGTTGAAGTCTATGGAGAAAAAAGTAGAAAGAGCGATCCAGCAAGGTGCTAGGCTACTGTGTGGTGGTCATAGGATCGGTACAAAAGGATATTTCTTCGAACCGACCGTTTTGGATTGTGTTACGCAGAAAATGGATATCATACAAGAAGAGACTTTTGGCCCCGTGCTACCGGTTGTCGAATATTCGGACATCAACGACGCTATCGCATGGGCGAATGATTGCGAATATGGATTGACATCTTCCGTATATACACAAAACTTGGATAACGCATTCAAGGTAATGCGTTCCTTAAAATTCGGGGAGACTTATATTAACCGTGAGAATTTTGAGGCTATGCAAGGCTTCCATGCGGGATGGCGTAAATCCGGAATCGGTGGTGCGGACGGAAAACATGGACTTGAGGAGTATTTGCAAACTCAAGTGGTTTATCTTGAGACAAAGGAATAAAAAATAAGACTAAAGATCCCTTCTTGGGATCTTTAGCATATCTACTTAATCTAACGTCAAATTAAACTCATCCCTCAAACGACCCAAGTTAGGATTTATCTTCATCAGCAGCTCTAGCTTCTCCGTGGATGTATAAGCCAAGTGCTTCTCATTTCCCTCTACGATCCGGACACGCATCTGGATGCGGCTGTTATTAAGATGCTGGCGGAGAAATGGCAGGATATGGATCGCATTATTGATCAATTCCTCTTGCTGCCCCGGGTTATGTACAGCTACCTCGAAATAATAATTCTCTTGCAAGGTAGGCTTGCAATTGATCATCGTATTCTTAAGATACACTTTCTTGTCAATCGTTGCGGCGTAATTATCCCATTCACGAACCAAGGAATCATTGTCAAAGGGAGTTACTACCTCCTTTACGTTCGTTGTCGCTTGTTGAACGGTTTGTTGCTTAGGCTTCTCCACTCCGATCTCCTTCATGGAGATCCCCATCGGACGAGCCGTTTTACGAGCCGGATTAGGCGCTGTAGACGGAGGTGGCGCAGGAACCGAGCTCGGCATGTGCGTACTCATAACTTGTGGAGCACCGGCCGCTGCCGTAACTGAAGGAGCTTGAGGCGGCTGTTGGGGCTGCCCGCTATTCACCGCTTGAGAAGACGGATTCGTCCCAGCAATCGGCTCAATTAACGCTTTTTTTTTATCGTCGACGGCCACCTGTGTTAATTGACAGAGCTGAATCAACGTCAATTCCAATAAAAGACGCTTATTGCGGCTGGCACGGTAATTCAAATCGCACGTATTCGCTAGCTCTATCGCCTTGAACAGAAGTTGATCCGGACAATGTTTCGCCATCTCCTTATATCGTTCCCGTATAGAAGCTCCCACCTCGAATAGCACCAAGGTGGACTCATCCCGGCATACCAATAAGTCCCGGAAATGCCCAGCCAAACCGGTTATGATATTCTGCCCGTCGAATCCTTTGCCTAATATCTCATTCAAGATCAATAAAGAAGCCCGCACATTGCCGGATAAGATCGCATCTGTCAGACGAAAATAATACTCATAATCCAGCACGTTCAAGTTATCGATAACCGCTTGATACGTGATATTGCCATTCGTGAAACTTACCACTTGGTCAAAGATAGACAAAGCGTCGCGCATACCTCCATCCGCCTTCTGAGCGATCACGTTCAAGGCTTCCGGTTCCGCAGTTACCCTCTCTTGCGAAGAGACATATTGCAAATGCTCCACCATGTCGGCGATGGATATACGGGAGAAATCATAGATCTGACAACGGGAAAGGATCGTGGGAAGCACCTTGTGCTTCTCGGTCGTAGCCAAGATAAAGAGAGCATGATGCGGAGGTTCCTCCAATGTCTTCAAGAATGCGTTGAAAGCGGCGGTTGTCAACATATGGACCTCGTCAATAATGAAGACTTTGTATTTACCGATTGGAGGCGGGATACGCACTTGGTCGATCAAGGTACGGATATCGTCCACCGAGTTATTCGAGGCGGCATCCAGTTCATGGATATTGTAAGAACGCTGCTCATTGAAAGCCCGGCACGACTCGCACGCATTGCAAGCCTCGCCATCCGCCGTCGGATTCAAGCAATTGATCGTCTTCGCAAAGATACGGGCACACGAGGTCTTTCCTACTCCACGAGGACCGCAAAACAGGTAAGCATGCGCTAATTTGTTACTTTGTATCGCGTTTTTCAGCGTAGTGGTAAGAGACTTCTGCCCTACTACACTCCGGAAAGTGGACGGGCGATATTTTCTTGCCGATACAATATAATTATCCATTCTCTGCTTTTTATTGATAAGACAAAGATAAACAAAATAATTCATTATCTTCGCGAAAACGATGTTCTGATGTCACGCATAAAAGAGTTTTACATAAAGTATCTATCGTGGATCAACGCTTATTGGTTGGTTACCATCGTGTTCCTTATCGTCACCTTTACGGTGGGCGATAGCAGCCTGTATAAACGCTATACGTACGACGAGAAAATACGCGGTTTGGAGAAAGAGATCAAACATTACCAAAAGGAGATCGAGATCAACAGCAAGAAATTAAACGACCTTCATACGGACAAGGAGGGACTGGAACGTTTCGCCCGTGAAGAGTATTTCATGAAAAGGTCGAACGAGGATGTTTTTATTATCAAGGACAAATAAATGAATCAACAAATCAGATCGATTATTTTCGGCGTAGCGGGATTACTCGTATTAGCCGGTGCCATATTGTTTCTTACTCATTGGGCTGTCGCCCCTTATTTATTCGCTGTCGGTGCGGCGGGTATAGCCGTTTGCTATCTGACCCTTCCGGTTAAGGACTTGGACTTTCGTCGCCGCCGGCTCCACCGTTTCAACGTATTCGCCGGACTTCTAATGATCGTATCTTCCGGCTTTATGTTCAACAACCGTACCGAGTGGATCCTTTGCTTGAGCGTAGCCGCTATCTTACAGGTATATACCGCTTTCGTTACTCCTAAAGAGTAATTGGCCGCAAAACGCAGTGCTACTGACCCGACCGATGAATATATACTGACCAGGCCAACGCAGTATATATTACTTTGCAGATACAGTATATCTTCTATAAAGTCCCCGGTAAGCACCGTTAAAAAAAGGGTGTATCAAACGTTCCTTTGATACACCCTTTCTTTTATAAATTCTATTAATAGCTTACTTGGCCGGAGAGGAATAATTCTTATTCAAGTATTCCAGCAATTCGCCTGTGATATCATAGGAATCGCCAGCCAAAAGGATATTATCTCCTACCGTATTGCTGAATACCACTTGATAGCCTCTACCCAGATTGAAAGCCTTCAATTGAGAAACAACCGTATCGCGTAATTGCTCGTTCAACTTCTGCTGCTCTTGCATCAACTCTTGAGCCAATTGGTTATCTAAGTTCTGCAACTCTTGTTGCTTATTCAATAAACGTTGTTGCTCTTGCTCCGCCCTCTCACGGGTAAGGAAAGCGTTATTTTCTACCTTACGCTGGAAATCTTGCATCTCGCCTTGTAAACTACGGGCTTTCTGGGTGATGTTAGCACGGGAATTCTCTTGTTTCTTCAAGATGATCTCGTTCAGATCCTTGGAATAATTGTAATTAAGTAACAGGGAATCCACATTTACATAAGCGATCGGAAGTAAGGCCGTTGTGTCTCCCGCTGACGCGAATGTTCTTGTTACGCTTGATTCTTTCTTGCCGGAAAATTGCATAATATACAAGATTACGACAGCCACCGCTAGCACACCGTTAATAACGTAGTTAATGTTCTTCATAAAGTGCAATTTAAATCTTATTTTTTTATTCTTTTATTTCGTTCATGATGTCATAGAGTCCCTTTTGCTTCACCGCCATACGATCCATGGTCTTCGCACAAAATATACCTTTCTTACCCAACGCCCTGTTTCCTTCGATATGCGTATTCGGGAACCTTCCTCCCTTTTTCAACAGCACTTTTATCGATAGCAACACGACACTGATAACAAGAATTATGACCGTAAATAATAACGTTGTAAGCATTTTCTCTATATTTGTGGACGCAAATATAAGAGTTTAAGTGATTACTAAGTGTCTTTTTGGCATTTTATTCTACTTTTTTTCGAACTAAGCTCTTTCAGTTGCGGTTTTATTAACTTTAGAGTAACATCTATAATACATTGTAACATTATGAAGATTACTGATTTAAAGCCTACTATCGTATGGAAGTTCTTCCATCAAGTAACCCAAGTGCCTCGCCCCTCAAAAAAGGAAGGCAAAATGATTGAATTCCTAGAATCATTCGCGAAAGAGTATAAAATAGCTATCAAGAAAGATGAAGCCGGCAACCTTTTAATGTCAAAGCCTGCCACTCCGGGAATGGAGGATCGTCCGGTAGTCGTATTGCAGTCTCACATGGATATGGTTTGCGAGAAAAATAACGGTACGAAACACGATTTCGACAATGATCCGATCGAGACGATCGTCGACGGCGAATGGCTGCGTGCCAACGGCACTACTTTGGGAGCCGATAATGGTATCGGTGTAGCGGCCGAGTTGGCTTTGCTTGCCTCCGATGATATCCAACACGGTCCGATCGAATGTTTGTTCACAGTAGACGAAGAAACAGGTTTGACCGGAGCGAAAGCCTTGAAAGAAGGTTTCATGACCGGAGATATCTTGTTAAATCTCGATAGCGAGGACGAGGGAGAGATCTTTATGGGTTGCGCCGGAGGTAAAGACACACAAGCGACTTTCCATTATGAGCCAGTTCCTACGTCCGATAAGATGCAGTATTTCCGTATCGATGTGAAAGGGTTGAATGGCGGTCACTCCGGTGGCGAGATCCACAAAGGATTAGGCAATGCCAACAAGATATTGGTTCGTTTCTTATTCTTATTGAAAAAGAAATATGATTTCGTTCTTTGCTCTATCGATGGAGGAAACTTACGTAACGCAATCGCTCGCGAGGCACACGCCGTGATCGGCTTGCATCCGGAAAATAAGGAGGATGTACGTATCTTGCTGAACCATTTCGCCGCCGACGTTGAAAATGAGTTGAAACATGTAGACCCGAGCGTTCAGTTAGCGATGGAGTCCACGGATCGTCCGGAGTATCATATCGACAATGCCACCGCCGAGAAATTAATCTACGCCTTGCACGCTTGTCCGCACGGCGTAATCGGTATGAGCCACGATATAGAAGGCTTGGTAGAGACTTCTACCAACCTTGCTTCCATAAAGATGAAAGAAGGCAATACGATCTTGATCGGTACCAGCCAGCGTAGCTCTATCGAATCATGCAAGATCGCTATCGCCAATACGGTAGCCTCCACGTTCCTATTGGCTGGAGCAGATGTAAAACATGGCGATGGCTATCCGGGATGGGCCCCGAACCCCGACTCTAAGATCTTGAAGATCGCACAGGAGACTTACAAACGCCTATTCAACAAAGACGCCAAGATCATGGCCATCCACGCCGGATTAGAGTGCGGTTTGTTCTTGGAAAAATATCCGAAACTGGATATGATCTCTTTCGGGCCTACTTTGCGTGACGTACATTCACCCAACGAGCGTATCGAGATCGCTACGGTCGGTTTATGGTGGAGCCACCTTCTTGAATTATTAAAGAGCATCCCCGCAAAATAAACCAACGTTTTTTGCGTTATAAGAAGAGGAAAGACACGATAACCGTGTCTATCCTCTTTTTTTATGTTAATGTCTTGCAACTTTTTTATGATAATTTTGTTTATCTATTAAAACAAGAACACAAGATATTTACAGTTAACATTTACGAAAATGAAAAGATTAACGATAACGCTATTTATACTCGCAACGCTTCTGTTGAACATGCTTCCGGCATGCGACGGTTTGGATGATCATTATTCCACCAACCCGACTTACCGGCTAAGCTTCTCGACAGACACGCTCGCTTTTGATACGATCTTCAGTACGATCGGTTCTACCACCCGTCAATTTATGATCTACAATAAAAATAGTGAACCTCTGAGCATTGAGTCCATCATGCTGGCCAGTGGAGAGGCTACCGGCTTCCGCATGAATGTGGATGGACGCAAAGGTAGCTCATTTAATAATGTAGGGATACTCGCCAACGACAGCATGTATGTATTCGTGGAAGTAACGGTCGATCCGAATGGTGGCAATCAACCTCTGTTGATACAGGATTCCGTACTTTTCACCGTGAATGGCATCCGTCAATCCGTATTATTGGAAGCCTACGGGCAGGATGTTAATCTTTACAAAGGCGGTGTTACGATTACAAAAGATTCTATCCTCACGGCCAATCGTCCTTACTTGATCTACGATAGTTTGGTTATCGCTAAAGGGGTTTCATTGAATATCGAGAAGGGGGCTACTTTCTATATGCATGATAAAGCGAGCCTGATCGTTCACGGCTCCATGAACGCTTTAGGCACCTTGGATGAGCCTATCACTTTCCGAGGCGATCGTTTGGATTATATACTAAATGATATATTACCGTATGACCGGACTCCCGGGCAATGGGGAGGCATTACCTTTAAGGCGGATAGCTACGGGAATGTCTGGGATAATGTAATCGTACGTAATGGTACCTCCGGTGTATATTGCGAGCTTTCCACCCCGGACCGCCCAAAGATCAAGATAAACAACTCACAGATCACGAATATGGGGAGCGATCTATTCTTCGCCATCAATTGTGATGTTATCGCTACAAATACGGAATTCAGCAATGCCGGAGGAAGTGTACTCACTTTAGTCGGTGGTAAATATTACTTCGCTCACTGTACAATGGCTAATTACATGAGTTTAACCAAAAGGGAAATGGCCAGCGAGACTGTTCCTTTGGATAGTAAATGCCTATACTTGCTCAATAACGTAACAGTAGACGGAAATGGCCCGTATCCTATCACGCAAGCTTATTTTGACAATTGCACTATCGATGGAAGTTACGATGTCGAATTAAAAGCAGATGGCAGTACAGATTTCGATTATCGGTTCAATCACTGTGCGCTTAAAGCCAAAGAATCCTCCAGCGATCACTTCAAGGAGGTCTTGTTTATCAAAAAGACTCCTTCCTATCGGAAAGTAGGAGGCAAGCAAAATAAATACACCTATGATTTCCGGCCAGATTCCGTATCGACTACCGGAGTCGGAAAAGCAGATCCCGAGATAACGAAGAATTATCCGATCGATCGTTACGGTGTCAACCGGCTAACCAGTTCGAACGGCCCGACCATAGGAGCCTACGAGTTTGTTCAGGAAGAGACCGAAGATTCAAACCAATAAGAATACATTACATATTAACAATTAATCAAAGCTTTAACTATGAAGATTTTTATGTTTTTTCTTTTATTCTTTGCCTCCCCTCCGTTATTTGCCCAAGCTACGTTCAAGGTCATGACCTATAATGTGGAGAACTTTTTCGACACAAGGGATAATCCAACCAAGAATGACGATGAATTTCTACCTTCCGGCAACCGGTACTGGACACAAAGCCGCTACTATCATAAGCTACAACAAATAGCGAAAGTAATAAGCGCTGCCGGGGAATGGAGCACACCGGCCTTAATAGCTCTTTGCGAAGTCGAGAACGACTCCGTCCTGTCTCATCTTACCCGTCGCACACCGCTCCGCTGGCAGGATTACCGATATATTATCACTCAAAGCCCCGATCCCAGAGGTATTAATGTCGCTCTTCTTTATCAACGAGATCAATTCTTTTATTTACGACATGAATCCATTCCAATTCGTTTTTCCGGGAACAAACACAAATTAACCCGAGATATCCTACACGTATATGGAAAGATCATAACAGGCGATACCTTAGATGTTTTCGTGTGTCATTTCCCCTCCCGCTACGGAGGAGAAAAAGAAAGTGAAAAGGATCGTTTTGACGCGGCCCGCACTTTACGGGGATCTAGCGATTCCCTGTTACTGATACGAGAAAAGCCGCAGATACTCATTATGGGAGACTTCAATGATACCCCTCAAGACAGAAGTATTTCCGAGATATTCGCTGCCCAAGCCTTTCCTGAAAATACGCAGATCACAGATTCCACATCTTGTACCTATTATAATTTGTTCGCAAGCCCCCATATAACTCAATTCCCGGGTAGTCATAAATACCAAGGCGAATGGAGCCAACTCGATCAAATAATCGTAAACCGGGATCTCATCACGCAAGAGTCTTCCATGCATATCATTCCGGAAAGCATCCACATATTCGCTCCTGATTTTTTATTGACTAAAGATAAAACATGGCGGGGGGTACGTCCTTTTCGAACCTATTACGGCTTTAAATATGAGGGCGGTTTTAGTGACCATTTACCATTAACAGTCGATTTTCTAATACGTTCTCAGATCAAACGCTGAAAAGAAAACCTTGAAACCTTTTTTTCGATCTCTTGTTATCCTATTAAAGAAGAAAAGCTATGTAGTCAACAAGCAAACAGAACACATATGGAAATAAATCTCGCCTCAATCCGGCAAGAATACACAAAAGGAGGATTAAGGGAAAGCGAACTTCCGGATAACCCATTCTTGCTTTTCAGTCAATGGTTACAAGAGGCTATAGACAGCAAAGTAGATGAACCCACGGCCATGCTAGTAGGGACCGTATCTCCAGAAGGCAAACCTTCCACCCGTACCGTCTTATTAAAGGACCTGCATGATGATAAGTTTATTTTCTACTCCAACTACGAAAGCCGAAAAGGCAGGCAACTGGCACAAAACCCGGCAATCTCTCTTTCGTTTGTATGGCATCAATTAGAAAGGCAGGTACATATCGAAGGTACGGCTGAAAAAGTCCCCCCGGATGAATCGGATCAATATTTCAAAAAACGCCCGTATAAAAGCCGGATCGGAGCTCGTATATCCCCACAAAGTCAACCCATCGGCAACCGTGTGCAACTTATACGAGCTTTCATTAGAGAGGCAGCTCGTTGGATTGGAAAAGAAGTGGAGCGTCCGGCTCACTGGGGCGGGTATGCCGTCATTCCCGAACGTATCGAGTTCTGGCAAGGTAGGCCCAACCGACTTCATGATCGCATAGTATATACCCTTCAACCGGACGGCCATTGGAAAAAAGAAAGGCTCGCCCCATGAAATCAGGTACAAGTCCGATACCAAAGGATAAGAGATAGATAATTCATCGAAAACGATTATCTTTGTCTGTCAAAATACGTAATACCTATGAATATTAGATCCATATATCTAGCCGGTCTATTCGCAATCATCGGCTCCCACATAATCAACACAAACGCCCAGCAACTTAGGAATCCTTTCGATTTCCCGATCTTACTGAGCGGAAACTTCGGTGAGTTAAGAAGTAATCATTTCCATTCCGGAATAGACTTCAAGACACAAGGGGTAGAAGGTAAACCCGTACATACGGTACAAGAAGGATACGTATCACGTATATCCGTAAGTCCATGGGGCTACGGTAACGGGCTTTACATCACACACCCGGATGGAACGACCACCGTATACGGCCATCTACAAAAATTCTCGAAGAAAATAGCGAATTATGTAAAAGAGCAACAATACGCACAAGAAAGTTTCAATGTAAATCTCTTCCTTACGCCGGATTTGCTTCCTGTCGAGAAAAATGAAGTCGTAGCGTTAAGCGGCAATACCGGAAGCTCTGGTGGACCTCATCTCCATTTTGAGATACGAGACACCGAGACCGAGGAAGTCATGGACCCCTTGGATTATTTCTCGGATCGGATAACCGATACCCGTCCTCCTAAAATCCAAGGAATACAGATCGTCCCCATCGAAGGAAAAGGCGTAGTAAACGGCAAAAGCAAGAAGCTTGAGATAAAACCCGTCACGGCGAAAAACGGGAAACAGACAATCACTGGAAAAATCGAGGCATGGGGAGAAATAGGGCTCGCTGTAAAAGCCTATGATTATATGGATAATACGACTAACATTTATGGCGTACGAGAAATCACGCTCACGGCAGACAGCCAAGTGATTTTCCATAGTAATCTTGATAAGTTCGCATTTGACGAGACCCGTTATCTGAACACATTCACAGATTACGAAGAATGGAAAGATCATCGCTCTTTCTATATGCGTAGTTTCATCGAGCCGGGAAACCGTCTACGCTTCCTTGAAAGCGTAAACCGGGGAATCTTGCGTATAGATGAACCTCGTACCTATCATTTGACGTATACACTTGCTGACGCTTTCGGCAATGCCACCCGTTTATCCATCTGGATCGAGGGAAAGAAACAAGAGATCCCCCAGATCGATACGACTCATACAGAATTATTCCATTGGGGTAGCGAGAATAGGTTCGGCGCTAAAGGCATCCGTCTCGTCATGCCTAAAGGTAATCTATATAATGACCTCTACTTCCGCTATTCGGTGAAAGAAGATAGTACCTCATTATCAGCCACCCACATATTGCACGATAAGCCAATCCCTTTGCATGGAACGGCCCAGTTATCACTATTCTTGCAAAGCGATACGCTTGAGAATAAACAACAATATGGTGTGGTTCGCTTACAAAACGGACGTGCCTCTTGGATGGGCGGTACATACCGTAATGGCTGGATCGACGCAAATATCAAGGAATTGGGCAGTTATAAGATACAACAAGATACAAAGGCTCCGGTTATCACGCCGATCAACCAACAGACGTGGGTCAGCAAACAGAACTTCATATTCCGTTTGTCCGATAACTTAAGCGGGGTACAAACCTACCGGGGAGAAATAGACGGGCAGTTTGTCTTATTCGAGATGAATAATAAATCGGTTATTACCTATCGCTTCGATAAAGAGAGGTTGCAAAGAGGCAAGCATGAACTTAAATTAATCGTAACGGATGCTTGCGGAAATGAGTCGATTTATACACATCCGTTTACTTGGTAGGACGATTTATCGTATTTTTTAGGCAAAATATAAGTCCTTTGATTGCTTTACTTTAAGAAATTCGTATATTTGTTTCTTGTATATTTATCGTATTGAGTAGATTGCTCAACAATAAACACAATAATATTATAAACATGGAAAACAACGACTTATTAGAAATGGTAAGAAGTAAGGCACAAGGATGGCTTACGAAAAGTTATGATGCGGAAACTCGTGCTCAAGTTCAAGCGTTACTTGACAACGAAGATCCTACTGAGTTAATCGAGTGTTTTTATAAAGACCTAGAATTCGGAACAGGTGGATTGCGCGGAATCATGGGGGTAGGTTCAAATCGTATGAATATATATACAGTTGGCGCAGCTACCCAAGGTTTATCCAACTATCTGAAAAAGGAATTTGCGGATTTAGAACAGATAAAGGTTGTCATCGGCCACGATTGCCGTAACAACAGCCGTAAGTTCGCGGAAATATCAGCCGATATCTTCTCCGCTAACGGCATCAAGGTTTATTTATTCGAAGACCTGCGTCCGACTCCGGAAATGTCATTCGCTATCCGTAAACTGGGATGCCAGAGCGGTATCATCTTGACGGCTTCTCACAATCCGAAAGAATACAACGGATACAAGGCTTATTGGGATGATGGCGCACAAATGATCGCCCCGCACGATAAGAATACGATCGCCGAGGTTAACAAGATCCGTAACGCTAGCGAGATTAAATTCAAAGGAAATAAAGAATTGATCGAGATCATCGGACAAGCGATCGATGATGAATATATCAAGGAATTAACAACGATTTCTTTGTCTCCGGAGGCTATTTCCCGCCATAAGGATATGAAGATCGTGTATACTCCAATTCACGGAACAGGTGTTAAATTGGTTCCTGCCGCTTTGAAAGCTTACGGATTCACGAACATTATCCATGTACCGGAACAAGATGTTGTTAGCGGTGATTTCCCGACGGTTATCTCTCCGAACCCGGAAGAGCCGGCTGCTTTAGCTATGGCTGTAGAGAAAGCAAAAGAGACTGACGCTGAATTGGTAATGGCTTCCGATCCGGACGCAGACCGTGTAGGTGCCGCCGTTAAGAATAACGAAGGCGAATGGGTACTTTTGAATGGTAACCAAACCGCTTTGATGTTCGTTTACTATTTAATCATTCGCTGGAAAGAGTTAGGTAAGATCAATGGTAAAGAATATATCGTAAAGACAATCGTTACGACAGAGACGATCAAGACGATCGCCGAGCGTAATGGCGTAGAAATGTACGATGTTTATACAGGCTTCAAATGGATCGCTAACGTTATGCGTGAGAACGAAGGCAAGAAAAACTATATCGGTGGTGGCGAGGAAAGCTACGGATTCCTTTGCGAGGACTTCGTTCGCGATAAAGACGCTGTTTCCGCTTGCGTTATCTTAGCCGAGATCGCAGCTTGGGCAAAAGATCAAGGTTTGAGTTTGTATCAATTGCTTCAGAAGATTTACGTGGAATACGGCTTCTCTAAGGAGAAAGGTATCTCTGTCGTGAAGAAAGGCAAGAGTGGAGCGGAGGAGATCGAGGCTATGATGAAAAAGTTCCGTGAGAACCCGTTGACAGAGATCGCAGGCTCTAAGGTAACTTATTTCTACGATTACTCTACATTGAAAGGTAAGGACTATGCAGAGAACGAAACCGTTACATTAGATATGCCTACTACCTCTAATGTGCTTCAATACTTCACGGAAGATAATACAAAAGTATCTATCCGTCCTTCCGGAACAGAACCGAAGATCAAATTCTATTGCGAGGTTCACTCCAAGGTAAAGAGTATCGATGAATTGCCGGAGGCAGAGAAAGCGGCAGAAGAAAAGATCAATCAGATCAAGGCTTCTTTAGGGATCTAATCGAACTTAATTATTACATATAGAGGCAAGGGCGAGAATCGTTCTTGCCTCTTTTTATTCTATCAGATCAAATCAGACTTACTGAAACAAAACGGCAACAAGGCCGTTGCGCTCGGAACGAGATACGCTTCCTCTTTTCCACAAAGAAGGACTTTCATAGGTTTGTTATAACGTTGCTCGGTTTCCAACATCACTTGCCGGCAGGCACCACAAGGCGTGATAAGATCCACACGTTCCCCATCCTTCATAGCCGCGATCGCCAAAATCTGAACTGCCGCATCCGGATAACGTGCTCCCGCATAAAATAAGGTGGTCCGCTCCGCACAAAGCCCAGACGGATAGGCTGCGTTTTCCTGATTATTTCCGGAAAGTATCTCCCCATTCTCCAATAGAACCGCCGCTCCCACATGAAACTTGGAATAAGGAGCATAAGCTTTTTTCGAGGCTTCAAAAGCGGCCTCGTACAATTGCCTATATATATTGTCCAATTCTCCTACCGCATAGACCTCTACCCGGGTCTCTAATTTCAATTCTTTCATTTTCTTGATTGTTTTAATGTTTTGAAAGAAACATAACTATAATTCTTATAGGCTATAAATATAAAAAGAATATATTAATTTCGCACCCACATCATAGAATATACCTTATATATAGAATAAAGACATATGCATTCAATGCTTCTTACATCCGATAAAGACCCGATGGGCGCCGCTATCATCGATTATCTCGCACATGGAAAAGCGAGTAAACTCCGTGTATTCTCCTCCATGTTCGATGAAGATGAGATTCCCGTGAATCAATTATTCCGGACTTTCCAAGAAATGCCCTCCTTGGAACAGAAAGCCCTTCAACTCAGTACAGGCAAAATATTGGATGTTGGTGCCGGAAGTGGATGCCACACCTTGGCTTTACAGGAAATGGGTAAAGAGGTTACCGCTATCGACATATCCCCTCTTTCCGTAGAGGCCATGAACAAACGGGGCGTAAAAGACGCCCGCTTACAGAATTTTTTTGACAGGAGCTTAACCGGACCATTCGATACCATTCTTCTCTTAATGAACGGTTCCGGGATTATCGGTAAACTGGAAAATCTCCCGGCTTTCTTTCACCGCTTAAAAGAGGTTCTAGCCCGGGACGGACAGCTTTTACTTGACTCTAGCGACTTAAGTTATTTATTTGAAGATGAAGACGGGAATCTGGATATCGCCCCCGAGGATGATTATTTCGGAGAGATCGATTTCCGCATGCAATATAAAAGTATCAAAGGGGATTCATTTGATTGGTTATATATAGATTTCAACACGCTGAATCTATACGCAAGGCAAGCCGGCTTTAAAGCGGAAAAAATAGAAAATGGGGAGCATTACGATTATCTAGCCCGTATCTCCTATTTTTAACCCATCAATTCCCGGTAGATATGTATTTTCTTTTATATATTTGTCCGGTAAAATCGGATCGAAAAGAACAGTTATGCGTTTATCCCTTCATTTTTTAGGTATATTATTATTGTCCCTCGTCTGTTTAAGCGCAGGGGCGGAAAGCCAGCGGAAGCTGACTTCCTATCAAAAATACATCAGTAAATACAGTGATTTGGCGATTCAACACCAAAAGAAATATCGCATTCCGGCAAGTATCACCTTAGCGCAAGGATTACTGGAATCCGGAGCTGGGCAAAGCGACTTGGCCAGACGCTCCAACAATCACTTCGGTATCAAATGCCATTCGGACTGGCGAGGCGGCAGGGTCTATCACGACGACGACCTGCGGGGAGAGTGCTTCCGGAAATACAAACGAGTAGAGGATTCTTATGATGACCATTCCCGCTTCCTCGCCGAACGCTCCCGCTACGAACGCCTGTTCAAATTAAACATCAAGGATTACAAAGGCTGGGCCAAAGGACTACAAAAATGCGGTTACGCCACCGATCGTGCTTACGCGAATAAATTAATCAAGGTTATCGAAGATTATGAGTTATACCGCTTTGACTCCGGTAAGAGAAAAAAGAAGACCTCTACCAAGAAGCAAAATCTTCCGGTGTTCAATTATCAAGTCTATCGTACCCACGGTTTGATCTATGTATACGCTAAGGATAACGACAGTTTCGACCAGATCGCCCGAAGCATGGGATTCAAGGCCAAGCAGTTGATGAAATTCAACGAGGTGCCTGAGGACTTCCCGTTGCAGGCAGGCGATATCGTATATCTGGAAAAGAAAAAGAAGAAAGCGGACAAGCCGAATTACGACCATGTGGTACAAGTCGGAGAGTCTATGCACAGTATTGCGCAGATGTACGGAATCCAGATCAAGAGTCTGTATAAAATGAATAAAAAAGACAAAGATTACATCCCGGAGGAAGGAGATGTCTTAAAACTTAGATAAGTAACATAAAAAAGTATTACCTTTGCGGTTCAAATAATATAGTACAATGAGTGATCAACGTTATAACCTGCGAGGCGTTTCCGCTTCAAAAGAAGATGTTCACAATGCGATAAAGAACATCGATAAGGGAATTTTTCCGAAAGCGTTCTGTAAGATCATCCCCGATATCTTAGGCGGTGATCCTGAATATTGTAATATTATGCACGCGGATGGCGCCGGTACCAAATCGTCCTTGGCGTATATGTACTGGAAAGAGACCGGAGATCTTTCGGTGTGGAAAGGTATCGCCCAAGACGCTCTTATCATGAATATCGACGACCTGCTCTGCGTAGGTGCCGTAGACAATATCTTGGTCTCTTCTACAATTGGACGTAACAAGCTGTTGGTTCCGGGCGAGGTGATCTCGGCGATCATCAATGGAACAGATGAGTTGCTGGCAGAGTTACGTGAGATGGGCGTTGGTTGCTACGCGACAGGTGGCGAGACCGCAGACGTTGGCGACTTAGTTCGTACCATCATCGTAGATAGTACGGTCACTTGCCGCATGAAACGTTCGGACGTAATCGATAATAAGAATATCCAAGGAGGAGACGTGATCGTAGGTCTGGCATCTTCCGGACAAGCCACTTACGAGAAAGAATACAATGGAGGTATGGGTAGCAACGGCTTGACCTCTGCCCGCCATGATGTTTTCTCTAAGTATTTAGCGAAAAAATATCCGGAAAGCTACGATGCCGCCGTTCCCGAAGAATTGGTTTACTCCGGAGGATTGAAACTTACGGATAAGATCGAGGAATTAGGGATCGATGCCGGAAAGATGGTGCTTTCGCCTACACGTACCTATGCGCCGGTAATTAAGGTATTGCTTGATAAACTACGCTCTCAAATCCATGGTATGGTACATTGTTCGGGAGGGGCCCAGACAAAAGTCATGCATTTCGTAGAGAACAAGCGTGTAACTAAGGACAATCTCTTCCCTATCCCACCGTTATTCCGCACGATTCAGGAGCAGAGCGGTACGGACTGGAGCGAGATGTACAAGGTATTCAATATGGGACACCGGATGGAGATATACATCGCTCCCGAGCATGCGGAAGAAGTAATCGGCATCTCAAAAAGCTTTGGTATTGATGCGCAAATCGTGGGCTTCGTAGAGGAAGCTGATAAAAATGAATTGATTATCGAAAGCGAGAAAGGTCGCTTCACCTATTAATAAAGATAAATGGCCGAAAATAGTTTACTTGGTAAATTAGACGGATTAGTGAGCCGTTTCGAGGAAGTCGGTACCCTTATTACCGACCCGGCGGTGATCGCCGACATGAAACGGTTCGTAAAACTGAACAAAGAGTACCGTGATTTGGAGAAAATTGTGGGAGCTCGTTCGGAATACGTGAAAGTATTGAACGGGATCGAGGAAGCGAAAGCCTTGCTTGAGTCCGAGCAAGATCCGGAAATGCGGGAAATGGCCCGTGAGGAGCTGGATACCTGCAACGAACGTATTCCCGCTTTGGAAGAAGAGATAAAATTATTGCTCGTTCCCGCTGATCCGCAAGACGACAAGAACGCGATCGTTGAGATACGAGGAGGAACGGGAGGTGACGAAGCCGCCCTTTTCGCCGGTGATCTATATCGTATGTACGTGAAGTATTGCGAACTGAAGGGATGGAAAATAAGCGTGTCTAGCTTTAGCGAAGGCTCGTCCGGCGGTTTTAAGGAAATCATCTTCACGGTATCGGGCGAGAAAGTATACGGAACGTTGAAGTATGAGTCCGGTGTACACCGTGTACAGCGTGTACCGGCTACGGAGACGCAAGGACGTGTACATACCTCCGCCGCTACAGTTGCCGTATTGCCTGAGGCGGATGAATTTGATGTTGAGATTAATGAAGGGGAGATTAAATGGGATACCTTCCGCTCCGGTGGGGCCGGTGGTCAGAACGTAAACAAGGTGGAATCAGGTGTCCGTCTGCGTTATGTCTGGAAGAACCCCATTACAGGTGTGAGTGAGGAAATCTTGATCGAATGTACGGAGACACGAGACCAACCGAAGAACAAAGAAAGGGCGCTTACCCGTCTTCGTTCGTTCATTTATGACAAGGAACACCAGAAATACTTGGACGATATCGCCAGCAAGCGTAAGACCATGGTATCTACCGGTGACCGCTCCGCGAAGATCCGTACGTACAATTACCCGCAAGGGCGTATCACGGATCACCGTATCAATTACACGATCTATAATCTTTCAGCCTTTATGGACGGTGAAATTCAAGATTGCTTGGATCACCTGATCGTAGCGGAGAACGCTGAGCGACTGAAAGAGTCTGAATTGTAAACACATCCAATCATTTCATACTGAATAAGAAAATGAACAAACAACAGCTATTCGAGAATATTAAAAAGAAACAATCCTTCCTTTGTGTCGGATTAGATACAGATATAAAAAAGATCCCGCAACATCTATTGTCGGAAGAAGATCCTATTTTCGCATTCAATAAAGCGATCATCGACGCTACCGCCGATTATTGTGTCGCTTACAAGCCGAATCTGGCTTTTTACGAGAGCCTCGGCACAAAGGGTATGATGGCTTTTGAGAAGACTGTGGCTTACTTACGGGAGAATTATCCCGATCAATTTATCATCGCCGACGCGAAACGTGGTGATATCGGAAATACCTCCGAGATGTATGCCCGTTCTTTCTTCGATCATATCAAGGTAGATGCCGTAACGGTCGCTCCCTATATGGGCGAGGATAGCGTAAAACCATTCTTGATCTACCCGGAGGCTTGGGTAATCTTATTGGCCTTGACCTCCAATAAAGGCTCACATGATTTTCAAATGACGGAAGACGCAAATGGTGAACGTCTTTTCGAGAAAGTACTAAAGAAATCGCAAGAATGGGCTAACGATGAGCAAATGATGTATGTAGTGGGCGCTACCCAAGGCAAGATGTTCCTTGATATCCGTAAACAGGCCCCGAATCATTTCTTGTTAGTTCCGGGCGTAGGCGCTCAAGGTGGAAGCTTGGCGGAAGTAGCTCAATACGGGATGAACGACCAATGCGGTCTTTTGGTAAATTCTTCCCGTGCGATTATTTACGCGGATAAGACGGAGGCTTTCGCCAACGTAGCCCGTGAGGCGGCACATGCCGTACAGAAAGAAATGGCCGGTTATCTACATGATAAGGGAATTATTCCCTGCAAAGCATAGGCTATATAAAGAATTTTCACCATTTTTGCAAACTAACTGTCTATAAACAGCGGACAGTCAACGAAGATACATATATAATTGAATAAGTAATGGAGTTTTCAGCCCAACAAATTGCCGGCTTCCTGAACGGAACGATTGAAGGAGATCCGAACGTTAAAGTCAGCAACTTCTCTAAAATAGAAGAAGGAAAGCCAGGTACATTGACCTTTTTGGCGAATCTTAAATATGCGCATCATATTTATAATACCGAGGCAAGCATTGTTTTGGTGAATAATGATTTCAAACCGGAACAACCGATAAGAGCCACACTTGTAAAAGTAGAGAACGCTTATGCGGCGCTCGCGATGTTATTAAATTTGGTAGAGCAATCGAAGAGCAAAAAGAAGGGGGTTGATTCTACCGCTTTTATCGCCGCTTCCGCGACCGTGAGCGACGATTGTTATGTCGGTAACTTCGCCTACATCGGAGAAGGCGTAAAAATGGGTAAGAACTGTATGGTATACCCGCACGCTTATATCGGTGATCACGTGACGGTAGGAGATAACTGCGTATTCTATCCGCATGCCACCGTTTACGAGAATTGTATAATCGGCAATAATTGTATCCTTCATGCCGGTAGCGTAGTCGGGGCTGACGGTTTCGGATTCGCTCCCGAAGGTGAGACTTACAAGAAAATCCCGCAATTAGGCAACGTTATTATCGAGGATGATGTAGAGATCGGAGCCAATACGACAATTGACCGTGCGGTGATGGATTCTACGATCATTCGCCGAGGCGTTAAGCTGGACAATCTCGTACAAATCGCTCATAACGTGGAGGTAGGCGAGAATACCGTGATGGCGGCGCAAGTCGGCATCGCCGGTTCCGTAAAAGTAGGAAAGCATTGTATGTTTGGCGGACAAGTTGGTTTGGCCGGACATATCCATGTGGCGGACCACGTCGTATTCGGAGCTCAGGCTGGCGTTATCAGCGACGTGAAGGAAGCGACGACATTGCTCGGGGCGCCGGCGATCAACGCTAAGAACTTTATGCGTTCCAGCGCGATCTTCAACCGTCTTCCGGATATATACCGCTCGCTGGGGCAAATGCAACGGGAGATCGAACAACTCAAGAAAGAAATTAATAAACAATAAAGACCTATGCAAAAACAGAAAACGCTTGCGGCAAGTTTCTCCTTGAAAGGAAAAGGGTTGCATACCGGATTAGATATAGAGATTACGTTTAATCCCGCACCCGAGAACCATGGATACAAGATCAAACGTGTCGATATGGAAGGCCAACCGACGATTGACGCCTTGGCCGAGAACGTGGTTAATACACAACGGGGTACGGTGCTTAGCAAGAATGGCGTTCAAGTAAGTACGATCGAGCACGCGATGGCGGCTTTATACGCTTATGAGATCGATAACTGCTTGATCGAGGTAAACGCACCCGAGTTTCCGATCCTAGACGGAAGTTCTCGCTTCTTCTCCGAGGAAATCCAAAAGACAGGGGTTGTTGAGCAAAACGCTCCGAAGGATTATTATATCGTAAAGCACAAGATCGAGGTAAAAGATGAGGAAACCGGTTCTTCGTTGATCATCCTTCCGGATGATAAGTTCAGCGTGAACGTATTGATCTCATTCGATTCGCCCGTGCTTTCCAACCAATTCGCCACGTTGAACGATCTCAGCGAATTCCCGACAGAATTGGCGGCTTCACGTACGTTCGTATTCGTACGCGAAGTGGAGATGTTGCTCAACCACAACTTGATCAAGGGTGGCGATTTAGACAATGCGATCGTTATCTACGACCAGAAGATACCGCAAGAATCTTTGGACAAATTGGCGGATATGCTGAACATCCCTCACAAGAACGTGCAGGAATTAGGCTATATCAATAACAAGCCGCTTGTATTCGATAACGAACCGGCACGTCATAAATTGATCGACGTGATCGGAGATATCGCCTTGATCGGTAAGCCGATCCGCGGACGTGTGATCGCTACCCGTCCGGGACATAAGATCAATAACCAGTTAGCTCGTATGATCCGCAAGGATATCAAGATGAACGAGGTGCAAGCCCCGGTATACGATCCGAACCGTGAGCCGGTGATGGATATCAACCGTATCCGTGAATTATTGCCGCACCGCTATCCGTTCTTATTGGTTGACAAGATCATCGAGGTTGGCGGGAACTATATCGTAGGCGTAAAGAACATCACGACCAACGAACCGTTCTTCCAAGGGCATTTCCCTCAGGAACCGGTCATGCCGGGAGTCCTGCAGGTTGAGGCTATGGCACAAACAGGTGGTTTGCTAGTCTTGAATTCCGTAGATGAGCCAGAGCGCTATTCTACCTACTTCATGAAAATAGATGGCGTGAAATTCCGCCAAAAAGTCGTTCCGGGCGATACGTTGATATTACGTCTGGAATTATTGGCACCGATCCGTCGCGGGATCTCTACCATGAAAGGGTATGTATTCGTTGGTGATAAATTGGTTAGTGAAGCCGAGTTCATGGCTCAGATTGTAAAAAACAAATAATAAGATAAAGTACGATAATGAATATATCTCCTCTAGCAGTCGTTCATCCAGAGGCCCAGATCGGCCAGAATGTAACTATCGATCCGTTTGCCGTGATTGAGAAAGATGTCGTAATCGGTGATAATTGCCATATATATTCTCACGCCGTTATCTTGGATGGCGCACGGATTGGTAAAAATTGCAATATTTTCCCGGGAGCGGTCGTTGCCGGTATCCCTCAAGACATGAAATTCGCGGGGGAAACCACGACGGCGGAAATCGGAGATAACACGACGCTTCGCGAATGCGTGACGATCAACCGGGGTACCGCTTCCAAAGGTAAGACCGTGGTAGGTCGCAATTGCTTAATCATGGCTTATTCGCACGTGGCCCATGATTGCGTCTTAAAAGACCATATTATCATCGGTAACGCTTCGCAAATCGCCGGGGAGGTAGAGATTGATGATTTCGCTATCGTAAGCGGAGGTTCCTTGGTGCATCAGTTCACGCGTATATCCAAGCACGTGATGGTACAAGGCGGTTCTCGTATCGGAAAAGATATCCCTCCTTATACCTTGATCGGCCGTGATCCGATCGTTTATTGCGGTATCAATATCGTAGGTTTACGTCGCCGGGGATTCACGAATCAGCAGGTATTCTTGATTCAAGACATCTATCGCACGCTGTATACCCGAGGCTTGAATAATACGGAGGCGCTGAAAGCGATCGAGACCGAGTACGAGCCTAGCGAGGAACGGGATTTGATCCTCAATTTCATCAAGTCTTCCAGCCGGGGTATCGTAAGAGGTTCGATCGACGAATAAGCGACACGGACATCCGGACAACCAAAAACAAATCGGCGCAAATCTGCATCTTACGATGAGGGGTTTGCGCCGATTCGCTATTTATGTCGCCAAAAGGTTATTTATAGGGTAATTCCCGTGATATGCCGGATCATTTCAAGATCGATCCCCATGGCTTTCATCTTCTTGGCGTTTTCTAGGTTCGCTTCTGCCTCGCCTTCTGCCAGTCCTTTCGCCTTACCTTTCTCCTTATTTTCCGCTCTACTTTCCGCTAGTCCTTCCAGGTATCCTTCAAGCTTCGCCGAATCCAATACGTCATTTTGTATCATGACCGCATTCAGGTGTTCGTCGTAAGCGTATCTATCCTCGGGGGTCATGGAGTAGTATCTCAATTTTTCTCGAGCCTCGCCTAATCCCGGAGTCATGGTGTCAGGACGAATTGTTCCTCTTTTAAGGTAGTCCATCCATTCTTCTAGGGGAGTGACGGCTATCTTATCGAACTTATTGGTCCGTATGAGTATATATTCGGGGAAAATCTCGGGGGATAGCTTGGAGACAATTACGCTCCTCTCTTTCGTGTTGACTACCAATTGATCCTTGGTATGTACGCCGATGAAATGATTCTGCCCGTGATAAAGGTAGTCCTCGCCCTGTCCGATGTCGAAGTAGAATATGTTGATTGAGTATATTTTCTTAACCTTGTGGTAGTCCTCGCCCAGTGATATGTACTCGGTTATGGTTTTCGCCACGCCATAGAGTACCTGTTCGAGATAATATAGCTTGCGAATATTTTATATTTTCACGATGATGATCTCGCCCTTGTCGTTAAGTGCCTTGGCGTACACCCTGTTGAACTTGTCATCCTCAGACAGTTGATTACCCTCGCTCTCCAGTAGCTCCACGATGGTAATCTTCTCTCCAAGAAAAACCGTGAGAAAACCTTCCAGCACACCGAAGTTGGCTTTTTGCCGGAGCAGTCTCTTGATCGCCCAATCGAAACGTATGTATCGGTCTTTTAATTCTTTCATGCGTTGATCCTCCTCTTTTTTATCCATAGTTGATAGGTTTTAAGTTACGGCCCAATAGCGGGCGGTGCCGTAAAGATATGTCTTTTCGGGCGAAATGCAAAAGATTGATATCTGATACTGTGATTTTTATTATTTACCCATATTACAATTACCTATTCAAGGTGACAACTGCCACTAATATCTCAGCCGCAGGTTCCGTCTCTTTGACGAAGGTTGAAGACGAAGCTACGACGGTCGCCTCAGGTTCAGAAGAAATCCCATACAGGGATCAGACGCGCACCCTCTTTCATTATTTATAGCGACGTATATTGGGTATATCCATATTTTTACTACTTTTGAGGCGATAATAAAACTAAACGACTATGCTATTTAGATTTCTAATCCTATCAGATGAAGCAGATGACTTCAAGCGCGAGATCAAGATTGATTCCGAGTCTACTTTCTTGGATTTGCAAAACGCCATTCTCGACTCTGTAGGTTATACAAAGGATCAAATGACCTCTTTCTTCATATGTGACGATGACTGGAGTAAAAAGACAGAGATCACATTAGTGGAGATGGATACCTCTTCCGAGGAAGACAGCTATGTCATGGCCGATACTCAACTGGAAGAATTGTTGGAAGACGAGCACCAAAAACTACTTTTCGTTTTCGATTATATGACCGAACGTGCCTTCTTCATGGAACTTCGTGAGATCGTTCCGGGAAAAGACTTGGATGCTCCTATTTGCAGCAAATCGGTAGGTACGCCTCCCGCCCAAATAGTTTCTTTCGATGAGTTCGAGGCTAAGAACGGCAGTACGGACGTAGGAGAAGATTTTTACGGGGATTCCGAATACGATATGGACGAATTAGACAAAAGCGGCTTCGACGGTTTAGGCGAAGGCCCGATGGATAATCCTTACGACGACGAGCGCTTTTGATGAATTCCCTCGTTATATTACTTGGGCCGACAGGAGTCGGAAAGACCGAGTTAAGCCTCCAAGTGGCGGAACGTTTCGGCTCTCCGATTATCTCTTCCGACTCCCGTCAGCTCTATAAAGACCTTCCGATCGGCACGGCTGCCCCAACACCGGAACAAATGGCTCGTGTCAAGCATTATATGGTAGGCACTCTCTCGCTTACCGATTATTACAGCGCCAGCAACTTCGAGGAAGACGTGGTCTCCCTCCTATCCGAATTACATAAAACGATCCCGACCGTCGTAATGACCGGAGGCTCTATGATGTACATCGATGCCGTATGTAAAGGTATTGACGATATCCCGACAGTTACACCGGAGATCCGGGATGCCCTATACATGCAATTTGAAACCGAGGGACTAGCCCCTATCCTCGCTGAATTAAAAGAAGCAGACCCTGTCCATTATGAGGAAGTGGACCGGAATAATTATAAACGAGTGATCCATGCCGTAGAGATTTGCCGGATGACAGGCAAGCCTTACTCCTCCTTCCGCACGAACATTAAGAAAGAGCGTCCGTTCCGGATCATCAAAGTAGGGCTTAATAGAGATCGCGACGAATTATGCGACCGCATCAACCAACGTGTAGATCTAATGATGAGCGAAGGATTATTGGAAGAGGCTCGCCGGGCTTATCCCTTCCGTCATTTGAATTCCTTGAACACGGTAGGTTATAAAGAATTATTCAATTACTTCAGCGGAGAATGGACATTAGACCTCGCCGTGGAGAAAATCAAACGAAACTCCCGGGTCTACGCCCGGAAGCAAATGACTTGGTTTAAACGGGACCCAGAAATAACATGGTTCCATCCGGATGAGACCGAAGCTATATTTACACATCTGAGCCAACAGATCATATAGCGTTTTAACAATGCCCATTATAAGGTGTTTACAATAGGCATTATAAACATGCTTGAATAGGCATTGTAAGCATCTTACAATAGGCATCAAGGTTTTCCGCTGACTATCAAAGCCAAACGCAACGACTTTATTTCTTGAAAACCAGATAAACCGCCGCTACCAAGAATACGAAAGCAAGCGCATGGTTCCATTTAAACGACTCCCCCTTAAAAGCAATGGTACTGAAGGCCACGAATACCACCAACGTAATCACCTCTTGGATCACTTTCAATTGAATCAAGTTGAACGGCCCCCCGTTATCCCGGAAACCGATGCGATTCGCCGGTACTTGGAAACAATACTCAAAAAAAGCGAGAAACCAACTAAACAGGATTACGCCAAACAAAGGAAGATGCTCGAACCAACTAAACTGTTGCTTCATCTTCAAATGACCATACCAAGCGCATGTCATAAAAATATTAGACACGATCAACAATAAAATCGTATAAACACTTTGCATATTATCTTATTTTTCGAGGTAAATAATCTTCTTGTATATTCGTCATGCTCCCCCAAAGACTGTAACGAGCCTCCGGATTGATCGCTTCCAGACTTCTCAGCAGCTCTTTCATATCCGAACGACTGGAACCCGACTCATAAGGACAGTTCTTCAATTGTTTCCGGTACCCTTTCCATGCGGCGACCTGAATCAACTCCCTCTCTTCCACCAGACACATCGGACGGATAATCTCCATATCAAACTTATCCATTTTCAACCGGGGAGGCATTGTTCCGAAAGCCCCTTGGTGGGTCAGGTTCATCAACAGTGTCTCTAGGATATCATCTTGATGATGCCCTAGCGCAATCTTATTGCATTTATGAGCCTTAGCGATCTCAAACAAAGCTTTCCGGCGAGTCCAAGAGCATAAAAAGCAGGGGGATTTGCGAGTGTCCGTAGAAGGATCGAAACTTGTCTCATGGACAATGAAAGGCAAATCATGCTCCTCCGCGCAACTTCTAAGATATTCCCGATCCGAACAATAAGGGATATTCGTCATCACGATATGCGCTACCACGACCTCAAACCGAGGACAATAGATTTTCGACCTGCGCCCCAGTAAATCCACCAAGGCCAAGGAATCTTTTCCTCCGGACAACCCGACCAAGATCCGGTCGCCATCATTGATCAAGCCATAGTCGAAAATCGCTCTCTTTATCTTATCCTCTATCTTGCGAAACAAACGTTCGTCCTCTGTCAATTTTGCCATATACTTCCTTTACGGGCGCAAAATTATATATTTATCTTTTCGATTTGTATGCCTCTACAAAAATATTCTTATCTTTGAAACTGCATAACTATATATAATCTAGAATAGACAAAATGAAACGGTTATCCAAAAAGCTGCTTTATACGCTAGGAGTTACACTCATATGCGGAGGAATGCAACTACATGCGCAAAGTCTTGATCAGGCAAAAAAATTATATAACGATGGGAAATACGCAGAAGCCAAACCTGTGTTCGAGAAACTAGTGAAACAAGCGCCAAGCAATGCCTCTTATAATCAATGGTATGGTGTTTGCTGTTTCGAGACCGGAGATTTAGCAGGAGCGGAGAAACATCTTAAGGTCGCCGTAAAGCGTAGGGTACAAGACGCTTATCGATACCTTGGAGAAGTATACTACCAGACCTATCGTTTTAACGAAGCCGAGGAGATGTTCGACGAATACATCACCCTCCTAACAAAAAAGAAACAAGATGTGGAGCCTTACCAGATCCGTATGGACTTGGCGAACAAAGCAAGCCGTATGCTTGATAAGGTAGAGAATGTCCAGATTATCGATAGCTTGGTCGTTGATAAAGATGATTTCTTATCAGCCTATACCTTAAGCGAGGAAAGCGGTACGTTGACCACTTACCAAGATTTCTTCCAGACAAACGATCCGGGCAACTCATCGGTATACATGAACCAGAAGGGGGATAAGATTTATTACGCCCACTCGACAGACGGTAACCACAATTGTCTTTTTACCCAATCCAAACTCATGGATCAATGGGGAGACGAGAAACAGTTACCAATGAATATCAATAGTGACGCCGACGATGGGTATCCATTCGTGCTATCCGATGGCGTAACGATTTATTACGCATCCAAAGGGAACGGCTCTCTGGGCGGATATGATTTATTCGTCACTCGTTACAACATCAATTCCGATACTTATCTTACACCGGAGCAATTGGGCATGCCCTATAACTCCCCGTTTAACGATTACATGATGGTGATCGACGAAGCCAAGCAATTGGGATGGTTCGTTTCCGATCGCTATCAACCGGAAGGAAAAGTCTGCGTATACCTATTCATCCCGAATGACAACCGCGAGCGAGTAGATAGCGAGGATATCGAACTAAAACGTGCCCGGGCCTCTATTGCCTCGATCAAGGATTCATGGAAACCCGGATCGAATTACGAAGAGCTTATTCATTTGGCCCATACCGAGATTCCTTACGGACGTATAGAGATAAAGAAAGATTTCACGTTCCCGATCCACAATGATATCGTTTATTACACCTTGGACGATATCCAAAGTCCGGAAGCGAAGAACTACTACGAGAAAGTAGTTTCCATCCATAAACAGATCAAGGAGCTAAATGAGAAACTAGAGAGTTTACGAGCCAGCTACATCAAAGGGAATAAGGCGAAGCGAGAACAACTGAAGCCTACGATTCTTGATGCGGAAGAAAAGTTAAACAACCTGCTCGCTCAACCGGACGAATGGGAGAAAAAGGCACGTAACGCAGAGATCGTATACCTAAGAAACAACCATAAATAAGAAGAACTATGCTACTGGACATAGCCATCATCGTCTTCCTCATGGTAGCGGCCATCCTACTGATACTGGCGGAGATATTCCTTCTTCCGGGAATAACACTTGCGGGTATAGGCGGGGCTATTTTCGCTATCGGCGGAGTCGTTTTCGCTTATACGGTAGGTATATGGGTAGGGCATCTGACTTTATCCTTATCAATCATTACATTCGGAATAATCTTCGCTTGGTTATTGCGTTCCCGGTCTTTTAACAAGATCGCTTTAAAGACAGATATCGATTCCAAGCTGACATCCAGCAGGGATCTCGGAATAGAACCCGGAGACGAGGGGATCACGCTCTCACGCTTAGCCCCTATCGGCAAGGCCCGGATTAAAGGTATTAACGTGGAAGCGAAATCTCAAGACGAATTAATCGATGAGAACACGCCGATCGTAGTGATCAGGGTAGACAGTTACAACGTAATTGTCCGTCCTAAAGAAGAAACAAATATTCACGCTTAATTTTTTATATATGGAAATAACCTTTTTGCCACTTATCCTATTGGGGGCCGCAGTACTTCTGCTGGCAATCTTTTTCTATTATGTGCCGTTCCTGTTATGGATCTCGGCCAAAGTATCAGGAGTCAATATCTCCTTGATCCAGTTATTCTTGATGCGTATCCGAAAAGTTCCTCCCTACATCATCACTCGTGCGATGATCGAAGCGCATAAGGCAGGAATAAAGACGCTTACACGCGACGAGCTGGAAGCGCACTATTTAGCGGGTGGACATGTCGAGAAAGTAGTGCATGCGCTGGTTTCCGCGTCGAAAGCGAATATCGACCTTCCTTTCCAGATGGCTACCGCTATCGACTTGGCCGGACGTGACGTATTCGAGGCTGTACAAATGTCGGTAAATCCGAAAGTGATCGATACCCCTCCGGTAACAGCGGTTGCGAAAGACGGAATCCAGTTAATCGCCAAGGCACGTGTCACCGTTCGTGCGAATATCAAGCAATTAGTGGGTGGTGCAGGAGAAGAGACGATCTTAGCCCGTGTAGGTGAAGGTATCGTATCTTCCATTGGTTCATCCGAAAGCCATAAGACTGTATTGGAAAATCCGGATTCCATCTCGAAATTAGTGCTTCGCAAAGGGCTTGACGCCGGAACAGCTTTCGAAATCCTTTCCATCGATATCGCCGATATCGATATAGGTAAGAACATCGGCGCTTTCTTGCAAATGGACCAAGCTCAAGCGGATAAGAATATCGCTCAGGCGAAAGCCGAGGAACGTCGTGCGATGGCTGTCGCCCTCGAGCAAGAGATGAAGGCGAAAGCTCAAGAAGCCCGTGCCAAGGTGATCGAGGCAGAAGCGGAAGTTCCCAAGGCAATGGCAGACGCTTTCCGCACAGGAAACCTAGGCGTAATGGACTATTACAAGATGAAGAACATCGAGGCGGACACTTCTATGCGTGAAGCGATAGCTAAACCGACCGGTGCTCCATCAAAACCATTAAAGGACTAAAATAGTTATATAAATAGAACTATCTCCAAGGGCAGGGTTCATACCTTGCCCTTTCATGATTATAATATAAACTTAATTATCTGATTGAATATGAGAACAATCCCCGCTTCAGAATTAGTGATCCATTCAGATGGCAGTGTTTTCCATCTGCATTTAAAACCGGAGCAACTTGCGGATCGTGTGGTACTTGTTGGTGATCCCGCACGGGTTACAACCGTCGCTTCCTATTTTGATTCTCAGGAATGTGAGGTTTCCAGCCGGGAGTTTCATACCATCACGGGCCAGTACAAGGGAAAACGTATCACGGTTGTATCCCATGGCATCGGCACAGATAATATCGATATCGTATTAAATGAGCTAGACGCTCTCGCTAATATAGACTTCTCAACCCGTACGATCAAGCCGGAATTCAAGCAACTTTCCCTGGTTCGTATCGGGACTTCCGGAGGGTTACAGCCATTTGTCCCGATCGGGACTTATGTGGCAGCGGAGAAATCGATCGGATTCGACGGGGTCATTTATTTCTACGCAAATAGTAATACCGTTCGTGACGCAGACTTGGAGTCTGAATTAATAAAACAGCTTGATTGGCGGCTTAGCGGCATATGGCCTTATGTCGTATCGGCAGATCCATCGTTGATCGAGCAAATCACCCGTAATGATATTATCCGGGGAACGACTATCGCGGCCAATGGCTTCTATGGGCCGCAAGGACGTGAGCTCCGATTGCCCTTGACCGATCCGGTATTGAACCGGAAAATAGAGGCTTTCGATTACAACGGGCGAAAGATTACGAACTTCGAGATGGAGAGCTCCTCTTTAGCTGGTCTGGCCGCTCTCATGGGACACCGGGCAATGACCGTATGTTGTATTATCGCCGGACGTGTGGATAATCATATGAATACGGATTATAAAGGTTCTTTGGAAAAACTGATTGAAACTGTATTAGACCGTATATAATAATATCAAGACCATGAAGTGGGATCATTCACTAATCGATACGTTGGAATGGGGGAATCAGATCTCCCATAAGGAAGATAAAATAAAGATAGCGGACCTTATTGCATCTAAAGTCGAAAACGGACAAGTCATAGGTGTTGGCTCCGGTTCTACCTCCTATCTAGCGTTGATTCGCATAGCGGAACGTATCCGGACGGAACGTCTTTCCATCTTGGCGATCCCCACTTCTTTAGAAATCCGGATGACTTGCGCCCAGCTAGGCATTCCGGTTACCAGCCTGTTTTCCCACAAGCCGGACTGGACCTTCGATGGGGCTGATGAAGTAGATTCCCACTTTAACTTGATCAAAGGGCGTGGAGGCGCCATGTTTAAGGAAAAGCTGTTAATCAGTTCCAGTCCGCAGACCTATATACTGGTCGATCCTTCCAAGAAAGTGGAGAGGCTGGGAGCTAAATTCCCGATCCCGATAGAGATTTTCCCGGAAGCTCTCACCTATGTAGAGGACAAACTCCAGCGTTTGAATCCCCGTGAGATAAAACTTCGTATGGGGCAAGGTAAGGATGGACCGATCATTACCGAGAATGGCAATATGATCCTTGACGTATGGATGGACTACATCCCTGAAAATACAGAATCCACCCTCAAGTCGATTACAGGCGTACTCGAGAGTGGACTCTTTATCAACTATAAGGTAGAAGTACTGGGACTTACTTCATGAATCCTTGTTGTTTCAATACCTTCAAAAGCACCTCGGAGAAATATTCACTATTCTTCTTCGTATAGCGTACGTCCGTAAAGACCTGCGCCAGTGTTTCCTTATTATTCTCCCTCACAAACTGTTTATTCACCTCTAATGCCTCTTTCTCGCCATACAAGGCATCGATGGAAGCTGGAGTAAAGTCCGTATAAGTCTCGTTTTGTACCACAGCTGCCAATGGTAAACGTTCTACTTGAGCGGGTATAGGCTCTGCCGGATAACCCACCGTAACCGTAACGATCGGGACAACCAGACGGGGAAGAGAAAGCGCCTCAATGATCTGGTCCGCATTATAAGCCGTCGTACCCAGATAGCAAATGCCTAAGCCTTTTTCCTCAGCGGCATTACAGAAACTCTGGGCGAACAACATCGCATCTATCGTCGAAGCGATAAACGTTTGTAAATTATCGAATCCGGCCTCCGCTTTCCTGCACTCCGCCCATTTCACGAAACGGTTCGCATCCGCACAAAAAGTAAGTACCACCGGCGCTCCCGTAATCATCGGCTGGTTAAAATGAGCCGGAGCCAGTTTCTCCTTGTTCGCAGGGTCGCGGGTAACCACGACACTATACAATTGCATATTTCCTGTATTCGAGGCACGAGTAGCCACTTCCAATAATTCATTCAGCAAAGACTCCGGGATATCCTGATCCGTATATTTACGGATACTTCTTCTATTCTTCATGCATTCTAACATAGCAATCCTATTTTTAAATTCTCAATAACTAAATCCTAATATCCATGCCGGCATACGGTTAAACACGCTTTTCGGTAACCCGTAGATAGCCGCATAAGCGTCGGGTACGAAGCGGAGACGATCATATCCCCTTAAGGGATCACCTACGGCGAAGATATATTTACCGCCAATCAAGAAATCCCCGTTCGCCATGAATTCCACGTTCGCCACGGAACGCATCTGGCTTAAGAAATAGGTTTCACACATCAATTGCCGATTCTCCTTATCTCCGAAAAAAGAGATCAGCAAGTTGGTATCCCCCATAAAGACTTTCTGCTTGGCCGGAGTGGTTCCCAGTTGGTCTGCCGAGTAATAAATAAGCCTCATATCATGGAAGAAACGCAACAGGCTATCGCTTTGCTGACGAAGCATATTTATCTTACGGGTTACATCAATCGATTTCGGACGTAAAGGAGCCGACTCAGCCACCATCATAAAATATTTTTGAGCTCGTTCCAGATTACTCATCGAAATAGAAACCACCGAAGGCAAATCCCGGCAAATCTCTTTTCTCACTAATTCTTGCAGACGGAAATAATACATATCCGGGTCTTGCCAATAAAAAGGATAACATCCATGTTCCAGATAGTTCCGGTAAATCGGCACAATATTCATCTCCGCATTGATCTCCTTTACCAAATCATGATGGTTCGCTAAGATATCTTCCAACGGAATGGGATCTTTATCCAGAATGCTTTCGTAAGAAAGGAATTCACGGAACGACATCGGATGCATGGTATAAAAAGCAGCCTCATGCCTTAACCCGTTCCGCACCACTGTCTGCGAGTACAAAGAAGTGGTAGCGAAAACAATCTTTAAGGCGGGGTTGGCATCCAATAAAGTTGAGACCTCTTCCATCCAGCTCGAATAGAAATGGATCTCATCCAAAAACAAATAATGCCCCCCGGCTTGCAGGAACTCCTTAACCGCATCGGTCAATGAATGTGTCTCAAACCAGAAATCATCCAGATTCACATACAGGGCTTCCCGTGAATCTTCAAATTTCAACTTAATATGCTGTAACAACAAGGTAGTCTTACCAACCCCTCGAGAGCCGAAGATGCCGATTAACCGATCCTCCCACTCTATCCGTGCATGCAAATAACGCAGGAATGTACAATTTATTCCTTTCAACAATAGCTGATGATTCCGCTGAAGCAAGTCCATATACAAATCTGTTTTACGCGAATATAAAAAATGTTCCGTGTTTTTCGTACCTTTGTCAACACTAAACCAATAAAAAGATGAATACATCCAAAGTCTACTTTACTAATTTACGCACGACCCCCAGCAGCAACCTGCTGGATAAGATGGAACGTCTGGTAAAACGTGCCGGTATCGCCAATATCGACTTCAAAAATCAATTTGTAGCCATTAAGATCCACTTTGGCGAACCGGGGAATTTGGCATACATTCGTCCTAATTACGCCGCTCGCTTGGTAAGCCTGTTACGTGAATTAGGTGCGAAACCGTTCCTTACCGATTGTAACACCTTATACTCGGGCCGCCGCTCCAACGCTGTCGATCATCTTCAAAGCGCCATGGAAAATGGGTTCAATCCCATGTCCGCCGGTTGCAACGTTATCATCGCCGATGGCGTGAAAGGTACGGACTACCGGGAAATCGAGATTGACGGGCAATATTGCAAGGCCCCGAAAATAGGTGCCGCTATCGCCGATGCCGATATCATCATTTCCATGAACCATTTCAAAGGTCACGAGCAAGCCGGTTTCGGCGGTGCGCTGAAAAACCTCGGGATGGGATGCGCCAGCGTAGGCGGTAAACTGGAATTACATTGCGCCTCACAACCCCGTATCGATACGGAGGCTTGTAAAGGCTGTAACATCTGTGTAAAGCACTGTGCTCACGATGCCATCCATTTGAATAACAACCGAAAGGCCGAAATTGATTACGAGCGTTGTGTAGGTTGCGGGCAATGTGTGGCTCTTTGCCAATACGACGGTGCCGTAATGGGCGAAGGTGATACTTCCGAGCGATTGAATTACAAGATCGACGAGTACACCAAAGCCGTATTATCAGACAAGCCCCATTTCCATGTTAGTTTTATCATGAACGTATCTCCGGAGTGCGATTGCTGGAATCATAACGATGCCGCCATCATCCCTGATTTGGGGATCGCCGCATCTTTCGATCCGGTGGCCTTGGATAAGGCTTGCGCCGATATGGTTATCAACGCTCCTATCATCGGAGGTAATAAATTAGCCGAGGCTCATCCTCACGAACACCTTGAGGGAGAGGATAAATTCCATTTGATTCATCCGGATACGAACTGGCAAGCCGGCCTACGTTATGCGGAAGAAATCGGACTGGGTTCTCAAGCGTATGAATTAATAACGGTTTAATAGACGGAATGAGTACAATTTGCGCTATATCTACAGCTCCGGGAGTAGGAGGAATCGCAGTGATTCGTGTCTCCGGACCGGATACTTTCAAGATTTGTGATCGGATATTCCGGCCGAAGAAGGCAGGTAAAAGTTTATCTACCCAAAAGGCTTATACCTTAACGTATGGTTCCATCGTCGGTAACAATGACGAAACCATAGATGAGGTGATCGCCGCTGTTTTCCGTGCCCCCCATTCTTTCACGGGGGAAGATACGGTGGAAATCACCTGCCACGGCTCGACGTATATCCAACAACAAATCCTGCAATCCCTTATCTCCAGCGGATGCCGTATAGCGCAACCGGGTGAATATACGCAACGTGCTTTCATGAATGGCAAGATGGACCTTAGCCAAGCGGAGGCCGTTGCGGATTTAATCGCCTCCACTTCGGCCGGCCAACATCGTTTGGCTCTAAGCCAGATGCGAGGTGGTTTCAGTAGGGAACTCGCCGAACTTCGGAACCAACTGCTCCATTTCACCTCTCTCATGGAGCTGGAACTGGATTTCAGTGACCATGAGGAATTGGAGTTCGCTGATCGTAGCGAGCTTCGCACGCTTGCGGATCATATCGAACAGGTCATCTCCAAACTCGCCCAATCTTTCAGCGTAGGTAACGCGATCAAAAACGGTATTCCCGTCGCCATCATCGGTGAGACGAACGCCGGCAAATCTACTTTACTAAACGCCTTGTTGAACGAGGATAAAGCGATCGTCAGCGACATCCACGGAACGACCCGTGACGTTATCGAGGATACGATCAATATCAACGGCCAACTCTTCCGTTTCATCGACACCGCCGGTATCCGTGAAACAAGCGATGCGATCGAAGCTCTCGGTATTGAACGTAGTTTCAAGGCTCTAGACCAAGCGCAAATCGTCATCCTCATGTACGACTTAACCCGTGACCTCAAGGATTTCGAGGCTTTCTATCAAGAAATAGCTCCGAGATTAACAAATAAGTCTGTTATCTTAGCGATGAACAAATGCGATGTATTACCCACATCCTCTCTCCCAACCTTCTCTTTCCCCACCGAAGGCTGGCATCAAATCGCTATTTCCGCCAAGAGCAAGCTGCATATCGCAGAGCTACAACAACTCCTCACGGAAGTCTCTTCCATTCCCACCCTCCACCAAAGCGACATCATCGTAACGAATGTCCGCCACTTCGAGGCACTTACGCATGCGCTGGAAGCTATACATAGGGTACAAGAAGGTTTGAACTCCAGCCTTTCCGGGGATTTCATCTCGCAAGATTTACGAGAGTGTATATTCCATTTATCGGATATCGTAGGAGAGGTTACGACAGATCAGGTACTGGGGAATATATTTCGGCATTTTTGCATCGGTAAGTAAATTATTGATTACCAAATAGTTAAATTGATTATAATCGATTAATATGGCGCTCTTTACGGGTGCCTTTTTTGTTGCTCAAGTATCGTTGATAATCGTTGCTAAGCCTTTTTACGCCATTTTTTGTACCTCCTGTGTACCTCACCACGAAAATCCGAGGATTATCGTTGGCAAGGTCGTGGAGAATGTTGACTATGGTTGACAATAGTTTACGATGGTTGACAAAAAACAGGAGAAATGAAGGAGAATTAACCCCTAAATATTAAGTAAAAATGGCAACTAGTAACTTTAGAATTAAAAAGATTTGTGAATGGTGCGGTAAAGAATTCGAGGCTCAGAAAGTTTCTACGAGGTTCTGTTCACACAGGTGTGCAAATTTTGCCTATAAACGGGCTATACGCACAAAACGAGTGCAGACAACAGAGTCACAAACTCAAGTTCAGAAAGCTGAACGCATCATTGAAGACATTAAGGAGAAGGAATATCTTTCCTTTTCAGAAACAGGACGTCTGTTAGGTCTATCTCGCCAAGCTATCTATACCATGGTAAAGGCTGGTCACCTTAAAGCGTCTAAAATTAGCAGTAGGCTTTCATTTATCAGGAGGGCTGATATTGATGCTATGCTTCAAAATAAGCCTTATCAATATCGAATGCCCAAAGATACAATCCCCATCACAGACTTCTATACCACCAATGAGATTAAAGAGAAATTCGGTGTCAAAGATTCCTGGATATTTCATATAGCTAAAGAGCATAATATACCCCGGACATTTAACCGTGGGAAAACCTATTGGAGCAAAAAGCATATTGATGACTACTTTGCAAAAAAAGCTCCTGATCCTGAAATCAAGGAATGGTACAGCACGCAAGACATGCAAGAGAAGTTCGGCATGACGCTGACGGCCATCTATTCTTTTGTATCAAAGAATGCCATTCCCAAAAAGAAAGTCGGCATTATGGTGTATTACTCCAAAAAGCATGTGGACATTGCCAAAGGTCTCATAGCTCCAGAAGAGCCCAAATACTACACCATTGCCGAAGCGATGGAGCGATTTAATCTGACACGAGACCAACTCTACCATTATGTGAAATACCATAATATTCCCCGTATTAAGGTCGGTAAATATACCAAGATCCTGCGGGCAGAGCTGGACAAGTTCTTTGAGCCTCCAAAGATAGAATGAGGCAAAAGTTATTTTCCGGTGATAAATACCACCATTAGAACACCTATTTTATTTGCAACAAAAACAAGTATTCATCAAAAAACAATATAGCTATGACACTTACATGTACCAACGTAACTTTGAGACAAAAGCCATTGCGTAACGACCGCATATCTCTTTATCTGGATTATTATCCGGCCATCCGCAATCCTTACACGATGAAGATGAGTCGCCGGGAATTCCTCGGCATCTACATCTATGCCAAGCCCAAGAACGAGCAGCAAAGAATGTTCAATCAGGATATGCTGAACAAGGCAGAGGCAATCCGCTGTATCCGTGTCCAGTCGCTTATCAATGAAGAATTCGGGTTCTTGGACAAGAACAAGCAAAAGGTAGATTTCCTCGCCTACTTCCGGACAAAGGCACGGGAAAAGTATGAGAAATGGGATTGTGTTTACAATCACTTCGAGAAATTTGTCGGTGGCAAATGCACCTTTGGCGATGTCACCGTGGAACTGTGTGAGAAGTTCAGGGATTACCTGCTCAAATGCAAACAAATCAATCATCCCAATGCTTACATCTCACGCAATTCGGCAGCCGGCTATTATTCTACTTTCCGAGCTCTGTTGAAAATAGCTTATAAAGAGAAGATGCTACGTGAGAACTTGAACGACTTTTTGGAAAAGATTGAATGGAAAGAGGTCAAGAAAGAGTATCTGACACTTGATGAAGTCAAGAAACTGGCCGCTACACCCTGCAAAATTCCAGTTTTGAAACAGGCCTCCCTGTTTGCCTGCATGACCGGTCTCCGTATCAGTGATATTCTGAAACTGGACTGGCGTGACTTTGAAGTCGGTCCGGATCAAGGCTATTACATTCGTATCTGTACCGAGAAGACAGAAACCGAGGCCACCCTTCCCATCAGTCAGGAGGCACTGGAGTTGTGTGGCGAATGGGGCACCGGAAAAGTCTTCAAAGGCTTAACCCGCTCCATGACCCATCACCCCTTGAAACAATGGATTGCCGAAGCCGGAATCAGAAAACACATAACCTTCCACTGCTTCAGGCACTCGTATGCGGTCATCCAAATCTCTTTAGGCACAGACATTTACACAGTATCGAAGATGCTGACGCACAAGAATGTCACCACCACACAGATATATGCTGATTTGGTTAATTCTAAGAAACGCGAGACGGCGAATAAGATTTCGTTGAAATAAAGAATTTACAGAACGAACTATCTGCAACCAATACCTTAATAATGCAGATAGTTTGTTCTTATTAATTATGCATCAAGTGTAAGAGTTATTTTTCCATCTGTTGCCTCTTTTTGAAGAGTTTGTATATATCTTAACCATGCATCATAATGAGATTTGTCTATCGCAGATAATTGCGTATCAGCCATATCAGCCTCATTCATAAATGTTTTATAAACTACATACATCGCTTGTGGCTTATCTTTTTCACAATCTCCATCTTTACTTTGCATAACCTGTAAGTCTAGCAATGCAAAGCAGAAGCCATCTCTAACTCGAAAACCATATTTTGCACCAGCTCCGTATTGATCTAAATGTCTATTAATCTCATTATTCATTTCAATAGGCATTACCTCTTTGTTTCTTGACAAATATCTACAAACAACATCGTTCGCATTAAGTGATAAATCTTTTAAACATCGTTCTTTATATCTATCAAAAAAATGACTTGTATATACTTGAATCTGCCTAAGAAGCATTAATGGTCCATCTTTTGTGTGATTATATCCACAAGCCCCCCATTTAATTACAAACCTATTATTCTTGTTGTCAAAAACTACACAATAATTGCCAATTTCTGGTTTTTCAATGAAAGCACGACTTTCAACATAAAAAAATATAATATACTTGTTTTGTGATGCAGGTACAGTGTATTCATACCACCTCCAAGCTGGGAATCTTCTTTCCTTTTTGAATTCTTTTATTGCTTTTGGAAGAAAATAATCTTCTCGAATCTTTACTTTTTTAAGATCTTTACTAAGATTATCATACATTTCTTTGTATGTCATTGTTGGAAGTAACATAGTCTTTTCTTTATATTTATACAAATATAGGATTTTTCATTCAGCCATTTAGATAGAGAAAGTAAAATAATCTCCCCAATATGAATTTACATATATTTCCCTTTGAGTTTTTGTCAAACAATGACACCTTGACAAGGAAAAAAGCTACATATTGAGGACAAATGCTGCCACTTTCTTGGATTTATAATATGGTATCTATGAAATAACATATATTTGCGCACAAACAATTAGCAAATATCACTATGAATCAGAAAAGTATAGAACATATAGCACTCTATTCCCTTGTATTGGTAGGTACTCTTGTCGTTGGCGTTTTAGCTCGGCAGTTTGTTTTATCCAAAGGCGTTGACGATTTCAGTAGTAGTGTTGCATTTTTTGCGACAGTAATTGTCTTGATGGCGATCTATGTTAGTTTACAGACAACTTTCAATCAGTTTCTGCTGCCACGCATAGAAGCTTTTCTATTGAGTTTCTCTGCTTTTCAAACGATGAAAAATCACAATGATACCGTTTCTGTTCCGGAAGCCCCTACAATCAAAGATTCAAACCAAGCTACGCCTGATGTCATTGAGTCTGCTCCTACCGCTGAAGAAACAATCTCTGGACCTTCAGAATATGAAGTTATGCGAACCAATTCTATCGCAAAAAAGAATCGTGCTATTCAAACTAAATTGGAAAAGGTCATTAGCTATACGAAGCAAACAATGGTTGCCTATATGAGTGAAGAGGATCTCAACCGTCTATGTACATACGTTGCTGAATATAGTTCAGGCGATACCTTGCAAAAGATAACGCCCGTAAAGGTGGATTCACAACTTAAAAGCATTGATATTATGCATTTTGGTTGGAACATTGGCAAGGCTTTTGGTATAAAGCGCATTCACACAGCCACATTCATCAAGAATGTTTTTGCCCATACCCTCCGTGACTTGGAGATCTCAACGATTGAACGTAAAATGTCACATACGGAATCTGAATGTTACATTAAACTACAACAATTAAAAGAGTAATATATGTCATTTATCATCTTCCATTGAGTCCCAATAATCACTATCCATTTTCATCACCTTAAAGGTCATTTCTGTCTGAAGCCCCAATCCAAAATCATATATATATTCTGTTAATTGATGGCCATTAATCAAAATAACAGTAGGCGAACCATTTAAGCTATCTACATAATCCATAGCTCCTTTTGTAAAATCTGAAGTAGTGATAAAAACCCCCTTTTTAGATGGAGTTCCTGCTACAGCTCCCACAAAACTCTGAACTTCATTACGTCCAACATTATTACCTAATGCATATCGTTTAGCTTGAATAGAAATATGATTAAAGCCAAGAATATCTTCTTTTATAATGCCATCAATACCTCCATCATTTGAAAATTTTGTAACAAATCCTGAGTTCTTTACTTCACCTCCATATCCCATTGCTTGAAGTAATCTCACAACTAATCGTTCGAATTCTTGGGGCTTTTTACTAAGTATTGTCGTGAGAATTTCTGATTGAATGGATTGTTTTATATTATCATACGAATTATATAAACTTTCTTGAGGAGTCGGTTCATTCTCTCCGGTTGTTTCTGATGCTTCTTCTAATGTGTCTTTAATTTTAGATTCTTTCTTCGGAGTTCGTGCGTTGACAGTTGTCTTAATATACTCACTTATCTGTTCATCAGAACATGATTCAAGCATAGACAATCCTTTATCACTAATTTTATAGTCTCCTCTTTTAGGCTTTTCAACTAAGCCAGCAATGAATAGATAAGACAAAGCCCAGGAAATACGATCTAAAAATATTTCTCCATTACCTGATGGATACCATGCATTCATCTCTTCATCTGTCAAATGAAAATGTTCTGCTAAAGGAACTCTAAAATCTTTGGCTCTCATAACGGCCCCCGACTTTAGTGTTTTCAGCGCTTGTATCCTAATTTGATCAAATTGCGGTATCATTTTGGTATTCACTAAATTAAATTGATAACAAACAAAGTTACTGCTTTTTCCTCATATATTCTAATAATATATTTCTTTTATACACGAACTCTGTGTATCCAATCGCTTTCTATATTGATATTTAATTATTTACCGTCAACAATCATCATCAAAAGTTATCTCACAGTTATATTCCGGTGATGTTTTCCACCATCAAAACACCAATTTCCTTTGCCAGCGAACAATTAAAAACGAGTACGTATGGCAAACGAACAAATCACTTTTGATAAGCTGCCGCAGGCGGTAGGTTATCTCACAGAACAGATGGAACAAATCCGACAAATGGTGGCGGCACTACAGCCACAAACTTCTTTAGACAAGCATCGTCTTGTTGAAATTGACGAAGCCTGTAAAATCACACGAAAAGCGAAGCCTACCATTTACACGCTTGCACGTAAAGGACTGATTCCAGCCTATAAAAAAGGTAAGAAACTCTACTTCTATGAAGATGAGTTGCTGCAATGGATTGAGTCCGGGCGCAAGCAGATGCAGGCCATGTCGATCCAAGAACAGGCAGCGGAGATAGTACATGGAGCGAAGCGCAAACCAAAGGGAGGCTATAACTTTTGATTTGCACGGCTATGGAAACTACCAAATTAACAGCAGAAGGTATCATCGGCGAGGCTGTGCGTATTGGAGCCAAGATGTCCGGTAGTGAGTTTCCGATAGAGGTCTTTCCTATCAGGATTCAGCGTATCATCAGCAGTTTGCACGATTGTCAGGGCTATCCCGTGGATTATGTTGCTGCGGCTATCCTTGCGGCCATTGCCGTGGGGATTGGCAACTCCCATCTGGTGCAGGTGAAGCGCAACTGGCTGGAAAGTCCCATTCTGTACATGGCACTGATTGGACGCCCCGGAGCCAATAAGAGTCATCCGCTGAGCTTCGCTTTCCAGCCGTTCATTGAGCACGACTATTGTCAGAATCAGGAGTATCAGAAATTGTCTGCCGAGTATGAACGCACTATGTCCATGAGCAAAAAGGAACGCATGGAAGCCGGTTTGGATGAGTTTCCGCAGGCTCCCGTGCGCAAACGCTTTCTTGTTTCGGATATCACTCCCGAAGGATTGAGCCTGATACATGCTCAGAATCCCAGAGGACTCTGCCTTTGGTCGGACGAGCTATCTGCCTGGTTCAAAAACTTCAACCGCTATAATAACGGTTCGGAAGAACAGTTCTGGCTTTCGGTGTTCAATGCCAAGCCCACGATTTCCGACCGCAAGAGTACGCAAAGTTCCATTTTTATCAGACGTCCTTACATCTCCGTTATCGGTACCATTCAAAAGAAGATTCTGGGCGAACTGGTCAAGGGCGAGCGTTCGAGTAACGGTTTCATTGACCGTATTCTTTTCGTGATGCCTGAATCTGTCTTGAAAAGCAGATGGAACGACCGGGAAACTCCTGAAGAACTTGAAATCCAGTGGCAACAGATTATAGACAAGCTGATCGCACAGGATTGTCCGTATGACGAAAATAATGAATTGCAGCCTCAATGCCTGCCATTCGATGAAGACGCCAAGCAGCGGCTTTACGGCTGGCAGCATGAAAATGCCCGCCAATGTGATATGGAAACCAATGATGCTTTGGTAGGTATTTACTGCAAACTGGAAATCTACATTATCCGGTTTTGTCTGATTATCCAGCTTGCCCGATGGACTTGCGGAGAGTGCGACAAGCATACGATTGACCTTGAAAGCGTGAACCGTGCCATCCTACTGACTGAATATTTTCGGACTACAGCCGTAAAGGTGCAGACCGCCGTCAGTCAGGAACAGTTGAGCGAATTGCACCGCAACATCTACCTGAACCTGCCTCAGAGATTTACGACGGCAGAAGGTATCGGCATTGCTGAAAGCTACGGGATGAAGGAGCATGCTTTCAAGATGTTTCTAAAACGCCACATCGGAACATTATTCAGAAAAGAGAATCATGGAGAATACAGTAAATAAACCTGTTACTATGCACATTTTCGCAACCGAGGGGTTTGTGAAGTTGCGAAAATGTGCATAGTAACATCCAAACAGAAAGAAAAATGAGCTACAGATTCACATTAGAACCATACAAAGGTGTCAGCACCCGGCACACATGCCCGAACTGCCACCGCAAAAGTTGTTTCGCCAAATACATCGATACGGAAAAGCAAATCAGCTTTCCTGATTATGTAGGGCGATGCAACCATGAACAGAAGTGCGGCTACAACTATACGCCCAAAATGTACTTTGACGAAAACCCAACGGCCAAGGAGCGATTGAGCGAAGAGTTTGTACCGGTGTCAAGGCCACGCATCAGTCTGCCTACTGAACCTTCATTCATTGAGCCGGAAATCATGAGGCAGTCCCTGAAGTTGTATCACACGAACAAACTGTTTCAGTTCCTGAGTTTTCATTTCGGACAGGAGGTTACCGAAGAGCTGATGTTGCGCTACCATGTGGGAACCTCAAAGCATTGGCCGGGAGCTACTGTCTTCTGGCAAGTGGATATCTCCGGACGGGTACGCACCGGGAAAGTGATGCTCTACAATCCCGAAAACGGAAGACGGATTAAAGAGCCGCACAACTACATCACGTGGGTACATTCCCTATTGAAGAAAGAAAATTTCAACCTCCGGCAATGCCTGTTTGGTGAACATCTTTTGTCCTCCGACCAGCAGCGTCCGGTTGCCCTTGTGGAGAGTGAAAAAAGCGCTTTGATATCCAGTTTCTATCTGCCGCAATATCTATGGATTGCTTCGGGCGGAAAGAACGGAGCGTTCAATCGGGATGCCATGAGCGTATTGAGAAACCGACGTGTCCTGCTCTTCCCCGATCTGGGTGCGACCGACTATTGGAACAGTAAAATGGAGATGATCCGAAGCCTGGGAATAGAGGTTTCTCTCTTCGATTTTATGGAAAGAAATGCAACAAAAGAAGAACGTGATGCAGGTTATGACATTGCCGATTTTCTGCTGAGAGAAGAAACTAAGGAGGCTATTTTTAATCGTCTTATCACATTGAATCCAGCCCTAAAAACACTGGTCGAGACTTTCGATTTACAGCTTGTCAATGTGGAGAAAACACCTCTTTCAGCAATGGCTCAACGTTCCTAGAAAGGAATTTTCAAACGATGACTTTCTGATGTCTGATTCACTTCTTTTTCACTGGAGCAAGTTTATGCCGGTGTATTACATTTCCCGGCCACTTGCTCACCTCAAAAGACGGTGAGACAGCTCCCGATGGTCACAATTATTAATCTCAAAAGCAAATAGTATGGACAAGAAAAATACAGTTACAATCCGTCTTACAGACGAACAGTTCGGCTGGCTCAGAGCACTCAGCCGACGCAGTAAACGCAGTCAAAGCGAAGTAGTGCGTTCGCTCATCGAACATGGTACAGTACGCGAACGGATTACAAGAGAAAATATTGACATCATCCGTAAACTGATTGGCGAAAGCACGAACCTGAATCAGCTTGCCAAACGAGCCAACGTTTACGGTTTTTATCGTGTGGCTGATGAGTGTCGGACCGTCGCCCAAGAGATTTCCCAACTCATAAAACAGCTCAAGGATGATAGGTAAGATTGTCAAAGGCACATCGTTTTCCGGGTGCGTAAACTATGTGCTGAAAGAGGATAAATCGCGCCTGCTGAAAGCGGTTGGTGTCTACGGTTCACCTGAAGAAATAGCGGAACAATTCGAGTTGCAGACTTTACTGAACGACAAGGTCAAGAATACGGTCGGCCATATATCATTGAGCTTCTCCGCAGAGGACGGTGACCGCATCCGTGACGATGATGGACTGATGCTGAAAATCGCCCACGACTATATGAAGCTGATGGGAATCGAGAACACACAGTTCATCATCGCCCGGCATACTGATCGTGACCATCCGCATTGTCACATCGTTTACAACCGGGTGGATAATGATGGCTACACCATCAGCGACAAGAACGACCGCTACCGAAATGAAAAGGTTTGCAAGATGCTGACAGCCCGTTACCGCTTGCATTTTGCCGAAGGAAAAGAGCATGTCAATTTCATGCGGTTACGTCGTCATGACAAGGTAAAGTATTTTATCTATCATGCCTTGAAACGAGAAGTTCCGAACGCCCGAAGCTGGAGTGAACTGAGACTGGCCTTACGGAAGTACGGAATTGATACGCAATGGAAGCTAAGTCGCACGACCGGAGAGATGCAAGGTGTCAAGTTCACATGTGACCAACTGACTTTTAGCGGTTCCAAGATTGATCGTCAGTTCAGTTTCCTGAACATCGACCAGGAACTGAGATATAACGCTCTTTCCGCTACCATGAACCAGCGTCAGGTACAGGCAGCAACCATACGCGAGGAACCTCGGCATGAATACCAGCAGGAGAATCATTCCGGCATCAGTGTGGGATTGTTCACACCCTCTCCTACGGATTATGATACAGAGGAAGCGATACAGGCCAACCGGCTTAAAAAGAAGAAAAAGAAACCGAAACGCAAGCGAGGTTTCAGTCTATAATCAAATTTTTATTAACCATCAAAATTCAAATTATTATGAACTATTCCGATTTTATTTACGATTTCAATCTCTATTTGTGTGAGAGATTCGGTTACAGAAACTGTTGTTCCATTATGCACAACGCCAACGGCATTTGTGTTTCTGTTCATGTAGGCGAAATGGATTTATACATCCGCTTTTGGGAATACAGTTGTGGTGTTGGCAGCATCCCCGACTGGAGCATTATCATTGTACGCAGCAACTTCAAACGAAACCAGCAGGAAAACCTGAAAGACCTTGCCCGCTTCTTCAAGGAGTACGCCCCGCGCTATGGTTACAAATACCTCTGCACCGAGGATGACGACTACAAGTATTATCAGACCCTTGGTCTGAAACTTATCCACAGAGGACTTTTCAGACAATATAATTATGGATTGCCGTTGAAGGAGTTAGAGGTGTAACTTTTTTCGTAACAGAGAGGAAAATCCTCTCTGTTGCTTTTTTTACAAACTTTTTGTCTTTTATCTCTCTTTTTTCTGAATAGTATTGTTCTGATTATTGTTTAATAATTGAGAGATCATATTATTAAGAGAATTTGTAGCAGTTACACTTCGATAATTTTCTATATCCCAAAAGAAGCTACTATCCCAAAGACCACGATCTATGTCTGTTATTAAACGCTCAATAGAATCTTCCTTAGGCAAGCCTTGTTCATCAAAATATTCGTCTAAAGATATACGTTCTCTTAAAACCGCAATTCCTAACCTTTCCCCTAATGTATAACCTAGCCACCAATTAGTAGGATAAACTATAACAATAGGATTCTGAGAACGATCAAGTTTGCTTTTACCAAAAACTTCTCTTACCCATCTTTTGGCAATATAACGTAATGTTTTTAAACGAATGTTTTCACTAAAATAATTATCAGGTTCAATGTAAAATAACTGATCACAATGTCCTAATTGTATTTGACTGATAATAGCTTCTATTTCGTCTTTATCTATTTCTCTTTTTTCAAATACAATATTTTGTATGTCAAACTTAGAATCTGGAGTCGCCAGAATAGGGATACCCAACTTATGTAATGCAACAATAAAAACTCTTTTCTCAGCAATACTTAATGCATTATTGAATTCAGAAGCTGCAACATCGTAAGTTTGTTTATTACGAGCATACTTTTGGAATATTTTTAAAGCTTTTATAGCGACTTGTCTAAGTTCTTTTATATGTTTTTCTTGTCTTTTTGCAGCAAATAACGCTCCGCCATAGGTACCAATTATGGCACCGATAGCTCCTGATATTAATGTTACAACTGTTGTTGTTATTATTTGTTCCATATAATTAATATTTATATTTCTATCAGCAATTGCCTATATCAAAACATTGTTACCTACAAAGATACAGATTTCTATTCCAAAAAGAAATTATGTTATCAAGAAATAACTTATAATATTGAACTAATTCGCAATTTATATTGCAAATAGTCCTATTAGAATGATGAAAAATAGATAGGCTTTCTTATCTTTGCATAGAACGAAAGAAAATCCTTATGGAAAAAGAAAAAGACATAAACCGCATCAAGGTTGTGCTTGTGGAGAGGAAGCGGACCAACAAATGGTTGGCCGAACAATTGGGCAAGGACCCTGCCACAGTATCGAAGTGGTGTACCAACACATCACAACCCGGACTGGAAACGCTGCTGGAGATAGCACGTGTTCTGGATGTAGATATTAAAGAACTGCTGAACTCTACACGTGATGATGTTCAGTTAGTCAGAATTCAAAAACAGTAAAGCCAAGTAATGTTATGAACAGTAATGATAGAGCCAATCTTATAAAACGTATCAACACTTTAGAAGGACTGACCGATAAGGAACGTAGTGCCCTGTTAGGTTTGCTACGAGAGAATAAAACTTATGGTTTGGTATGGGAAGATAAGCCCGAAGTCGTAGAAGAACGTCTTCGTGATGAACTGCCTATCTTGACAGAGGTGCCGGAACGTGCCATTATCAGTGAAGATAAAGATGCACCAAACCATATTCTGATTGAAGGAGATAATCTGGAAGCCCTTGCTACCTTAGCTTATACGCATGAGGGTAAAATTGATATAATCTATATAGATCCTCCGTACAATACAGGGAATAAGGATTTTATATATAATGATAGCTATGTGGATAAGGAGGATTCTTATCGACACTCCAAATGGTTGTCGTTTATGAGCCGCCGTTTGAAAATAGCTAAGAAGTTGTTATCTGACCGTGGAGTGATTTTTATTTCAATAGATGATAATGAACAGGCTCAGCTAAAAATGCTTTGTGATGAGATCTTACATAACATAGATTTTGTTGCAACAATACCTTGGCGTAAAAGAACTGCGAAATCGGATGTACCACATTATCTATCACAAGACTATGAATGGATATTATGTTTTGCTAATAAAAATTTTTTAGCAGGTCTTCAGAAAGAAACGCGCAAATATTATACAAGTTCAGATTTTCCTAATAGACCATGGAGAATACATGACTTAACAAAACAAACAACAGCATTAGAAAGACCTAATAGTTTTTTTACTATAATTAATCCTATAACCAAAGAAGAATTTCCAGCTAATCCTAATAGGACTTGGGCTATAACTGAAGAAACATTTAAAAGATATTACAAAGAGAATCGTATTGTATTCCCAGGTGATTACGATTTCCTTAAAATATCTAAACCTGTACTTCGTTATTGGAAAGAAGATGATATAGCTAAATCTGGAGATAGATTTGGATATACAAGTGTAAGCTCATATATGGGTGATAGTGTTGGTATGACTCAAGATGGGACTAAAGATATTACAAATATTTTTAGTGAAAAGGCTTTTGGATATCCAAAGCCCCTTTCATTAATAAAATATCTTTTAAATATTAGTTTACCTCATTTGAACTCTATTACAATTCTTGACTTCTTCGCAGGCAGCGGAACAACTCTTCACGCCACTATGCAACTGAATGTAGAAGATGGAGGCCATCGTCAATGTATTCTTGTCACTAATAATGAAAACAATATATGTGAAGAAGTTACATACGAACGAAACAGACGAGTGATTCAAGGTTATACAAACTCAAAAGGTGAAGAAGTAGCTGGTTTAACAAAGAATAATCTCCGTTACTACCGTACCGGATTTGTTGGTCGTAGTCGCTCGATGCAGAATATGCGAAAACTGGTAAATCTTGCTACAGATATGCTTTGTATCAAGGAAAACCTCTATACGGAACAGAATACTTTTGGAGGGCAAAAAACCTATAAAGGTGTCTTCCGTTATTTCGATGATGGGAAAAAACAGATGCTTATTATTTATCGTGAAGAAGCTATCGATGAACTGGTTGATATTATCTATGATATGGACATATCTCAACCAATAAAGGTTTATGTGTTCTCACCCAGTGAAGACCCATGGGAAGGTTCGTTTGATGATGTCAGTGACAAAGTGGAACTGTGCGCTCTGCCACAAGCCATCTATAATACTTACCGCAGAATATTGCCTAAGAAAAAGGATGCTGTCGTTTTCCCTGAAGAAGATGTTTTGGCTACTACAGAAAAAAAGGAAGAGCAGTTTAATGGAATGTTGAATTTTGAATACAATGAGGAAGTATAGATATATCAGATAGAAACATGATATGTGGTTTAAGTTATTCGAAAATTTCGAATAACTGCTTCTGGAAAAAGGTAATTCCATAATAAACACTGAAAATAAAAAAGGAATAATGAAAAATATAACATACCAACAGAACGCTATCAATGAGCTGACCGATAAAACAATCCGTCTGTTAAACCTCGGCGGCAAACGACATAAAATTGTGTTTGAAGCGCCAACCGGTGCGGGGAAAACGGTCATGACTTGTCAGGCTTTGGCATATATAACCGATGAATTGAAGGAGCGTGGTGACAGCCGTTATCAGGAAGTTGCATATATCTGGTTTGCACCTCGTAAACTTCATCTGCAAAGTTATGCCAGTTTAAAGAATGCTTTTGGTGAAACACGCAAACTTCGGCCTGTAATGTTTGACGAGATTGACCAAAGTGAAGGCATACAACCCGGAGAAATATTGTTTGTCAATTGGGAAAGTGTAAACAAAGAAAGTAATGTTATGGTTCGCGAAAACGAAAGCTTTGCTTCTTTGTATGAAATTGCACGACGAACACAAGAGGAATACGATTTGCCCATTGTTGCCATCATAGATGAGGAACACATGTTCTGGTCAAAGACTGCAGATAAATCGGCAGCGGTGCTGGAACGTATCAATCCGGCTGTAGAATTGCGTATTTCGGCTACACCTAAAACACTTCATCCTGATGAAAAAGTAAAAGTTTACCGACAGGATGTTATTGCTGCTGAAATGATTAAGAAAGAAGTCGTGCTGAATCCGGATATAGAACTGGATTTCAGCGAAGAACGCACACTGAACGAAAATCTGATTAAAGCGGCATTGGCAAAACGTAATCAGTTGGCAGAGCTTTATCAGGAATTAGGTGTCAAAATCAATCCACTATTACTTATCCAACTGCCCAACGATACGAAGGAATCCATGACTTCGGAAGACCAAGCTATCACAGAACAGGTAAAAACTTATTTGGAAGCCATTTGTGGAATAACAGCAGAAAACGGATTATTGGCCGTATGGCTCGCCAACGAAAAAGAGAATCTCGCCGGATTGGAACGTCCCGATAATATGACACAAGTATTGCTATTCAAAGAAGCAATTGCTTTGGGTTGGGACTGCCCTCGTGCAGCAGTACTGCTAATCTTCAGAAAATTGCAAAGCGATCAGTTTACGATACAGACTGTAGGACGTATTCTGAGAATGCCGGAACAGAAACATTATCCGAAAGAACAGCTTAATATCGGCTATGTTTATACCGATATTGCAAAAGATAAAATTCAGATTGTCACAGCCGATTCCGACTATATCTTGAAAAATACGATTACGGCATGCAGACGTGAAAATCTTGAGAATGTATCTCTACCGGCTTACTATTCGGAACGCCCTAATGTGGAACGAAATTATTTAGGACCCGACTTCAAAAAAACATTGTATGAAGTGGCTGATGAATTCTGGAAACTGGAAAGAGGTGCCGGATTGTTTTCTATCGCTGAATTGGCCGCTTTAAGAAATGATAATGATGAATTTACTCCGTTGCCAGAAAGTGATGACGATTTAGTAAATGAAAACAGAAGACGGGTAAAGAATTCAATTCGTTTGGATGTCAAGACAATAAATGTGGAAATTCCAAAGGATGTTCACTTCCAAAATGAAGAACAGATATTGAAGGTAGATCAAGTCCGCTTTGCCCGTAAAGCATCTGAAATAGATCGCGTATTTATGGCATATATAAGCGGTAAGGGACATCAATTTGAAAGTAAAGGTAGAGCCGATAAAATAGTCAACTATCTGCTTGAAATGCTCGCCGACTATTTTGGAATTTTCGATACAGATGCCAAGAAGGTCGTTCTTTATTATGATAACAGACCCAAATTTGACCGTTTACTGGACACGGCCTTAGAAACATACGCCCGTAAAAGAGAGCGGGCTAAGAAAAGATCTGCGGCAGCCAGAGAATTAAAACAATATAACTGGGAAGTTCCGGAAGAAAGAGTCTATGACAGTGAAACCAATCATATTGAGACTGCAAAAAATCATGCTTTGTTGCCATTCGTTCAACTTAACGAAGCTTCTAATCCGGAGAAGGAATTTGTGAAATATTTGGAAGAACATTCACAATGGATTGACTGGTGGTATAAGAATGGGGATAAAGGGAAACAACATTACGCCATTGCATACGGAAAATCTTTATTTTATGTTGATTTCGTTATCCGTATGAAGAATGGACATGTATATCTTTTCGATACGAAAAGTGCCGGAAGTGATGTAACTGCTCCTGAGAAACATAATGCCTTGTTGCAATATATCCAGGAATATTCAACTAAAGATACACCTCTTTATGGAGGAGTTATCATTCAAGATGGAAGTAACTGGCTATATTCCAAACTACCCATTGAGAATACAACTGATTTGTTAAACTGGGATGCTTTTTATCCTGAAAACGCATAAAGATTATGGCTAAAGGTATAGATCCAAAATTTGTTCACTACGGCATCCGCAAAGATGATTTAGCTATGATAGAAGCAATCTGTGAAGCGGAAGGTATAGATTTTGACTGGTTAAGTGAAGATATTCTGAAGGCCTATCATGCCAAGAAGGTTGACGTGATAGAAATGAGTGATAATGAAACGGAAGACATCATCCGTAATGCAATCCAAAAAATACGTCAATAAATACGATTATGCTGATACAGAGAATTAAAATAAGCAATTATAAGACTTACTTGTCACTTGATTTGGATTTGACAGTCGATGATGATCGCCCTATTATTCTGATTGGCGGTGCAAATGGTGGCGGTAAGACTACTTTATTCGAGGCCATAAGCGGAGCTCTTTATGGTTTGAAAATTGAAAACAAAGAGCATTTCATGGAATTGCTCAATCAGGGAGCCTTAAACACAGCCAAACCTGAGATTTCCTTACAGATAACATTTGTAGGGAAAGTACTCGGTCAGCAACAGAAGTACATATTAAAGCGTGTTTATCAGTTAAATCCGCAAGGAAAGCCATTGGAAAGCGTATCGCTGAACATGAACGGTAACATGTATGTTTATGGTACAATGACTGCCCCCAAGGACCGGGTAAAGGCAGAACAGGAAATCAATAAAATCATCAAAGCCAATCTGCCTCAGGAACTGAGTCAGTATTTCCTGTTTGATGCAATGCAATCGAGTGAACTGCTGAAGAAAAATGTATTTGCCCAAACCATTCGTGATAATTTCGAGAATGTATTGGGCTTCAAAAAATACCTTCAGTTAAAGCGTGCCGCTGAAAAACTACAACAGGAATGGGCTCGACAACGTCTTGAAGCAGAAAAAGAAGCTCAGGAATATAATGAGCTGTGCGCACAAAAGGATAAGCTGACCGCAGACTTAAATACTTGTATAGCAGAACAAGATACAAAATATAAGTATCTTGCGTCGGTAGAAGTGGAATATAAACGGGCAAAAGACGGTGCCCAAGAAGCTTCTGCCCTTAACAAAAAGATACAGGAGCTTGCCAGTAAAATTGACGATATTGTAAAACGTGCAGCAACTTATGCTGAGGACTTGAAAGCATTTGTTGACAATATAGAAATTGATTTATTCTTACCTAAATTCGCTTCGAACCTGGCACAAGAAATCAATAATATCCTGCACATAAAGGAACAACTTCAGAAAGAGAATACAGGTGCCTATCCGTTGGAAACATTGAAAGATGTGACAAACAAAATTATAACTTACTTAAAAGATTTGTCACTGTGCAGTGAATCGGTGGATGAAGAACAGGTTGTATCTCATATTGTAGCTATCCAAAATAGCACTAATAAAGAAGATCCTTTTGGTTATCTTGACGAAGCGGAAGTAACCGCTTTATCTAATTTGGTAAAACGAACTGGCTCTAATCAGTTCATTGCACTTGACCGCCAGCGCCAGGAACTTGAAATTCAACTTTCCACGTTGGATAACTTACGTTCTCAAAAACAGACCTTGGAACAAACACAGGCCGGTGGTAATGAATATCTAATTCAAAATTATGAAGCCGCTCAAAAACAGATAGAGAAACTGAAAGGTCAGGAAGCGACTCTGAAAGCAGACATTCAACGTCTTGAGAAACGGATTCATCAGTTTGATGTACAAATTCAGCAAGAACCTGATATTAAATTCGACACTTTGGTCAAGCTCAAGCCTCTGTTTGAAAAGATTGCAGACAGTTTGCTGAAGAAGAAAAAAGCCCAGATTGAAAGTGAAATGCAGCAACAGCTCAACAAGTTACTTGTTTCATACAAAGGTCATGTAGCCAGAGTTGAGTTGTCCGACAGCATTGAACAATTCAATATAAAACTCTATCATACTGCCGGAAATGAGATTTCATTGAATCAGCTTAATGCTGCATCCAAACAAATCTTTATCCAAGTTTTATTGAAAGTATTGCGAAACCTGGGAGATTATAATCCACCTGTAATGATTGATACAGTAATGGGTGTTCTTGACAATGAAAGTCGTGATGCCTTGATGGAAGAATATTTTCCACAATTGGCAGAACAAACTATTTTGCTTTGTACGACCTCTGAAATCAGAACAGACAGCGACTACATCAAACTGGAACCGTTTATTTCCAAAACCTATACACTTCATCGCAATGTAGAAGCACAGAATACTACGGTTGAAGACGGTTATTTTGGTTTAACTCTTAATCAGTAAAAGAAATGAGCATCATAAATTTTTCAAATACGCGCCAAATGGAAGGATTGTTTGATGCAATCAATCCAATCAAGGAACTGATTGAATCAAAAATCAATCTTTCGAGAACGGCTGATCGGGAGAAACGTATAAACTTGAATCAGAATAAGGTAATGCGTATCTGCTTCATCGTAGGACTAAGTTTGCCTACAAAGCGTTCCATGGATGATTACAAGGACATACAATTGTCTGTATCATCCATAAGAATTACTCCCAGTTTTTTCACAATGCATGATTTAAGCACCTTATATTCAGCATTGTTAAAACTAAGATACGCAGACTTGAACATTGATTGGACTCAAAACGCCACCCTTTCTCGAATTATCGCAGCAGAAATGCTTCGTGGGCGTGACTATCTGATGGCTGACAACAATCTGGATTCCTTCTTATACGCCATGAACAACAAAGTAGCCATGGCAAAAGATATTCCAGTTCTGAATCTTCTGATTGGTAATTATGGTGATGAAGAAATGGAAGCAACTTTGGATATAAACAGTCGTTCCATTACCAACTCACAGATTATTATTGCGGGAGCCACAGGTTCCGGAAAGACCAATTTGCTGGCAGTCTTGATTCAGCAATTCAGAATGTTATCCACAGAATCACAATATCCCGTGAATTTTCTTTTGTTTGATTACAAAGGAGAGTTCAGCGATATACAGAATAACCATTGGTTATCTCTCTTCGATGTGGACCGTTCTTGTATTCTGGATCCATTGACACAGCCATTGCCTTTTACTCCATTTAAGGATTTCACTGGACGCTCTATCAATGAAATTAATCTGTACTCTACAGAAATGTCTTCTGCTTTATGTTCTATAGACCGAGTAAGTGCGAGTGCCAACATGAACAACCGTCTTAGTGAAGCTATTGTAGAAGCCTACAAATCGACAAATGGCGCCCCTATTTCATTTGAATTAATGCTGAAATGCTATCAATCACGAATGAAAGATGCAAATAATGATGATAGTATTTCTTCTGTTCTGAAACAATTGGTTAATGCGCATATCTTTGAATCAGAAGATAAAGTTTCCTTGATTGATGACAGCTACATTATTAAAATGGATGGATATCCCAAAGATGGCCCTATTGCCAAAGCTATTGTGTATTTCTTGATGTCTAAACTTAACAACATTTATGAGCTACTGGATAAGCAAGCAGTAAATGACGAAGTCGTGCAAATACGTCATTTCTCTATTATTGATGAAGCTCACTATATGCTTGACTTTGACAATCGCCCCCTGCGTAATCTAATTGCTGTAGGACGAAATAAAGGTCTGAGTATTATCCTTGCCACTCAGAACATGAGTAGCTTCAAATCAAAAGGTTTTGATTTTTATGCCAATGCTCAGTATCCTTTGATTATGAAACAGCAGACTATTGATGATAAGGTCATTAAAGACTTGTTTGGCGTGAGTGGCCAGGAACTCCAGGAAATCAGGACTGCTATAGCCGGGCTTCAAAAGGGTGAGCTGATTATAAAAGACCAGATGGCTTTTGCCCTTGGCATGGGGAATAAGTATAAGAAAATTAATGTGACACACTTGATATAAACAATTTAATTTAAGAGTATAAAATGTGGTCAGATAATGAAACAACGCAAGATTTGCTTGGCTATCAGGTCCATGCAGATTTACTCAAAAAAATAATTTTGAATGATGATATGTTACCCATTTCCATAGGGGTATTTGGAAATTGGGGATCTGGAAAAAGTAGTTTGATGCTATTGCTTCAAAAGTCCTTGCATGAATGGGAAAAATCTCAACATGAAAAGGATTGTAAGATTATACTTCAAGTGTATTTTAATAGTTGGCAGTTTGAAAGCTATGACTCAACAAAACTGACAATGATAGAAAGTATATTAGAAGCACTTGACAAAGATATTAATAAGCGAAAAGATGTATTTGAACGGGTAGATGATTTGCTCGAGCGAATCAACTTTTTGAAAGCAGGCGTATTTATCTTGAAGAAAGCCTATGAAAATCTCACTCCTGATTGGCTGAAGAAATGGTTGCCAACAAAGGAAGACCTTGATAAGATAACAAACAAGGATAAATACAACAATCTACTTAAAGATGTAGCAAAAGGTAATACATCAAAATTTATCGCAACATTCAGAGAACTCTTTGAAGAATTGGTTGACGATATGGGATATAAGGCTGTTGTTGTCTATATTGATGATTTGGATAGATGTGAACCCAAAAGAATTATTGGTTGCCTGGAGGCCGTCAAGTTGTTTGTAAATGTAAGGAAAACCGCATTTATCATTGGTGCAGATGAACGTATTATTGAATATGCTATTAGTCAGCATTATCCTATTCAAATGAAGAAAGAAGATATATCCAGTCCATTTTCAGACTATTTGGAAAAACTCATTCAGCTACCATACAAACTGCCACGTTTGTCTGACAACGAGCAAGAGACTTATATCACACTTCTTCTATGCAAAAATCATTTAAATGATATCTACTTTAATGAAATACATCAGAAATATTTGGAGTTCAGAAAAACAGACAAGCATTCCAAATATAATATAGATGACATCAAAGCAAATATTTCCAAAGATAAAAAAATTGATTTTCATGCAGTAGAATATCGTTTACCAACTGTACCTCTTATTAAGCGTTTTTTAAATGGTAATCCACGACAACTAAAACGTTTTCTAAATACCTTATATGTACGTCAAGAGTTAGCTGAGGTAGCAGGTTTTACAGATATACGCCCTGAAGTATTAACCAAACTAATGGTATTGGAGTACAACACACTGTACAATTCTCGTTTTGAAGAACTTTATAAACTTCAAAATGCAAATGGAGGTGTTTTGCCATTGGATGATGTTGAGCAAGAAGCAAAAACTGAAAATGGTATTCAAAATCCACAATGGAAAGACAACTGGTCGTCAGATTATTTGAGGCAATGGTTAAGCTCAGATCCGTCATTAAAAGATATAAATTTACAAAACTACTTCTGGATAGCACGAGATGCTTTGAAAAATGAAAAACCAATAGCTTCGTTGGTTACAAACAAAGTCATGCTGTTATTCCGAAGATTATGTACCTTGCAAACAAACAGTATGATGAAGCGAGATTTGCCTGGAATTATTAATGCTTGCGATGATTCAGAAAAAGACATGATTATTCACTTGATTAATGATAACCTAAGAAAAGATCCAAAGTCAGAAAATTGTTGGAGAATACTTAATTGCGATGAGAATAATTTATTATTTGGTGACAAAATAGACAGATTAAAATTATTATTCAGTAATATAAAGACCGAAGATATAGATACAAAAGCGGATATATTTTTTGTTAGAATGCTTTCATTAAGCAATGAGATACATAACTATATAAATAGTTTGCCAAAAGCGAACCCTTTAACAAAAGCTATCGAACGAAAAATTCAAAAATAATAAATATGGGTACATCACAATCACATAATTTGAAATCTTCGCCTAATTGGTCTGCAGCAAAACGAGCCATGACGAGTCTAGCAAATGGAACAGACAATAAGCCTGCCTCAAATGCAAAGTTTTTCCGTAAATCTGTATAAGGAATATACCTTTTTAAAATCAAGAGAGTTAGAAGAAATATCCCGTTTTCGGGTAATGAGTTGGCAACCGTTCTAATTGTTACGGTCTGCCTCGCTTTGCTTGTTCGGGTAACTCTTACAGATGCAAAAATACAGAGAATATTTTAAATATCATTCATTTAAAGTGTATCTATAAGCATCGAACTAAGACACTGTCCAAAATTTTGTGTAAATGGAAACAGGATTCAGTTGTAAGTTTGTTCTTATATCTGGATTCTGTTTTCAAACATAAGCATAAATTGATTCATAATCAAGCCCCAGTTTGAAATAGGCATTGTCCATTTCTTTTCAATCTCCATAAGCGAAAGATAAACGGTCTTTTTTACGGCATCGTCCGAAGGGAATGAAAGCTTTGATTTGGTGTACTTTCTGATTTTTCCGTTTAGATTCTCAATGAGATTGGTTGTGTAGATTATTTTTCTGATTTCCAGTGGGAACTGGAAGAAAACAGTCAAATCATCCTAGTTGTTTCTCCATGAAAGTATGGCGTATGGATACTTTCCTCCCCATTTCTTTTCCAGGTTATCAAGTTCCGTGGCCGCAACCTCTTTGTTGGGTGCATTATAGATATTCTTCATATCCGTTGTAAACTCTTTCTTATCCTTATAAACGACATATTTACAGGAGTTTCTGATCTGATGTACCACACAGATTTGAGTGGATGACTGAGGGAATATACTGCGGATAGTATCCGTAAATCCATTCAGATTGTCGGTACAGGTAATCAGTATATCCTGTACTCCACGGGCTTTTAAGTCGGTCAGGACACCCATCCAGAAAGAAGAACTTTCCGATTTGCCGACCCACATGCCAAGAACCTCTTTCAAACCGTTTTGTTTCAGTCCGACACAAAGATAAACGGTCTTATTTATGATTTTACCGTTATCCCGTACCTTGAAAACAATACCGTCCATCCAGACTATCAGGTAAACAGGATCAAGGGGACGGTTCTGCCATTCCTGGGCAGCCTGATTGACCTTGTTGGTAATGATGGAAATGGCAGATGTAGAGAGCTCTATTTCATAAATCTCACGCATCTCTTCCTCTATATCAGAAACGCTCATTCCTTTGGCGTATAGAGAGATAACGAGCTTTTCTATAGAAAGTCCACGGCTTTCATGTTTGGGCACTGCTATCGGCTCAAACTGGCCGTTACGGTCACGTGGAATGGAAATGACAGACTCTCCATGTTCGGTCTGGATTTTCTTCGGATAACTTCCATTACGGGAGTTACCGGTGTTATTTCCTGCCACAGAATTCTTTTCATAGCCCAAATGGGCATCCATTTCGCCTTCAAGCATCTTCTCCAGCCCCTGGGCATGCAACTGTTTCAGAAACTTGCTCACATCCGCTTCTGTCTTGAACTGGCTAAGGAACTCCTTGCTTAACACCTCATCAGGCACTACTTGATTCTTTTCTTTCATAATCTTCTTCATTTTGCAAATCTATAAAATAAAAAATACGAGACTCAAACTTGAACCCCGTATTTTCCATTTACATAAAATATTTTATAGTGCCCGAACTAATGAATAAAACAGGAATATCATTTCTTATAATTTTCAGCAGACACAATAAAGATTCCCTATTGCCACTTTCCAATTATTCTATGATGCCGGGTTTCGGAATTATGTGTATAACAAATCGTTGGTTATCTTTATTCCCTCTAACATCAGGTTGAACTCTAAATTTACTTGATTGTCCGCTTCCTGAAATTAAAACTTCACAATTACCAAGTGTATCAAATTCAATACCATTATTTGACCAAAATTTAATCAAAGCCAATGCCCTTTCATAGCTAAGTTCATAATTCCTTGTATAATAATCTTTTGACGATTGTCCTTCTACTATAAGCATATATTGAGCTTCAGGGATTTTGTTCTTTGCACTATTCATAAAACGGACAATTGCTTGACCAGCTTTTAGTAATTTATCAAGCTGCTCTTGCCCTATATCATTGATGTTAGAACTATAGGTATTAAAAGAGACTTCAATGTCTTTTAATTTATGTCTTTTGAATTGCTCATCGTATTCGAAATACTTATTATCTATCTCTTTAATAGAATTGTTTAGTTCTTCAATTTTTCTGAGCTGTTCCTCTTTAGCGTTTACCTCCTTATCTAATTGTGTATTAATACCTTTCATCTTAACGACACACACTATAAATAGAACAAGCATAATGAAAAACAAGCTTGTCATGAGGTCTGAATAACTTAACCAGAAAGTATTACTTCTGTTTTTTGACATAATTACTTTTCTTCTTTTAAGTTCTTAATAGATTCTGTCATTGTTTCTATAGCCTTAAGAATCGATTTGTTTAACTCTATATCCTCAAGTTGAGCGTTATGAAAATCCGTTCTCAGATTTAAGATTTCACCCTTCATATCTTTATAACATTCCGCTTGAACTTGCGTATATTGTATCATTATATCAAGTACTTCTTTCAGCTTATCAAATGTATCAAAGAACTCTTTGTTATTTGTGACAAAATTCTGAATGTGTTCCGTTGATGCTGTAAGTTGTGCTGACAAACTTTCTGAAACGTGCTTCCCCTCAGACATAAGCAAATCAAATTCCTTTCTCCAAATCTCCCTTGCTTCTGCTCCTGTCGGGAAATGGGTTGTTATTGCTTCTTGAAACTCTCGCTGAAGCTCGGTAGTTTTATTCTGATTACTTATCACAACAGAAAGTCCAGTGGAAAAATTTTCAAATTTGCCTATTAAGGTTTGTATTTGATTTATAACTCCTGACGTATTAGCTATTGTTGAATTTAGCTGCTCTTGATATGTACGAAAAACAGTTAATGAATCAGCTGAATCTTTTAATTGCATAAAGGTTTCAGCAATCTTGTTTGCAGTTTGCGTTAAGCTCAATTTGTTTATTTCCGCTAGAACCAAATGTTGTTTTTCCAAATTGTCGTTTAACAGTTCTGCAGAATCAGCATAAGCATCTAAATTCCTTCCAAATTTATCTACAAAGTGTCCTAATACTCCCTTTAATGAATTAAGGTTTGAAGCCATACTATTTGATAATAATGGCATCAATTCACGTCTTAGAAAATTCATATAATTTCCTTTACCGTCGTCACATTTGCTTACAGCAGTCTTATATGTTACAGCACTATTATATACGGTAAAACCTAAGCCTAATAAACTTGCACACATAGCTGCAACTATGCCGTATAATAAATGCTGTAATCCATTCAAGTTATTCGTGTTACCAAAAATTTGGTCAAAATCAACACCCAATAATCCTGTAATAATTCCTATAAAAGTGCCTGCAAGCCCTAAATATAGAGGAACATTAAGGCTATTTTGTATTTCATCCTCTAATGTTTCTTTTTGACTGTCACATATGTCTTCTAATACCCCTAAATCAGCACTTGTCCCTGTATTTTTGCACAAGTACTCATTCGTACGATCAATAATCATTTTAAATTTCTTATTGGACGACTTATTCCCACCTTGAAAAACAAGAAGTGATAAGTCTGTATAATCTTTGCTTTCATCACCGTTTTCATCATTATGGCGTGATGGAATGCTTTGCAAAAATTTCTGTAGAGATTCTTTGTTTCTTAGTACACTTGGTGTAATAGACGTTTCTTTTAGTGACAGAGTGTCAACATCTTCAAACAAGCTGTCAAGTTCTTTAATTTTTCCTTTTGTTTTAAGGAAACTACGAATTTGAAATATAATAACAGCAGCTACAACGATGACTGCAATAATTAAACCGATGTATTCTTGTATCATTTCCATCTTTACAAATTCTAATTGTTCAATTTATTCTTCAAACAGTTTTTTACTTTGTGCGCTTTTGCGTTCTTTTACCTTACGTTTTAGTTTTTTCTTTAGTTCTTTCTCCCTAACTTTCTTTGCATCCATTTCTTCCTGTGTCATTGGTTGGTAATCCTCTATGCCATTGGGGTATTTACCGTCAATGTATAATTTTACCAAACCTGCGTGTGACAATGGCTTTGAAATATCTCGAAAGTCTATATTTGTATTATAATCTAATAATACAATATCTTGAATTTTGCTTTGTGCTTTAATTTTTTCTATTACACGATGAACTTCGGGGACATTATCCAGCACCCATTTATACGTTGGAAGATAGATAAGCATCCTCGCTTCAAAGTATCCTAATAACTCTTTACTATAAGCTCCTTTACTGTGTCCTTTGGGTATTCCATATTTTCGCACAGTCCGTTTTAAATCTCGCATTGTATCATTTTTGAATGTCGCAAAATCCACGCCTGCATTCTCAAAGACTTTTAATCCTTGCCACACCGCTTCGACACAGGTAGCCTTTAATCCGTCTGTAAAAGGAATAGGTATATTTCTATGTGGATAAAACGGACTTAATATTTTTGCATATCGCATCTCTGAATTAGAGGTAATATCCAATATTACAGCATTAGGATATTCTTCCTTTATTTTTTCTAATTTCCTTTTTTTACTTTCTATATAAATCATAATTCAAAAATTATCAAGATTTACAATATGTTTCTTCGAAACAAATGTCTTTACCATGACTTCAGCCTGATGAGGCTTAAAATCATCATCATCTTTACGGACATAATTCCTTTTAGTAGCGTTAAAATTAACTCTTTTCAAATCATCTAATTCTCCTCCGTGAGTATGAAGTTTATCTGCTGCATTAATATCGGAAAACAGTGTACCTTTTAATAAGGCAACATCTACTTCAATTTTTAGAATGACTATATCGCTCCCCGATTGTTGTAAACGATAAGCCATAGGATGGTCATTACAAAAGCTCAAACGAACATAATCTTCTAAGCCATATTTTTTATCTAGCTCTTGTGAATCATAATCACCACCTTGACACGGAATAGTTATATTGTTTTTCTTGCAATAATGCCATGAGAATAGACCGCCATGCAATTTAATTGATGGAATATTTCGCCTATCTGTAAAATGATATAGGTACTGAATACCATTATTATCCAATACTTGTTTGAAAGCAAACCAGTTTTCTTTTCGCTCAGTAGATAGGACTTCTAATTGTTTCCTTTCTGCTAATTCTGCTTGCTCTTTTTTTCTGGCTTCTTCGGCAAGCCTGTCTGCTTCCTGTTGTCGTCGTCTTCGTTCTTCTGCTATTCTTTTTTCATTCTCTATCCTTTCCTTTTCTTCTCTTTCTCTTTTTTTGCGTTCTTCTTCCTCTTTGCGCTTTTGTTCTTCGGCTAACCTAACAAGTCTTTCATGTTCTAATTTTCTTTCTAATTCAGCTAAGGATTTCTGTAAAAACGTGTATTTCCTTCTTATGGACGGCTCTTTTGTGCGCACTATTTCATGCGTAATTACATCCATTATTTGATTTGCATCTTGAAGCTTTTGTTGCGCAATAAAGGTTTCAAGTTTGTCTAATAATAACTTTACCTTTTCTTCTTGCACCTTTAATTCATGTGCCTCTTTTCTTAATCTGTCATCTTTTAAAGTTTGAAGAGAAGGTATATTCTCAAATTTACGCGGAGAAAAGACGCGAGTTTGTAATTCATCTTTTTGGGAAGGAGTATTTAAAGAATACCAATCAATTGGCGATTGTTTGAGTTTGTCCCTATTTTGCTTTACATGTTCTTTCCTTTTGTCAAGTTCATCATAAAGCGACTTAGGGGCAGATGGCTTGAGTTCACCATTTGCAGGGATTTCAGTTGGTGAACTATCATATAATCCAAATAGTTTTTTAAGCCATTTAAAAATCATACCATATACCTTTTAACACGAAGCGTGAACTACAAATCGTTCACCTGTGTCGGAGGTCCTAGGAAACCTATACAAACAGATATAACAATAGCAGCCCACGCTATAGCGTGAGAACCACTATGCAATCATCGTTTGTATGTTTGGGAAATTTCCTAGGTTTCCGACACCACGATTAGCATAACGCTTCTTCTTTTTCTAATATGTCTTGGAAAGAGTTATCTCAATCCAGCTACAAAAGTACAAAAACTCCGTGATATGTCACCAACTATCACAGACTTTATTTTGATTTACAACTTAATATTTCGATTTTGTTTCTTCGTTGGCAATCCCAATGCTTCCATAAACTCGTCTTTCTTGTGTCTGAACCAGTTAACATGTGAAATGCCGTCTATTTTGAGATCAAATTTCCCATCCGAGGTCTCTTTAAGCGAGCAAACCGAACCATCAGTCTTAAAGAGCTGTCGGAATTCAGAAGAATAGAGTTTACCTTTAATAGTGACATCCTTAAACATACACAGCTTTTTGATTAGCCCATCGCTAAAATTCAGAGTTTCACGCAAAAACTTGATAGTAGGCATCAGTTTTTCCACATAAGGGAAGTAGCGTTTGACAAAATCTGTAAATTCCGACAGTTTTCGGTGCTGCTGTTCGTAAGCATTTTTCATTTCCTGTATCTGCTTGGCATGTTGTACCTCTCGTTGTACGGCTTCTTCTTCAAGTTCCTTTATGCGGTTTTGCAAATCTTCATTCCTGTGTTCAAACTCTTTCAGTTTACCACCACCGAAAATAGAACCGACCTTTGCCACGAATGCGGCTTTCGCTTCCGTCTTGGCAGCTTCAAGTTTCTCCGACTTGACTTCCTGCCTTACCTCGTCAAGCTGTTGCTCTGCCTGTTGCTGCTCAGTCTGTAACTGTTGTACATTGGCTTCAAGTTCACCCGTCTGTCGTTTCAAATCACGGTAGTATTGGGCGGTTGTCGTATGCCGTGCTTCCGAGCCACGCACACCACGTTGCAAGCCATATTTCTCCATTGCTTTTGCATAACTATCGTGATATGTTACCAGCTTCTCACGTGTCAATACATCGTCAGCACACAGACGCACGGTATTGGCTTTCTTGCGGTACGAGCGTTTACCATCCTCCTGTTCCTTATTGGCTTTCCTGCGCTTTCCTGTTACTATCGGTACGACCGTGGCATGAATGTGCGGTGTGTGCTCATCCATGTGCAGGACTGCTGAAACTGTATTTTCCTTGCCGAAGGTATGGTGCAGCCATTGCAGGTTGTCATCACACCATTCGTCAAGTCTGCCCTCGTCCTGGATTTTCATCATATCCTCGTGCGTACCCGAAAGCACGATTCTAATTGCCCGCACTTGGTCGGGGGTTATCTTACGTTTGATACCTGCCGTACGGATACGGTGACTTATCGCTTCGGTACGGTCGGACACTCCATCAGGAAACTCCACCAGTTCACGGTTGAGATGTGTACGTGTAGGGTCTGCGTTCTTGGGTATGGTCTTACGTTCTATGTGGTCGGATGCGCCCGTGTCAGCCGAGCCTTTCGCTTTGTTGATTTGAATGCTTATATATCCCATGCTTGTTTTTCGTTTTCAAGTTTGACAATTTGGTTTGTTGGTTTCCGTCCGCTGCGGTCATGCCGCATGGCAAACGGGGGTGTCCAGAGGGGTGTAACCCCGTTGGCTCATTGGGGCATTTTTAGCTGTGCCTGCACTGCGTAAAGAAAATGCCCTAATGAGCTATGGCTTTTCTGTTTCCTAAAGCCTGTGAGAGTACCTTCTTCATATAGCCTCCGTCAATGCGGGACTGGTTCACAATCTTGTAGAGAGTTGTACCTACGCAAATGATTTCTTTTTTTCTTCATGTTCTTGATACAGGTTTTAGTGCTGCCTACATTCTGTCGGCAACGGGTTAAACATGGTTGCAAAGCTACGGAAGTGTCGGTAAAATCTTGATACGCAAATCTATGCGGAACGGCGCAAAATAGGTCATGCCAAAAGAAAATGCAGTATAAACGGGTTACTCTTTCAGGTAAAAGGAGATAAAAAAGCCCGAAGTCGTGGAATATGCACGTCTTCGGGGACTGGTTGTTGCAGATAATTACAGATTGACTGACGCACTGATTTACGGATTTAATGACTTCATGTCGTCACTACGTCAGATTAAACCGTTAATCATCCAATTGTGGTCGATGCCGAGAAAGTGAAGCGTGAGGAACAGGCTTACCGGTCTATACCCGTCATCACGGACTTTACAGATGCCGGCGGCAACGACCGCATGAAGGAGATGAACTAGGATAACTACAACCGTATCCGTGCCGAGGTCCGGCAGATTGTCGCTGACGAGTTGCAGCGCATACAGTCCGACCCCGAACTGCAATACCTCTTGCAGAACAAATAGAAATATCATAGACGAAAAGAAAAATCCGTAATACGACTGGATATTCCAGACTGTATTACGGATTTTCCTTTTTTATAACGCGTATTTCTGATTCAGATTGACTGAAAAGCCTTCCATTTCTTAGGTATCTGTAAATCAAAGTTTGCCTTTCCAAGATGTACCACATCAGGTAAAAGACATTGCCTGAAACGAGTTTCATATTGTTTCATATGGATAGGCTTACCCATACCCATAGTAGCAAGATTACTGGAGTACTGGTAAGGAGGGAAATATACAAAAACCTTTTGACAAGCTTCTGTTGCAAGTTCGATAGCAGGTATCATGTCACTATCAGCTGATACTACAATGGATATATCACAATTCTTCTGATAGGCATCTGCTACAATCTGTGTGGCTATTCGTACATCAGTTTCCTTTTCCTCATGGGTATGAATAACATTTCCGCATTTGAAACAGGTTATAGATTTTTTCAGATACTTACCCAATATCAACTTGAATTTTGGATTTTCTCTATTGGCTTGAAAAAAGGCATTCTGGCGAAGACTTTGGTCTATATCATCAGGCTTTGCCGAAAAATACTTGACGGCAACAAGCTCCTGATTCGGGCGCATGAACATCTCGAACAACTTGACTATATCAAGCCAATAATATTTCTTCCATTTAGCATTGCTCTTCAGTCCGAAATAGAAATTGAATCCATCAATATAGACTATAACGCGTTGTTTTTGCTCCATATTCCAATTGTATATATAAAAAATAAGCCACCTTTTTAGGGGTGGCGAGCCTTAGTATTTTCCACCTAAGGGCGATATTGTATTGCAAAAGTACAATTTATATTTGATAATACAAATATAGTAGAAACTTTTTTTATTTTTTTCGTAATAAATCAAGGCGGACTTATCGCTTATTTTCTTGCTTCACCGCCTCTTCCGTTCCGCCTCCTCGTCCCGCATCATCCTGCGGTTCAGCCGTTCCGCCGCCCTGTCAAAGAAATACGTCCGGCTCTCGTTCTTCCGCCGCTTGATGTCCGCATAGGTATTGTAGTGGCTGAACATAAAAAGTTCACCCTAACATTCATACGGCATTCTGTTATTCATTGACACTAGCAGGACTTGTTTTTCTTTTCGTCGGCACAATCTTTCCAGCAGTGCATTGCGAACCGTTGCGGCACCTGACGTGTCAATGCGAAAAGCGAGTGCCACCACCATCGGCAAGGCATACATGTCCGCGTAATAGCCGTTGAGCAGCTTGATACGTTTTTCAGCTTCAAGAGGATTAAAATTTCCACACTTGTACACGGCACGAATGGCGGCACGGAGCGTCGGGGCGATTGCCCCGAACAGCTCCACCAGCTCCATTTCATTCATCCATATATTACCTGTATCGGATGGTATGGTAATTCTACCATAGCTGTCCGTTGTGATTATTTCCCGTTTCATATCCCAGCTATTTTCACGTTTCCGAATGATTTGCTCAGTTTGTCGCCCAGTATCGTGAGGTCATTATCCAATTTCTGCACGGTTATCTGTAGGCTCGGCAAACAACGCCTTTCCGCTTTACAGCGGTAGGTTTTCGCTTACCTGCCCCCGAACCGTACTTACACGTCTCCATGTATACGGCTCTCCATCTGTAACATCATCTTACTTGACACATCTCTGGATTTTTGCGTTACACTCCGCACATACAACCAAAGTCTTTCTGTGCATGTAGAGCATTTTGCGTTCCCAGTCATTTTTACCTTTTAACTCTTTGAGTGTGCGGACATGGTGCATTACCACTTCTCCGTGCTTGCCACATAGTTCGCACGTTTTTGTTGTAAGCCTTTCTATCAGACTCAACGATGGCGTTTTGAACATGTACGGCAGATTGTCACTTGGGGCTGTTTCACAATCCGTTTTGCGGGCATATCCCTCATTATAGAATACCCTGTACTTGGTTTCTCCTCCCTTGTTTACAAAAGGCACTGCAAAGAGATTGTCCTTGCGGTATCTTTCAATGACTTTTCTCACTGACATATTCAGCTTTTGAGCAAGAGTTTTGTACATGGAGAACTTCATAATACAGCCGAAAGAGCGTCCCAAAGCCGATGCATTGTTTGCTATTGAGTAATAGTTGTAGAACCCTCGTATTTCGGTATTAAACTGAGATACAATCTCGTGCGCTTCATTGTCAATCATATAAGTCCTGCCTTTTGACACCCATGTCTCCTTGCCGTGTTTGGTGACAACTTTCATGGCTTCGAGGCTGAGCAGCTTGTTCTTGATTACTTCTCTTGAAACGTGTAGTATCACATTCCCGTTGAAGTATCTGCGCACTGTTCCGTTACTGTTTCTCTTTGTGGCATAGTCTTTACGGACATATATTTCGTAACCCAAAAATTTTGCGCTGTCTTGTGCATTTGTAATCAAAGTCTTTTCCTGTGACATCTCCAGCCTTAACTTTTCCTGCATAAACTTAGTGATGTCAGCTTTGATTGTCTCACATTCGTTTTTCGTTCCGATAACTCCGATAAGGAAATCATCGGCATAGCGCACGTATTTCAACCTGCGAAAGTTTACATCCATATCATTGCCACTTGGCATTGTAAGTATCAGCTTCTGCTTTTCGTGCAGTTCTTCTACCATCCTTGTTCTTACGTTTACATCCTCAACTTCATTTATCCTACGTTTTAGGTCGTGTACTCTGCTGTTGAGTTTGCAAATATCCTTGTTGCGGCTTCTTGCTGTCCCTTTATTGAATTTGTTGGCATATTCATCCATGTACTTATCGAACTTGTCTAGGTATATGTTTGCCAAAATAGGGCTTATGATACCACCTTGCGGTGTCCCTGAATAAGTCTTGTTGAATTGCCACTCTTCCATGTACCCTGCATTGAGGAATTTCCGTATCAGACGAAGAAATCTGTCGTCTGCTATTCTGCCTTTCATTATTTCTATCAGCACATTATGGTCTATGTTGTCAAAGAAGCCTTTTATATCTCCCTCAATGAACCATTTTGCACCGTTGAAATTGTTTTGTAGACTTTTCAGTGCTGTGTGGCAGCTTCGGTTTGGTCTGAAACCGTGCGATGTCCACTCAAAGTGTCCCTCATATATGGCTTCAAGCACCATTCTTACTACCTCTTGAACCAATTTGTCTTCAAAAGACGGTATTCCTAGCGGACGCATCTTCCCATTCTTTTTCGGAATGTAAGTTCTCTTTGCAGGATTGGGACTATAAGTCTCATCCTTTATACTCTCTATGAGTTTGTTTATCCTATCAATGCTCATTTCATCCTCAGTTTTGCCATCTGTGCCGGGTGTCATGTTGCCCGGCTTTGCATACATACGTTGGTAGGCGACAAAGAACATCTGTTCATTGAATAGAATACGGTAAAGCCTTTCGTATTTATACTCGGGCTCATTGCTGTGTCCAGCTAAAATGTTTAATACTTGCTCTGGATTTCTCATACGTCTCTCACGTTTTCCGTTGTTTGTATTAAAGTTACAGACTACTTCCCTTCGCCATGTACAAGGCTTTCCCTTGCTCAGACTACTACGGAAGTTCCGTTACCATATCGGATATTCAAAAGCTTTCTTTATAGCTGTTTGTTCCAGCGTTCCGACTTAGGTAATCCCCAGTTAGTTCTCTTAATAACTATTAGCACGACATACTGTCGGATGCGACTTTCGTTCTTGTCCGCTTATTGCGGCTGTGTCATAGTCGGTTCTTTATGCTCTGCACTAACGCACAAAATAGGCAGAGTACTATGAAACAACGTATGTATAATAGTCTTCCGTTGTTGCAAGATTTGGTACCACTGAACTATCATTCAACCAATCAAGGCTTCATCCTTATGTATGTCTTTTCGTCTTGCCCCTCAGTCGCCACCTGACTATTAGTGGACTTGGAGCTTTAATCAGTATGCTACACTCTCCATCGGGTTTCCCTTTTGGATAAACTGATTGACGATAGGACTATATCGAACCCAATCCTAACTTCTTGCTAAAGAAGTATTTATTAAGCGACCATTCTGGGCGCACTCGCATAGATTTGCGTAGTCTCAATGTTCGTATGCCCCAAAATACGGCTGACACTCTCGATTGGCATCCCTTTGCTGAGAGCCAGGGTCGCAAATCCGTGCCTTGAGCAATGAAAGCTGATTTTCTTGGTGATGCCGCATTCCTTTATCATCTTTCCCATACGCTTGCATATTGACCAATAGTTGAGATTGGGGAATACAAGATTGTTTTCCTGAAAAGCCTTGTAACGCTCGATTATCTGCAAGGGAATATCCAGCAGCTTCACCTGAAACGGTACACCCGTCTTGTGTCGTTTGGAAATAATCCATTTCTCACCGTTCACTTCCACAATCTGGTCGTTGCTTAATTCCTTTATATCCACGAATGAGAGGGCGGTAAAACTGGCGAAAACAAAAATATCACGGAGATAGGAGTTCTTGGGGTCTTTGAACTGAAATTCCATCAATGTTTTTAACTCATTCTCCGTCAGATATTCACGCTCTTTCGTGTTCGGGCTTATATGGAACTGGGCAAACGGATTCCTCGGTATATGTCCGTTGAAATGCGCCCGCATCACCACACCTTTCAGCCACATGCAGTTTTCCCATATCGAACCGTTGTGCAGTCCGGCTTCATTGAAAAGGAACACGGCGAACTCCTTGATGAAGTCGGGCGTAAGTTCAGGCATGGAGATGTCGTTCCGCTTGTAATGTGACCTGATGAATGCCGCCACATGGTTTCTTGCCCGTACCCTTGCCATATAGGTAGCCCTGACCCTGTCTTTTCCGACACGCTTCTTGAACACTTCATTTTCCTTGTCGAAAGCACCGAGCAACGTTTCATACTCACCGCCCAATCCCTGATAGGCATTGCGTACCATTTCTGCCGTTACATAGGCTTCACGGTCGGATATACGCTGGTAATGCTTGATGATTTGAGCCTTGATGTTGTCAAGGGCAAGATTGGTTTCCCTCGCTTCCATACTCTTGCCCTTTGCCTTGTTCCCTTTGGCATCCCAAAGCTCTTTCGGGATAGTCCGCTTGCAGCTGAACTGTGCTACCGTACCATTGATTGTAACTCGTCCCATGATGGGGACAATTCCGTTCTTTTCCTTACTGCCGTTCACGTAGAACAGCACCTTGAATGTGCTTCTTGCCATACTCGTTTCTTTTTGGTTGCAAAACTATAAATCAACGAGTTACCTATTGATAAGCAAAACTGCGCAGAACGCCGCAAAATGAAACAGGAACTGTTAAATCTGCACTTTCATCGGGTAATGATTAGGAAACCGTTCTTTTGCTTTAATCTGCTTTAAGACGGTTTTCAACTGTCTGCCCAACTTCTGCGTTTTTCCTCTAACTCCCTAATTATCAAATCCTGTTGCGTTAATCTGCTGCAATTCGGCGGATATTCCGAAGTTTTTCCGTAATTTAGGAATAGCGCTCGGCAATGGTTTGTATAGGGGTGGCAGAATTGGAGGACATGGAGGTAAGAGAGGCAGCAGTTCGTTTGGACGTGCTGGTGGACATGCAGTCAGAGGGTTGGCTACTGTTTTAAACAATATTAAACAATATGGACTTGTATCAAGTTTAGGCATTGATAGACTGCCTGATACACAAAAGCCGAAAACGCCACATGATTTCAAGGAATTGCTTTTGCACGAGATCATTGGAGACAATGATTCTACAATGGATGATGCAGCAGCAACTTATGCAATGGATAAAGTGCTGAATGATATTTTGTCAGATTGTAAAGACGGACAAGAAATTGAAGATAAACTTCAGAATGCAACAGATGACGATCTTCATGAATGGATTATAACATTTGAAATTGAATACATACTGGAATATTCTGCAGAATTATTTCAAAGCCACATATTTGACAAAGGGAGTAATCCCGAAGAAATAAAGAAGGACATGAGAGGTTGGCTTCATAACGAACTAGATGAGAAGTTAAGCAAAGAACTAACTCAAATCGACTTCAATAGCCGAGAAGGAAAAGAATACCTGGATTCTTTAACATCAGAAATATTGGATATATGGAAACAAGAATAAACATTAATTATACTCCGTCAAAAACAAGCGAAGTTTTTGGCCTTTTTACTCTTTCATTTCAAGGAAGTGACGGAAAAATTCATTCTGTCAACACAAAGTTTAATCCCAAACAGTTATGGGAGTTTTCACGAGATACATCATCTGTTGCTTTTGATTTATTAGTTTTATCCATGATTGTATATAATGTGGACAGAGCTGTACTGCGTTTGTCTAATTCAGATGATGGATGGAAACGAAACTTGATATTATTGAATGTTCCTGTAATAAATCTTGAGGATATGAATAAAGGTCGTGAAGCTTTTAATAAAGCAATCAATTTTCTTACGGGCGACAATTGGGATATTCACTTTATACAGGCAGATTCATACTCGTATAATCCAACTAAAAAAGTAAAGGAATATGATCCTCAGTTTTTTGAAAAGGTTGCATTGTTTTCAGGAGGTTTAGACTCATTGATTGGATTTATAGATGAGGCCAGCACTCTCTCTGTTGATAAAAAGATACTACTTGTTTCACATATGGAACTCGGCAAAGAGCATAGTGATCAAAAAAGCATTTTAGAATATTGCAGGGAAAACAATATCTTTTCGAATAAATACGAACAAGTGTTGCTGAACGCAGGGCTTAAACCTCATTTTTGGAATATTAAAACTCCAACAGAGAGTACATTCCGCTCACGTTCCTTATTATTTTTTGCAGCAGGAATATATATTGCAAACAAAATATCCCCACAATGTCAATTGATAGTTCCAGAGAATGGAACTATATCAATAAATATACCTCTTGATAGTGGAAGAAGGAGTTCATGCAGTACTCGAACTACGCATCCTACTTTTATCAAACGCATACAGGAGGCTTTATATGCTATAGGTATATCAAACTCAATATACAACCCATATCGATTAAAATCAAAAGCAGACATGGTTCTTGAGTGCTGTCAAGATACTTCGAAAAAGGCAATTTTAGAATCATTAGTTGACTTATCATGCTCTTGTGCAAAACGTGGTCACAATGTTTTTTGGGACAAAAGCGGAATAGAAATACGCAATGCCAAAATCAAACATTGTGGTATGTGTTTGCCATGCTTATATAGAAGAGTCGCACTAGATACAATAGGTCTAGATAATGAGGCATTGCTTGGCACTGATGTACTTCATGGCATTAAATTTAATCTTGACAATAAACATCAAAAAAGGAATAGGGATTTTAACGCTCTTCTGTATTTCCTAAAAAATAGAATGAATGAACGTACAATTCGCCAAGAACTATTCTTTAATGGAATTATAGAAAAGCAAGAGTTAGATGAATATACATCATTAGCCTTACACTCATACAGACAAGTTATAAATTGGCTTAAGAAAAAAGCTACAAAAGAAATACAAATAAGAGCAGGAATATGATTATAGACACCCATTGTCATTTTGACATGATGCCAAATCCTGAACAGTATCTCAAACAACAAGAGGTAAAAAAGAATATCTCGATAGGAATGACAAATCTACCAAGTCATTTTTTATTGGGCTATGAGCATGTAAGACAATATAAGTTTTCACGTCTGGCTTTAGGATTTCATCCATTATATGCAAGCAAAAATAAAAGTGAATTACGGCTATTCAGCCAGTGTTTAGATAAAACTAGCTATATCGGTGAAATCGGTCTAGATTTTAGTAACGAAGGACTAAAAACTAAAAATGATCAAGTTTTCGTTTTAGAGGAAGTATTGCAGCTATTAAGTAAAAAAAATAAAATAGTAAGTGTCCATTCCAGACGAGCTGAAAAAGTCTTGTTCGAAATGCTGATTACCTATGGCATTAAGAATGTAATATTCCATTGGTATTCAGGTCCTCTCTCTCTAATTCCTAAGATAGTAGAACATGGATATTATTTTTCTGTCAACGAAAAAATGACAAAGACTAATAGTGGAATAGAAATAATTAAGCGCATACCACGTAATCTTATTCTAACAGAAACAGATGCCCCTTTTAATAAAGTTTGCTCAATCAGTAATACTTTAACAAATATAGGTTTGGGAGAAAGTGTCATTTATGATAATTTTAGCCGCCTTATATCTACTATTAGAAGATAGTTAGGCACTAAAAATATTTTGTGTAATGGAAATACGGGAACCAAGTTTGAGTCTCGTATTTCCAGATACACAAAATAAGCCACTTACCCATAAGGCAATTCTCATTCTCTACAAGCCGTTCTATTTCCCACCACGAAAGAATCCCAAGCCGTACAGGGGGCTTTCTTCAGGTGAAAATGCATCATATGAAAACAGAACATACTGTCAATATGTTCTTCATCTCGTTTCTTTTCAAGGAATTCATACAATTTAGCTAAAGCTGCCATAGTAATTTTACATCTAGCTGTTAGCACTCATATACTGCTTCCACCGTTCTTTTAGCAGTACTGGAATAGGACTTTCCATCACATATTTGTCTATAGCTGCATTATGAGTAATAACATGTAAAAACGTGGCTTTATCATCCTCATAGAGGTTATTACCATCAAAGTAAGATGCCAGCATATTAACAACAACACGATCACCCAAGCCAGAATCAATTATCCAAAGAGCCTTTTTATCAGAAACACCTCGTTTAACCATATCAGGCCAAAGTTGCATCAAAGTTGATTCAATCTGATAGGTTTCTTCGATGTATGACACGACAGCTTGCGCCTTCACAGCTATAATTTTTTGAATAAAGTCAACATAGAGTGCTGCTTGTTCTGCCGAGCATCTGCACTCAGCGGCAATCTCCACATATTGTTTTCCACATATCCAACACGTAAGAATTCTCTCTGCTAATGTTAAATCTTTATGTATTCTGAACAATGGTTTCGACTTCGAAACATTTTTCAAATCAAATTTTACTGATTCCAAAGCATATACTGTTTCCATCATCAGGTGAATCCAACTATCATCCACAGGGCTGTGTATTTCAAAATCTTCAGTCGTCTTATCAGCAAATAGTCGTTTTAACATTTTATAGTCAGCAAGAGGCAACCCTATATGCAAATACTTGTCATATTCATTATTAGACAGAGTCTTTCGTAAATGCTCATAGCGGATAGTAAAGATCTTTTTAACTTCTTTCTTTGTCTCTTTATCACCTAAATAATATGCAAGAGAATCTTCTATTATATTATCCAAATTAATATCAATAAGCTCCGTATCATCCTTATTGAGGTTGATCAACGTATCTATCTGTTCTGCTACGCCTTCTGATTCTAAAAAAGTATTGATTTCTTCATCGGTTACTAATCCACTATTACGTATTTGTTGTACTATGTAATAAAGTGCCCCATTTGTTCGTTCCACATTCACCTCATTTTTAATTACTTGAATTACTCTTTCAATAGGTTCTGTGTTTTTACTCTTAATAGGTAGCAGGATAAGACCATATGACTCTTTACCGGCTCTACCTACTCTTCCTACAATATTCTTCAAGTCTCTCAACTCAAGAGTATTTTTGAAAGTTCCGTCAGTAGGGTTTGTTATATTTGCAAGCACCGCGGTCTTAATGGGCATATTGATACCCTCAGAAAGTGTCTTTGTACAGACCACAAGTTGTAGAGACTTCTTTGCTATAGCAGTTTCTATCAATTCCCTCATGTCCTGAGGCATTTGTCCATGGTGATATGCAAATCCTTTTTTTACACATTGAGTAAGACGATGGTCATCGCCAAATTGATACGTACAGTATTCAGCAACTTTAGATAGCCAATTCATATCCTGAACGAAAGAGAATGGCCTCTTGAATACGGACTCACTAAGCATATTTAAGAGTTCTTCCGCATGTTTTATACAACCACGAGGGCCATCCTTCATTGAACAATAAAGCATTACTGGTCCCGCTTCCATTGCCTTTAGGGATAGAGCACAACTCAATGACCTTTGTGTTGTACCAACCAGTTTTGCCTGCCTATCATTTAAAAAGTCATTAACTTTTACCGACCAGTCGTCTATTGCATCATTAGCGTATTGAACTATGATATGACCATCTGTTTCCGTCGCCAATGCAAATCGTATTTTACACGGTCTATATGTACTGTTTCCCACTTCGCCAATTGTTCCACCAAGCCATTGATTTATATCAGAGATATTAGGTATAATTGCAGAGATAAAAAGGAATCTAATATGTTTATTTCTCTTCAAGCGAGTCAATAACAACTCGTAGTTTACACCTCGGCTCCTATCTTCTAACAGTTGTCCTTCATCACATACCACCAAAGTATATCCTTCCGTGAGGTCATCTATTGAACCTTCCAACGTTGTGAAAGTTTCTGGGGTAGCTATGAGTAATTTGGCATTCTCAATTGTCTCCTCTTCAGCAGATGTAGTACAACCACCATAAGCTGCACGAAAATCAAAGCTGAATTTATACGAAAGCCTACCATAGCGTTCTTTTAACTCACGACTTAACGACCGCAATGGAGCTAAGTATAATATTTTTGCATCTGGATTATTTTTTAATTCTTGAAATACCAATAACTCAGTAAGAAAAGTCTTACCTGCACTTGTCGGCATCTTGAGGCTAAACGAGCGTGTATAGTCTAAAAGGCCTTTACTTATGGCATCTTCTTGTGATGGCAACAACGTATAAATATGATTTTTTACAGAGTATGCTATATATTCTCCCCAAATTTCTTTACCGCCATGAGGAATTAATATCTTCCATAGATTACTCTCACGAAAGCGTTTCATCACCCATACAACTACTTGTGTATCAAAAAAATCATCCAAGCCAAGATAAATATTGTGTTCTATTTTCTCTCGTAACCTATCATCTATAACATTTAGTGCACCTTCATCCCCTGTCAACATATATTTTTTCAATAGCAAACAAAGTTCATTCTCTTTATTTGCATACTTCTCAGACCCGGCCATTATGCTGTAGAGCAATTGCGCAGATTCATTTTCAAATTCATATCCCTTCGCCCTCCAAATAAATAGTTGCGACAATGCATTATATTCACATAGATAGTAAATAGCTGCAATATAAAGAAGGTTGTTATTACGGTTTACACCATCAAAATTTCCTGCTGTTGTTTTTTCAGAATAAACCAATAAGCCTGTTACTATCCGCAACAGACGTTCTTTCTTATCTTCCAATGTTAGTTCTCTATTCCGCATCGTAAAGAACATCCTATTCAATAAGGAGATATAGAAATCATCACTTTTATTTACAAATTGGTATAACACTTGTTGCTCAATCCTGTAAATATTGAGTAATTCGTACGCATTTGCATCATTAATCCACTCTTCTAATATGTCTGCCATCAGTTATTCGGAATATTGAGGTAAAGTTGATTATATATGTTCTTCAAATCAGCAATAGGAAGCAAATACACAGGGATATTAGTGTTTGCTGCCTGCAATACCTTATTAAAGTTTGCAATATGATCATTCGCTTGGGTTGACTCAACTATTGCTATCGCAAAATGCTTTTTAATATAAGGATAGTTTACGGGATCACCAAACCGTCGAACTTGATCTGCCAAAGCGTATTCATCATCTCGCTCATATTGTGACACAAGATAAGGTATTGTTTTTGCGGCACGTTCTGTTTTGTCTTTAATAGCATCGCTTAAGGCATCCGTCAAAGAACTATGACCTTCTTTCATTGGCGAGGTCCACACTTTAGATTCAATCGTGTACATCTTGTCATCAGGGCAGGCACTGTCTTCATCTACACGCCTGAGGAGGATAACATCTACCAAATGACTAGGCATGTCAGGGTGCTCTTTCCACCTGATTTTCATTGGGCGTATATTTGCATCACTAGCAAACGTCTCTGTCCAAAGATAATATGATAGAATCTCGCCAAAATCACCTGCTTTATTTGATGCCTTTTGAGGCAGTCGTCGTTCTATAGCATCTTTTCTTGTAGCTGTTTTGGACTCAGCTACAATTCTTTCAAGTTTTTCTTCGCTGATATATGCTTCCCGAAAACGCCGTACACAATCCTGTACAAAAGCTATAGAATCACCTGTAAAATCATATATCTCAAGCCCCGCGCTCGCACTCAAAATGCTGTTTTTAGTAAAGTATGAAATCAAGTTTACCATTATTGCACTTTATTATTTAGAAATCAATGACTACATATAACTTATTAATGATATGTCATCGGATTAAAAACACTATCAAAGACTTTTCTTTCTCTTCCTCCTTCACATACTATTTCTAGGTCAACTGATCCGATAACTTTTGAATAGTAATTACGCTAATGCTGGTTTCTTTTTTCTTCTCCGTAATCGTCAATCTTGGTTGCATTCGCACAGCATTAATAATTTTAGTATAACTAGGTATTCGGCAAATTAGAGTAGTCGTTTCATACCTTATTCTTTTTTTGATGCCCTTTCCCTTTGTTTAAGACTTAAATCCTGTAATGCTTTTCCCATTGCATCTTCTTTTGCAAGCAGAAGAAGATCATCATCTAGCTGAAGCGCATAAAGCACCCTAAGATAAATGCCTATTGCCACCGTTGGTACACCTTTCTCTATGCGTGAAACTGTCAGAGGTGAACAGGTGGCACGTTCGGCGACTTGGGCAATACTAAGATTCCTGCGTAATCTGGCCAGCCTGATCTGTTCTCCTACTATCTGCATCTTCTGCTCCAACTTTCTTGGCAACTTGGTACCCATCGTACTTTTCGTCATAGCTCAACATATCATATAATATGCAAATATAGTAGTTTTGCTTTATTTTATGATATGTTACAGAGATAATTTTTGAATTTATTCCTGTTGAAATCTGCTTTGGTCACATTATTGGGCGTTGTTGGAGATATTAAATGCTACTATATTATTCATAAGGCTGATATTTTACAGATAACAAACAATATATCGTTTATAGAAAGATAGCAATAATTTGAACAGAAAAAGAAATAATACTTCCTTTTCTGTTCAGAATATTGCTACTTAGGCTATTTTTAAAAATAGCGACTGCTGTCACATAAGTCTGTTGTTTATAACAATCACCGACAAACTGACCACACAGCAACTTGAACTGCCTCAAGGCTCTTATAACCGGAGAAAAGGCCATCAGTCCGACTGAAGTGATGCATCGCTATCAAATCTCTTCAACAACCTAAATATCCCGTTCAAAGGCTGCTCTTATCAAGAATGATATATTTGGATAATAAGGCTGGTGAAATCTCGTTTCAGAATCCGATTTATGCCTATTAGTTGAAGACAGAGTACTTCGCAAAGTAATCATAATGTCCCTTCTTGTTTCAGAGCCATTTTTGTACCTTTTCTCATCAAAAAACGCCATTTTTCACAAGTTTTTGTACCGCATATTTTGATATTCAAGAAATTACACTTACTTTTACTTTCCAAAATGGAGGTACAAGCCGAGAATGGTGCTAAAAATCACTAACTTACACATTCTCAAATACTTGCCAACCTGCTGGTTGTACCTTTTAGAGCGCTATACTATTGATAATCAATGACGTACACATACTGCATCGGCAAATAACCAAATGAAAACAAAATCATAAAAAGAGAAAATATAAAGTCGTAAAATGAGTTAAATCAGTCACTTCAAAGCATTACTCCATTTTCTTTTTTCACTCGTATTTTCTCTTGTTATAATTATTTTTTCAGTTTTTTGTCCCCCATTTGCCCCTCAAGTCGCACACGGGAGACAAATTTATGTCCCTCAATGCAATTTGAAGACTTATTCCTATCAAATTAGGCAAAATCATAGACAATTATCATTTCATAAAGCTGTTTGGATCTCTTATTTGTGAATACATACAAATGTTATAATAATGATATACAGCTAAATACAAACAAAATATCTATAGATAAAGTTACTACAAATGATATTCCGTTTAGAATGTTAGAAAAATATTCTCGTTAATTATTTCAGCAACTCTAGAAGTTGTTATCAACGAACACCAAGTTTATTGAAATTATCCTCGATATGCTAATAGAATCTTACACCATTACTCTATAACTTATTATTTCGTTGTTGAATACTATTCTTGATCTCCACCTAATGAAACTGATGGAAGATATCTCATCCAATCCATCATATTAGAAAGATTTCTTATTCTTTCATCTATCGTAGGGAATTCTATTGCATCGAACAATGCCTGTTAGTTAGAATTTGATTAAGTCATATTTGAAATATCAGAATTATGCAAATTATCGGCACTATTTCGAATCAGTGCCGATAATTTGCATGTTACTGACTAACCAAACGGATTGCCAGATGTGCGTTAACACATGAAATATGACATTAGTCTACCTTCACCCTCTCCTCTTCCTGCCATTCAGCAAACGAGACAATCTCTTTGTATTGCTCAGCAGTCAGAGATGATCCGCCATCTTCACTACATTCGTATTCCCGGTAGCTCATAAACGGAGCCTTCCTCCTGATAGCCCATATAGTTATGGTATGAATAAGGAACCAACCTGACATAATCTTCTTCCTCAAGAATCTTCAGAAGCTTGTCGGCATCGTGGATTATTAATGGAACACCGGACTTATACAGAGCTGTGGCAACTTCAATGGCGAGACCGGCATTCGCAGAATAACTGTTGGAAACGACAATCACCCATCCTGACCGTTCTGTATCTGATGCAAAGATATTCAGGCGGGAAAGCCCCAGTTCTCCATAATGATCCTTGGCAAACCAGATGAAATCATCCGGACTATCAATATCGTACTGCTCATCAATTTTTGCAAACTTCATCCGATTATAATAAGCTACGCCATGCAATTCATTAGGGCCATAAGTCTGTTCAGTCTGGTTGTATTTACTGACAGGCAAATTTCTGTAGAACGACTCATACACTTCGTGCGCTATACGGAAATATTTGCAATATTGTCGTATTGTCATAGTCTCTAATGGAGGCACAGAACGTCCGTTCACGGAATCTTCCAAAGCTTTTATGGAAGTTTCCCTGTCTTTCGACTCAATCCTGAATCGCGGCTCTATCCTGTTAAAATCCTTCCGTGCTATCTTTCCTGTCCGTTGCTGATATGGAAGATTGCCGGCTACATATTCATTGAAGCCATCAGCATCGGCAATAACGGCATCCACCAGTCTGCGCAGATAGGCAAAAATACGGGTAATAGTTTCCCTGCGCCATTCATCGTTATAGTATTCATTATTATCCGAAACATACGAAGAATAATTTGAAACAACGAAACGGGTATATTTCCGGTCTGTAAACCGGATTGCCCTTCCCTCCATGTATATGGAAGAAGCGACATGAAACCAGCGTGTTTCCATCGGGTTGAATGAATGCCAATCCCGAAAAAAATCTTCTTTATTTTCATACTTTCCCGAATCAAACCCATTCATAAGATGCTCGTTCTGGAAAACATATCCCATCTGATTGGATAATACTTTGGTTCCACCAATCTCTGCATCAATATTCGTATGTGAATGACCGTATATCCAGGCATCAATCCGGTTGTTGCTTATCAAGTCCCCATAGTCACTCGCAAAGGCACTGTTCAGCACCAAATCTTTGTGGCAAGGTGCAACTACCTGAAAAGTGGGCATAGGTACAGATCACTCATGTATTGTATTCTCATTTCTTTGATAGTTCAACCTGTTTCTCTATGATTGCCTTTACCCGTGCGAATGAAACCGGAGTGAAGTCGTTATTGTCAACTCCCACATCATACTGTGTAGAGAAAAGCATTTGAAGGCGAGGCTTATCTTTTCCGGTGTTATTCCTGCTTGTATGCACATGGCCGAAAAGCTGCCAAGTATCATCGTATGAGCCGCTATAGCAAAGGAACGGGCAATGATTCAGATAAATCTTCTGTTTATCCACCTCGATGTACATCTGCATCGTGATCAGTTCGAAATATTTTGTATAATTCTGCCTCAAGTTCTTCATGTCATGATTACCGGCTATGAGATAGATTTTCCCATTCAACCTTTTGAGTATCTTTGTCCATTCAGCAGAGCCACCAAGACAGAAGTCGCCAAGATGAAATACGATATTATCCGGACCGACCACACGGTTCCAGTTGGCAATAAGTGTTTCATTCATGTGTTCTACATCCTTGAATGGTCTGCTACAGAACCTGATGATATTGGTATGATTGAAGTGGGTATCGGATGTAAAGAACACCCCGCTTCCGTTGAATTTGTAATCCATAATCTTCTTTTTTTATGCACATCACTGCGCTGGTTAATAAAACTGAAGTTTTCAATGCCCATGGACGGAAATGACGGAGTAGAGCACATAATGCGAACGTCACCAATGGGCAAAAACAAAGCCGTTGAAAAATTTAGTAAGGACTTTTCAACGGCTTCAATTTATCTTTTTAATAGGAATACCTGCATCTAATGTACTCCTACCTGTCTATAAAACGTTCGCTGGAAAGTGTTTTTGAATTTACCGAATGACTCAATGCCTAAAGTATGAACATACGGCATACGCTCAAAGCATACTGTGCTTCGACATAATGTGTTTACTAATATGTTCACTCTATTCTGCAGCATTGTAATTTGCTAATTGTTTTTATTCAATTGTGAGTGCAAAAATACTGAATTTTCTTGAGAACCAATTAACTATTCGCTAACTTTTTGAATGACCTGTCTAGTTGCTGTATTCTTTCGAACTTTTCTCATAAGGTTACTGATTATAGGTTAGGAACTGCACCAAATTTACCGAACTTGTATGCTTTTTGGAGAGAACTGATTCTATTCAATCCTTTGAAATCTGTCAGAGGATAAAGTACACTTGATCCATCTGTATTCTTTTCCGTAAACCAGATATTATCTTTTCTAAGCAAATCTTCCCCTCTGTACGAAAGCGCAAAGGGGAAGATGTTTAATTACTTTCTCATCAATTTCTCAACTCCTTGCCAATCATATCCCCAGTAAACTTTACCGTCACCGGCAAAGTTCCAAACATTCATCACTTCACGAAGCCTGCAAGGGGGTTCCTTACCTACACGAATATATTGCTTGGACTTACTACGGAAAAGACGATTGCACATTTGTTTGTCTTTCTTTTGTGATTTACAGCACGCAATGGTACTGGCAGGAGTTTTCTTTCTACTTCTACTCATTGTTTGTAAGATTTTTGAGCCTATAACAGTGTACGGCTCTATTAAACACTTACAAACCATCAAGAACTGTTTTACCTTTCAACATCTTTTCTTTCTTTTCATTAAACATCTAATATTCTGATTCTTTGGTAATACGCAAAATCTCTTGCTTATATCCTTTGCGGTCGTACTCCTCCCCTCTACACATCCAACAACTACATGGAGTTCCCGTAGTTTTATAAACCTGCGCCCATTTATCCTTTGCCAATTCAAACCAATGAGGATGCTCATAACAACTACCATCTTCACGAATAATGCAAAATTACGATAAATATTGGCAATTATATCAGATGGGGTATATTATCATAATAAACAAAGATTGAAATAAAGCAATTCCAATAAAAGCACTACCTTTGTAAACAACAAGCATTCTGTAACATCCATGCAAAAAAGTAACTGCAACAACTGCCCTCTAAGGAAAAAATACGATAAAAGCCCTCAGTCATTAATGGGACGCTTTTGGCGTTGGCACATAAACTTCTGCCCAGGTTGGAAAGGATATTTCAAATCTCTTTCGCCTGACGAGCAAAACGAGATTAGAAAGAAGTATAACTTTGATAAATACAATAAATAATGAAAAAAGAAATTCTATTCGTCTTGTTAAAAGACTTTGCCGACTGGGAAGGGGCTTATATCGCTCCAAACCTCAATGCAGGTGTTGAACCCGGAAGTGAAAGCAAATATATAGTTAAAACCGTATCTGTCAGGAAAGAGCCGGTTGTATCGATCGGAGGATTCAAGGTGCTGCCCGGCTATGGAATCAATGACATTCCGGCCGATTATGCAGGGATCGTATTAATAGGTGGCATGAGCTGGTTCACCCCGGAAGCCGAAGCCATTGTTCCTCTGGTAAAAGAGGCCATCGAGAAGAAGAGGCTGGTAGCCGGAATTTGTAACGCCTCCGTCTTTCTTGGCAGGCACGGTTTCTTGAACCATGTAAATCATACCAGTAACGGATTGGATTACCTCAAACAATTCGCTGGGCCAAATTATACAGGTGAAAGCCTTTATATAAATGAACCGGCTGTCAGAGCCGGAAACATTATTACCGCCAACGGATTTGCCACTCTGGAGTTCTGTCGTGAAATACTCTATGCGCTGGAGGCAGACTCTTCCCCAAAGATAGAGAGAAGCTATCGAATGAACAAAACAGGTGTTTGGGAAGATCCAGAAGTGGGATAAATCACTTATCTAATGGTGGTAGATAATAAAAACATCTACCACCAACAACTTACATCTACCATCATTTACTACTTTTCGACCACTAAATACAACCGTCCCCTACTCGCTAACTGCGTCTTAAGCCCTATCTTTTTCAAGAAACGACCAAAGACGGAGACATTGCTCATCGGAAGTTTTACGCCGCTCTTTTTTTGCAGCGATAGGTAGATCTCTCCGGCAGAGATCTTCAAACCTTCCTCCTTATGCGAAGCGGGACGATAATATTGAAAAAACAGATCCTCGAACAAAGGACGTTGTTGAAACGCCTCGTTCGCTTGCATCTGCGAAACCTCTTCCTCATGCGTCAGCCAATAACGCTCGTTATTATTCAAGGCGGCAACCGCTTGCGCATAGAGCTGGAGATAATCGATAGGCTGGGCATTGTCTATCATCCCTTTCACCTCGATACAAATGAAACGGCGGCTGCCGGAAGGATCGCCCAGCAAATCCGTATGGTTGCTCGTAGCGATAAAGGAAGCGTAACGTTTCACCGATTCCACCTGCGTAGCATGAGGCTTGCGCACATTTACGACCGGCTTCTGCAACAGATGCTTCAAGAAGCCTTGATGCCTCGCACTCACTTGGTCGAACTCATCAATATTGATCAATCCGAAACGGGTAAGATACAGCTCGGCATCCCGCTTCTTGCTGAAATCGATGCTGTCCGTGTAATACTTATTCAAGTCCGGTGGCAACAGGTTGAAGCAGAACGTGGACTTTCCGCACCCCTGCCCGCCCACCAAGAGCGGGGAAAGGCTGTTGCCATGCTGTTTGTCACGTCCCTGCCAGTGCGCTACCATCGACAGGAACCAAGTGTAAAACAACTGTTCCCACCGTACGTTGTCGCAAGGGATGCGTGCGGCCAGCGGACGGATGCGATCCTTGCCATCCCACACGGGCAAGCGGGTCAAATAGTCCTCGATAGGCGCATAGTCCGGGATGCGATCTGAAAAGACAAAACGCCGTACATCCCTGTCCCATAGCTGCAATCCTTCTTTCTGGGCATTCAAGGCGATACTGTTCAGTACACGATCCGTCACGGGGCGATAGTCAAAACAGAACGTGTTTTTCTCCCGATATTCCGGTCCGCCGGACATCAGATTGTACCAGAAATCGTAACGACGGTTCATAAACTCCTCCATTTTCAAGCTCTGTAGTTGCTCCGGCTTGTAAAGGGACGTACAACCAAAGTCCGAATCGGAGGCTAACCGATACGACTGCCTCAAGGTCTCCCGGATCTCCACTTCCGAGATCAGATTCCCCAGATAGAGCATCGTCCACTTCACACAATCCTCCTCTTCTACCCCAGCCGCGAAACAAAGTCTTCCAAGAGTGACCAACAAAGGTTTGAAATCCACCTTTATGCTCAAACTTCCATGTTCCTCCAAAGCCCGCTGCAAAGCGAATTCATATTGGATGGCAACGTAACGGTATTGGTCATAAAGCGTCTGCCCGGCACTCTCTACCGGTACCGGCACCCGTTTTTCGAACCGTTCCTGGTAGGCGCTTTCGTCGGGCATAGCCACAGGCTGCTCCAGATGAATGGAAAGAGCGTCCGGATTGTAATACACATCGGCATCATAACTGAGGCGACAACCCATCTCCAGCACCGGACGTTTCAGCTCGATGGGATAAGAAAGGCGAGGCTCATACGTCTTGAGCGCATGTCGGTAAGCGTGCGCATGAAAAACCTCGGCATCCGTACGCGAACGGGGAAGCGACCCGTCGGGATAGGTATAAGCCACCACGAACTTCACGCTCCGTCCGCTAGAGCCGATCATAGCGAACAGTGTCTGCGGATATTCCACTATTTTTTGTTTCAAGGACAAAGCCTCTTCTATGCTCTTCAATCGATTGATCTCCAGCAAAATCCAGCCATTATACTCCTTCAACTCGCCTTTTCGAAAAGTTCCGGCAAAGAGCAACTGAGGTAATTTCCGGGTAAACGGATACCGTTTGTCGGGATAAGCCCGCCTTAATTTCTCTCGAAAGAGCGCAAGCTTATCCCTCGTCCGCTCATCCTTTACCCATGCCACGATCTCCTCCATACGCATCGCCCGCTGCGCGACGGTATGTCGATAGGCTGTTTGCTTGGTTATTTTCATGTCTAATATATCATTTAAGAAGTTGAATGTCTTATGCTTACAGTTTTTCCTATAGAAAAACAAAAGTTTTCCCCTAATAAAACTTTAGTTTCTTACTAAAGAAACTTTTGTTTCCTCTAGGAGAAACTTTTGTTTTCCCTAAGAGAAACTCTTTGTTCTCCTAAGGGAAACTCTTATCAGCTCTTATCCTTTCGTCCATCGGTAGCCACTCAGCCAAGCATCAAAGACTGGCTCATCCTTTACTCCGTACATCCGAAAGACCTGACGGATATACTGTTGGTCTTCAGGCGAGAAGGTTCTTTCCTTGCGCTTAAACTGATAAAACTTATTCTTACCGTATGTCATCAACAGACGTTGCTTGATGCGTTTCGCCTCCAGATAAGGTATCTGGTCTAATAGGTGATCCATGCCGACAGCGTATTGCACGGGAGTATCCGCCATGAAAGCCGCACACTTTCCGGTAGGACTGGTACGTGCGGGATTCACGACACTCACCGCCCAAAGCGTATCGGGGATAAAACGGATGATTTGATGCCGCAAGCAGCGGTTGGCGTTCTTACAATTTCCATTAAAACAATGTACAAAGCCTGTCGGCACCATAGCGTAATCGAGTTTTTCTATCATATCTTTTAGATTTTCAGTATTCCTCAAATATAACACTTTTTTCCTTCATGCGAAAAGAAAATTGCATGAAAATCAATAATAAATGGTAGATATTGAATAATAATTGTAGATGTTTGGAGATCTACAACCAACAGATAATACTCTCATTTACAAAAAGTATATAATAGAGTGGTAGATATTGTAGATATTTTTATAAATTCAATGTTACAGGAAACTCATAATACGTAAAAGACCGAGCCAATACAACTTCTTCATCTTTTCACTATCACATAGCAGGATATTTTATATCTTTATTGCCTGTTTATAATCATGATTGGATACATATGGACATAGATTTCGAATCATACATCCGTGGTAGTGAGCCCGACAAAAAAGAAAAGGCTTCAGCTTGGAAAACAGCCATTGGTTTACAAGCTGTAGATGGCTTGCAAACATCCGATTATTTAAAAGATACAGCTATAAAGCATTTGCGTAGCATCGGTTTTGACGTGAACAATGATCTGTTTGCCGACAACTCTTGGTACTTTCGCAATGCGCTGGTTCGTGCGAATTATAGAAATGTGCGAAAAGACGTTGAACCGGATATGAGTTTCTTGATCGCATTTTTCAGAAACTTAATGATGGGAGAAAATCATGACCCCACAACAGCCAACCGAACAAGTCGACCGAACAAGTACCGAACAAGCTAACCGAACAGTTCAGCGCACCGCTTTTAGCTATCGTAAAGGCTATCGGGACAGAACAATGTTCATTGAAAGTAAAAAGTGATTACAAACAATTTGCATAGATAAACAAAGAATGAAAACATCCATCAATTACCTTCCCGAACAAAAACGGGATGACCTCAGAAGAATTGTAGAGTGCGTACTGGAAGTACTTCCCGATTGCGAGATGATCATTCTCTACGGAAGTTATGCCCGGAATACATACGTTGACTACGACCAACGCATCGAATACGGTATCCGCACCTGTTTTATGAGCGATTATGATATTTTGGTAGTTACCAATACCCGTTTCCAAAGATATATTATCAATCACATCTTGAGCAAGGCCACCGATAATTACTACAAAGGGAAGAACAGATACGCATCCACCACCGTACAATTTATAGACGAAAGCATCGACGACTTGAATAAAGCCATCGATAAAAACCGATATTTCTATACCGATATCAAGCGAGAAGGTATCATGCTTTACAACAGCGGCCGTTATAAGTTGGCCCGCCGTCGTAAACTGAACTATCGGGAGATAAAAGAGTTGGCGGAGGAGTATTACAACGACAGGTTTGAACGTGCGAATGATTTTTTACGAAATGCAATGTATGACAAAAACGACGAGAGATATAAAATATGTTCTTTTCATTTGCATCAAGCTTGTGAGAATTATTACAACAGCATAATCTTGACTTTTACATTGTATAGTCCCAAAGAGCATAGCCTAATAACGTTATCCGGCAGAGCCAAAACGCATTCCCTAGAGTCATCCGAAGCCTTTCCCCGGGATACGGAAGAAGAAAAACGACTTTTCGATTTGCTGCAGGACGCATACGTTCAGGCTCGTTATAATTTACACTTCCGCGTCACTAAAGAAGATATCGAGGCGCTTATCCCCAAAGTAGAACTGCTCCGGGATATCACACGACAATGTTGCGAGGAGAGAATCAAAGTGTATGCGGCAAAACAAAGACAGGTTTGATGAGATTCCCCTCAATCGCCACCTTTATAACCCCATCCAACCTGTTTTCGAAGATACGGTAAGCCTCCTCAATCTCGTTCAATGGAAACTTATGGGTAATAAGAGGCGTCGTGTCTATCTTACCTTCTTCTATTAGGTTAAGAATCTCGGCGCAATCGCAGCCATCCACCCCACCAGTCTTGAACGTCAAGTTCTTGCCATACATGTCTGGCAAAGGAAGAAGCTGAGGTTTATCATAGAGGGCTACGATGGTGACAATGGCGTTCGGACGGGCACAATCCCATGCCAAGCGGAAGGTATCCTCACTCCCCGCGACCTCCAATACGACATCCGCACCGCCATGATCGCTGTTACGAAGAACAAATTCCTTACAGTTTTTGGGATCTGTCACCAAGACTTCTGGATAACGCTGACGAACGAACCGGGCCCTTTCCGGAGACTTCTCGCAAACAATAATACGTCGTGGCTTCTTCAACAACACGCACAACAAAGTACAGATCCCCGTAGGACCAGCGCCAATAATGAGAACCGTATCCTCCTCTGAAACCTCCGAGATGCGGGCAGCCCAAAAACCTGTCGCTAACACATCACCGACCAGCAAAGCCTGCTCATCACTGACCGTATCTGGGATACGATTCAAGCCTCGATCCGCATAAGGAACCCGGACATACTCCGCCTGCCCCCCATCGATACGACAGCCCAACGCCCAACCGCCATTGGGATCGGTACAATTATTGACATATCCACGCCGGCAGAAGAAACACTCTCCGCAAAAGGTCTCGACATTCACGGTCACCCTGTCACCCGGCTTGACTGCAGTAACATCGGCACCCACCTTTTCCACCACACCAACCATCTCATGCCCAACGGTTATTCCGGATACCGCACGTGGTACGCTACCGTGTTTAATATGAAGATCGCTAGAACAAATGCTACCCAAAGTCACTCGTACGATAGCGTCCCGTGAATCCTTTATTTCCGGTATCGGTTTCTCCCGCAATTCAAATTTCCCTTGTTCAATATAAGTGTACGCAAGCATGATACTTCCTTCTTTTTGTTAATCGCCTTACAAAGATAAGGATCGTATCGCCAAAAATATCAGATATATCAGTAATTTGGGTACAAACTGTTTCATTTTTCTCTCCTATCTTTATCGCCATAAATACATAGCATTCTCGTAATGAATATAAAAACAACAAAAATTCAAGAAGTATGAAACGAATCGTATTATTCATGGTCATGGTCTCAATGGTATGTATCGCCTCTTATGCGCAAAAGGCTGCCGAAGGGACAAAAGTTTTAGTGGCTTACTTCTCGGCAACGGGAAATACTGAAAAAGCGGCCCAACAAGTCGCGTCTATTGTCAGCGGTGATCTTCACAAGATCCAACCTGAGAAAAGCTATACCTCCGCCGATCTGAACTGGCGGGATAAATCCTCACGCAGCAGCGTAGAGATGGACGATCCGACATCACGACCGGCCTTTATCGATGATTTGAAGAACCTAGCGGAGTATGACACCGTTTACCTAGGATTTCCCATCTGGTGGAATCAAGCTCCAAGACTCATCAACACCTTTTTGGAGAAATACGATCTCTCGGGCAAAACCGTTATCCCATTCGCCACATCAGGCAGCAGCAATATCTCGAACGCAGAGAGTGAATTGCGGAAAGCCTATCCGGATGTGAACTGGCAAAAAGGGAAGTTGATGAACGGAGCGACAGAAGAAGATATCAAGAATTGGACTAAAAAATAAATGATTATGAGAAAGAATTTTGGTGCGAAGCCTTTGAGCTATCCGCAACCCGTATTTATTATCGCCACGTATGGAGAAGATGGAACTCCCGATGCGATGAACGCCGCTTGGGGCGGTATCAGTGAGATGAATGAGATCAGCATGTGTCTTAGCGCCGGTCACAAGACAGTTAAGAATATCCTGAAGCGTAGAGCCTTCACGGTAAGCATGGCAGATGCCGATCATGTCGTAGCTTGTGATTATGTAGGTATCGTGTCGGGCAATAAAGTTACCGACAAGTTTGCCAAAGCAGGATTTCACGCTACAAAATCGGACTTCGTAGATGCTCCGTTGATCGACGAATTGGCCGTGGCTATCGAATGTAAATTGAAAGATTACGATCCGGATACTTGCATACTCCGTGGCGAGATCGTAAATGTCAGTGTTGACGAGCGTGTACTTGATGAGAACGGCAAGGTGAATGTAGCTAAAGCCGCTCCCATCATCTTTGATCCATTCAACAACGACTATTTGAGAGTGGGCGAAAAGGTAGGAAATGCCTTTTCCGATGGAAAGCTACTGAAAACATAAAAGAAAAGTCTATCTAAAGTTGTTATATATATAAACTTAATTTATATTTGCACTATGGAAAAAAAATGAATATTATGCAAGCAAATCCTAAGATCGGGAGTATGGACGCCGTATTAGATAAATTATACGGCAAGGTTGGCTCACCAGAAAGAGAGGAGTTTCGCAAAGAAGCATACTCTTATTGTGTGGGGCAAATTATTAGTGACGCACGGAAGCAAGAGAAAATGACACAATCCGAGTTGGCCGAAAAAGTAGGAACTAATAAGACCTATATATCAAGAATTGAAAAAGGAATCATAGAACCGGGAGTTGGTTTATTTTTCCGTATTATTGATGCGCTTGGCCTTAAAATTGAAATCGTAAAGCCTATCATGTGAGCAAAAGGAACTCTCTCAGATCGCCTCTGTTAATATTGTTTTCCAATATGAGTAATAAAAGGGGCAAAGGCGTAATCACTACGGCTTTACCCCTTTATACATCAGCTCATGAAATCAATTTAGAGATATCATACCCACGTTCCGTTATCTTCCCCAGTAAATCTTCCCGAACCGCCTCCGGTAAGTTCCTCTCACGGCTCAAGATCCAGAGGTATTTATCCGTGCTGCTTCCTATCACCGCATATTGATAATCCGCATCAAGTTCTAAGATATAATAATCCGCATAGAACCATAAGAAGAAAGCCACTTTCAATTTTCCGGGATTATTTTTAGGGTCCGGTTGTTTCGCACGACCGGTGGCTTTCTTGTGAACGCCGCCTTTATATCCTTCGTTCTCCACACGGATCTTTCCGTCCGGAAGCAACGTATACGTGGCCGTCACATCCGTCATGCCTCTCTCAAAATGATTCTCATAACGGGCGATTTCATACCATCGCCCCATATACCGTTTAACATCCAGTTCCGGTACGGTATGATGATCTGTTATATTCATAAGTTTCTCTATTGTTGGATAAACGTATGTAAACCCAGATTCCAGTAATTTGGTGGGATGAACGGTTTGCCCTTTTGTCACGAACGACGCTCCCTCGCCAAACTTCAGCCGAAAAAAGAACTCCGGCAAAGGGATGATCCAACGGATCTTATCCGCTCTCGCTAACGTATGAGCCAACTGCTTTTGGGTGATAAGGTCTGGAGAAACCAAATTTACCACACCCCTCATCTGCCTATTCCGTATGATATACCCAAAAGAGCGGCATAGATCAAACAGGCTGATCCATGGAAAACGCTGTTGCCCGCTACCGACCACGACACTTACCCGTGAGAGGCGTTGCAAACGAAGCATCTCTTTCAAGGCCCCTCCATCCTCAGACAATACGACACCCAAACGGGTAATGACAAGCCTCACGTCCGATGAGCATGCGGACGCTTCCTCCTCCCACGCCCCACACAACCGGGCCAAGAAATCCATTCCCCGATAATCATGATACTCGTCATATTCCCCGAAAGCCGGATAATAACCTACGGCGGAGGCCGAAATAAACAACTCAGGTTTCACCCTTCTCGTGTTTATGGCATGCACCAACTGTCTGGTCACGTAAATACGGCTATCATACAACTCCTGTTTGTAAGCCTCCGTCCAACGTTTATTAATGGAAGCGCCCGCCAAATTAATGACGACTTCACAGGATTCCACGCATCGGCATAATTCATCAAAACAATCTTCCTTAAACAAATCCCGCCCTAAAGGGATAACATCATATCCTTTTCCCTCCAAAAAAGATGAAAGATGCTGACCGATATATCCGCTTGCCCCGCTGATCGCTATTCTCATAATCAATACTTTTCTATTAAAACAAATCCACTAGCAATTTAGATGGCAATTTCCGGTCCTATTTTAGTATCCCAAACAGAATATCGACTAAAAGAAATCGGTTCGACAGAAAACAACTATATTTGTCCTCATTTAATAGTGACTGAATCATGGCAGACAATTATCTGGAAAATAAGTACGCAGAATACCAAGCCCGGAAGACTTCCTGCACTAGAACGGGGCATACAACGAAGACACTTCATAAAACAAGAAGAGTCTTCATCACCGGTGGAGCTGAGGGGATCGGGAAAGCGATCGTAAGGGCTTTCAGAGGAGCCGGACATCGTGTGGCCTTCTGCGACAAGAACGAGACCTTAGGAAAAGAGACTGCCCTACAAACCGGGACGCAATTCCATCTCGTGGACGTTAGTGATAAAACCGCACTGGAAGATTGCCTGCGAAAGATCATCGAGGAGTGGGGAGATATTGATATCATTATCAACAACGCAGGTGTCAGTCGGTTCTCTCTCATCACGGAAACAAGCGTAGAGGATTTCGACAAGATACTATCCATAAACTTACGCCCGGCGTTTATCACCTCCCGCCAATTAGCGCTCCATCGGCAATCTCTCGATACCCCCAATCCATACGGCAGGATTATCAACATCTGCTCTACCCGTTACTTGATGAGTGAACCCGGTAGCGAGGGATATGCCGCCTCTAAAGGAGGTATCTATTCTTTGACACATGCGTTGGCCTTATCGCTCTCGGAATGGCATATCACGGTAAACTCTATCGCTCCCGGTTGGATACAGAATAACAATTACGACCAGCTTCGTCCGGAGGATCATGCTCAACATCCGTCCGGAAGGGTGGGAAAGCCGGAGGATATCGCCCGTATGTGCTTATTTCTCTGTCAAGAGGAAAACGATTTCATTAATGGCGAGAATATTACGATTGACGGTGGGATGACCAAGAAAATGATCTATCTCGACTAAATAAACATCCGTATATGACACAAACATCGAACATAGAAACCAACCGTCTTGTGCTCCGTCCTTTCAGCGAAAGCGATGCTCCTGATGTTTTTGAGAGCTGTAAGAATCCAAACCTAGGCAATAACGCCGGATGGAAACCTCATGAAACGATCGAGGAGACAATCGATGTTCTAAATGCCATTTTTATCGGGAAAGAAGGGGTTTGGGCTATCGTATCAAAAGAGACAAAACAAGTCATTGGCTCCATTGGCATCATTCCCGATCCAAAGCGGGAGAATCCGCATGCCCGCATGCTGGGATATTGGCTGGATGAGAAATACTGGGGACAAGGCTTCATGAGCGAGGCAGTGAAGAGCGTATTGAATTACGGATTCACCCAAATGGGTTTACATTTGATCACGGCCAATTGCTATCCTCATAATCAACGTTCACAACGTGTATTACAGAAAAATGGATTTATATACGAAGGGCTGCTTCACCAAGCGGAGTTAATGTATAATGGGCAAATATATGACCACCTGTGCTATTATCTTGAGAATCCGTCCTTATCCCGTAAAAACAACATCTTATGATTGTAGTAATAAAGGATTTATATACGCTCAAGAGCTGGGAAGATCAAGACACCGAATCCCTAGCCTTCCATTTGAACAATAAGAAAATCTGGGATAACTGCCGGGATGGATTACCTTATCCTTATACAAAAGGGAATGCCCGCTTCTTCATCAAACAAGCGCAGGAGAAAACAGATATATCGGATTTTTGTATTACGGTTGGTGGCGAGGCTATTGGTAACATTGGTTTTGTGAGAGGTACGGACGTAGAGCGTTTCAATGCGGAAGTGGGTTATTGGATTAGTGAGAAATACTGGAATCAAGGAATTGTTTCGGATGCGTTAACCGAGGCCATCCAGTATTATTTCGCGCATACGGAGGTTATTCGTATATTCGCCACGGTCTACGAATATAATCCGGCCTCCATGCGAGTATTAGAAAAAGCTGGATTCAGGAAGACCGGCATTTTCAGAAAGGCTTGTTACAAAAACGGACAATTCATTGATGCGCATCATTTTGAATTGGTAGCAGATAAGAAACTAGAAGAGAATCAAAAAGAATAACATATCTATGGAAATTCGACAATTACCGGCAAATGAATACGATAAGGCATTAGACTTATCTCTGGACGTTTTCATCGAATGCGGAAGAAAGGATTTCGATGAAGAGGGGCTGGAAACTTTCAAGAATTTCATTTATAATAAGCAACTAGTAAATGAATTAACCTTCTACGGAGCCTTCGATGGAGAGTCTTTAATTGGCGTAATCGCGACAAAAAACGAGGGAAAACATATCTCCTTATTCTTTATCAAACCGTCTTATCATGGAAGAGGAATCGGTAAACAATTGTTCAAGACCGCGATCTTAAATCAGCCCGTATCAGAAATGACGGTTAACTCCTCTTCTTACGCAATCCCCATCTACAGAAAGCTCGGATTCGAGCCTGTCTGTGAGGAACAAGTGACGCATGGGATGAAGTATACGCCGATGAAACGAATGGGAACAAAAGTAAGAGAATTAGAGAAAGTTTGCTAAAAAGACTATAACTTTACGGCATAAAAGATCGAAAGATATAAGATTCAATGTTGTAAATGGATTTAAGAGAGAGATTATCTGACCGCATCCACATAGAGGATATCCATGAGATATTGCGATATGTGCAAGGAAGCCAGAAACGGAAATCGGAACTATACGGTTTGATCTTCGATCCGGACGAGACCATCGGTTATCAAGCGTTATGGGCCTGTAGCCATTTTTCCGCAGATGAGAATAAATGGCTATACGATAAACAAGATGAATTGATAAACGAGATTCTGGTCTGCAAGCATCCCGGTAAACGACGTCTTCTATTGAATTTGCTTTTACGACAGCCTCAAGCGAATCCCCCACGGGTGGATTTCCTGAACTTCTGCCTAGACCGGATGCTTTCAGCGAAGGAATTACCCGGTGTGCAAACGCTTTGCATGAAACTGGGATATGAGTTATGCCGTCCCATTCCAGAGCTATTACAGGAGTATAAGACACTACTCGATCTGGCGGAACCCGATTTACTACAAATCTCTTTGCGAACCGTACGTAAGAACATCTTAAAAAAAATACGATAAAACATGAGAAAGATTTTCACACTATTCTTCTGTGCCGCCTCCTTGGCCACAGGACTAGCGCAACAAGAATCCTATTTTACCAATCCCGTGATCCACGGTGACGTAGCTGATCCTTCCATTATTCGGATCGATCAGACTTACTATATCACCGGCACCTCCTCGGAATGGGCCCCCTATTATCCGGTTTTCACTTCTACCGATCTGGTGAACTGGCAGCAAACCGGACATGTATTCGACGAGAAGCCGGAATGGACTAAGTCCTCTTTCTGGGCTCCGGAATGGTATCAGCATAAAGGGAAGGTATATGTCTATTATACGGCCCGGAAGCAATCGGATAACATCTCGTGCATCGGTGTTGCCGTGGCGGATTCACCTACGGGCAAGTTCAAGGATCACGGCCCGGTGGTAGAGTTCGGGAAGGAAGCGATAGACGCATTTATCTTGGAGGATAAAGGCAAACTTTACATCAGTTGGAAGGCTTATGGATTGGATAACCAACCCATAGAGTTATTGGCCTGTAAGTTGACGGACGATGGGCTTCGCCTAGACGGAAAGCCTTTCAGCCTGCTGCGTGACGATGAGCGTCAAGGTATGGAAGGTCAGCATTGGTTCAAGAAAGACGGATATTACTATATCATCTACTCCGTGAGAGGCTGTTGCGGCCCGCAGAGCGATTACGCCGTATCCGTGGCTCGCTCGAAGAAGCTGGAAGGTCCTTACGAGAAATACCTAGGAAACCCGATCTTGCACGGAAGCAAGGAGGTTCTCTCCATCGGTCACGGAACGATTACGACTACACCGGACGGACGCATGTATTACCTATGCCACGCTTACCAGCCGGGAAGCGGCTTCTACCAAGGTCGCCAACCTTACCTGCAAGAGGTGAGAATGGGTGAGGATCATTGGCCTCACTTCGTAACCGGGGAATACGCGAGCCGCACGCAACCCATGCCATTTGCCGAGTCCGCACAAGTGCCGGTATTCGATTTCTCGGATGATTTCACCGGTGCGACCTTGCGTCCCGAATGGAGTTGGAACTATCCTTACACGGATGTCAAGACCGAGATCAAGAACGGTAAACTATCTCTATCCGGAACACCGAAACCCGGCGTAAAGACCGGAGCGGCACTTTGTTTACGCCCAACCTCCCCGAATTACACGTTGGAAACAGCGATCGTAAACCGGAATGACAGTTGGAAAGGAATCACGATATACGGAGACGCAAATAACCTAATCACCTGCGGATGCGCAGGAGACCGTTTGATATTGAAATATATCTTAGAGGGGAAAGAACATCAATTGGCCGATCTTCCTCTTCCCGCCTCGCCTTTATATCTACAGATGAAAGTGACCGACGGTACGCATAGCACGTTCTACTGGAGTAAGGACGGACAAGCATGGAACGAGATCGTCGGCGAAGCTCTCTCCGCGAAAGAGACCCGGTCGTTGATCCAATGGGATCGTATCTCCCGTCCGGGATTGTATCAAGAGGGAGATCCTACGGCACCGGCCGTTTACGCTTATTGTCTATTAAAAAATGAATGATGGAATCTAAGTTTCACACGTTTGCCCAACCGATACAATCGATCCCCTTACCGGAACGATTCACGTATCCTTTTCACTATACACCGCATCCTCTATGCGTAATAGCGGCTGAGGAGACGCAGGCATACCTGAAAGAACGAACCGAATGGCGGGAAGAGTTACAAACCGGAAAAATGTTCGGCGTATTGGTGGTTCGTACTCCCGCCGGAGAGGTCGGCTATCTGGCTGCGTTCTCCGGTAACCTAGCGGGGAAGAATGTACATCCTTTCTTCGTCCCCCCGATCTATGACCTATTACAACCGGATGGTTTCTTCCGGCAAGAGGAGGAGCAGATCAATGAGATCAATGCCCGTATCCGAACCCAGCAAGCCTCTCCAGCTCTCGAAGACGCACGGTCGAGGTTACAAAGCACGATCGAATACTGCGATTTCGTATTACAGGCCGCAAAAGACTTGATGAAAAAGAGGAAAGAGGAGCGCGACCGACTTCGGCAATTCCCTCTCACGGAAGAAGAGACCGCACTTCTTATTAAAGAGAGCCAACACATGAAAGCCGCTCACAAGCTAACCAAGAAATCATTGCGGTCTATACTGGAGGAGGATCAAGCTAAGGTGGATCGGCTTGAGCAGGAGATCGAGCAACTGAAGCAAGAACGCAAGCGACGGTCGGCGGCCTTGCAACGCAAGTTGTTCGAACAATTCCGAATCCTGAACGCCCGGGGCGAGGTGAAGGACTTATGCGAACTGTTCGCTCCTACCTCACAAGGTACGCCGCCTGCCGGAGCGGGTGAGTGCGCCGCCCCTAAACTCTTACAATACGCCTACCAGCATCAGTTGGAACCGATCGCCATGGCAGAGTTCTGGTGGGGCGATTCTCCCAAGACGGAGATTCGGCACCATGGATATTATTATCCGGCTTGCAAAGGAAAATGCGAGCCGATCCTCCATCATATGCTACAGGGATTGCGGGTAGATGAAAATCCGTTATTGGCGGACTCTCACCGGGAGACGAAGCTGGATATCCTTTATGAGGATGACTATTTGTTGGTCATCAATAAACCGGAAGGTATGCTCTCCGTCCCCGGCAAGGGAGATGTGGACTCTGTCTATCAAAGGCTATCGATCCTTTACCCGGAAGCCACCGGTCCAATTATCGTACATCGCTTGGATATGGCGACATCCGGCTTGCTACTCGCCGCCAAGACCAAAGAAGCGCATCAGAACCTACAAGCCCAATTCAAGAACCGAACCATCCAGAAAAGGTATATCGCCTTATTAGAGGGTGAAGTTCCCCAAGATGAGGGTGAGATCCGTCTCCCGCTATGTCCCGATCCTTTGGACAGACCCCGGCAAATCGTAAGCGAAGAATTTGGGAAACCTGCCCTCACGCGCTACCGGGTATTGGAACGGACTTCCGGAAAAACCCTTATCGCCTTTTATCCCCAAACCGGACGTACCCACCAGCTACGGGTACACGCCGCCCATCCCCTAGGTCTTCATTGCCCCATCCTTGGCGACGAGCTTTACGGACGAAAGGCGGAACGGCTCTATCTGCACGCTGAATACTTAGCGTTTACGCATCCTATCACTTCCGAAAGGATAGAGATACGTGCCAAGATTCCATTTTCTCAACACTAAAACTGTCTATTATATCCAATAACTAAACAGATACTAAAGATGAGAACTATCAGAAGTAAAATATTAATAGCCATGGGATGGGTAATGCTTATTAGCGTCATTGTTTTAGGCTTCTTCGGCATCCCTACTGGTATACTACTGTGCGCCTTGATAGGACTAGCCTATGGAGGCTATAAACAAGATAAGCCTTTCCGTCTATATTCTTCTATCGCCCTGATTGCGACTATCGCCTTTTTCATCGTCTTCTATATACAACTTCAACATATGTAAATAACCGTATCAAATCCCTGTAATCATTATGGAAACAAATTATCAAAAGTTCTTGGCGGGCGAGTATTGCAACCATCTGGATCAAGAAGTCCTGCAAATGATCGTTCAGACGAAAAACCTACTCGCTCGTTTGAACGCAACCAATATAACCGACAGCGCTACAAGAGATGCCCTCTTACGCCAAATGCTAGGAAGCATTGGCAAGTATTCCAGCATTGATATAAATTTCCATTGCGAATGCGGGAAGCACATCTTTATTGGTGACAAGGTCATTATCAATATGAACTGTACGTTTTTAGACGATAATATTATCAAAATAGGAAATAACGTCCTCATCGCCCCCAACGTACAATTATATACGGCTATGCACCCGATAAATGCGAACGAACGCTTCGTGAATGATTGGGACGAACGATCGGGGGATTTATTTTTCAGGACAAAAGCCCTCCCCATCACCATTGAAGACAATGTTTGGATTGGTGGTGGAACGATCGTCTTACCCGGCATCACGATCGGGCGGAACAGCGTGATCGGGGCAGGCAGTGTAGTGACAAAATCCATTCCCACCTATAGCGTGGCCGTCGGTAACCCATGTAGAGTGATCAGAGAGTTACCCAAAGAAGACTTATAAGAACTTGCCACCCATTAAAATCACCGGCATTTCCTAGGCGCTCCATGCCATGAGCATCCTAGGCAAAATACCTCTGTCAAGTCAAATCCGGACAGATCCGCAGTAGGATCTTTGGGAACGACCTCCCCATTCTCGTAAACATACACTAAAAGACGTTCCCCGTCCGCATTCTTTACATACATAGAAGGGATATCACACTGCGGACACCGATACTTTCTCATCATCTAATCTTTTCTTTATCTTTTTATAAACATACAAAAACGCCGGTATCAAGAATAAGTCAGCGGCGACCCAAGCCAACGGATCACCGAAGCAAACGCCTAAGAATCCAAAAGCGGGAACCGCATACAAGCTCACCAAGATACGTGCGATCATCTCTGAAACACCCGAGAGCATCGCAAGGTTGCTGAAACCTACCCCTTGTATCGCGTAACGCAAGATGCACAGTAGCCCGACAGCCGGGAAGAACCAGCAAGAAATATGCAAAAACTGCTCCGTATAGTCCAGTATCTCGACCTCGGATGGAGCTACAAACAACAAAGCCAACGAACGAGATCCCAGCATCAAGATCATCCATGTAGCGGCGGCATACGTAAGCATCATCAACGCACTTACTTTAATTCCCCGCAAAATACGCTCCGGCTTTCCCGCCCCATAATTCTGTCCGCAATACGTAGCCATGGCGATACCTAAACTCTCAAAAGCACAAATGAAGAACATCTTGATACGGGCGGCGGAAGTAAAGGCGGCGACACAGGCCGTACCTAACGCATTATTGGCGCTCTGCAACATGATACTGCCGATGGCGGTAATAGAGAATTGTAATCCCATCGGGACCCCCATCGCCAACAAGGTACGGGCCAGCCCGGCATGGAACCTTCGGTCCTCGGAGGAAGTAGCCCGTAAGATCGGGAATTTCCGAAGCATATATAAATAACATAGAATGGCGGAAAGCCCTTGCGAGAAAACCGTAGCGATAGCCGCTCCCATCACGCCCCATCCTAGTACCAAGATGCAAAATAAATCCAAGAAAACATTCAAGACCGTAGAGAACAGCAAGAACCAGAATGGAGTCTTGCTATCTCCCAAAGCCCGCATGATACTTGCCAACAAATTATAGAAGAATGTACAAGGAATACCGATAAAAGTAACAAACAAATAATCATAGGCCCCATCGAAGATATTCCCGGGTGTCTGCATCCCCCGCAAGATATCCCGGCAATAGAAACCGGAGACAGCGGCGATCACCACGGACATCACCGTAGCCAATTGCAACCCCACCGCCACGTAACGGCGCATCGTCGCATAATCCCTCGCCCCGAACTTCTGAGCTACCGGGATGCCAAAACCGGCGCAACATCCGTTACAGAATCCCAGAATCAAGAAAATCACCGAGGTACTGGCTCCTACGGCAGCCAGCGAATTAATACCTAGAAATTTACCAACGATAGCGGCATCGATCAGAGAATAAGTCTGCTGAAGTAAGTTCCCTAGCAATAACGGCATCGTGAAACTGAATAGAAGAGGGAATACAGCTCCCCCCGTCATCTCTTTTGAGTTTGCCATACATCTAACAAATAAAAGGATTTAAGAAAGACGGATAAGTCGCTACAAAGGTAATCAATCACTAATAAAAAACAATTCCCGCCCGCTATTATTTTAAGCGGTAGTCTACAAGAAACAACAATGCCCATCGTAAGGTCTTTACAATGGGCATCGTAAGGTGCTTAGAATGCCTATTGTAACAGGCTTACAATGGGCATCATGGTTTTCTTATTCCAACGAGAAAGAATAGGGGCGATCACTATCCTGAGTACCTCGCTGTTTATTAGGGGTATCGCTCATTTGGTATTGAATTTTCGCACCACCTAGCAACTGCTCGTGTGTCAAGAAATTGCGGGTATATGTCTTGCCGTTTACTTTCATACCCTTGATGTAACGGTTCTCCCGATCAGCCTTGTCCGCTTGGATCAACACCTGCTTTCCGTTATCCAGATGGAGTTTTACGGATTTGAACAAAGGGGTACCTAATACATATTGGTCGGTACCCGGACATACGGTATAGAAGCCTAAGGCAGAGAATACATACCATGCGGAAGTCTGTCCGTTATCCTCATCGCCGCAATAACCATCCGCCTCAGCGGTATAGAGCTTATGCATGATCTCGCGCACCCAGTATTGGGCTTTCCAAGGCTCGCCGGAATAGTTGTATAGATACACCATATGCTGGATGGGTTGGTTGCCATGGGCGTATTGTCCCATGTTCATTACTTGCATCTCACGCATCTCATGGATCATACCGCGGCTATCCATACCCAAACGACTAGGCATCTTGAAGACGGAATCCATCATATGATTGAATTCCTTCTTTCCTCCCATTAAGTCGATCAGGCCTTGCGGGTCGTGGAAAACACAGAAACTCCAATGCCAGCTGTTTCCCTCGCAGAAATCACGGCTCCAGTCCGTACCTTTAAAAGTCGGATTGAACTCGCCCTTATCAGAGCGTCCGACCATCAACTTATATTTTGGGTCGTACACATTCTTATAGTTGTTAGCCCGTTGCTTGAAGATATCGATCTCGCTTGCCGGCTTGCCAAGTTTTTTGCCCAAGGTATAAATCGTCCAGTCATTATAAGCATATTCCAAGGTACGAGCCACGTTTTGTCCGATACCGATATTATTCGGTACATAACCCAGTTTATTATACTCCTCGTAAGCGACACGACCGGAAGCCGTTCTCGGCAGTTGGCTATTCGCGTCATGCTTCAAGGCTTCCCAAAGCGTCTCGATATCGTATCCTCTCAAGCCTTTGATATAAGCGTCGGCTACCACGGAAGCGGAGTTATTGCCGACCATGCAATCCCGGTGGCCCGGACTTGCCCATTCCGGCAAGAAACCGCTCTCTTTATAAGCGTTCACCAAACCTTCCTGCATCTTTTGGTTCATCTCCGGATACATCAGGTTCAAGAAGGGGAAAAGACAGCGGAACGTATCCCAGAAACCGGTATCGGTAAACATATAGCCCGGCAAGACCTCACCGTTATAAGGGCTATAATGTACGACTTGGCCCTTGGCATCGATCTCATAGAAGCTACGAGGGAAAAGCAAGGAACGATACAAGCAAGAATAGAAAGTACGCAAGTTATCGATGTTCGTATCCTCTACCTCGATCTTACCTAATTCCCGGTTCCAGATTTCCTTCCCTTTGGTCACTAGCTGATCGAAACCAGTATCTCCCACCTCACGCAAGTTTAACTCGGCCTGCTCGGTGCTGATGAAAGAAGAAGCCACGTTGGCATGCACCACCTCGCCGGCCTTTGTCTCAAAACCGATGATAGCGCCGGCATGGTTTGTCTTCACCTCCGACTCATCCAACTGGATCGCCCCGTTCTTAACCGTAGAGGAGAACGTGAATGGCTTATCGAATTGGATCACGAAATAATTCTTGAAGTTACGGGGAACACCGCCCGTGTTCTTCGTGGAATAACCGATGATCTTACGTTCCGCAGGCAATACCTTTATATAAGAGCCTTTATCGAAAGCGTCGATGACGATATACGCTTTCTTGGTTTCCGGGAATGTAAAGCGGAACTTAGCCGCACGTTCCGTCGGAACCAACTCGGTAGTCACGTCATGATCGGCCAGATAGACCTTATAATAATAAGGTGTAGCCACTTCGCCTTTGTGAGAGAACCAGCTAGCCCGTTTCTCCTCGTCGAAGACCAAGCCTTCGGTAGTAGGCATAATGGAGAACTGCCCGTAATCGTTCATCCACGGGCTCGGTTGATGGGTTTGCTTGAATCCCCGGATCTTATCCGCATCGTAACGATAGGTCCAGCCGTTGCCCATCTCGCCGGTCTGGGGAGTCCAGAAGTTCATACCCCAAGGCATGGCCGTGGCCGGATAGGTATTTCCGGTAGATAATTCGTACTTGGATTGGGTACCGACTAACGTATTCACGTAGTCTACAGGATTCTCTACGGCGGAAAGCTGCATGCAGCAAGCTATCCCCATCGCTAAGATTCCTTTCTTGAAAAAAGATGTTTTCATGTTTGTATAGAATATTAATATTGTCTGTATTGATGAGACGGGGCGTGCCCCGTCTCATCAACTTGGTGATTGTGTAGGCGGTAACGTTGGCCGCTTTCCGGACAGGTGGCGAATCCTTCGGAGTCAAATACAAGGCGATGGCCGTACTCGCTTACCCAACCGATCTGGCGGGATGGATTTCCTACGACCAGCGCATAAGCCGGAACATCCTTCGTTACCACCGCCCCGGCACCGATCATGGCATACCGCCCGACTGTATGTCCACAAATAATCGTAGCGTTAGCTCCGATCGAGGCCCCCTTGCCAATCACCGTCTCCTTATACTGGTCTTTCCGAGAGATAGCGCTACGCGGATTGGTTACATTTGTAAACACGCAACTAGGCCCCAAGAACACATCATCCTCGCAAATCACCCCCGTATAAATAGACACATTGTTCTGTACCTTCACGTTATTCCCTAAGACCACGCCCGGCGATACGACTACATTCTGGCCGATATTACACGTCCTGCCAATCACGCATCCCGTCATGATATGGGAAAAATGCCAGATATGGGTTCCTTCCCCGATCTCACAACCGGCATCGATTACCGCTGTCTCGTGCGCTTGATAACTCATATCAATCCTTTTATTTATAGATTAGGAAAATAGTGGGCTTCTTGCTCAGATCGGGAACTTTACCCGCCCATTCCTTGACCGGGCGAGTATGGATATACTCATCCTCACACGTTATATTCGAGGCAATACACAGTTTCGTAGACGGACGGCACGTACGGATCAACTCCTCGGCCAGTTTATTATTCCGGTAAGGAGTCTCGATAAACAATTGCGTCTGATGCTCGGAATAAATTCTTCCCTCCAATTTCTTGATCGTGTTCGTTCGCTCGGAAGCATCAATCGGCAGATAACCGTGAAAAGCGAAACTCTGTCCGTTAAAGCCCGATCCCATCACCGACATCAAGATAGACGAAGGCCCGACCAACGGTACCACCGGATAATCCTTCCGTTGGGCGATAGCCACTACGTCAGCACCCGGATCAGCGATCGCCGGACAACCCGCCTCCGAGATCACGCCAACGCTCTCGCCTTTCGCCAAAGGAGCCAGATAACCAGCTACTTGTTCCGGTGAGGTATGTTTATTCAGCTCATAAAATGTCAAGTCATCGATCACGATCCCCGGCTCCACCTTTTTCAAGAAACGGCGTGCCGTACGCACGTTTTCCACGATAAAATGCCGGATGGATAAGATCACGTCACGGTTGTACTCTGGTAAAACACGGCGATGTTCCGTATCGCCCAAGGTAACTGGTATAAGGAAAAGAGATGCTCGCATACTGTTTGTTTTCCGCGAAAGTAGTATTTTTGCCGCAAACTAACAGAATAATCATGGCACTTCCTATTGATTTTATTACCCGTACACGGGCTTTACTTGGCGAGGAGTTCGATCGTTTAGAGGCAGCGTTAAGCGCTGATGTTCCCGTAAGTATCCGTATCAACCCGATGAAAGGGACTTCCGCTCCCAAAGCAGGTGCTCCAGTCGCTTGGTGCGAGAGCGGTTTTTATTTGCCGGAACGGTTGTCTTTCACCTTCGATCCTCTATTCCATGCGGGGGCCTATTACGTGCAGGAAGCGTCTTCCATGTTTCTGGAACAAGCGATCAAGGCATACGTGAAAGAGCCGGTACGTTGCCTGGATTTATGCGCCGCCCCGGGTGGCAAGTCCACGCATCTGGCGAGCTTATTGCCGGATGGAAGCCTGTTAGTGAGCAATGAGGTGATCCGCAGCCGGAGTTATGTATTGGCCGAGAATATCGCTAAATGGGGCCACCCGGACACGATCGTTATCAATAATGACCCGGAGGAGATCGGCGAGGCATTGCCTCATCTGTTCGACGTGATCGTCACCGACGTACCTTGTTCCGGTGAGGGCATGTTCCGGAAAGATACGGATAGCACAGGCGAATGGAGCGTAGATAACGTACGGCTTTGCGCCTCCCGTGGGCGGCGCATCATCCATGATATCTGGAACGCCTTGAAACCCGGAGGTATCTTGATCTACAGTACATGTACCTATAATACGGAAGAGGATGAGGAGAACATACATTATATAATAGAGGAGCTGGGAGCCGAGGCATTGCCTATCCCTACCCAAGAGGAATGGCAGATCACCGGCGCCCTCCGGTTTGAACATCCGGTTTACCGCTTCTTCCCGCATAAGACACGGGGCGAAGGCTTTTTCCTCGCCGCCCTCCGGAAAGCGGAAGGCGAGATCGAGGAAATTCGTGTCAAGTCCAAAGGGAAAAAAGAGCGAGGAAAAGCCGCTCCGTCCATCCCACAGGAGGCCCGTCTGTTCCTTTCGGATGAAACTTCATTTTCTCTCGAATGGAACGACAGTTTCCTTCGAGCGTATCCCAAAGCCCATTCGGATCTATTTTCACTCATCAATGCCAAGCCTTTACGGGTACTTTCCGCCGGTATTTGCCTAGGAGAAGCGAAAGGGAAAGACTTTATCCCATCTCAAGAGCTGGCTTTAAGTACTGCCTTAACCCCCAACGCCTTTCCATCCGTAGAACTGGAATGGGAAGACGCTATTAAATTCTTAAAGAAAGAGGCGCTCGTCTTACCCTCCGGTACAGATAAGGGATATGTGTTGGTACGCTACCAAGGACTTCCGCTAGGTTTTGTAAAGAACCTTGGCAACCGGGCCAATAACCTGTATCCGCAAGAGTGGCGTATACGGACGGGATATATTCCGGAGGAAATCAAACTATTTTTAGGACGATAAGACCACTATATAGGCATAAAGCCACACGTATATACGTATAAGACCACACTTACGTACGTGTAGGCCGATGCGTATATACGCATGAGGTTACGCCTATATACGTGAGAGAATCAATCCTAATCCACGAATCGCAACGTAAACAAGGCGGCCTCCATCCGGCGGATCAAGTTCGCCTTTTTTGATTCCGGGGCATAGACAAAACTTTCCGCTACGATAACCCGCCCTTTTTTCTTGTCGAGCAGGGCATGGCTGACGAACGGGCCGCCCATCTTATCTCCTTCCATACGCCAAAGACCACGCAATACGCCGCGGTATTCGCCACGGTAGGTGATCGGCTCGTAAGAAAGCTCGAAGCGCTTCTCAGTCTTCATATAAGAATTCGGGAAAGAGCCCGGTACGTTCCGCCTCACTACAGAATCACGCATAGCGACCAGATAATCTTCGGTAAATGCCTCTTGAGCCGTATAGGGAAAACTATATACCAAGATATCAGTCCGTCCCCGATTTGCGTTATTCGAGCCCCAAAAGAAATCGGTCTCTTCCTTATAGGCCGACATATCTTCCGGCACGAACAGCGAAATACCGAAACGGGACTTCAACTTCTCATTGATCCAACTGCTATGGTTCTTAGAAAGTCCAACTATCCAACGTTCCCTTTCCACTCGATTGAAATGGTTGACCAACCGTCCTTCATTTAATAAAAGGAACTCGGTTAAAGCAGCGGTAGTCGGAGCATACAGAGTCACAACATTCTGACCGCTGGCCCATTCATCGGGACTCTCTCTTGTTCCAGCTTTCGTATACCGATTCGGATCTACGGATACGATCAAGATATTTCGTACGTATCGTAATAAACCGGAAAAGCCCGATGGCTCCGAATAGGTGACACGCATAGATGCTTCCGCTTGAGGCAAAGCAGGAATCGGCGCTCGCAATTGTTCTTGCAGCAACTCCCCCACCTCACCATTCCATGCGTCTCGATCCATTACAACCACCACCTCGAAAGGCCATCCGGTAGCCCGCCGTAGCGAGGCCACCGGAGAGGACGAAGTCCAATCACAAGCGGAAAACCCCACCATTAGGCTAAGGCTGATCCATAGTAGTACAATTTGTGTTCTCATAGCATTCCTGATTATTCGTTCTTAAAAATTAAATCACACACCGCAAAAGTACAGGAAGGATCGTAAAGAGGAAAGAAATGGTACCGGACAAAACAAGCGAACATCAAACAACTAATAATCACACATATAAACCACGCAATGGGAGATAAACGGATAATATTGCCGGACAATCACGACAAACAAAATAACTTTAAGCTTTATAATAAACGAACATAAGCATCCAAATCCGTCTTTTCATCCAAGTCTAGACGTTTTTTTAAACGGCCTTTCGATTTGGTTAACGCATCCGGAGTATTATTAAACACGGCTAGTTGCTCCTTTCGGGAGAAATTCCATTTGATCAAGCAACATATTTCCTGCTCATGGCGGGTAATACTGTATTTATTTCTCAGATCGGTTAAGAAGTTATTAAACAGAAGATCGGTCATACCAATAATCTCAGACCATTCCTCTTTACTTGGATTCACATGGAGAGGATCATCTTTAAGGGCACATAAAAGCTTAGGTACATCCACATCTACTTTTCCGGTAGCATTGTCCAATAAGTTATTATCGCCGGAAAGAACAAGGATCTCTCTCTCCAACTGCTCCATCTTCTGGCGATAGGCCGTCAGCTCCGTCTCGATCCGGTCATAAGCCTCCGAGCGGATGACCAGAGAATCCCGTTCCCGCTCCAAGCGTACGACTTGCTCTTGATAGGAGGCTAATTGTTGTTTATAGCGATACATATTCGCTTTATTCTGCCGAATGCGAGAACGGACAGATTCATTTCTCTCCCGGATACGTCCCGTACGTACTCCCAACAAAAAGCTAAATACCACCGCCACGATCAAGGCTAAGCAACCAGCCCCCCAATCAACAAATCCCCAAAACTCCCCCATCCCGATTACCGCATGGATTTATTTCTCAGATAATCATAGATAGCCAATTGCGAACGCACTTTTACTGGATTATCATCACACTTAAAATTATTACGTAACTCGCCATCCAAATAACAAGCTTTCACGTTGTCACTTAGCTGGATATTCAAGATATCGATTATCTCCCTCTTCAGATCCGGATCAAGGATCGGGAAAGCCGTCTCGATCCGTCGGTTCAAATTCCGACGCATCCAATCAGCCGAGGTAAGGAAAAGATCCTCCTGACCATCATTCAGAAAATACCAAACCCGTGAATGCTCCAAAAACATATCCACGATACGAGTAACCCGGATGTTTGCGCTATAAGGTTGGTTCGGTACCAGGCAACAAATCCCCCGAACAATCAGATCGATCTCTACCCCCGCCTCACTCGCATGATAGAGTTCCTCGATCATATGTTGGTCATGCAGTCCGTTCATCTTTAATATGATCCGTCCTTTTCGGCCTTCCCGCACATGCTCGATCTCCCGCCGAATCCTACCAGTCAATTCCGAGACCATATTGAAACGGGCCACCAACAAATGGCGGAAAGTAGGTTCTTTCATACGCCCTTCCAAAACAGCGAATACTTTATTGATATCCGTAATAATCTCCGTATTCGAAGTCAACAGCGCCATATCCGAATAGATCTTAGCCGTCTTCTCATTGAAATTACCGGTACTCAAATAGGCGAAATCACGCCGTTTAAGTCCCTCGGACGTATCCTTCCGAAGAATGACCGCAACCTTCGCATGTACTTTCAAGCCCGGAATACTATAAATGATACGAATACCGGCCTGCTCCATACGCTCTGCCGTACTCATATTATTCTCCTCGTCGAAACGGGCTTTCAATTCCACAAATACCGTCACTTTCTTACCATTCTGGGCAGCGCTGACCAGCGTATTAATCACGGCCGAATTCTCTGCCACTCGATACTGGGTAATCTTGATCTCATCCACCTTCGGATCAAAGGCCGCCTCCATCAAAAAGCGGATCAAATAATCAAACGACTCATAAGGGAAATGCAATAAGATATCCCGCTTCTTCACGGCCTTGAATACCGACCCCATCTCATCAAGGAAAGGCACACGCATAGGCACCGGTGGCTGCTGCTCCAAATGCTTTCCTGCCGGATTCGGCAATTTCATCAAGTCCTGCAAATTATTATATCGTCCACCTAACACCAAGTCCTCCGACGTAATACCAAAGGCATCGCAAACAAAAGCCAGAAAATCACCCGGCATCGCTTGATCATACATAAAACGGCTCAAGGCTCCGATCTTGCGCTTCTTCACCTTCTTACGGATATTCTCCACGATATTCGCCCGGCTCTCATCATCCAAATAAATATCCGCATCCCGGGAAATCTTGATGCTGTAACAGCCATCAATAATATAACCGGGAAAAACATTCTGTAAATTCGCACGGATAATGTCGTCGATAAACATGATATAATATTTCCCGTCATGCTGAGGCAACTCGATAAAACGGGGAACTTTCGCATAAGGAATCTTCATCAACGCATAATGATACTCGGGTACGAAGCCCGGCTCATTCATCCGCTTGCTCCGCTTAATCATACGGATCACAAGGTAAAGCCGACGATCCCGGATGAACGTACGTATATCACCGGCTTGAATCATGACCGGCGACAGGAATGGGAAAACCTCCTCATTAAAGAAATTATGGACAAACTCTTCATGGAAAGGTTCCGGCTTCTCATTCTGGTATAAGTAAACATTCTGGCGATTCAATTCCGGCAATATCTTCTCCGAGAAAATACGGTAATAGTCCCGTTGCTGGCGGTTAACCTCCCGGGTGATAGCCGCCAAGGTCTCTTCCGCCTCAGCTGCGCTCTCCTCCGAATAATTCTTTTTCATGATTACCCCCCGGTGTTCCGCAACCCGGATCTCATAAAATTCTTCCAGATTCGAGGAATAGATAGAAAGGAACTTAATACGCTCATAAATAGGCAGCGTATCATCTTCCGCTTCCAGCAAGACACGGTAGTTAAACGACAACCAGCTTAAGTCCCGTTTAAAATATTGATATGAATTCTCCATAATATTCTTATCTTAGGCGTGTAAATATAGATACTTTCGAGCAATAAAAGAAATTGTTATGATTAAAGTTGGATTGCTTTCAGACACCCATGCGTACTGGGATGATAAGTACGCCGAATATTTTAAAGATTGCGATGAAATCTGGCATGCGGGCGATATAGGCTCCGATCTTTTGGCCGCGAAATTCGAGGCATTGAAACCTTTCAGGGCCGTATACGGAAATATAGACGGACAAGCCATTCGCCTGCAATATCCTAAAGTAGCTCATTTCAAGGTAGAAGACGTGAACGTTATGATGACTCATATCGGAGGTTATCCGGGCCGCTACAATCCCGAGATCCGCAAAGAATTATACGATACACGGCCAAATCTATTCATCTCCGGACATTCGCATATCCTGAAAGTAGTATTCGATCGAAGCTTGAAGTGTCTGCATATGAATCCGGGAGCGGCTGGAAAAAGTGGCTTTCATCAAGTACGTACCTTATTACGTTTCGTTATTGCGGGAAAGGATATCAAAGATTTGGAAGTTATAGAGCTAGGGAATCGGGCATTATAAGATGATTAGTTACCGCAACAGAAACTCTCGGCGAAAAGAATCGTATTTTGCAAATAAGCGAACTCTTTCTCAAAATATTCGCTAAACACCCCGGAGCTCAAGTTCTCCTCGATTTGTTTCGCTGTCCAAAGCTTTCCGCTACGGCGCTTACATTGATTTAATTGCTCTTCCGTACGTAAACAAATAACATAGAGAGATACCAAATGTTTCACCTTCTCGTTCTCAAATGTATAACGGATCAGGAAGCGTGGAGCAATTGATTTATCTTGCGCCAAACTTCCGAGAGTCTCTTTGACCGTGCTATCTATACTATGTCGGAAGAGCACGTAATTATGGAACGGATAATCCATCGTATCCGGAGAGACAAACTCATCCTTACTTCGTCTCACCAGATATAACATACCATTATAAACAACGGCGATACGCACGATCGGATGATAGTATTTCTTCGGTAAAGAGCGGCTGACCGAACGTGCGATACAACCGATCACCTTCCCATTGTCATTCAATACGGGAAGCCACATTTCCTTTTTCAAGCTACCTTGCATCAAGGACAAACGTATTTGCTCATAAACAATGACCAAAACACCGATTACCAATCCCAACTCCCGGTATAAAAAACGTTCGGTACGCATATTCTGCATCGTTTCCGGCAAGATACTATATAACAAGATGATGAAAAGATGCAACGTGTACAGGTTCTGTACCAACTGAGCGAGGAAATAAAATTCGTTCAAGGTAGTACGAAGCAAAGTACGTTTAAAAGAGGGACGTTTCGAATCGCGTATACGTTGTATGACCGTTCTCCTCGTGAACCCCACGATCGCTAACGCCACGACCAGTAATACTTCCGTGATAAGAGGAGAGTATATAAACAACACAGGTTCAAGCTTGAGACAAAGAAATACGGAATATAAGACCAATGTGCCCGCCGATGGCAGAAGCATAAATTGGTATACCTTATCCTTGCTCAACACCTGAAACAAAAAAATACAAACAAAACAGAAAGTAACCCCAATTATAAAAGATAATAAATAAGAAAAATAGTTATCCAAAAACATGAATAACAACAATGGCAATAAACCTATCGCCTGATTATCTAGACCTTTCTTTACTCTGTTCATTCCTTCCCCCCCTTTAGTCCACTTTTATATTAATAACAACAAAGATTGTCAAAAGTTCATGAATCATATATGCTTTTCCGCATGGTACGACGAGCGTACCAGCGGAGCGCTCTCTACTTTCTTAAAACCTTTGCCAACGGCTTGTTGTCTATAATATTCAAAGCATTCAGGAGTCACATATTCAGAGACGGGAATATTCTTGCGAGAGGGCTGTAAATACTGCCCGATTGTTAAAACAGAAACACCCGCCAGCAAAACATCATCCATTAATTCAAGCACCTCATCCTCGGTCTCGCCCAGTCCGACCATGATACCAGTCTTGGCTACCACACCCCGCTCAGCGATTCGTCGTAAAACGGATAAGCTCACGTCATACTTTGCGGCGCTACGCACTTGCGGACTGATACGGCGTACAGTCTCCATATTATGGGAGATAATCTCAGGCGCCGCATCCACGACCTGATCAACCAGATCCAATCGTCCTTGAAAATCCGGGATTAAGACTTCCACAGTCGTTTGAGGATTCACCTCTTTGATCGTACGGATCGTATTTACCCAATGAGAAGCGCCTAAGTCTGGTAAGTCATCACGATCAACGGACGTGATCACCGCATGCTTGAGATTCATTAAACGGATGCTCTCCGCTACATTCGCAGGCTCTTTCGGGTCCAACGGAAGAGGTTTACCCGTTAGCGTATTACAAAAACGACAAGAGCGAGTACAGATCTCACCACCGATCATGAATGTAGCTGTTCCCCGGCTCCAACATTCACCCATATTCGGGCATTTACCACTTGTGCATATTGTGTGAAGGCAATGAGATTCAACAATACTTTTTGTCTTCGTGAATTGCTCATTTCCGCCAAGCCGGATCTTCAACCAATCCGGCTTTCTTAAATGCTGCGCCATGTCTTACAAATTATTGAATAAATAATTAGCCATCTTCGTATACAAATGGTAACGGGTATTACCACCATATATGCTATGATTCCGATCTTTATAAACATGCATATCGAACTGCTTATTGGCTTGAACCAAAGCCTCGGCATATTCCATTGTTTGCATAAAATGAACATTATCATCGGCGGTTCCATGAACCAGCAATAACTTGCCTTGTAAGTCTTTCACCCGGCGTAACGGAGAGGTAGCCGCATAGCCCTCGAAATTCTCTTGCGGGGTACGCATGAAACGCTCCGTATAAACGGAGTCATAATATTTCCAGTCCGTCGGAGGAGCTACAGCGATACCCACCTTAAACGTTCCGTTTCCGGTACTCAAGGCCATCAACGTGTTATAACCTCCGAAACTCCAACCCCAGATCGCGATACGATCCTTATCGATATAAGGTAACTTGCCTAACGCTTGCGCAGCCTCCACTTGGTCTCTGGATTCCAGCTCGCCCATTCTCAAATAAGTACATTTACGGAATGCCTCACCACGGGCACCGGTTCCACGACCATCCACACATACCACGATAATACCATTTGAGGCCAGATATTGCTCCCAATCGAAACCGTATTGATCCAATACTTGCTGGGAGTTAGGGCCACTATATTGCGTCATCATCACCGGATATTTCTTCGACGGGTCAAAATCAGCGGGTTTTACGATCCAAGCGTTGAACTCATAGTCCGAGGCCGTATGTACCTTCATGAACTCCTTCTTGGCAAAAGCATATTCCTTCAGTTTACTCTTCAACGCAGCGTTATCTTGCAGGACACGTAGTTCCTTTTTGGTCTTCGTCTCATTCACTGTAATCTTCGCCGGGGTATTCGCGTTGGAATAGGTATTCACGAAATAAGCGAAATTGTCACTAAAGACCGCCTTGTTCATACCCTCTTCCGTGGAGAGTTTTGTCTTCACGCCTTTCGCGTCGATCTTATAGATAGAGCGGCGGATCGGGCTTTCCTCGGCAGACTCGTAATAGAAAGTCTTCGTATTCTCATCCACGCCCAAGAACTTCGTGACATCCCAGTTCCCTTGAGTTACCTGACGTTGCATAACACCTGTCGGGGAATACAAATAAATATGGGAATAGCCATCTTGTTCGCTCACATAGGTAAACCCATTGTTCAAGAACTGGATGGAAGTCAACCAATCAGAATCCACGTAGCATTTATTTTCCTCACGCAAGATCAAACGGAACACACCGCTCTTCGGATTTGCATAATACATATTGAATACATTCTGCTGGCGGTTCAATGTCATGATAGCCAACTGATCCGGATTCTGCGTGAAAGTAATGCGGGGAATATAGAAGTCGCCTTCTACCGGGACCTTCATCTCTTTCGTGTCTTTGGTGACTACGCTATAAGAATGTACGGAGACCTTTGAATTCTTCTGCCCGGCCTTCGGATATTTATATTCGTAATACCCCGGATAAAGTCCCTCACCATACATCTGCATAGAATATTCGGGCACCTCGGACTCGTCAAAACGGACAAAGGCCAGATACTCGCTATCGGGAGACCACGCCATTAGATTTGTCACCGCGAATTCTTCCTCATACACCCAATCCGTGATACCATTCAATATCTTATTCAACTCACCGTCCTTGGTAACTTGTACCTCGGTATCAAAATCAAACTTACGTATCCAAATATTATTATCCCGTACATAAGCGCACATACGACCATCCGGCGAGAATGTCGGGATCATTTGCTTACCCTTGGCATCGGAAATAGGCTTCACATAATTACGACGTACGTCATAATCATAAACCACAGCCTTGGTAGAGCGACGATAAATAGACTCCGTATCCCTCCAAACCAAGATATGATGCCCGGTGCTGCTGATTGTATATCCATCAAAATCCGTAAAGGTACATTCACGAGCTTTACGGGCATTAAACAATGTATCCACAGGATTTCCCGTACGATAGGAATATTTAATGATCATACTCTTATCGGCGTTCATGGCTGTGTAGTGTTCTCCATCCGGCAGGGATCGCATCTCTCCGATAGCCGTCACTTGACGAAATTTCCCATCGGTTATTTCTTTTAAGTCAACATGCTTGCTTCCGGTTTGTGCGGCCACACTTCCGAATACGGCCAACGAAAGCAATAAACTAAAACCTAATCGTTTCATTTATACTCTTTATTTCAGATTGAAACGCGAAGTTAGCATAAAAAAGTGATTCAAATTGCGAGAAATCGTATCTTTGTCTTATGAAAAAAACTAAACGATATTATGAATTTGGGGATTTTCTACGGGATCTATTCAAATTCAAGGTTCAGAAGATTTCCATAAACGCAGGCTTCACCTGCCCGAACCGAGACGGGTCTAAAGGATGGGGCGGTTGCACCTATTGTAATAACCAAACATTCAGTCCAGAATACTGTCATACGGAGAAAAGCGTTACCGAGCAATTAGAGGAAGGCGTACGTTTTTTTTCCCGCAAATATCCGGATATGCGGTATCTGGCCTACTTCCAAGCCTACACGAATACATACGACCGATTAGACTCTCTTATTCTCAAATATGAGGAAGCGCTTGCCTATCCCGGAGTAGAAGGATTGATTGTCGGCACTCGTCCGGACTGTATGCCGGAAGGTTTATTGGATTATTTTGCGGAGCTTTCCCAGCGAAAATTCGTCATGATTGAATATGGATTGGAAAGTACGCTTGATAAGACCTTAGTCCGCATAAACAGAGGGCATACCCATGAAGAATCGGAATCCGCTATCCGTCGTACGGCGGCAAAAGGTATTTACACCGGGGCACACCTGATACTCGGACTACCGGGAGAAAGTAGGGATGAAACATTACACCATGCGGATGTCTTATCACGCCTCCCGATCACGACACTTAAACTGCACCAATTGCAGCTAATCAAGAATACCCGCATGGCGAAAGAGTTCAAGGAAGATCCTTCTGATTTCCATTTATATACGGCTGATGAATATATCGAATTAGTGATTGACTTCATAGAACGACTGAACCCCTCTATCGTAGTAGAGAGGTTCGTATCACAATCCCCCAAAGAGCTACTGATCGCACCGGATTGGGGTTTAAAGAATTTCGAATTTACCGCTAAGGTAAATAAGCGGATCGAGGAAAGAGATACACGGCAAGGACGACTATTTCAAGTCTAAGGCGACATCACCATAAAAGGTAATAGCCTGTTTATTCACGGGTGTCACATTGATTGTCACCGAGCCATTCGGATAGACTTCCACCCGAAACATGTATACATCCTCTTTGGTCTTTACACGGAACTTGATTTCGGAACTACCTTTCTTTTCAGAGGTTTGCTCCTTCTCTGTCGCCACTTCTTTAAACGTCAAGCCCTCTCCACCACCATAAGGAGCAGAGTAAGCACGTCCAAAGTAAGGAAGATAAGACAGGATCGAGTCACCATGTATTTCCAATGAGTAGGGGGAAGTAAGATTGACGGATCTCCCGGCCATCGGTACGGCACGATCCACATCGATCTTAATACGACCGCTATCCACGATCTCCCTCACTACTCTCTCTTTTTGCTCCTTCCGCTCTTGCTTACTTTGAGCAAAAAGGGATTGCCCTGCACAAAAAAGGACAATCCCTAAAAATCCAACTAACCTTGTTAATCTCATAACCTTAATAAACTAAACACACTATTAATCACTCTATATAGTAAAGACAATCCTTCGGGTGAATAGTTTAATCTAAAAAGGTCAAATTAAGGCTGTTTATATTTCATTATCATATTAACGCAAATTATCCAAGATATAATCCTGTACGGTAAAATCTTTCCGTACGATCGTATCACCGGGAACACGTTCGTCTGTCGTGATCGCTAAATTCTCATCGCCTAAGACTTGACGGCTCAAGAAGCTCATGATATCGTATTGGTTCCGGGACATAGGGAGCCCAGAGATCTCATGCCCCGCATTCTCTACCTTATAAAAATAATAGGAAGCTTGAAGATTTTCCAGACTTTTCGCTACAGCGGATGATCCCCATAAACCGCCGAGGTTCTCCATAGCGGCTTGTTCAAAAGGAACGGTTTTATCCGCATCGCCATGGAATAGCATAATCGGACAAGGCATCTTTTCCCAATGTGGAGGAAGCACACCAGAGACCGCACCGGCATATGAGATCACACCGGCATAGTTGAAACCTGCCGGTAGCCTTTTCGCCAACTCATGTCCGTTACATAAATCATACTCTGCCTGCAATACCGTAATCGCCCCGGCACTCGAACCGCTCGCTACGATCTGCTCCACATCGATGTTCCAATCCGAGCTTTGGTTGATCACAAAACCGGTAGCATCATAAAAATCCTCTACCGCCGTATCGATCGCATGCTGCAAGGCCGCGATAAAGTCCATCGGAGAAGAGACTTTAGAAGGATCCAGATTCTTCAAGGTGGTACGATAATCCGTAGAAACGACCACAAATCCGTTTCGGGCGAGGAACTCGAAATAGGGAATATATCCTTTATCCGCCTTATCTCCCCCTTTAAACCCACCGCCAAAAGCAAAAATCATCACAGGCTTTTTTGAGGCGGGCGATATAGAAGGTAACTCATACTTGTCCAAGGACAATGTGTCTGTCCCTTTTATAGAGAATACGAAATTCTCTTTCTGAACTTCCACATTCGCCACAGGTTTAGGCTGCGTACAAGCGAACGAGCAGACGATCCATAAAGCAAATAGCGAATACACCCAATTTCTGTTCATCTTATTTTCGTATTAGAGGTTATTTTGTTCCTTCCTTCAAACCATCCAAGAACTTATCCACTTTCTTGGCAGCGTCTTTCACGCCCGCTTTCATTTTCAATCCGGCGTATGTCGCTTGCAATTTAATGATCTCCGCTTTCTCATCAGCGTTTAACTCTTCCTCGAACTTGGCGTAAAGATTCGTGGATAGATCCGAGAATTTCAGATCCGCCTTCTTCCAGTCCTTATCGGTATAATCAGCGGCCTCCATTTCCACCTTATCTACAAAATCACTAAACTCCTTCACATATGAATCCTTTGATTGGCAGGCGCTCAAAGCGAACATAACCAATAACATGAATAGTACTTTCTTCATCTTTTAATTAAAAATTAATTCGTTATACAACACAAATATATGCAAAAAGGTTAAACCCTTGTATATGTCGTATAACTTTACGTAATTTGCTATCCTATTTTCTTAATCAGATTAATAAATTTATGGAGAAAAAACATCAGTACCGAGGATTAACCAAACAAGAAGTAGAAGAGAGCAGGCGCCTTCACGGCGAGAATGTACTTACCCCGCCCCAGAAAGCTTCGTTATGGAGCCAATTCTTGGAGAAATTCGAAGATCCTATTATTCGTATATTATTAGTGGCATGGCTCTTGTCCATGATAATCGCTGGCGTACATTGCTGGGGACCTGAGGCGAAAGGTTTTACGGCCTTCTTGGAGCCGATCGGCATTTTCTTCGCTATCATGCTTGCCAGTTGCGTGGGCTTTTTCTTCGAGGTGAAAGCGAACAAGGCATTCGATATCTTGAATACAGTCAATGATGATATTTTAGTGAAGGTAATCCGTGACGGGAATATCTGCCAAATACCGAAAAAAGAGGTCGTCGTAGGCGATATCGTTGTTTTGGAGACAGGTGAGGAAATTCCCGCAGATGGACATTTGCTTGAAGCCATTTCCCTACAGATCAACGAATCCACACTAACCGGTGAACCGATTATTAGCAAGACAACAAACGAGGCGGATTTCGATACGGAAGCGACTTATCCGTCCAATGTAGTCATGCGAGGAACGACGGTCGTGGACGGACATGGCGTCATGCAAGTGGAAAAAGTGGGTGATGCTACCGGATACGGTAAGGTCTACGAAGGCTCGCAAATCGAGAGCGATGTAGAGACTCCCTTACAGATCCAATTGAAAGGTTTGGCCGGAGTGATCAGCAAAGCCGGATATACGATCGCCGGAGTGACGTTCATCGCCTTGACCGTAAAATTCCTTTTATCGGATAGCTTCCCCGGGATGCCGGCGATGGACATCATCGCCCATATCCTCAACTACTTTATGGTAGCGGTTACGTTGATCGTGGTATCCGTTCCGGAAGGATTACCGATGAGTGTCACGCTAAGTTTGGCCCTCAGCATGAACCGTATGTTGAAGACGAATAATCTTGTCCGCAAAATGCATGCCTGCGAGACCATGGGAGCAACTACCGTAATTTGTACGGACAAAACCGGAACGTTGACACAGAATCAAATGCAAGTCTACCAAACGAATTTCTACAACCTGAAAGAACAAAAGCTTGGGGAGGATGAGTTAAGTAACCTGATCAAAGAAGGTATCTCCACGAACTCCACGGCATTCCTCGATTTCTCGGAAGAAAAGGTAAAAACCCTTGGAAACCCGACGGAGGCCGCCCTTTTACTCTGGTTGAACGGACAACACCAAAATTATCTGGAATTAAGAGAGAACGCTACGATCCTAGATCAATTGACCTTCTCTACGGAACGGAAATATATGGCTACAATCGTACAATCACCGTTACTCGGCAAGAAGGTACTTTACGTGAAAGGTGCTCCCGAAATCGTACTGGCCAAAAGTAACCGGGTGGCGATAGACGGAACTTGCAAACCGGTGGCGGAATGTAAAGCCGGCATCGAAAAACAATTATTGGATTACCAGAACCAAGCGATGCGTACGCTTGGCTTCGCTTACCAAATTATCGAGGATGGAAAGGATGAGACTTTCTTCGTGGAGGGTCGTTTGCATGATACGGATTTAACGTATTTAGGTATTGTAGCGATCTCCGATCCGGTACGTGCGGACGTGCCGCCCGCTGTTCAAAGTTGCTTGAACGCAGGTATCAACGTGAAGATCGTTACGGGAGATACACCGGGTACGGCCAAAGAAATCGGACGGCAGATCGGTACGTGGAAAACGGATGATAGCGACAGGAACATTATAACAGGTCCCGCATTCGAGGCGCTTAGCGACCAAGAGGCCTTGGAGCGTGTCTTAGACTTGAAGATCATGTGTCGTGCCCGTCCTACGGACAAACAGCGTTTGGTACAATTATTACAGCAAAAAGGCGCTGTGGTAGCGGTTACCGGCGACGGGACAAACGATGCCCCAGCCTTGAAAGCTGCTCAAGTCGGCCTCTCCATGGGAGACGGTACTTCCGTCGCCAAGGAAGCCAGCGACATCACGATTATCGATAACTCGTTCAGTAGCATTACCCGTGCGGTGATGTGGGGACGTTCCTTGTACCGGAATATCCAGAAATTCCTGTTATTCCAATTGACCATCAATGTTGCCGCTTGTCTGATCGTATTATTAGGTTCCTTATTAGGTACGGAATCACCTTTGACCATCACGCAGATGTTATGGGTAAACTTGATCATGGATACATTCGCAGCCGGAGCATTGGCCTCTCTCCCACCGAATGAACGAGTGATGAAAGATAAACCTCGCCGGAGCGGTAAGGATGGAGATTTCATTATCACTCGCCCGATGGCTTACAATATTTTCGGTGTCGGATTCGCATTTGTCGTAATCTTGATGGGCTTGTTGTTCTATTTCCATGCGCAAGACGGCTTAACGCCACACGACTTATCATGGTTCTTCAGCTTCTTCGTGATGCTACAGTTCTGGAATATGTTTAACGCGAAGGCTTTTATGGAAGGACGTTCCGCTTTCGCCAATTTAAAGGATAGTAAAAGTTTCTTGCTAGTTGCATTACTGATTTTGATCGGTCAATACCTGATCGTCACTTTTGGAGGCGAGATGTTTAGCGTAATACCTTTGTCCTTGAGAGATTGGGCGATTATTATCGGATCTTCCTCTCTAGTTTTATGGATCGGTGAGTTATTCAGGTTATCCAAAAGATAAATATATATTGTACAACTTGTAGAGACGGGACACGCTCCGTCTCTACAACTGAAAATAGTACACCTATATAATATATCAACCTAGCTATAAATAGCTATTTCCTTATTCCATTTCTTTTTTTAACTTCGCATCCCAAATTATTTAAATCATGGAACATCTATTAGAATTAGCGAAAAGAAACCAAGAAAGAGCTTGGGAAGTGATCCGGCAAACCGACATTATAAATATCTGGAAATCTGTCGGGGCGGAAATAAACTTAGTAGGCTCCTTAAATATGGGACTACTCATGAAACATAAGGATATCGACTTCCATATTTACACCTCTCCCTTCCGTATATCCGACAGCTTCCAAGCGATGGCCCGGCTAGCGGAGAACCCGCTCATTAAACGAATCGAATACGGAAACTCGCTCGATACGGAAGAACGATGTGTAGAATGGCACGCATGGTTCCAAGATCCGAATAACGAACTCTGGCAAATTGATATGATCCATATCGTAAAAGGTTCCCGTTATGACGGTTATTTCGAGAAAATGGCCGAACGTATAACCGCCGTACTGACTGACGAGACTCGACAGGCCATCTTAAAACTGAAATATGAGACACCGGATACAGCGAAAATCATGGGCGTGGAATATTACCTAGCAGTCATTCAAGACGGCGTGCGTACGTATGCAGAATTAGAGGACTGGAAAAAACAACATCCAGTCACAGGCGTTATCGAATGGATTCCATAAGAACATTATTGACCAAACCGTGAAGAATCGATCTCTTTCTTATTCTTCCGGTTCATCTTGCCCAATGTATACTTTAAAGTGAGCGATACTGAACGAGTATCCGAATAGATCGTCATATCACTCTTCTGGCTGGGATAATCAATATGCGTTTTCGCACGTAAGCCCTTTAACAAATCCTCACCTCGCAGCATTACACTTAACTTTTTCGGTATCGGATTCCAGACAAGCCCTGCCGATACATTATAATTACCATCCACATCATAGATACCTTGTATCGAAGGCGCACTATAGCGAGCATTCACTTCCAGCGATAAGTTCTTCTTCTTTGATAAAGTAAACGTATTGAACAACATCAACTGCCCGAATAACTTTTTCCGATCAAACGAAATATCGATAAACACTCCCTCATCTTGAATTAAGAAGCCCGATGCCACGAACCGTGAGCTAACCACCCCACCGATCCGAAACGGGATAACTGCCATCGCCCCGAAAGTATTATGCTTATCGAAATTAACCGATTGGTAATAGGCTCTCAACGCTTTCGTATCTTGATAATACAATTGGCGAATATAATTCACATGATGATTGGCAAATAGTCCAAAAACATATTTCTTTTTCAAGATATAATTAGCCCTAGCCATATAAATACGTTCCGGTTCCAAATAAGGATTTCCCCGTACCTGACTATACACATTCAAATAAGAAACATTCGAGCTCATGGCCCAATACGCCGGATACTTCTTATCGCTGGAAAAATTGACTTGAAGCATATTCGATGGATCGATCGTATAACTCAAGTTCAATTGTGGATAGAGATTTACCCCAGACCATAAGGTCCACTTCCGGCCCGCCGAATCAATCACCGCCTTATTATACTCCGCCGAAAGAGAAGCGCTCAACACCAGTTTCTTGCCAAAACGCTTAGAGAAACCGGCATACAATCCCGCCGTATACTCTTTTTCTTTTTGGGCAAACGTAGCTGACAAATCCTCCTGTTTATCTTGGTAGGTAAAGGAGCTATTATCCGTAAAGGATAACTGCACATTCGTGCCCGCGTTAATTTTCCATCCTTTTCCAAATACCCGTTCGTAGTTGACGAATACATTCGCCAAATGGATATTTTGCCGGGAGGTAGCCTCCACCTCTTGTTTCGTATCGGGATAATCCGAGATCATATATTGATCCCTGCGATCCTTATAATAGGTATAATCCACCCCTGCGCTCAAGTTCTTGGAATGTGCATAATTCAATCGTACATTTTGAAGATTCTTCGGGCCCGATAACTTATTATTACTTTCCGCATTCTCAATACCCACAAATAGAGTGTTCGAATATCGTTTGGAATTAGAATCCGTTATCTTGGCATAATAAGAAATATCCACCTCACGCCCCTTATCCATAAACCAATTGGCACTCGCCCCAATCGTATGGTTCATAGAACGACCTACCGCCGTATTTTCTTGCAGGATCTCATAAGGGCGATCCTTCACGATAGGATAGGCGTTCATATCCTCGGTTGAACGGGAATGGTTATAATTAGCGGAATAAGATAGATCCAGACTATATTTCTTTTTGGAGTAGGATAAATTCACTAATCCGGTTGGCGAGAAGTAGAAAGCTTGCTTTCCGGTCAAAGAGATATCGGCACTTAAATCCTCATTCACTTTCTTCTCCATAATGATATTTATACTACCTCCTTTTACGCCATATTTTGGAGGAGAGCTATACAAAAGCTCTATACTCTTTACTTTGCTGGCCGAGGTAGATTTCAGAAGCTCTACAATCTGGGACAATGACATTGAGCTTCTACGTCCGTTAATAATAATGTTCGTAGCAGGGACGCCGATGATACTAACGTTGTCCCCTTCTTTCACCAATCCGGGAATCTCTCCTAAAATATCAAATGCAGTATTCACCGGTTTGGCCATGATCAAGTTAGGCACGTCGAAAGATAAGGCATCGTCCGTAACCGTAACCAAAGGACGCTCGGAAGTAACGTAGACATCCGGCAATTTTACCGTAATACTATCTTTCACCAAGATAACAGAATCCTTAGTCTGTGCATTTACAGCGACAAGAACATTCAGAAGCAACAAGAAAGGAACAATGGCAGTCTTCATAATATCAAGATTATGTTTATAATCCGCCAAATTAAAAAGAAAAAAGGAGATAAGCAACGAAACTATCGAATATTTACGAACAAATCGTATACATATTCAAAATAAAGCAATTACACCACACCTACTTATACTATTAACCCGTTGGCGGAATTAAGTAACCGTGCCAAATCTTATAAAGATAAAAGTCAGATCAAACCAAATGTGCCTTTAGTCTGATAATATTCATTCGACCTTATCCAAGGTAAAAGTAAAGATTAAAGTAGAACCTCCGGGGATACCGCTATAATCTCCATATCCATAACCTAGCGAAGCCGGGATAATCGCCTCCACGGTCTCATCCAGATGGATATTCAATAAGACACCGCTTAAGCCCGGGATAATGCCGTTCATAGAAAAACTTGATCTATCCAGTTTCTTTTGAAAGACCTGTCCATCTATAAACTTCCCTTCCAGACCTAGCAAATAGACCACGGAAGTCATCGTGGGTGTTGTTGTCCACTCATTTTCTTTCCGAATGATCCGGTATAAGGCGGTATCACCCCCTAGAACAACTTGCTTATATCTTAATTCACCCATCTCATCTTTCTCTGTTTTCTTTTCCCAGATGTATTCCTTGTTTTTGTTGATATAAGCCAATTGTTCTTCCGAGAATTGAAGCTCATCATCATCCCCACAAGAAGTAAGTCCCATCATCATGATCACTAAAAGTGACCATACATACATTGAAAGTGCTTTCATTCCGATTTCTATATAAAATTAAATTATAATTATTCTTGATTTCCGAGGCGCGAATATACAAATCCATTTTGTTATATCAACTAACTTTCCGTTCTTTGCATAAATATAGTAGTAACCAACTAATACAACATGAAACTAAATAAATTAATAGCGATCGCCACGATCAGCCTTCTGTCGGGAGGTATAAGCATGGCACAAAAAGCGTTGAATCTTGAGGATATCGTTGCCGGTAACGTCATACAAACAAAAGGCATCGGAAGCATGACTTGGCTAAAAGACGGTGAACGTTATAGCCGCTTGGAAAATAATAAGCAAACCGGAGGCACGGATATCGTCGCCTATCAAGCAAAAGATAACTCCCGTGAAGTCATTATCCCCTCATCCCTATTGACAGACAAATCTACAGGAAAGCCTATTCCCGCACGTAGTATCTCTTGGAGTGCGGATAATGAGAAAGTCTTGATTTATAACAATACCCAACGGGTATGGCGTTATGATACCCGGGGTGACTATTGGGTATTAAACCTAAAGGACGGCGCTTTACGTCAATTGGGAAAAGGAATGCCGGAATCCTCCATGATGTTCGCTAAATTCTCTCCGGATGGCACACGTGTGGCCTATGTTTCCAACAATAATATATATGTAGAAGATATAGACTCCGGGAAAATCACGCAGCTAACAAAAGACGGAAGCGATACGATTGTCAACGGAACTTTCGATTGGGTATATGAGGAGGAGTTCAGTTGCCGGGATGGTTTCCGCTGGAGCCCGGACGGAAAGCATATCGCCTATTGGCAAAGCGATACGAAAGGAACGGGAGTGTTCGACATTATTAATAATGTAGACTCCATCTACGCAAAGGTAATCCATTTCCCATACCCCAAGGCAGGAACCACCAATTCAGCCGTAAAAGTAGGCTACGTTTCCTCTACCGGCGGGAACACCACTTGGATCGCCATACCCGGAGATCCCCGGAACAACTACCTGCCCCGTATGGAATTCATCCCCGAAAGCGACGAGTTGTTCATACAGCAACTAAACCGCCCGCAGAATACAAATAAGGTATGGATCGCCAAGATATCCGATAACTCGCTGAATAATATCTTCACTGATACGGATGCCGCATGGCTGGACACGAATGATAACATACAATGGTTAAAGGACAACCGCTATTTCACATGGGAAAGCGAGCGTAGTGGCTGGCGACACTTATACCGGATAAGCCGGGACGGAAAAGAGATACAACCCATCACCAAAGGTGATTTTGATTATATCTCGCCGGTCGGGACCGATCTACAAAAGGGCTGGGTCTATTTCATCGCCTCCCCGGACAATTTCACCCAACGTTACTTGTACCGGGCTAAAGCATTCGGCAATGGGGAAGTGGAGCGTGTAAGCCCCATGGAACAATCCGGACAGCACCGCTACAATATGTCACCCACCGGCAAATGGGCCATACATACGTATAGTAACGCCTCTACCCCATCCGTTATCGACATGGTTTCTTTCCCGAAACATCAATCCGTACGCATGCTTGAGGATAATGCCCAAGCCAAGGACCAATACGCCGCCTTAGGATTAAACCCGAAAGAATTTATCAAGGTCAAGTCCGGCAATCTAACCTTGGACGCATGGATGATAAAACCTGTCGATTTCGACGCATCCAAGAAATACCCGGTTATCATAGAGGTATACGGCGAGCCGGCGAGCGCCACCGTACAAGATGTATGGGGTAACGGAGATTTATGGCAACAATATATGGCGAACCAAGGTTATATCGTGGTAAGTATCGAGAACCGGGGTGCGAATACTCCCCGTGGACGTGAATGGCGGAAATGTATTTACGGGGAAGTGGGTACTTTCGCTTCCGAAGACCAGAGCAGGGGTATTCTGGATATGACCCGTCAATATCCGTTTATCGATGCCAACAGGATCGGTATTACCGGATGGAGCGGTGGTGGTAGCCAGACCTTAAACTGCATGTTCCGTTATCCGAAAATATTCCATACTGGTATAGCGATCGCTTTTGTAGCCGACCAACGTTTATACGACACGATCTACCAAGAACGTTACATGAATACTCCGCAGAACAATCCGGAAGGCTACCACAAAGGTTCCCCGATTACCTATGCCGAGGGACTGGAAGGTAATCTGCTGCTTATTCATGGTACGGGAGATGATAACGTGCATTACCAAAATTGCGAGATGCTGGTGAACAAGTTGATCAAGAACGGAAAGATGTTTACGCAAATCAGTTACCCGATGCGTAGCCATAGCATCAACGAAAGGGAAGGAACAACTCTTCACCTACGTAAGACAATGGCTAAATACTGGCTGGAACATCTTCCGGCCGGTGGTAAATAGTTAATCCACGATTCGATGAAACAATTTTTATTGCGATTAGTGATCTTGGCAGGAATCAGTTTCCTGCCAACGGTGTCCAACGCCCAATTAAGGGAAAAGGCCGAAGAACTATTGTCTACGACATTAGGCAATGATCCGGAGGAACCAGTTACCCCAACCGATACGCTTTCGCTCGATGAGCAGCACCGGAAGGATTCCATCAAGATGCAGGAGCTAGCCCTCCAGTTGCAAGAGATGAAACTAAACGAGATCTTACTGAAAGACGAGCTGGAAAGCACGAAAAACAGCAACGCTACCGCCGACTCCCTAAAAAGGTCCGAGCAACGAAACCGTATCGATTCCCTTCGGGCACTGACTCCCGGCGTACCTGTAGTCGTGGAGGGGGATACCTTATTTCACCTTTACGCCAAGCGCGGAGGCCGCACCCCGGTTGACCGGGCTGAGGACATCCTCAATATCATGGTAAAGATCGGGACCTCGCATTCCTTGAAGAAGGATTCCATCTATATCTATGACAGCGAATACGTAACGGATATCATGTACGGAGACAAGGTTATCCTAAGTATCACCGATCAAGATGCCCTATGGCAAAATCTCAGTCGTATAGCCCTCGCTGAACAATATCAACCGATTATCCAAAACAAGATACAAGAGTTAAGGGAGCAACATAGTATCTTGCAGATAGCGAAACGGGTATTATTGTTCATCCTCGTAATTATCATCCAATATTTCCTGTTTAAGCTGACCAACTATCTGTTTAAGAAGCTACGCAGGAAAATTATCTGGTTAAAGCAGAACCGACTCAGATCTATTACCATCCGGGATTATGAATTTCTCAACACACATCGCCAAGGACGTGTATTGATGTTTTTCACCAACGTAATACGATGGATCGTGTTACTAATCCAATTAACCATCAGTGTACCGATCCTTTTCGCTATCTTCCCGCAAACAGAAGATCTAGCCTTGAAGATATTCTCCTATTTGTTGGAGCCGGTAAAGATGATCTTTAAATCGGTAGCCTCCTATATTCCGAACTTGTTTATCATCTTGGTGATCTATTACTGCATCAAATACATCGTAAAAGGAATCCAATACATAGCCAACGAGATAGAGAGCGAGAACCTGAAAATATCAGGTTTTTACCCGGATTGGGCGCAACCGACGTTTAATATCATCCGTTTCCTGCTATACGCCTTTATGATCGCCATGATCTATCCTTATCTGCCGGGATCGGACTCGGGGGTATTTCAAGGCATATCCGTATTTGTCGGTTTGATCATATCGTTGGGTTCCAGTACGGTGATCGGAAATATCATCGCAGGGCTGGTCATTACTTATATGAGGCCCTTTAAATTGGGTGACCGTATCCAACTAAACGAGACGACTGGCAACGTGATCGAGAAGACTCCGTTTGTAACCCGTTTACGTACCCCTAAGAATGAGGTAGTGACCATCCCGAACTCCTTTATCATGTCCTCCCATACAACAAATTATAGCGTATCCGCACGGCAATACGGATTAATCATCCACAGCACGGTTACGATCGGCTACGACGTACCTTGGCGGCAAGTTCATCAATTATTGATTAATGCCGCCCGCCAGACCACCGGGGTATTGCCAGAGCCGAAGCCTTTCGTATTGGAGACCGAACTAAGCGATTACTATCCCTGTTATCAAATCAACGCTTATATAAAGGACGCCGATAAACTCGGAGATATCTATTCCGACCTGCATCAAAACATACAGGACGTATTCAATGAGGCTGGCGTAGAGATCATGTCACCGCACTATTTCGCCGGACGAGACGGAAGCGCTTCCACGATCCCGACCGCTCCCTATCCGGATGACTGGGTAGAGCCTTCCAAGAAATAAATATTTCACGGTAAATAGTTAAAAATGATCCCTCACGAAACAAATCGTGGGGGATTTTATGTTATATGTCCAAACGTCACTAATAAAATAAATAATGGTAATGAAAAAGTATTTTATCGCAGTAGCGGCTATGGCATTTTTGGCCGCATGTAGCGGGAAGCAAGCCCAAAAGGATGTACCCGTAGAAGTAGAGGAAGAAGAATTCGCCATAATGTCGGCGGCTCCGGACGCTCCGTCTTTGCCACTGATCCATTCTGTTAAGGCGACCCAACCGGCAAAGCCCGTGAATATGAGGGATTCCTTGAAGGCTGATCCTAAAAAGGGACCGGTTATCCAAAAAAAGTATAAGGGAACCCTGACTTCTCCGGATAGCGTGAACGTAGATTATGACTTAACCTTGTATTATCAACAAGATAACGCAGACGAGGAAGGCGTATTCGAGTTGGATGCTCTTTATACCGTACCGGAAGCAGTAGCCTCAAGTACCGGAGCGGCGAAGAAAGCTCCTCAGAAAGCCATTACAACCGGTAAACAAAAAGTAAAGCACGGAACTCCCGATGACGCTAGCGCAGTAATCTACGAGTTGATTCCCAGTGATGGCGAACCCGTCATCTATTTCCTAGTAGAAGGGGATAACTTGACCTTGATGAACGACGCGTTGCAAAAAGCGGCGGCAGATCTTAACTACACGCTAAGACTTGTCCAATAAATTTATAGGCAGCACATCTTTGTATATATAGATCACCCCGATAGACTTACCGGATCGCCGGAAGCTATCGGGGTTTAGTTTTTATTTGAACCCTCCTTGGCAGATCGGTTATTTGATACCTAACTTGGCTTTGATCGCTTTAGGCAAGGCATCTTTATGAACCACGATATTCATGGTCTTATAACGGACAAACGCCTTGGAAGCATACCAAATACCGTTATACTTGCTGTTGGTTCCCCAAGAGTTCTTTACCATATAATACTCGTTCCCCTCTTGATCCTTGGCGATACCGTAGATCTGCATACCATGGTCGTCTGTCGTCTCGTAATTATCGTAAGCCAACTGACGCTCTGCTTGGGTACACCATTTCTGAGGTTGCGGTTTTGTGTTCAGCTTCTTTTCCTCCGGTTTCAATTTCAACCAATGAGCCATATCGGAACCGCTCAACTCCTGTACCTTCTCATCATCAGGCATAACGGCCACTCCGTCACGAGTAAAACCAGATTCGCTCACATCGGAACCCCAAGCGATCGTATAACCCGTATTAATCGCATTATCAAAGACCTCCATAAACTCATCCAGCGGCAAGTTATACGACATACCGTGACGCCAGTTATCCTGAATCTCTAGCGGGAACTGGGTATAGAACGGATGATGCGTATAAGAAGTCAATGAGACATAATCCGAAGCCTTCAAACCTGTAGACTCGAAGAAAGATTTCGGTGTATATTCCTTCCCTTTATACGTGAATTTCTCAGGAGGAACCCCCAAGTAGATCTGATGTACCGCAGCGACCGCCTTCTTCCATAACATGGCGTTATTCTCATCAGACTGCAATTTGCGTAACTTTCCCTTGGCGATAGCGGCCACCATAGCGTCCGTCAAGGCGGAAAGCTCGGTATGGTTACTCAACGTATCGGCATACATCATGCCCGGGCGCATCTCCTCTTCCGGAACCAAGCCGAATGTTTCCATTCCATAAAGCGCATCATAGAAAGATCCACCTTGCGAGAACGAAACATCCCCATGCGTACGCACAGCAGCGTCGGCACGATCCAGATAGGTGTTATATACCGTAAACATCTCGGATAAGTCATACTCGCCCTTTCCCATACGAAGCAACTCCGACTCCAAGAAAGAGTACGAGGAGTAGCACCAGCACGTACCCGCACGATTTTGGTTCTTAACAGATGTAATGGGGTTCTCTTTCACGGTCGTGAACACGAATCCCTCCTCACTCACCTTCTTATCCGTGTCTTGCGCTTGGATCGTAGCGGACATAGTCAGAGCGAATAGCATGCTTGAAACTAGAATTGTCTTTTTCATGTAATTTTATATATTTATATTAGTATTAAGTCCGTATCGACCGCAAATGTAAGTTTTTTATCCGTAGCTAACTCTACAAAGTCGTACGTATTTGAGATATTTTATCTAAGTTTGCCTCTTCAGAAAACATAATATATAACTAATTATCTGCAAAATGAGAATATCTATTATCGGTTCGGGTAATATCGGTGGAGCGATCGCCCGAGGTTTAGCGAAAGGAACCATGTTCAAAGCCTCTGATATCACTTGTACCGCCCAATCGGACGAGACCTTGGAGAAGATGAGAAAGATCGATCCGGACTTTATCTTGACCCATGATAACGTGGAAGCGGCACGAAACGCTGATATCATCATCATCGCCGTTAAACCTTGGCGTGTAGAAATGATTATAGATGAGATTAAGTCGGTGCTCGACTTCGAGAAACAAATCATCGTATCCGTAGCGGCTGGCGTGACTTTCGACCTGTTGAATACTTATTTGACCAAGAATACAGACTTCGATTGTCTGGCTACTCCCACGATCTTCCGGATCATGCCCAACACGGCTATCGAGGTGATGAGCAGCATGACTTTCGTTTCCGCCCGCAACGCCTCCAAGGAGCAAACGGATCTAATCATCCATATCTTCAACGAGCTTGGCAACGCCATGTTGGTAGAAGAACGGTTGATGGGCGCAGGAACAGCATTGGCTTCCAGCGGCATCGCTTTCGCCTTGCGTTATATCCGCGCGGCGATAGAAGGCGGCGTGGAATTGGGTTTCTATCCGAAACAAGCGCAAGAGATCGTGGTGCATACCGTGAAAGGCGCCGTTGATTTATTGCTCGAGAACAAAAGTAACCCGGAGATGGAAATCGATAAGGTAACAACTCCGGGCGGAATCACGATCAAGGGTCTAAATGAGATGGAACTTTCCGGTTTTACCTCTTCCGTGATCCGGGGGCTGAAGGCCAGTAAATAAAAATAGGCAGACAAAGTAGTTTGCCAGCACCAATACGCCCCGAAATATGCTGACAAACTACTTTACCTGCCCTCGGCAGGTTTATGTTCTTTCCGCCTAGTCATTTCCATCTCCAACATCCGGAGTTCCCGGCTGGTCTGCCCCGCGACAGAAGTATTCTCTTCCGCACGCCGGATCAAATACGGCAGTACATCCCTTACCGAGGCGTACGGTACGTATTTGGTTACGTTATATCCCGCATGGGCTAAATTGAAGGAAATATTATCGCTCATTCCCAATAGCTGCGCAAAGAAAACACGGGAGTCATCGCGGGCGATCCCCTTCTCGTCCATCAATTTCGCCAACTTATAATTACTCTCCTCATTATGAGTTCCCATAAACATCTCAAAACGATCTAAATGATCCATGGTGAAACGGACCGCCGCATCATAATTCTCGTCCGTGGCCTGCTTATCTTTACAAATCGGATCGGGATAATCCAACGCCGCCGCACGGGCACGCTCCGCTTCCATATAAGCCCCGCGCACGAATTTCACGCCCGCAATATAACCTTTCGCCACGGCATCATCGTAGATACGACGCAGATAAGGCATCCGGTCATGACGATACATTTGCAAGGTAGCGAATACGATCGCACGTTTCTTGTTGAACTTACGCATCGCCTCATCGGTCAACGCATCAATGGCATCTTGGAAACAATAATCCTCCGCATCCACTAAAATACGTACGTCGTTATCGTAAGCCCGTTGGCAAAGCGCCATAAAACGCTCGCGGAACTCGCGGAAATGCCGGACATCGTCTATCGTAAGCTCTTCCCGTTTCTCGGAAGCTTTGGCCAGTAACTCATCGGTCGTGATCGTGGATGGTTTGAATACGGCATAGGCCAGATTCGTATTTCCTTTCGCAAAATCTATCGAGCGCAAGGTTTCCTCGAAAGTCGCCTGTATGCCCTCCGGGGTCTGCTCGCTCTCCGCCGAATAATCGAGCGTCGATTTCACGTTGTATTTCATCAAGTGGTTGATGGCTGCGGAACAGTCTTGTAAAGTTTCTCCCCCAACGAACTGTTTATATAAGGTAGGCTTCACCGCCCAAGCCAGCGGGAAATGTATTTTCAAGGCTATACTCGTGGCTACTTTAGCGCATTTTACCAACCAAGGATATTTTATCGTATTAAAAAGCCAGTAAGCATTTTGTAGTTCTCCCCGCGACTTCGACGAGAAAGCGATCTCGGTATTGTTAAAGTCTAACATATTGTATGTAGATAAAGGTAACGTCATAGCGTAGAGACGGGGCGTGCCCCGTCTCCCCCACAATCAGTTGGTATTTCTTAATTATGACAATTATTTCTCACCTAAGAACGGATACCCGTAGCTCGTCGGAGGAACCAAACATTCCTTGATACAACGAGGATTCGTCCAACGAATCAAGTTCAGCGGGCCACCGGCCTTGTCATTCGTTCCGGACGCACGGGAACCGCCGAACGGTTGCTGGGCGATCACGGCGCCGGTCGGTTTATCATTGATATAGAAATTACCGGCCGAATAGCGCAAGGTATTGAATGCCTTATCGATCGCATAGCGATCACGGGCGAAAATAGAACCCGTCAATCCGTACGGAGAAGTACGATCACAAAGTTCCAAAGTCTCCTCATATTTAGCGTCGTCATATACGTAGATCGTAATCACCGGCCCGAAGATTTCCTCTACCATGCTCTTGAACATCGGGTCCGTGGTCTGGATAACCGTTGGCTCCACGAAATAACCTACAGATTTGTCCCCGTTACCACCAAAAAGAACCTCTGCGTCCGGAGACTGTTTCGCATAATCGATATAACTCATGATGTTATCGAACGAAGCCTCATCGATCACGGCATTGACAAAGTTCGTGAAATCCTGCACGTCACCCATCTTGATCTCTTTCAGCATATCGCCCACGTAATCTTTCACCTCTTTCCAGAGAGAAGCCGGGATATAGGCCCGGGAACCCGCCGAGCACTTCTGCCCCTGATACTCGAACGCGCCGCGTACGATAGCGGTAGCCACATCCAACGCCGGAGCGGAAGGATGAGCGAAGATAAAGTTCTTGCCACCTGTCTCGCCTACGATCTTCGGATAAGATTTATAATGCCCCAAGTTCTCTCCGATCTGACGCCACAAGGTATTGAACGTAGAGGTAGAGCCCGTAAAATGGAATCCCGCCAAATCACGGCTACCCGTAATCACCTTACCGATCACGCTACCCTGTCCCGGGATGAAATTCACTACGCCATCGGGCAAGCCGGCCTCTTGGAAAACCTTCATCAAGAAATAGTTCGAATGGATCGCCGTAGTAGACGGTTTCCATACCGCCACGTTACCCATCATAGCCGGAGCCATATTCAGGTTGGAAGCGATCGACGTAAAATTAAACGGCGTGAGCGAGAACACGAAACCTTCCAAGGCTCGGTATTCCATACGATTCAATATACCCGTCTCGGAATAGGGTTGATCGGCATATACTTGACTAGCGTAGAAGGTACTGAAACGCAAGAAATCGATCAATTCGCAGGGAGCGTCGATCTCCGCTTGGAACGGATTCTTGCTCTGTCCCAACATAACCGAAGCGTTCAGGATATAACGATATTTCGTAGCCAACAACTCAGCTACACGAAGCATAATAGACGCACGTTCCACCCATGGAAGTTCTGACCATTCCTTATGCGCTTTCATGGCGGCGTCGATAGCCATTTGTACTTCTTTCTCGCCCGCCTTATGATAAGTAGCCAATACATGATGATGATCATGAGGCATAACGACCTTACCGGTATTACCCGTACGGATCTCTTTTCCGCCAATTACCAGAGGTATATCCCATTCCTCGGAACTTATCTGCGCCAACGCTTTCTTTAAGGATGCTTTTTCACTTGATCCGGGAGCATACGCTTTTACCGGCTCATTAATGGGTTTAGGAAATCTAAAAATAGCATTATCCATAATACTTCAGATTTTTTAAATGGTTATTCAATGAAACTTTCTGCTGTAAACGTAGCAAATTTATTTTAAAACAGTGGCGTGTAAACGTTAATATATATCAACCAAAGATAAGCTCATTTCACGGTCTATACAATGATCTAAAAGACCTCTCCCGAAAACAATCCGCGAAAGCTGTTTGTTACATTAACATATTAATCATCTTAAAGGAATAAAATTATGGCAATTAAAAGAGTTTGGATTGAAGAGGATTGCATCGCTTGCGGTACATGCGAGGGCATTTGCCCGGAAGTATTCACTGTTACAGATCGTTCACGTGTAAACGAAGGAGTTAATTTCGATGATTTCGAGGCGGGTATTAAAGAGGCTGCCGAAAGCTGCCCGGTCGAGGTTATCAAATACGAATAGACGAAAACACATTAACCCTTACTTTTCCTTCCTAGATAAAATCACAGAATCATTGCGCGATCTATAATAACACGTTACCTTTGCGGAGGTAAGGTTAATAACATTAACTTCTTACGGGAATAGAAAGAATCAAAATAAGAAATAAGAAGTAAAATGAGAAAATTAGTATTACTGAGTTTTGTTATTGTCGCCTCTTTGCAATTTTGCGGGGCGCAATCATTAGATAAGATGCAATGGTTCAACGAGCCGGAGCAATGGGAGATTAAAGACAAGTCACTTTCCATGCAGGTCACTCCCCAAAGTGACTATTGGAGGATTTCCCATTACGGGTTTACGGTAGATGACGCTCCTTTTTATTATGCGACTTATGGGGGTGAATTCGAAGTGAAAGTCAAGATAACCGGCGATTACAAGCAGCGTTTTGACCAAGCCGGCCTGATGCTTCGCATCAATCATGAAAATTATATAAAAGCCGGTATAGAGTTCGTGGATGGTAAATACAACCTAAGCGCGGTCGTTACGCATAAGACCTCCGACTGGAGCGTTATCACCTTAGACAAAGCGATCCCTTATGTATGGATAAAAGCTGTCCGGAGATTGGACGCCGTGGAGATCTTCTACTCATTCGATGATAAGGAATACACCCTTATGCGTAACGCTTGGCTACAAGACAATATCCCCGTACAAGTCGGGTTTATGGCCGCTTGTCCCGACGGGAAAGGATTTAATGTGACATTCGAGCATTTCAAGGTAAAACACCTCCCGGATCAGCGCCGGTTAGAATGGCTAAAGAAAAATGCCGAATAGCTTATAATTGCCGGACATATCATGTATGCCCTTATCAAGGATCATGAGGTGAAGGAGATTATATTGATGAGGTAATCCTATCTATTTGCTTAAATTAATGGAATAATTCTGACACATCTCTTTTTAAAAAGGGCTCAATCAGATACTAGAAGATGGTAAAAAGCACGTTTGAAGGCCATTTTCCACTCAAAAAGCCTTGCTTTTTCACACGGATACCGGCGTAAAGTGATGCGACTAGCGGCGTTATCCCATACAATAGGAGACGTAAAGCGATACATTTAGTCTCATGAAGCGATATAACCGTATGTAAATACGCTCCGATCCGGATAAAAACAAGGCTTGCGCTCTAATAAATATGAACTAGGATGAATTCCTTCAGCTAGAATAAACACCCTTTTTTCGATAATAATCAAGGGAACAAGTAGTTGCTGTTATTTTTTCCCGTTTTTAGCAACAAGGTGTACCTCCGTCCGGAATATGCGACTCTCCGGCACTTGAGTTTACAAAATGTCAAAATGATAATCGCCCATATATATAAATCACCATTCTCCATCCGGAAGCAAATGAAGCGCCTATTCATTATAATCCTCAACCATCCTATCCATACCTGTTAATTAGAAAAGAAAACAAGGGCTTTCACCTTCTTTTTGCTTTTTATTCCTATCTTTGGAGCGACATAATACAATAACTTCAGCAAAATGAACGAACAGATACAACAAATCGCAGAGCGTCTGGCCGGATTACGGGACGCACTGGAGATTACGCCGGAAGAAATGGCAAAGGTCTGCAACCTCACGACTGAGCAATATTTGCTGCTGGAAAGCGGCACGGTTGATATTTCCGTTAGCGTATTGCACCAGATCTCACAGGCTTATGGCGTAGAATTAACCACGTTGATGTTTGGCGACGAGCCTAAAATGAGTACGTACTTTATTACTCGTAACGGAAAAGGTGTTGCCGTAGAGCGTACGAAAGCCTATAAGTACCAATCATTGGCCGCCGGTTTCGTCGGACGTAAAGCGGACCCCTTCTTGGTAACCGTACATCCCAAACCAGAGGATGAGCCGATGTATCTCAATTCCCATCCGGGGCAAGAATACAATATGGTATTAAAAGGACGTCTGTTACTACAGATCAACAATAAAGATCTTATCTTAGAAGAAGGTGATAGTATTTATTTTAACTCAGAGCTTCCTCACGGTATGAAAGCGCTGGATGGGGAAAAGGTCAGTTTCTTGGCCGTCATTTTATAAACGATCAACAGCATGTTAGAAAGATTTATAGATAAAACGACGTTTGAGTCGCAAGAAGATTTTATTAAAAACTTCAAGATCAAGGTTCCGGAGAACTTCAACTTCGGATATGATGTGGTAGACGCTTGGGCGGAGGAAGAACCTGATAAGAAAGCGTTATGTTGGACAAACGATCATGGAGAGCATATTGATTTTACGTTTGCCGACTTGAAACGGTATACGGACCAGACGGCTTCTTATTTCCAATCCTTGGGGATCGGACATGGCGATATGGTGATGCTGATACTCAAACGCCGTTATGAGTTCTGGTTCTCTATCATCGCATTGCATAAATTAGGGGCTGTCGTGATACCGGCTACACACTTACTGACCAAGAAAGATATCGTTTATCGTGCGAATGCCGCCGATATCAAGATGATCGTTTGCGCCGGAGAGGAAGTGATAACGAAACATATCATAGAGGCTTTGCCGGACTCACCGACCGTAAAAAGTGTTGTATCCGTAGGGCCGGAAATACCGGAAGGTTTCGAGGATTTCCAACAGGGTATCCAAAACGCCGCTCCTTTCGTCCGCCCGTCTCACCCAAATAGCAATGACGATATCTCTTTGATGTATTTCACCTCCGGTACGACTGGAAACCCGAAAATGGTGGCCCACGACTTTACGTATCCGCTGGGGCATATCGTGACCGGTAGTTTCTGGCACAACTTGCATAAGGACAGCCTTCACCTGACGATCGCGGATACGGGCTGGGGCAAGGCAGTTTGGGGTAAGCTATATGGGCAATGGATCGCCGGAGCGACCGTATTTGTTTACGACCACGAGAAATTCACGCCTGCTGATATGTTGCAGATGATACAGGATTACCGGATCACCTCGCTTTGCGCTCCTCCTACGATCTTCCGTTTCTTAATTCGTGAGGATATGACTAAATACGATTTATCATCTTTACAATATTGTACGATCGCCGGCGAGGCCTTGAACCCCGCCGTGTTCGACACGTTCTATAAGTTGACCGGCATTAAATTGATGGAAGGCTTCGGCCAGACAGAGACTACGCTGACAGTCGCCACTTTCCCGTGGATGGAGCCGAAACCGGGCTCTATGGGTGTTCCCAACCCGCAGTACGATGTCGATTTATTGCGTCCGGACGGAAGCCGTGCGGAGGATGGCGAGCAAGGACAGATCGTGATCCACACAACAAATGGCAAGCCTATCGGGTTATTCAAGGAATATTACCGGGACGCAGAACGTACCCGGGAAGCTTGGCACGATGGCCTGTATTACACGGGAGACGTGGCTTGGCGTGACGAGGATGGTTACTTATGGTTCGTTGGCCGCGCGGACGACGTGATCAAGAGTTCCGGCTATCGTATCGGGCCGTTCGAGGTGGAAAGTGCCTTGATGACTCACCCTGCGGTAGTGGAATGTGCTATCACCGGTGTCCCCGACGAGATCCGCGGACAGGTAGTAAAGGCCACGATCGTATTGGCGAAGGATTATAAGGATAAAGCGTGTGATGCCTTGGTCAAAGAATTGCAAAATCACGTGAAACGTGTCACCGCTCCTTACAAATATCCCCGTGTTGTCGAATTCGTGGACGAACTGCCGAAAACAATCAGCGGAAAGATCCGACGGGTAGAGATCCGGGATAAAGATAATAAATAATAAATCATAACTTTCTTGAAAAGGATCGCTGTAAAAATAGGAAGCAATGTCCTGACCCGCAAGGATGGGACGCTAGATATCACCCGCATGTCCGCGTTGGTTGACCAAGTAGCGGACTTGCACCGGCAAGGTATGGAGATCGTCTTGATCTCCTCCGGTGCCGTGGCTTCTGGACGAAGCGAGATAAAGGCCGGCAAAAAGCTGGATCCCGTATCAGCCCGGCAACTGTATTCGGCGGTAGGACAGGCCAAGTTGATCAACCGGTATTACGAGTTATTCCGGGAGCATGGCATGACTTGCGGGCAAGTGCTTACTACAAAAGAGAATTTCGGGAGTCGTACGCATTACCTGAACCAGAAGCATTGCATGGAGGTAATGCTTGAAAACAAGGTGATCCCCATCGTAAATGAGAATGATACGATATCCGTAACCGAGCTGATGTTCACGGATAATGATGAGTTATCCGGCTTGATCGCTACGATGATGGGAATGGATGCCTTGGTGATTCTCAGTAATATAGACGGGATTTACAATGGAAATCCGTCGGACCCGGATAGTTCCGTGATCCGGGAAATCGAATGTGGGAAAACAGATTTGTCGGAATATGTACAGACTAGCAAATCATCCTTTGGACGGGGAGGTATGTTGACGAAATGTCATATCGCCCAAAAAGTGGCGGACGAAGGTATTGCGGTTATCATCGCCAACGGCAAAAAGGATAATATCCTTCCGATGTTATTGGCGGTGGATAGCGACACGGTCTGCACCCGTTTCATTCCGGCCTCGAAACCCGTCAGCAGCGTAAAGAAATGGATCGCCCACTCCGAGGGTTTCGCCAAAGGGGAAATACATATCAATAAAGGAGCCGAGGAGGCATTGACCGCCCCGAAAGCGACTAGCGTATTATTGGTTGGAGTAACCCGCATCGAGGGTGATTTCGAAAAAGATGATATCGTAAAGATAATGAATGAGGAAGGCGTGCAAATCGGCGTAGGCTGTACCGCCTATGACAGCGAGGAAGCACGTAAGCAAATAGGGCAACGGGATTTAAAACCGCTTATACATTATGATTATCTATATCTGGATTAAAAAGTATGAATGTAAAAGATATGCTGCGACAGGCATCGGATGCGGCTAAACAATTGATAACGCTATCGGATCAAACGATTATCGGGATCTTAAAGGAGACAGCGCAGGTTCTACGGACTCATACGGAGGAGGTACTCGCCGCGAATCGCCAAGATCTGGAACGTATGGACCCAGCGAACCCGAAATACGACCGGCTGAAATTAACAGAGGAAAGGCTACAAGGTATCGCCGCCGATATGGAGAATGTATCGACATTACCTTCTCCATTAAATAAGGTCTTGAGTGAGACTATCCGCCCGAACGGAATGGTTATCCGAAAAGTAACCGTGCCTTTCGGGGTGATCGGCGTGATCTATGAGGCTCGTCCGAATGTTACCTTCGATGTTTTTTCCTTATGTTTCCGAAGCGGTAATGTTTGCGTACTAAAGGGTGGATCGGATGCGGACTTCTCTAACCGAGCCTTGGTACGCATCATCCATTCTGTATTGGAGCGTCAGGGTATAAATCCGGCTGTATGCACTTTACTACCTCCGGATCGAGAGGCTACGGCGGAATTACTGGGAGCGGTCGGCTTGGTTGACTTAATCATTCCTCGTGGAAGCAGTTCCTTGATTCACTTCGTCCGGGAACATGCGAAAGTTCCGGTGATCGAGACTGGCGCTGGTATCTGTCATACCTATTTTGATCGCTCCGGAGATAAAGGCAAGGGACGTGAGATCGTAAATAACGCAAAGACACGGAGGGTCAGCGTATGTAATGCCTTGGATTGCTTAATCATCCACCGAGAACGTCTATCTGATCTTCCGTATATCTGTGAAAAGCTTCCGGACAGCAACGTAATCATTTATGCGGACGAACCGGCTTATGCCGCTCTATCCGAACATTATCCGGAGACGCTTTTACAACAGGCTAACGAAAACAGTTTCGGTACCGAGTTCCTCGATTACAAAATGAGTATCCGTACCGTATCCTCTTTAGACGAGGCTCTATCACATATCGCCCGCTACAGTTCAAAACATAGCGAAAGCATAATCAGCGAAGATCCGGAAACTATCCGGCGCTTCCAGCAATTGGTAGATGCCGCTTGCGTATACGCAAATGTATCTACCGCCTTTACTGATGGGGCCCAATTCGGATTCGGGGCGGAGATCGGAATCAGTACCCAAAAGCTACATGCCCGGGGACCGATGGCGCTTCCTGAATTAACGACTTATAAATACATCATAGAAGGAGACGGGCAGACGAGAATATAGGAACTCGCCTGTCTCTTTCTTCTTGAACAACACTTAAATCTAAACGAATAATGTCAACAGTAATAGATTCAAATATTTTCAACACTTTAGTTTCAAATATATTCTATTCCTGTCCTTTAGGAGGGGCTATCTATGATACGGAAGGAAATCTGATAGACTTGAATAAGGCGATGTTCGCTCATTTTTCCTTGGCGGATAAGCATGACTTTATTATAGAACATCTATTTAATAACATCGTACTAACCGATTCCTTGAAGTCATCTTTAAGAAAAGGTGACGCAATTATATGCGAAGAGCCCGTCACGTTTAAAGTAGAACCCATCTATACCGATGAACAGGGGCTTAGCGGGTATACGCTTTGGCTTACGCAGCAGGGAGAAAAAGAAACTGACAGGGAAAATAAACTATTGATGGGACAATTGAACGAGAGCCGGATATTGATGCGGCAAGCGTTGGAAGACGGTAAATTAGCCGCTTACTCATTCAGCTTCGACCGTTTCTCCACTTGCGACAAAAAGCATTGTAACCGCTGTTTTCAATTCTACGGCACGACCAATACTCTATTAGATAAAAACAGGTTTATATGCAGGGCTTTATCATCCGTACGTAAGCCCGAGGATAGTTTGGATTTCTTCTATCTGTTCAATAAAATCCGGGACGAGAAATTATCGTCTCACAACGTCACCTTCCACCTGAGGAATCAAGACGGGACTTATAAGATGTATGAAATATCGGGTAAAAGCATGGATATTGATGAAAGCGGCACCCCACATGTCATTATAGGTAGCATTATCGAAAAGGAAAACGACGAGCTAGCTATCGCGGATCATCAGAAATCCAAGGATCTTTCCCTATTGAAATCTACGTTTCTGGCAAATATGACGCACGAGATCCGGACTCCGCTAAATGCCATCGTCGGCTTCTCCGATATGTTAGGACTGGAAGATGATCCGGAAATGCGTGAACAGTATATTTCCATGATTAAAGAAAATAACACGGCTTTGCTCGAATTAATCAATGACACGCTCGAGATGTCCAGAATCGAGTCCAATACGATCAATTGGTCATATGAGGATGTAAATCCGCTCGCTATCATGCACGATGTATACGAATACGCCTCTCCCCGCATATCCAAAAACGTACGGTTAATCTTGGATGATTCTCCAAACGTATCTCTTCACACGGATAAACATAAGCTTATGCTTATCTTGAAAAAACTACTTTCTAACGCCCTCCGATATACGGAGAAAGGAGAAATTCATTTCGGATACCAATCGTTGTATCCGGTCAGCGTGCAATTTTACGTGTCCGATACAGGTAACGGTATCCCGAAGGACAAACTGGGACATATCTTCGAACGATTCGTGCAATTGAACGAATTCCAGCCGGGCACCGGGTTAGGGCTTTCGATCTGTAAAGGTCTGGTCACCGCCATGGGAGGTACCATCTGGGTGAACTCGGAGGAAGGGAAAGGTTCTACCTTCAGTTTCAAACTACCCATAACACCTCCGGATACGATCTCTTAAACAATTCCTTGGTCTTTCTAAAGGATAATTGACAAGTAGTCATTATCTTTGCCTTTAACAAAATATTATTGTAACAGATATGAGACATTTCACTTGCGTACAGGATTTAGGTGACTTGAAACAAGCGCTTAATGAAGCTTTCGAGATCAAGAAAGATCGTTTCCAGTTTAGTGAACTGGGAAAAAACAAGACGTTGTTGATGATATTTTTCAACTCAAGCCTACGTACCCGCTTAAGCACCCAAAAGGCTGCCATGAACTTAGGTATGAACACGATCGTTTTGGACGTTAACCAAGGTGCATGGAAGCTGGAAACAGAGCGAGGTGTTATCATGGATGGTGATAAACCGGAGCATTTGCTGGAAGCTGTTCCTGTAATGGGCTGTTACTGCGATGTGATCGGGGTCCGTTCTTTCGCACGCTTTGAGAATAAAGAAGATGATTATAACGAAAAGATATTGAGTCAGTTCATCGAGCATTCCGACCGGCCGGTATTTAGCATGGAAGCGGCGACACGCCATCCGTTGCAAAGTTTCGCCGACTTGATCACGATAGAGGAATATAAGAAAACAGCTCGTCCGAAGGTAGTCATGACTTGGGCTCCTCATCCGAAATCATTGCCGCAAGCCGTTCCAAACAGCTTTGCCGAATGGATGAACGCTACAGATTATGAGTTTGTTATCACTCATCCGGAAGGTTATGAGCTTGATCCTAGATTCGTAGGCAACGCTAAAGTGGAATACGATCAGAAGAAGGCTTTTGAAGGAGCGGATTTCATTTACGCAAAGAACTGGTCCGCTTATAAAGATCCGAATTACGGACAAGTAATCAGCACAGATCGTAGCTGGACCGTAGACGCAGAGAAAATGGCGCTTACGAATAACGCTTATTTCATGCATTGCTTGCCGGTTCGTCGCAATATGATCGTTACCGATGACGTGATAGAGAGTCCGCAAAGTATCGTAATCCCCGAGGCCGCGAACCGTGAGATCTCTGCGCAAACCGTATTGAAGAAAATATTGATGGGATTATCTAATCTTTAGGATAGAGAGATAGGGTATTCTTTACGATGGGCATTCTTAGGTGTTTATAACAGGCATTCTTAACACCTTAGAATGCCCATTGTAAGCATCTAAGAATAGGCATCAAGGTTTTTCAATGTAAACGAGCCATCCCAACAATAAAAGAGTACTCCCCTACTCTTGTAGAAAAGTACTCTTTCTATGGCTGAAAACAAATCTATTAAGCCTCTCCTGTCGGACCTGCGAAGTCCTCAAAATTAGCTGTTTTGTTATTATTATTTCCTGCTTGAAGTTGCTCCCCAAATTTCTTGATATTGTCTTGCAAAGCGAATAACAAACGTTGAGCGTTATCCGGAGTTAAGATTACGCGACTTTTGACTTGTGCCTTAGGAGCTCCCGGAACCACCCGGATAAAATCTAGGATAAATTCAGAGCTTGAATGAGATATAATAGCCAAATTGGCGTAAGTTCCTTGTGCCATTTCTTCAGATAACTCGATCTGAATCTCGTTATTGGCAGGTTTGTTGTTTTCCATACTTTCTTTTTTTAAATTTATGGTGATTAAAAATTGCGAAGACAAATATACATATTTATTCCGGGTTACAAAGGGGTTGAAGACTATAAATGCAAAAACGACTACCTTCTCAGGCAGTCGTTTTCTAGTTGTGTTTTTAATTCTCAATTCTTTAGACCAATGTAAAAATACCTTTTGTGTTTGATATAATTGGTTTTGGCGTTTTAGTTAAGGTTTGTTTTGTCTAAGTGCTAATCTCTTTCACTTGAACTTTACAAAAGTAAGGGCTTTAGCAAAGACCACCAAATACTATATGTGCAATAAATAATACTATATCATCAACACTTGACACAAATCAATGTAAACATGCTTTAAATCATGTTTTAAATTATAAACCTCGAACGGGAATATTTCTCCCTGTACTCTGTAGGGGTACTCCCCCTACGCCGTTTGAATACCCGGTTGAAATTCGATAGATTATTAAAACCGCACCTGTAACATATTTCAGAAATACTGTCACTTGTATCGGTCAAACGGCATACCGCCTCGGCTACCCGGATCTCGTTCAAGTTATCGATAAATGTCTTTCCCGTCCACTTCTTCAAGAAACGCATCAATGAGGCATCGCTCATATTTGTTAACTTAGCCACTTCCGACAAGGTGATACGTTTTTGATAATTTTCGTGTAAATATAACATGATACTATCTAAACGATCGGTATCGTTATTATTATAGTTCTTTACCGTGTTCACGGCATTCAACCGACGGGCTGCTTTATCCAAAGATAGAATCTTAAGAATCTCGACCAAACACAACAGGTTCTTGAAAGAATCCGGCTTGTTATCGTTCGACAACATTCTTAATTTATCTTGAATGCCAAGTATCATTTCCCGGCTGAAAACAAGACCACTGGAAGCGTTATCAAACATATCCTTCATGGTCTTGAAATGCCGTCTATTGATCAAGCTATCAAATAACGATTTATGAAATTGTATCGTTATCTCAAAGATCCCATTACACGGACACTTATGGTTCGAGTAAGCATGCTTCGTTCCTCCCGCGATCAACACCAAATCAAGATCATCGATTTCCTCGACCGAATCGCCAACTATCCGGATAGCACCAGCGGCATTCTCCAGATAGTTCAACTCAAACTCCATGTGTACATGTAACGGAAAATTAAACCCCGATTTCGGGCGTTGCATGACCAAGAAGCAATCTTCTGATGAAAGCGGGGTCGTTTCCTTCAATACGTCTACTTTCCCCATACACACAAAGCTTTTTTATTCGAGTATCAACGTACTGATTACCGGGCAATGGTCGGATGGGAACAGGTTATTCAACGTTTCAGTCAATACACCATGACGCAATACCTTGATATTCCCTTTCACGAAGATATAATCAATCCATTCACGCTTGTCGTAAGGGATCTTTCCAAAATCATGGAATGTCCATTCCGGGCCATAAGTAAACCCTGCGATCGTGCGGGAATGAGTCAAATGACGAGGATCACTCGGATTAATCAATACTTGTATCGGCTCATCAGAAGGCACGGCATTGAAATCGCCAGTCACGATTATAGGTAAATTCTCGGATAATTTCTTCGCTTGCTCCAGCACCAAAGAAGCTCCTTCATGACGAGCCACTTTCCCCATATGATCCAAGTGCGTATTCAAGAAGAAGAATTTCTTTCCCGTATTCTTATCTTTCAAGATCGCCCAAGTAGCTACACGCTCGCATGCGGCGTCCCAACCTTTCTTACCAACGGCATTTATATCTTCGGCTAACCAGAAATTACCGCTTTTCTCAACGGAAAAACGATCCTTACGATAGAAAATCGGAGCGTACTCCCCTTTCGTCTTGCCATCCTCACGACCAACACCCACATAAGCGTATTCCGGTAAACGATCAAGCAAATCATTCAGCTGATTATTCAAGACCTCTTGCGCACCGAACACATCCGCCTCATGGAATTTCACTAAATCAGCAGCGAAATCTCTTCTGAATTTCCATTGATTATCCTTATCACCCGAATTATCGTAACGGATGTTATAAGACATTACATTCATTTTCTCATCGTTGTTTTTAGCGAATAAGCAGCCAGTGGCAAATAAAGCCACCATTAAACAAAGTAAAATTCTCTTCATGATATTGATTATTATATGTTTCTTATATGTCTCAGTATTTATCTATGGTCTTTGTTACCTCGCAAAAATAAAGTTTATCCATTTATTAAGCAAATAAGGAAGAACAAAAAAGGCCGACAGATTGCTCTGCCGGCCTTTCTTTATAGTTTATTAAACGTTCCTATTCTTCATCATCTTTGTCCATGGCATTGAAATCAACCACGTTCTTGCGATTAGCGAAGATACGATCGAACTCATCCTTTGCGCCTACGATCAGCTTATCAAACTCACGCTGACCGGTACCGGCAGGAATCAAGTGACCACAGATAACGTTCTCTTTCAAACCTTCCAAACGGTCTACCTTTCCGTTGATAGCAGCCTCGTTCAATACTTTCGTCGTCTCTTGGAAAGATGCGGCGGACATAAAGCTGTTCGTCTGCAAAGCGGCACGTGTGATACCTTGAAGGATCTGGTTGGCTGTAGCCGGAATAGCGTCACGTACCTCGACCAACTTAAGGTCACGGCGTTTCAACATACTATTCTCATCTCTCAACTTACGTGCAGTCACGATCTGTCCGGCTTGCAATGTCTGAGAATCACCCGGATCGGTAACAACTTTCTTGCCCCAGATACGATCGTTCTCGTCCATTACCTCCAACTTATCAACAATCTGCTGCTCCAAGAAGCGAGTATCTCCCGGATCAACCACCTCTACCTTACGCATCATCTGACGAACGATAACCTCGAAGTGCTTATCGTTGATCTTCACACCCTGTAGACGGTATACATCCTGAACCTCATTCACGATATATTCCTGTACAGCCGTCGGACCTTTGATCGCCAAGATATCCGAAGGAGTGGTAGCACCGTCTGATAGCGGCATACCCGCACGGATATAGTCGTTCTCCTGAACCAATAATTGTTTAGACAGAGGAACCATATATTTCTTAACCTCACCCAACTTAGACGTTACGGTGATCTCGCGGTTACCACGTTTGATCTTACCGAATCCTACCTCTCCGTCGATCTCAGATACGACAGCAGGGTTAGACGGGTTACGAGCCTCGAACAACTCGGTTACACGAGGAAGACCACCGGTGATATCACCGGCCTTACCTACGGCACGAGGGATCTTAACCAAAACCTCACCAGCTTTCACTACATCACCATTGTCTTTCACGACGTGAGCGCCCAACGGCAAAGAGTAGTTCTTCAAGTAATTACCATTCTCATCCACGATATGAGCGGCCGGAGCCTTCGTCTTATCCTTAGACTCGATGATGATCTTCTCCTTCAAACCGGTAGTCTCATCACTCTCAACCTTGTAAGTCACGTTCTCTACCAAACTCTCGAACTCGATCTTACCGGAAACCTCTGACACGATTACGGCATTGAACGGGTCCCACTCGATGATCACGTCACCCTTCTTAATTGAGTCACCGTTGTTGAAGAACAACTTAGAACCATAAGGTATATTATGAGTCAACAACACAATCTTCGTGTTCGGATCAACAATGCGCATTTCAGCCAAACGGCTTACTACTACCAAATGTTTCTTTCCGCTCACCTCGTCTACCGCCTCAACAGCACGAAGCTCGTCGATCTCTAAAATACCATCATATTTAGATGTAATACTATTCTCTGTAGCGATGTTGGATGCGATACCACCGACGTGGAATGTACGCAACGTCAACTGTGTACCCGGCTCACCGATAGACTGTGCGGCGATTACACCGACAACCTCACCCTTCTGAACCATGCGGTTCGTAGCCAAGTTACGTCCATAGCACTTAGCGCAGACACCCTTCTTAGACTCACAAGTCAATACGGAACGAATCTCGACGCTCTCGATCGGAGAGTCTTGGATTGCCTTAGCGGCATCCTCACGGATTTCCTCACCGGAACGAACGATAACCTCGCCCGTAATCGGATGGATCACATCGTGAACAGATACACGACCTAAGATTCTCTCATACAAGGAAGCGATCACCTCCTCGTTATTCTTCAATTCCGTACAAACCAAGCCACGCAATGTACCACAGTCTTCCTCGTTTACGATCACGTCGTGAGAGACGTCAACCAAACGACGAGTCAAGTAGCCGGCGTCGGCAGTCTTCAAAGCGGTATCGGCCAAACCTTTACGAGCACCGTGAGTAGAGATAAAGTACTCCAACACGGACAAACCTTCCTTAAAGTTAGAAAGGATCGGGTTCTCGATAATCTGACCACCTTCTGCACCACTCTTCTGCGGTTTCGCCATCAAACCACGCATACCGGACAACTGACGAATCTGCTCCTTAGAACCACGGGCACCGGAATCCATCATCATATAGATTGAGTTGAATCCATCGTTATCCGCCGTCAATTGCTTAATCAAGATATTAGACAAGTTACTATTAACGTGTGTCCAAGTATCGATAATCTGGTTATAACGCTCGTTGTTGGTAATGAAACCCATATTATAGTTAGCCATGATCTGCTCAACCTCATCGTATCCCTTCTGAACCAACTCATCCTTTTCAGGCGGGATCAGAACGTCCGCTAAGTTGAAGGACAAACCACCCTTGAATGCCATATAGTAACCCAAGTTCTTGATATCGTCCAAGAACTGAGCGGTACGAGCCACACCACAAGCCTTGATTACCCGACCGATGATGTCACGAAGAGACTTCTTGCCCAACACCTCGTTTACATAACCAATCTCTTTCGGAACAAACTCATTTACCATCAAACGACCTACAGAAGTCTCTACCATCGTCTTCACCAAGTTACCGTTCGCATCCAAATCCTCCACGTAAACATGGATCGGAGCATGGATATCCAACTTCTTCTCATTGTAAGCGATCGTAGCCTCTTCCGGACCATAGAAAGTCAAACCTTCGCCTTGTGTACCCTTGCGCAACTTGGTAATATAATACAAACCAAGCACCATATCCTGAGAAGGTACGGTAATAGGAGCACCATTCGCAGGGTTCAAGATATTGTGTGAAGCCAACATCAACATTTGAGCTTCCAAAACAGCCTCATTACCTAACGGCAAGTGAACAGCCATCTGGTCACCGTCGAAGTCGGCGTTGAATGCCGTACATGCCAACGGGTGCAACTGGATAGCCTTACCCTCGATCAATTTCGGCTGGAACGCTTGGATACCCAAACGGTGCAATGTCGGGGCACGGTTCAACAATACCGGGTGGCCCTTCATTACGTACTCCAAAATATCCCAAACAACCGGTTCCTTACGGTCAACGATCTTCTTGGCGGATTTCACCGTCTTCACGATACCGCGCTCGATCAATTTACGGATAACGAAAGGCTTATAAAGCTCGGCAGCCATATTTTTCGGCAAACCGCACTCGTGCATCTTTAATTCCGGACCTACGACAATAACCGAACGAGCGGAATAGTCAACACGCTTACCCAACAAGTTCTGACGGAAACGACCTTGTTTACCTTTCAAACTGTCGGACAAGGACTTCAACGGACGATTGGCGTCTGTCTTAACAGCGCTCGATTTACGAGAGTTGTCAAACAAAGAGTCCACGGCCTCCTGAAGCATACGTTTCTCATTACGTAAGATCACTTCCGGAGCCTTAATATCGATCAATCGTTTCAAACGGTTATTACGGATAATAACACGACGATATAAATCATTCAAGTCAGAAGTAGCGAAACGGCCACCGTCCAACGGAACCAACGGACGCAGTTCGGGAGGGATCACCGGGATCACCTTCATAATCATCCATTCCGGTTTGTTACGACCTCTGGACGCACGAAAAGACTCAACCACCTGAAGGCGTTTCAAGGCCTCGTTCTTTCTCTGTTGAGATGTGTCCGTGTTCGCACGGTGACGCAACTCATAAGAAAGAGAATCCAAGTCCAAGCGAGCCAACAGATCATAAACAGCCTCAGCGCCGATCTTAGCGATGAACTTATTCGGATCCGTATCCTCTAGCAATTGATTTTCTCTTGGAAGGCTATCCAAAATATCCAGATATTCCTCCTCAGATAATAGGTCTAACTCACCGACCGTGTCTACGCAACCCGGCTGGATCACGACGTAGCGTTCGTAATAGATGATGGAATCCAGTTTCTTGGTAGGAAGACCTAGCAAGTAACCGATTTTATTAGGCAAAGAACGGAAATACCAAATATGGGCAACAGGAACCACCAAATGGATGTGTCCCATACGTTCACGACGAACTTTCTTTTCCGTAACTTCCACTCCACAACGATCGCAGACAATACCTTTGTAACGGATACGCTTGTACTTACCGCAATGGCACTCATAGTCCTTGATCGGACCAAAGATACGCTCACAGAACAAACCGTCACGCTCAGGCTTATACGTACGATAGTTAATTGTTTCCGGTTTCAAAACCTCACCGCTGGAGTTCTCTAGGATCTCCTCAGGGGATGCCAGACCGATGGTTATTTTTGAAAAGTTACTCTTTATCTTGTTTTCTTTTCTAAAGGCCATATTATTTATTTATAAAGAGTTATCAATAGATAAAGTAGACGGGCCGTAGCCCACCTACTTCTTTATTGTTATTGAATTAATCCAGAGTGAAACTCAAACCAAGTCCTCTCAACTCGTGCAATAATACATTCAGAGATTCAGGAATACCCGGCTGTGGCATCGGATCACCCTTCACGATCGCCTCATAAGCCTTCGAACGTCCTACAACGTCATCAGACTTAATCGTAAGAATTTCCTGAAGAACATGAGCGGCACCGAAGGCTTCCAGTGCCCAAACCTCCATCTCTCCGAAACGCTGACCACCGAACTGTGCCTTACCACCTAACGGCTGTTGCGTAATCAAAGAATACGGACCGATTGAACGGGCATGCATCTTATCGTCAACCATGTGGCCCAACTTCAAGAAGTAAGTCACACCCACCGTAGCAGGTTGATCGAAACGCTCACCAGTACCACCATCATACAAGTAAGACTTACCATAGCGAGGAATACCAGCCTTGTCTGTCCATTCATTCAAATCATCCAAAGTCGCGCCATCGAAGATCGGAGTAGCGAACTTAACGTCCAACTCACGTCCGGCCCAACCCAACACGGCCTCGAAAATCTGTCCCAAGTTCATACGAGAAGGCACACCCAGCGGGTTCAAGCAGATATCCACCGGAGTACCGTCTTCCAAGAACGGCATATCCTCCTGACGAACGATCTTTGATACGATACCCTTGTTACCGTGGCGACCGGCCATCTTATCACCTACCTGAATCTTACGTTTCTTGGCGATATAAACCTTAGCCATCTGTACGATACCTGTCGGCAGCTCATCACCGATCGTCAAGTCGAACTTCTTACGTCTCAACTCAGCGTCAAGCTCCTTGTACTTCTTCAAATAATTCAAGATAACCTGCTTGATCAACTCATTCTTCTGAGCGTCTGCCGTCCACTTGCTTACTTGGATGGAGTTATAATCCAATTCTTCCAGAGATTTGCGGGTAAACTTAGCACCCTTAGCGATAATCTCCGTATTCATATAGTCTTTAACACCTTGAGAAACCTTGCCGTTTGTAAGCACTAACAACTTATCAACTAACAAAGTCTTCAAGCTAGCCATCTTTTCTTCGTATTCCTCGTCCAACTTCGGCAAGATCGCCTTATCAGTCAATCTGGATTTACGTTTCTTGACAGCCTTCGAGAACAAAGCGGTCTCGATAACCACACCGCGCAAAGACGGAGTAGCCTTCAAGGAAGCATCCTTCACATCACCCGCCTTATCACCGAAGATAGCACGCAACAACTTTTCCTCCGGAGATGGATCAGACTCACCTTTCGGAGTGATCTTACCAATCAAGATATCACCCGGCTCGATACGAGCACCAACACGAACAATACCTCTCTCATCCAAATCCTTGGTAGCCTCTTCGCTGACGTTAGGGATATCGGAAGTCAATTCCTCCATACCACGCTTTGTCTCACGTACCTCAAGGATATACTCGTCAACGTGAACAGACGTAAAGAAATCCTCGCGAACCATACGCTCGTTCAACACGATAGCATCCTCATAGTTATAACCCTTCCAAGGCATGTAAGCCACCTTCACGTTACGTCCCAAAGCAAGCTCGCCTTTCTGGGTTGAGTAACCCTCGGTAAGGATATCGCCGGCTTTTACACGTTGTCCGCGATGACAGATCGGTTTCAAATCGACCGTCGTGCTCTGGTTGGTCTTACGCCATTTCGGGATATTATATGTCTTAACCGCATCCTCGAAGCTAACGAATTCCTCGTCCTCCGTGCGGTCATATTTAATCTTGATACAAGTAGCATCAACGAACACAACCTCGCCCTCACGCTCAGCCATGATCTGAGTACGGGAGTCACGGGCAACCTGCGCCTCAATACCGGTACCAACAATCGGAGCGTCCGTACGCAACAAAGGAACTGCCTGACGCATCATGTTAGATCCCATCAACGCACGGTTAGCGTCATCGTGTTCCAAGAATGGGATCAAAGAAGCTGCGATAGAAGCGATCTGCTGCGGAGCCACGTCCATCAAGTCAAGCTCAGAAGGAGGAACAACCGGAAAGTCAGCCTCGAAACGAGCCTTCACCTTATCACGAATAAACTTACCGTTATCATCCAATGGAGCGTTACCTTGAGCGATTGTCAACTCTTCCTCTTCCTCCGCCGTGTAGTATTGCAAGCCTTCCTCAGAGAAGTCGACCTTTCCATCTGCCACCTTACGGTACGGAGTCGAGATGAAACCAAGATCGTTGATCTTAGCGTATACACATAAAGAAGAGATCAAACCGATGTTCGGACCTTCCGGGGTCTCAATCGGACAAAGACGACCATAGTGCGTATAGTGAACGTCACGAACCTCGAATCCGGCACGCTCTCTAGACAAACCTCCCGGACCTAGGGCTGATAAACGACGCTTGTGCGTGATCTCCGCCAACGGGTTCGTCTGGTCCATGAACTGAGACAAGGCATTCGTTCCGAAGAAAGAGTTAACCACGGAAGAAATCGTCTTCGCGTTGATCAAATCAATCGGAGTAAACACCTCATTATCGCGAACGTTCATACGTTCACGAACTGTACGTGACATACGAGCCAAACCAATACCGAACTGGTTATACAATTGCTCGCCAACCGTACGTACACGACGGTTGCTTAAGTGGTCGATATCATCCACGATAGCCTTCGAGTTGATCAACTCGATCAGGTACTTGATGATCTCGATAATATCTTCTTTAGTCAAGACCTTAACATCAGCGCTTGTAGTAAGGCCTAACTTCTTGTTGATCCTGTAACGTCCTACCTCACCCAGATCATAACGTTTCTCTGAGAAGAACAGGTTCGTGATAACCTCGCGTGCGCTAGCCTCATCAGCCGGTTCCGCATTTCTCAACTGTCTGTAGATATACAACACAGCTTCCTTCTCGGAGTTACTCGGGTCTTTCTGGAGCGTATTATATATGATAGCATAGTCGGACAGATTCTGGTCCTCACGATGCAACAAGATATTTTGCGTGCCTGAATCCAAGATAGCCTCGATATTGTCGCTATCCAGTACAGACTCACGGTCGATGATTACATCGTTACGTTCAATAGAAACCACCTCACCGGTATCCTCATCTACGAAATCCTCCACCCAAGTCTTCAAAACACGAGCGGCCAGCTTACGTCCGATAAACTTCTTCAGGTTTGCTTTCGTTACCTTCACCTCTTCCGCAAGGTTGAAGATTTCAAGAATATCTCTATCGCTTTCAAAACCAATAGCTCTCAAAAGAGTAGTTACAGGCAATTTCTTTTTACGGTCGATGTAAGCGTACATCACATTGTTGATGTCCGTAGCGAACTCGATCCATGACCCCTTGAACGGAATAATACGTGCGGAGTACAACTTCGTTCCGTTTGCGTGCGTGCTTTGCCCGAAGAATACGCCCGGAGAACGGTGCAGCTGAGACACGACAACACGCTCGGCGCCGTTGATCACGAAAGTACCTCTGTCCGTCATATACGGGATCGGACCCAAGTATACATCTTGGATCACCGTATCGAAGTCCTCATGATCCGGGTCCGTACAGTACAGTTTTAACTTCGCTTTTAAAGGCACGCTATAGGTTAACCCGCGAGCGATACACTCATCAATACAGTAACGAGGCGGATCTATATAGTAATCTAAGAACTCCAACACAAAATTGTTACGGGTATCCGCAATCGGGAAATTCTCGGCAAATACCTTATACAATCCCTCCTTCTTTCTCTTTTCAGGAGGAGTGTCAAGTTGAAGAAAGTCTTGGAACGACTTCAATTGAACTTCGAGAAAGTCCGGATACGGGAACTGATTCTTTATCGAAGCAAAATTAACTCTTTGGTTTTCAGCTGTTGAAGACATCTAGTAAGGAATTTATTGAACTTATTGAAATTATAGACACAAAAAGGTTAAGAGTCTTCGTAGTCGGAGACTCTTAACCAAATCACCTGGAAACCAGGTTATAAATACTATTTAAGCTCAACTTCAGCTCCAGCCTCTTCCAACTGTTTCTTCAATGCCTCAGCATCAGCTTTAGCGATACCTTCCTTGATTGCACTAGGAGCGCTATCTACCATATCCTTAGCCTCTTTCAAGCCAAGACCTGTTAATTCTTTAACTAACTTAACGATAGCTAATTTATTAGCACCTGCTGCTTTCAATACAACATCGAAAGAAGTCTTCTCTTCTGCAGCGGCAGCAGCACCACCAGCAGCAGGACCAGCAACAGCAACAGCTGCAGCAGCAGGTTCGATACCGTACTCTTCTTTAAGGATAGTAGCTAATTCGCTAACTTCTTTAACGGTCAAGTTTACTAATTGTTCTGCAAAAGCTTTCAAATCTGCCATTTTTGTATGATTTAAATGATTATTTATCTGTGTAATGTTTTAATGAAAAATTATCTTTCTTCCAAAGTCTTCAACAGACCATGGATAGTTTGTCCTGATGACTGAAGAGCAGAGATAACGTTCTTCGCCGGAGATTCCAACAATGCGATAACATCGGCAATAAGTTCGTTTTTGCTCTTGATATTTACTAATGCCTCAAGATTCTCAGCACCTACGTAGAAACTTTCTTGTACGTAAGCAGCCTTCAAAGCCGGTTTAACGACTACACCTTTTTTAGCGTCCTTAGTAAAATCCTTAATCAGGCGAGCGGGAGCATTAGCGACTTGTGAGAACATCACAGCCGTATTGCCTTTCAAAGCTACGTTAAGATCAGAGAAGTCACCCTCAATGTTCTCCAACGCTTTCTTAAGCAAGTTATTCTTTACAACGACTAACTTAACCTCACGCTTGAAACACTCTCTTCTCAATTTGCTGGTTTTCTCAGCGTCCAACGCCTCGATATCCGTCAAATAGAAATTAGGATATTCCTTTAATGTTTCAGTTAATTGACCTATAACAGTTCCTTTATCTTCCTTTCTCATTGTTCAATTGTTTTTTAGTTTTCTTCAACTGATTTGGGGTCAATTTTAATACCCGCACTCATAGTACTAGAAAGATAAATACTCTTTATATACGCACCTTTAGCCGCAGTAGGTTTCAACTTGATCAAAGTTGAAATAAACTCCTTAGCATTGTCACGAATCTGTTCCGGAGTGAAAGACACCTTACCAACAGATGTGTGAACGATACCGCTCTTATCTACCTTAAAGTCGATCTTACCTTGCTTAACCTCCTTCACCGCATTTCCGATCTCATTGGTAACCGTACCACTCTTTGGGTTAGGCATCAAACCACGAGGGCCTAATACGCGACCAAGAGCACCGATCTTACCCATGATAGAAGGCATAGTGATGATAACATCAATGTCAGTCCAACCGCCTTTAATCTTATTAATATACTCATCCAATCCAACATAGTCAGCTCCAGCGGCAGTAGCTTCAGCTTCCTTGTCCGGGGTACATAATGCGAGAACCCTAACCTGCTTACCAGTTCCGTGAGGCAATGAAACCACGCCTCTCACCATTTGATTGGCCTTACGGGGGTCAACACCTAAACGGACATCAACATCTACGGATGCGTCAAACTTAGTTGTAGTAATTTCCTTCACTAAAGCTGAAGCTTCTTTCAATGTATATGCTTTCCCAGCTTCAATCTTGCCCAAAGCCAACTTTTGATTCTTTGTAAGTTTACTCATCTCAATTGAAGTTTATTAATTATTACCCGGGAATGTCCCTTTAACAGTGATACCCATACTTCTGGCTGTTCCCGCAACCATTCTCATGGCTGACTCGACAGTAAAGCAGTTTAGATCGACTAATTTGTCTTCAGCGATAGCTTTCACCTGCTCCCATGTGATCTCAGCGATCTTAGCACGGTTAGGTTGAGCGGAACCGCTCTTCTTCTTAGTAGCTTCCAACAACTGGATTGCCACAGGAGGAGTTTTAACGACAAAGTCGAAAGACTTATCGACATAGTAAGTAATTACAACAGGTAATATCTTACCAGCCTTGTCTTGGGTCTTGGCATTAAATTGCTTGCAAAACTCCATAATGTTAATACCCTTAGAACCCAAAGCAGGTCCTACTGGGGGAGAAGGGTTTGCTGCTCCTCCTTTAATCTGCAATTTGATTTGTCCAGCAACTTCTTTAGCCATTGTTTCTAAAATTTTTTAGATATATAACATCAATAACAGAAAGGTAGCACTTTTCGTAACCAGAGTACTATTCTTTCTCAACTTGCATATAACCCAACTCAAGGGGAGTCTTTCGTCCGAAGACCTTAACCATCACCTTAAGTTTCTTTTTCTCGGCGTTGACCTCTTCGATTATACCCGTAAAACCGCTGAACGGTCCAAAAGTAATCTTCACACTCTCGCCAACATAGAACTGGATATCCAGATCCTCTTGTTGTTCCTGCAACTCATCAACCGTACCCAAAATACGATTCACTTCCGCAGGGCGTAATGGCACGGGGGTATCAGAACCACCCAAGAAACCAATCACGTTCGGAATGTTCCGCAATCGATGAGCAACCTCACCGACCAAAGCAGCCTCGACCAGCACATAACCCGGCAAGTAAGCCCTTTCTTTCATGACCTTCTTACCGTTTCGTACCGTAAAGGTTTTCTCGGTCGGAATCAAGACTTGAGATACATATTCTCCCAGATCCGTATTCTTCAGCTCAGCCTCTAGATATTCCCGCACCTTGTTCTCCTTGCCACTGATGGCACGCAGAACATAAAATTTCTTTTGGATATCAGACATACCTTAACTGATTAGAAAATTTGGTTGTAGAAGAAACGCATAACAGCCTCAAAGGCCCCGTCAACAACAAAGATCAATGCGGCGATGATAAGGGAAGCAAACATAACAACAACCGCACTATTGGAAAGCTCTGCTCTCGTAGGCCAAGAAACTTTATAAACAAGTTCGTTATAAGATTCCTTAATATAAGTAATTATCTTTTTCATCGAATCTATAGATTTTAGCACGGAAGGAGAGGCTCGAACTCCCGACACCTGGTTTTGGAGACCAGTGCTCTACCGACTGAGCTACTTCCGTAGAAATAGCCAGCCCTTAAAAAGACTGGCTATAACATTATCTAATGTTTGAATTAGTTCTCTAATTCTGTGATCTGGCCTGCACCTACTGTACGTCCACCCTCGCGGATAGCGAAACGAAGACCTACGCTACATGCTACCGGATAGATCAACTCAACCTCGATCGTTACGTTATCACCCGGCATTACCATTTCTGTTCCTTCCGGCAAAGTGATCTCACCAGTTACATCCAATGTACGGATATAGAACTGAGGACGATATTTGTTGTGGAACGGAGTGTGACGACCACCTTCCTCTTTCTTCAAGATATAAACCTCAGCCTTGAACTTAGAATGCTCTTTAACCTGACCCGGGTGGCAGATTACCATACCACGCTTGATCTCATTCTTATCGATACCGCGAAGCAACAAACCAACGTTGTCACCAGCCTCACCTTGATCCAATAACTTACGGAACATCTCAACACCTGTAACAACAGATTTCTTACCAGCAGCGCCAAGACCGATGATTTGAACTTCCTCACCTACCTTAACGATACCTGTCTCGATACGACCTGTAGCAACAGTACCACGACCTGTGATTGAGAATACGTCCTCAACCGGCATCAAGAACGGCTTGTCGATTTCGCGCGGAGGCAGAGGAATCCAAGTATCACAAGCTTCCATCAACTCCATTACTTTATCTTCCCATTGAGCATCACCGTTCAATGCACCAAGAGCAGAACCACGGATGATCGGAGTGTTGTCACCGTCGAATTGATAGAATGAAAGCAACTCTCTCATCTCCATCTCAACCAATTCCAACATTTCCTCGTCGTCAACCATGTCACACTTGTTCATGAATACAACCAATCTCGGAACGTTTACCTGACGAGCCAAAAGGATGTGCTCGCGAGTTTGAGGCATAGGACCATCAGTAGCAGCAACTACGATGATAGCACCGTCCATCTGAGCAGCACCAGTTACCATGTTCTTTACGTAGTCGGCGTGACCCGGACAGTCTACGTGAGCATAGTGACGGTTTGCAGTCTGATACTCTACGTGAGAAGTGTTGATTGTGATACCTCTCTCTTTTTCTTCAGGAGCGTTGTCGATAGAATCGAATGAACGCAACTCTGAAAGACCTTTCTTTGCCAATACTGTTGTGATAGCAGCTGTCAAAGTTGTTTTACCGTGGTCAACGTGACCAATCGTACCAATGTTCACATGTGGTTTCGATCTGTCAAATTTCTCTTTTGCCATAACTTAATTGTTCTTTATTTGATTAATGATCATGTTCAATTTTCAATTGAGCCGGTGCCGAGACTTGAACTCGGGACCTCTTCCTTACCAAGGAAGTGCTCTACCGCTGAGCTACACAGGCAACTTATAAGAGCGGAAGACGGGGCTCAAACCCGCGACCCTCAGCTTGGAAGGCTAATGCTCTATCAACTGAGCTACTTCCGCAAGACCGAATGAACCAACCGATTCTCTCCTTTGTTTCATTCGTGTGGGCAGTGATGGATTCGAACCACCGAAGGCGAAAGCCAGCTGAGTTACAGTCAGCCCCATTTGGCCACTCTGGTAACTGCCCATTCCAATACATTCTTTTGAGCCTCTTGTCGGATTCGAACCAACGACCCCGAGATTACAAATCACGTGCTCTGGCCAACTGAGCTAAAGAGGCGATACTTCTAAAAGCAGCCGTTTCGTCACCACGGCGAAACGGCTGCAAATTTAGATATTATTTCTTACATACCAAATTTATCTACCGTTTTTTTTATTTGGCTCTGATTTTTTCTTTGAATTTAACCAGTTGCTTCTCCAAAGCCTCAACACAATCGTCTATCGCCCCTTCGAAAGTATCGTTTATTTTATCAGCGAAACATTCCCCGTTCTTCACGGACAACATTATACTGGCCTGCTTGTTCTTCACCGTCTCAGGCTTAACCACCTTCAATGTAACCTCTGCCAATATAATACCATCGAAGTATTGCTCCAATTTAGAAACTTTCTTCTGAATAAACGCCTCCAACTGTGCAGTTGCGTCGAAATGAATTGCTTGAATTCTAACGTCCATAATAACCTCCTTCTTTTTTTGCTCTTGGATGAGCATGATACACTTTTTTTAATTCCTCAAAGGTTGTATGCGTGTAAACACTGGTAGACGCTAAACTGCTATGACCTAATAAATCTTTCACAGCGTTCAGCTCGGCTCCGTTGTTTAACATACTCGTTGCAAATGAATGTCGTAACACGTGTGGACTTCGTTTCGCCAGCATGGGTATCTCCGACAATTGCTTTTTTACTATATTATAAACAATCCCCGTCGACAACTGATTCCCGTTCTTTCGAACGAAAAACCATTCACCGGCTGCCTCAACCTCACGATCACGGACTTCCGTGTATGCAAGCATTAAGTTTTTTAAACCCTCCGCAAAAGGAATCAACCGCTGCTTGTTCCGCTTTCCGGTTACCTTGACCTGCATCGCCTCATAATCCACATCCACGTTTCGTATGCCGATTAACTCTGAGCGGCGCATCCCGGTATCGTATAGCATCTCAATGACCAACCGATTCCTCACACCTTCAAAATCCTCATCAAATCCGTCCCCGTCCAACAACGCCTCCAACTCGCTATCCTTAATAAAATAAGGCAAGGGTTTCTTCGTTTTCGGACCGCTCACCAATCTCAACGGATTCGCGGAGACAATGCCCCGTTTCATGAGAAACTTAAAAAAAGATTTCAAAGAACTTAATTTCCGGTTTACCGATACGGGAGAGAGCTTCTCGTCCATCAAACTGACGATCCAGCTTCTCACGAAATCCGAGTCGATTTCCCCGGGGTTGAATACACCTTCTCGATGCTCTCTTACATACCTCTGGAATTGGTCCAAATCTTTCGAATAGGCACCAATCGTATAATTGGAATAGTTCCGCTCATACCGGAGATAGTTTAGAAAGTCATCGATCAGCATATTCTCGTTGCATCAACATTCATGCAACGAAAATAGGAATAAGAATTCAATAAAACAAGCCCGGAAGCTATAATTATTCTTCTACTTGTTGCAAATGCTGTACGTAGATAGCACGCATAGTCTGCTTTCTCTTCGTAACAGACGGTTTCTCGAAAGCCTGACGGCCTCTCAATTCCTTGACTACACCTGTTTTCTCGAACTTTCTCTTGAATTTCTTAAGCGCCTTCTCGATGTTTTCGCCTTCTTTTAATGGAACTACGATCATAATTTAAATTGTTATATTGTTTAATTATTTATATCCTCAAATTGAGCGGCAAAATTACTGATTGTTTCGGGATTAGCAAAACTTTCAGCGATTATTTTTATAAAAGATGCCTTTCTCCGTAATTATAGCCGTGATTAGCTCGTGGGGAGTAATGTCGAAGGCGGGGTTGTAGACTTTCACGTCTTTCGGGGCCATACGCCTTGAATACCACATCTCGGTGACCTCATCGGGGTTACGTTCCTCTATTACAATGGAATCGCCGTCCGGGCACGAGCCATCGATGGTGGATGTCGGGCCTAATACATAGAAGGGGATCTTGTAATGCCGGGCCAAGATAGCCACTCCAGACGTGCCGATCTTATTCGCCACGTCGCCATTGGCGGCTACACGGTCGCAACCTACGACCACGGCATGCACCCAGCCTTTCCGCATGACGACGGAGGCCATATTATCGCAAATCAGCGTCACGTCCACGCCGGCCCTGCTTAGCTCATAGGCCGTGAGCCGGGCGCCTTGCAACAAAGGACGGGTCTCGTCGGCGAAGACCTTGAAACCATAACCTCTCTCCTGCCCCAGATAAATCGGCGCCAAAGCGGTGCCATACTCCGAGACCGCCAGATGTCCGGCGTTACAATGCGTAAGGATTCCCATCCCGGGACGGAGTAGCTCCAGACAGTTCTCGCCGATCTGCCGGCAAGCGGCGGCGTCTTCCTCCCGGATCGCGATCGCTTCCTTATATAATAGCTCTTTCCATTCCGGGACAGACAAGGTTGGATGAGCGACCAATACCCGCTCCATCCGGTTCAGCGCCGCCACCAGATTCACCGCTGTCGGACGGGAACCGGCCAGATACTCCTTGATCTTCCGAAACTCATTCACGAAAACGGATTTCTCCGCCGTATCGATCCGACGGGCGCAGACATAGATACCATAAGCGGCCGCTACCCCGATAGCAGGTGCTCCACGTACCTTTAATTTATAGATAGCGTCCCATATCTCCTCGGCAGTGGTAAGGGTCAGATACGCTTCCTTACCCGGCAGCAGAGTTTGGTCCAAAATGATCACACCGTCCGCTTGCTCGTTGAAACGCACGGTCTTTAAATCAGATAGAGTTTGTATCATTCGATATGAATATATTAATAGTTCACGGGACCCAGCGTAGCTTCTATCGCCACCCCTGCGGCGGTAACCGCTATCGCTCCTACGACAAGGCCTGCCGTAGCCCCATGAGTCTCTTTCACGTAAAAGAAATCGCCGGATTGCTGCTGTCCCTCATCGAAATACTGGGGAGCCACGTCGCCGACCTTGATCAATTTCGCCAGATAGAAGTTCCGCTCAAAAGAGGAATGCTTCAAGGGCTTCCCATTAGTCCCTCCGGCGAACAACGTCAGGTAGCTACGGAATCTCAGCGGAGAATCTTCTTCTGTAAAATCCTTCACTCGGATATTTACGGTTGTGTTTGCTTTCGTTGTCATTTGTTCCTTTACATACTCTTCTTTCGGGATCTCGTTAAACGGGAAGTTGGCTAATTGCAAAGGCGTATTGACTAATTTGGAATGCGGCGGGATAAACTCAACGCCCTTTGGCAAACTCACATCACCGGAGAAGGAACCTTCCGAGTAGCTCCACCCGCTGCTGCTCCTATCGCTCCAATGAAAGGAGCTACCGGATGCCACGCTAGAGCTCTCGCCTCTCACCGAGGCCACTTTCGGGTCGTAGGTGGTAGCCACGTCATCGATAATCAGCGCCGACCGCCCCCAATCCACGTACAAGGGTTCATCCAGTTTATTATAAATGGTAATAGTAACCGGGGCGTTCTCTCCCCAGAAACGATAAGAGATACGTACCGTATCGTTTTCCTGCACAAAATCACCTCTCTCATTCTTCTCCCCGACGGGGTCATTCGAGTTCAACATCGAATAATAATAAGAAGAACATGCGCTCAAGCCGAGAAGCAGAGCCGCAAAGACAAAAAGATAAAGTAGATTCCTCATGGCACTTCTTATTTGTTTCTACAAAGCTAGCAAATTATTCCTTGATATCTATTGGGTGCCTTATCTTTAACTTGATTTAAAGGGATCGGTTCACAAGGTTGTGGACCACAAGGCTGTGAGCCCATATACATTTATCATAACCTTTAGCTTTTTTATCCGGAATCCTTACCCTTTTCTCTTTTATATATTGTACCTTTGAAGCTGAAGTATTCATTATCCACCATCCGTTAGACGATCATCTAACGGATGGTGGATGATCTTCCAACAGTTGGTGCATGATCATGCAACGGCTGTTGGAAGATGAATTCTTCTTGAAGAAACCGCTAAGCTCGCCTATAGAAACGAGTAAGCGATCTAGAAGAATCGGACAAAAGATCTATAACCATTTAAACACGACACAGATGTCAGCAAATTACAAGCTAGTCAGAAATCCCAACCCGAATCCAGAGGAATCCGGGAAGTCATTACCCCTACATCCTCGTTTGGTCTCTTGCGGGACGATACATACGGATGAGTTCATCAGCAGAGCGAAGTCCCGGTCTTCTTTCTCTCCCGCGGATATGAAAGGGATCTTGCAGCTTTTCCAAGACATGATGGTGGACTTCCTCATGTTCGGTTATAACGTGGAGCTAGAGGGGATCGGTACTTTCAGCGTCTCACTGAAAAGCCGGCCCGTGATGGAAAAGAATGAGATCCGGGCGGAATCCATCCATTTCAAGGACGTGAAGTTCAGATCGTCCAAGGAACTAAGAGACCGGCTGAAGACCATGCCGGTGTTTCGTGACGAGTACACGGTTAGCGATCCCGCATATCCCTCCGCCAAGGAATGCGAGCAAGAGGTATTCCGTTATCTGGAGACGAACCCTTTTATCCACCAGAAGAAGTATATGTCGCTCTGCGGATGCTCCAGAAGTAAGGCTTCCCTCGACTTGCGGCGGCTGGTAGAGGAAGGGAAACTGCGGTGGGAAAAGCTGGGTACTTCCCATCTATATTATAAGGTAGAAGAGCCGGTTTCCGGCGAGACAAATCCAAAATAATTCATTAACTTTGCGAGTATTAATGTTGACTAAAATAAAATGCGATGAAAACAAACATTCCTGAACGTATCGCCGCCCTACGGGAGGCTATGAGGCAACAGAAGGTTGACGCTTACATCATACCCAGTTCCGACCCGCATCTAAGCGAGTATCCGGCCGATCGCTGGAAATCGAGAGAATGGATATCCGGCTTCACCGGCTCGGCGGGAACGATCGTGGTCACCGCGGACAAGGCGGGCTTATGGACTGATTCCCGGTATTTCCTGCAAGCGGCCAGCCAACTGGAAGGTTCCGGTATCGAACTCTATAAGTTGGCGCTTCCGGAGACACCGTCTATCACGGAATTCCTCTTGCATGAGTTACACGCCGGACAGGCCGTTGGGCTAGACGGGCAAACCTATAGCGCCGCCGAAGCGAGTGCCTTGGCAAATAAACTAAGCCGTAAAGAAATCAAGCTGGATACCTCGGCCGACCTGATCGAGGGTATCTGGAAGGACCGTCCCGCCGTTCCCGGAAACCCGATATTCGAGATGCCGGAAGCATTAAGCGGAGCCTCCGTGCACGAGAAACTAGACCTAATCAATAACCAGTTGCGGAGCGAGGGCGCCGACTGCTTGATCCTCGCCGCCTTAGACGAGATCGCGTGGACATTCAATATCCGGGGTACGGACGTGACCTATAACCCAGTCGTAGTCAGCTACGCCTTCGTATCGGAGGATGAGAGCGTGCTATTCATCAAGCCGGAGAAGCTGACCGCCGAGATCACCGAGCATTTGAAGAAAGAAGGGGTTACGCTGGCCGAATACTCCATGATCCAGAGATATCTGTCCCGCCTACCGGAAAACAGCCGGGTATTCGTGGATATGAACAAGACGAACGTCTCCTTATACGATGCGATCCCGGGAAACTGTACGATCGTGGAAGGGATCTCTCCCGCCAACCACTTGAAGAGTATCAAAAACGAGACCGAGATCAAGGGCTTCCAAAACGCCGTGGTAAAAGATGGTGTCGCCTTGACAAAATTCTATATCTGGCTGGAGAAACAAATGGCGGAAGGAACCCAAGTTACAGAGATCAGCGCCGCCGAGAAGCTGACAGCCTTACGTGCGGAACAACCGCAATACATCATGGATAGCTTCGGCACGATCTGCGGCTACGCCGAGCATGGAGCGATCGTTCATTACTCCGCTACGCCGGAAACGGATGCGACCTTGAAGCCGGAAGGATTGCTTTTGATCGATTCCGGCGCGCAATATCTGGACGGTACGACGGATATCACCCGCACGATCGCCCTTGGAGAACCGACGGAGCAGATGAAAAAGGATTTCACCCGTGTATTGAAAGGTACGATCAGCTTGGCGAAAAGCAAGTTTCCCGCCGGTACACGAGGTTCCCAGATCGATATCCTTGCCCGTAAAGCGCTATGGGATTCCGGAATCAATTACTTGCACGGAACCGGTCACGGTATCGGCCATTGCCTAAACGTACACGAAGGCCCCCAAAGCATCCGCATGGAGGAGAACCCGGTGACCTTGAAGCCCGGAATGGTGATCAGCGACGAGCCGGCCATGTATCGTACCGGCGAATACGGTATCCGTACGGAGAACATGATCTTGGTACGTGAGGACAGCGAGACGGAATTCGGGAAATTCCTAGGATTCGATACGCTGACGCTTTGCTTTATCGACACGAGCCTGATTATCATCCCCATGCTCTCTGCCCGTGAGCACGCTTGGCTGAACAAATACCACCAAATAGTCTACGAAAAGATCAGCCCGTTCTTGAACGAGGAGGAGAAAGCTTGGCTGAAAGAGAAAACAACAGAAATTTAAACAACTAAAAATGGCATTAATCAAATCCGTTCGTGGCTTTACCCCGAAGATCGGTAAAGACACTTTTTTAGCAGACAACGCCACGATTATAGGTGACGTAGAGATCGGTGAAGGTTGCAGCATCTGGTTTGGCACCGTGCTTCGCGGCGACGTGAACTCGATTCGCATCGGCAACGGCGTAAACGTACAGGATGGTTCCGTCCTTCACACCTTATATGAGAAATCGACGATCGAGATCGGCGATGATGTATCCATCGGCCATAACGTAACGATCCACGGGGCGAAGATTTGCAATGGCGCCTTGATCGGAATGGGCTCCGTGGTATTGGATCACGCCGTAGTAGGCGAGGGAGCGATCATCGCCGCAGGTTCCGTAGTACTAAGCAAAACGATCGTCGAGCCAGGCAGTATCTACGCCGGAGTTCCCGCTAAGTTCGTCAAGAAGGTAGATCCCGAGCAAGCGAAGGAGATCAACCAAAAGATAGCCAAGAACTATCATATGTATTCTTCTTGGTATAAAGAATAATAGCATGTATTTGATTATTTGAATTATAAACCATATATTTGTATCTGTAAAGTAACAACCAAAGGGTTACATGAAAAATGATTCAAATAATAGGGTTCCAGCCAATAAACACTATTTGTCCCGAAGAGTGGGATGGATAGTGTTTATTTTTATGCTGGGAATAGGCGGATATCTGGCGTTACCCTCCAATTATTATCTACGTAGGGCCCTTATCCATTTGTTACCCAAGATCGATCAATATCCGATTTTCGAGAACCGGGTCGTAAAAGCAGGTTCGCCCCGCCCTTGGGAACTATCGGAAGCTTACAATACGAAAAGTATTCCAGAGCGTTATCTTCCCCGGTTTGAGGAGCTGGGTACGGTTGCCTATGTAATCATCCAAGACAATCGATTGCTATTCGAGCAATATTGGGAAGATTACTCGCCGGAATCGCATAGCAACTCCTTCTCGATGGCGAAAAGCATCGTCTCGTTAGCGATCGGCTGCGCTATCGACGATGGATTTATCCGCGATGTCGATCAACCGGTAAGCGACTTTTTCCCGGAATTCAAGGGATACGACGGAAAGGCCCTAACGCTTCGCCATTTGCTGACCATGAGCGCCGGCGTGGATTTCGACGAGGCTTACAGCTCTCCTTTCTCTCCTACCACCCAGTTGTATTATGGCGATGACCTACAGGAAATTGCCTTCGGGATGAAAGAGATCGACGAGCCCGGCGTAAACTTTATCTACCAAAGCGGCGTGACACAACTGCTAGGCTTTATCGTGGAGAAGGCTACCGGGGAGAAACTCAGCGATTATGTATCCCGCAAACTATGGACTCCGATGCACGCCGAGGAAAGCGCCCTTTGGAGCCTCGACCGGAAGGACGGCATGGAAAAAGCCTATTGCTGTTTCAACAGTAACGCCCGTGATTTCGCCCGCTTCGGACAATTATTACTCAACAACGGCCAATGGGATGACCGGCAATTGATCTCTCCCGCTTATTTGGCGGAAGCGACAAGCCCCGATACCCGTCTTGTCTATAAGGATCTCGGCAAACCCAACCATTGTTACGGATTCCAATACTGGATTCTCGATTACAAAGGGATGAAGATCCCTTATATGAGAGGAATCTTGGGGCAATATGTCTTCACGCTCCCGGAAAAGAACGCCGTGATCGTAAGACTCGGGCACAAACGCAGCGATACTTATACCGCCGACCAACATTATCCGGACGATATAAATACATGGTTGGACGCGGCGATGGACTTACTTCAATAAGAATCTATTTATCAAACGATCTAAAAATAAACGCACATGAGAAAAACGATTTTAACGACAGCGCCATTGGCGGCACTCTTATTGCTTTCTTGCGCACAGAAACCCAGTACGCAAAAACCGGACATCACGTATATGCCGCAACCACCGTTCAATCCGCCAACGTATGTTTGCTACAAGGCCCCCGCTCCTATCAAGATCGACGGAAAGCTTTCTCCCGGGGAATGGGACGCGATACCTTGGACCAACGACTTCGTAGATATCGAAGGCGACAAACGCCCGGCCCCTCACTTCCAGACCCGGGCCAAGATGACTTACGATGATAACGGAATGTACTTCGCCGTCCTTATGGAGGAGCCGCACGTATGGGCGACCATCACGGAACACGACGCCGTGATCTTCCATGACAACGACTTCGAGATCTTCCTGAATCCTACGAACGACACCCATAATTATCTGGAGTACGAGGTGAACGCCTTAGGTACGGAATGGGACTTGTTCTTAACCCGCCCCTACCGGGATAATCCGCAAGTATTGAATAACTGGGAGTTCGCCGGAATGAAATCCGCTGTTTATGTGGACGGTACGCTGAATAACCCGAAAGACACGGATAAATCATGGAGCGTAGAGGTATTCATTCCTTGGACTTCCGTATTCCAAATGGACAGAGGAAAAGAAAAGCCGGAAATCGGCGAGCAGATCCGTGTGAACTTCTCCCGTGTGGAATGGACAACGGACGTGAAAGACGGTAAATACGTGAAAGTCCCTATCCAAGGAGAGGATAAGATTCGCGAGTACAACTGGGTATGGGCTCCTACCGGGGTAATCAATATCCATATGCCCGAATACTGGGGTTATGTTCAAATATCGGATAAGATTGCGGGAGAAGGTGAGACTCCTTTCGTAAAACATCCTTCGGAGGAGACGAAATGGATCTTGCGTAATTTATATTACCGTCAGAATGAGTTCGCCGCGACCTTCGGGCATTATGCCGATAACATCAACGACTTGAAGGCAAACGAGCTATGCCCGCAAGAGATCGCCAATCAACTGGAAATACATACGACACCTTCTATGTACGAGATATCGCTACCCACATCGGACGGTACGGTATGGAATATCCGGCAAGACGGTCTGGTATGGCCTAAAAAGAAATAACATAATTTATTAATCAACTTACATATCATGAAACAAAACAATTTATGGATAGCGGCCTTGGCTTTAGGCATCACGCTATCGGCTCACGGACAACAAAGCGGTGGAGGCATCTCACCCACGATGTTGCAGCAAATCAAACAGTCTTATCAAGGAACGCCGACCGATAAGGCGATCCGTAACGCAATCACCAATAACGATATCAACAAGCTTGCCGTTAATGGGGAGAGCAAGAACAATTTGGATACTTACTTCTCCAATAAGGTAGAGAGCAAAGGGATCTCCAACCAACGTTCCTCGGGCCGTTGCTGGCTTTTCACGGGATTGAACGTATTCCGTGCGCAGGCGATCCATAAATACGACATGGGTGAATTCCAATTCTCCCAGAATTATTCTTTCTTCTGGGATCAATTGGAGAAAGCGAACCTTTTCTTACAGGGCATCATCGATACTCGTCTGAAACCGATGGACGACAAGATGGTGGAATGGTTATTCAAGAACCCGATCGGAGACGGAGGGCAGTTCACGGGTGTCTCCGATATCTTGACCAAGTATGGCGTGGTTCCCGCCGAGGTCATGGTAGAGACCAACAGTAGCAACAGTACCGGACGCATGAGCAACCTGATCGGATTAAAGCTGAAAGAATACGGCTTGCAACTTCGCGACCTGTCTACGACCAAAGGCACGACCGTAGCGGATCTGGAGAAAAAGAAAACAGAGATGCTAGGTACGATTTACCGTATGCTCGTATTGAACTTGGGAGAGCCGCCTACGAAATTCACGTGGACTCGCAAAGACGCTAAAGGGAATCCGGTAGAGACGAAGGAATATACGCCTCAGTCCTTCTTCCAAGAATATATCGGGGACGATTTGAAAAACAACTATGTCATGTTAATGAACGATCCGAGCCGCGATTATTATAAGTTGTATGAGATCGATTACGACCGCCACGCTTACGATGGCAAGAACTGGACTTACGTAAACCTTCCGATCGAGGATATCAAACAAATGGCTATCGCTTCCATCAAGGACAGCACCATGATGTATTTCTCTTGCGACGTGGGCAAGTTCTTCGATCGTGACAGAGGTATTCTGGATGTAAACTTCTACGATTACGGTTCACTGATGGGTACGACTTTCGGCATGGATAAGAAACAACGTATCCAAACATTCGCCAGCGGTTCCTCACACGCCATGACCTTGATGGCTGTTGACCTCGATGCGAATGGAAAGCCGAAGAAATGGATGGTTGAGAATAGTTGGGGCCCCGGAGCGAACGCCGGCCACCTCATCATGACAGACCAATGGTTTAATGAGTATATGTTCCGTCTGGTAGTCAACAAGAAATACATCACGGATCAAGTAAAAGAGATCTTGAAACAAACACCGACTCGTCTTCCCGCTTGGGACCCGATGTTCGCTGAAGAGGATTAAAATAAAACACGGATGAGATAGACAACGCGAATCGTTCAATTACCAATCCGTACATCTATCTCATCCGTATTCCATTGCTATATCAAAAGAGTCTGGGCATACAATCACTCGAATAGCAAACCCGGCTTTATCTATTAACGGATATGGATTTGCCGCAAGATCTGATCCGTCGCTCCTACACTGTTTTTCACAAAATCACCGGCAGCTTGCCCGGAGGTTTCCAAGGCTGTCGGGTCGGTCAATAACTCGTCCATCTTCGTTCGGAAAGAGGAATCGTCTGTGATGGAGAAACCACCACCTACGGCGATCAGATCCTTCGCCTCCTTAAACTTATGGTATCTCGGGCCGAATAAGACCGGCATCCCATAAACGGCGGCTTCCAACGTGTTGTGGATACCCGCTCCGAAACCACCACCGATATAAGCGATCTGTCCATAGCGATAAATGGAAGATAAGAGTCCGAAACTGTCGATGATCAAGCAATCCTTATCGGCCAGATCATCCTCATGCGCCTCCGATAGACGGACGGACGGACGTTTTAGCATCGCCTCGATAGAAAGGAGATGTTCCCGGTGAATCTCATGCGGGGCGATAATCAACTTCATCTCCGGATGCTCATGGAAATAAGGGATAAAGATCGCCTCGTCTTGAGGCCATGAACTGCCGGCCACCATCACGATCGGCCTCTTACCCTCCTTGCTTTCCAAGAAACGTTCGATAAACGGAAGCTCACGAGCTTGCTTACGGACATCCAACACCCGATCAAAACGGGTATCGCCGGTCACCGTCACATTCGTGATACCGAACTCGTTCAAGAGTTTCATCGAACGCTCGTCCTGAACAAAAAGATGATTAAAATAAGATAGCATCTTCCGGTACGGCTTTCCGAACCATTGGAAAAATAGCTGGTCGGGGCGGAATATAGCGGAAATGATATAAACCGGTATTCCCCGCTTCCGCAACTCACGCAAATAGTTCCCCCAAAACTCGTACTTGATAAATATGGCGATCGCCGGGTTCGCCAAATTCAGGAACTTCTTCACCCGGAAAGGCGTATCGAAAGGAAGATAGCAGATCACGTCCGCTCCCTTGTAATTCTTCCGTACCTCATAGCCAGAGGGAGAAAAGAAAGTCAGCAACACCTTATACTCCGGATGTTCCGCCTTGATCTTCTCGATCATAGGGCGCCCTTGCTCGAACTCGCCCAGCGAGGAGGCATGGAACCAGATGTATTTAGCGTTCCGGTCGATCTTCTCACGAAGTATGGAATTTGTTTTCCATTGCCCGAATCGCATCAGTCTCGCCTTTTTATGGAAAGGCGAGATCAAAGCGACTACAAAAGCGTAGAGATGTATTGCTAAACTGTACATGATTATTTTAATATCTCGATAGCCCGTTGGATACGGCGGATAGACTCCTCTTTACCTAAAGCCTCGGTGATATCAAAGATGCCGGGGCCCTTGCCCTCGCCAACCAAGGCCAGACGGGCGGCGTTCATGATATTCCCCAAATGATATCCCTTGCTCTCGATCCAAGCCTTGCACTCGTTCTCGGTACCTTCTACGTCGAACGGCTCACGGGCACGCAATTGCTCGATAAACTCACCCAATTGAACAGCCGAATCTTCCTTCCAGCGTTTCTTGCGAGTCTTCTCATCGTACTCCGTCGGGGCGATAAAGAAGAAAGAGCAAAGATCCCATAACTCACTCACGAAATTGACACGGCCTTTCATCATGCCGACTACTTTCTCTACATAAGCATGGGTAGTCTGGATACCGTGGCTTTCCACGATCGGCAAGAATAGGTCAGCGATCTCCGTATTACTCTTCTCCAGCAAATAGTGATGGTTAAACCATCTGCCTTTCTCATAATCGAACTTAGCACCGCTCTTGCTGCAACGAGACAGGTCGAACAAACGGATCAAATCATCCATGCTCATCACCTCTTGATCGTTACCCGGATTCCAACCCAGCAAAGCAAGGAAGTTTACGACAGCCTCGGGGAAGTAGCCACTCTCACGATAGCCCGATGAGACATCACCCGTCTTCGGATCGTGCCATTCCAAGGGGAATACAGGGAAGCCCAGACGATCGCCGTCACGCTTGCTCAACTTACCATTACCTTCCGGTTTCAACAGCAATGACAGGTGGGCGAAACTAGGCATCGTATCTTCCCAACCGAAGAAACGATATAATAATACGTGAAGCGGCGCGCTCGGCAACCACTCCTCACCACGGATCACATGGGTAACCTCCATCAAATGGTCGTCAACAATATTCGCCAAGTGGTAAGTAGGCAATTGGTCGGCCGATTTATATAATACCTTATCATCCAAGATAGAGGAGTTGATAACGACCTCGCCACGGATCAAGTCGTTCACGTGGATATCCTCATTCGGCTCGATCTTGGCACGAACTACGTACTGATGACCTGACTCGATCAGGCTCTGAACCTCTTCCGGAGAAAGCGTCAACGAGTTGCGCATTTGCGAACGGGTAGAGGCGTCGTATTGGAAATTGGCGATCTCCTTCCGTTTCTCCTCCAACTCGGCAGGCGTATCGAACGCTATATAAGCATGGCCATCGTTCAGCAATTGATCGACATACTTCTTGTAGATCTCACGACGCTCGCTCTGGCGATACGGACCGTAGTTGCCGCCGAAGCTCACGCCCTCGTCGAACTTGATACCCAGCCAAGTCAAGGCCTCGATGATATAGTCTTCCGCCCCGGGAACGAAGCGTTGGGAATCCGTATCCTCGATACGGAGAATCATATCACCGCCATTCTGTTTAGCGAATAAATAGTTGTATAAAGCCGTGCGGACACCTCCGATATGCAGCGCCCCCGTAGGACTAGGTGCGAAGCGTACTCTTACTTTTCTTTGAGTCATAATACTTACATTCTATAATAATGCGGCAAAAGTACGCCTTTTTTTCCGCTTAGTGAAGTTTTTTACGTATATTTCGGACGCAAAAAGGAATCTATATGAAACAGAAGAATTACAATATACCGACCGTGGTCTACTTCGTGGTGACCGCGTTACTTATCGCCTACTTCTTCCCTCGGGAGGGAAAATTCCGTTATCAGTTCTATGAGGGCAAGCCTTGGAGATATGGATTACTCACCGCCCCGAGCGATTTCCCGATCTACAAGACCGACGACGAGGTAAAAGCGGAGAAAGACAGCGTACTCCGTAAGTTCGAGCCTTATTACCGCATGAACCCCGACATCCAGAAGCAAGAGGTCGAGAAACTGCGTGCCAACTACAATAACGGCAATAACTTGCGAAGCAAAGTATCCCCCGCTTACATGCAGTATATAGAGAGCAGCCTGATCAACTTATACAAGAACGGTATCATCTCGTCGCAGGATCTGGACGAGCTACGGAAAGAGGAATACTCCCGTGTCAACCTCTTGGAGAACGCCGTCGCGCAGCCCCGCTACGTGAGCGATTTCTTCACCGTGCGCACCGCCTACGAGTTCATTATCAACAACTGCCCGCCGCGGCTGGACAAATCGATCCTGCAATCGTGTGACATCAATAACTACCTCACCGAGAACATATCCTATGCCGCCGACATGTCCGACAAGATCAAGGAGGATATGCTACAGAGCGTATCTATCGCTAACGGTATGGTACAAGCCGGAGAGCGTATCGTAGACCGGGGCGAGATCATCGACAACCATACCTACAACGTGCTCCGTTCCCTAAAGGCCATACACGAGGCCAAGACGGGGGGCACGCAGACGCAAGGCATCATACTGGCCGGGCAATTCGTGCTCGTCTTCGGGCTGATGTTCTGTTTCTGGCTCTACCTATGGTCTTTCCGCTTGAAGATATTCCATAACCGGAAGAACGTACTATTCTTGATCCTCTGCATATTCGTGAGCTGCATCTTTACGGAACTATGTGTTACCTACGCATTATTCAACGTATATATATTGCCGTTCGCCATCGTACCGATCGTGGTACGTACCTTCTTCGATTCCCGGACGGCGCTTTTCACGCACCTTATTATCGTGCTGATCTGCTCGTTGATGGTACCTTTCCCGCATGAGTTCCTGTTGTTGCAGATCGTGGCGGGTATGGTAGTGACGTTCAGCTTGAAGGAGTTGAGCGAACGTTCGCAACTGATCCGTTGCGCCGTCTTCATCTTCCTCTCCTACGCCGCCTGCTACCTCAGTCTCACGTTGTATCAAGAGGCGAACTTAAACAAGATCAACTGGATGATGATGCTTTATTTCGGTATCAACTTCATCCTGCTGATGTTCACCTACGTATTGGTATATATGTTGGAGAAGACGTTCGGATACGTGTCCAGCATCACGCTAGTGGAACTGTCCAACATCAACAACCCGATCTTGAAGAAGCTTAGCGAGACTTGCCCGGGCACGTTCCAGCACTCCTTGCAGGTATCCATCCTCGCTTCCGAGGCGGCCGCCAAGATCGGCGCCAACGCCCAACTGGTACGTACCGGCGCCCTTTATCACGACATCGGGAAGATGAGCAACCCCGTCTTCTTCACCGAGAACCAATCGAGCGTGAACCCGCATAACCAGTTATCGTTCGACCAAAGCGCGCAGATCATCATCAGCCACGTCACCGAGGGCGTGAAGATCGCCGAGAAGGCCCTGTTACCCAAGGCGGTTATCAGCTTCATCCGTACGCACCACGGACGTGGCAAGGCGAAGTATTTTTACAACTCTTTCAAGAACCAATACCCGGACAAACCGATTAACGACGAGCTATTTACCTACCCCGGCCCGAATCCCTTCTCGAAGGAGACCGCCGTACTGATGATGGCCGATTCCGTGGAAGCCGCCTCCCGCAGCTTGAAGGAACATACCGAAGAGAGTATCAGCGCCTTGGTGAACAAGATCATCGACGGGCAGATCGCCGACGGCTTGCTAAAGAGCGCTCCGCTGACCTTCAAGGACGTGGAGACCATAAAGAGCGTATTCGTAGACAAACTGAAAACCATGTTCCATACCCGAATCAGCTATCCGGACTTGAAAAAACAATAGCGAACCAGCATGAACGACCACCTACTCTACTTAGCCTCGACAGGGATCGTAGCCTTTACCTGTCTTCTGGTCAGCGGACTGCTGTTGTCGCTGAAGACCTTGCGGGAAAGCACGATCCCCAAGTACCGGACGGCCTGCAAGTATCTCGCCTTGGCCTCGGCATTGGTAGGCATAGGGCATATCTTCATCTTGTCTTCCGGCACGGACGAGCGAACCATCATGGAGTTGTTCTACTTCCCCATCCTGCTAATCAGCGCCTCGCAAGCGTTGCTGTTCACGTTCCTGCTCACCCTCTTATTCAGGGGAAAGAACGTGACCCGGAGGAATATCCTCCTCCACGCCATGCCTACGATCGCGCTTACCGTAGCCTACACGATCGCTTGTCTCTTCCGGGAGGATGTCCATACGTATCGTTTCGACGTATGGTGGGATAATATTGGGAACCCGCCCCTGCTGATACGTACGCTCACGTGCCTCGTATACCTTGTCCAGCTAGGGGGCTATACGCATTTTTTCTTCCGGGAGCGGGCGATCTATCTAGGTAACCTGAAACAGATACCCCAATCACCCGAGCGACTGGAATTGCGCTGGGTAACCCGTGCCTTCCTATGGGCGCTGGGTATCGGCATCGCCGCCGTGAGCCTCTGTTTCTTCCCGAATAATTACTATAACACGGCGGTCAACTTCGTGTTCGCCCTCTTCTACGCCTCGGTATCGATCCACTACGCCAACTACCATTACACGTACGACCAACTATACCTGCGGCTCAACCTCGCCCCGCAAGCCGACGCCGATACCGATCCCAACCGGATGGACCTAGAGGATCTGATCGGCGGGTTGCTGGAAATCGAGGAGGACGAGTTGTTCCAGCAAGCGCAAAACTATATGGCCAGTTCCTCACCCTTCCTCAACCCGAATTTCAGCCGGCAAGACCTAGTACGTGCCCTCGGTACCAACGAGAAGTATCTCTCCACCTCCATCAAGGACAAGCTGAACATCACGCTCAAGGAATACATCGACCGCTACCGGGTGAACCACGCCCGTACCGAGCTGTTGATGCCGGGCGACAGCCGGAGCATGGAAGAGATCGCTGTCGGCGCGGGCTTCACCAGCTCCCGCACCTTCTCACGTATCTTCCAGAAAATACTGGGAGTCACCCCCGCCCAATACCGGCGGCAGGCGCAATAATGAGCATTTTTCCGAGATCTGTCCTCTTTTTTCCCGGATTTGTCCTCTCATTCTTACCCCGAACCCCGTTCTTTGCCGGCAGTAATCACTTAATAAAGGAATACCATGGCAGAACAAATCATTCTCAACACAGACTTGTACGATAACCTGCTCACCGAGCGCAAGGGCGACTACACCGCCAAGCCGCGCATCACCGGAACATTGTATAACACGGACATCGCCGCACGCATCGTGGCCGCACGTACCGAGTACCAACACGGCACGATCCTCAACATCCTCGACATGGCCGACAGCCATAAGGTGCAAGCCATCGCCGAGGGCAAGAGCGTGGTGGACGGCGTAGGCCAATACCTCGTCAACGTGCAGGGGGCCTTCGAAGGCGAGAAGGCTCAGTTCGAACCCGGGAAGCACGCCCTCGGCATCACCTACACCATGGGCAAGCTCTTGCGCGAGACCCTCAAGCTGGTGAAGGTGGTGGTGAACGGCGTGGCGGCCGTAGGTCCGGTGATCAATACCGTGACCGACTCCACCTCCAAGGCCATCAACGGGCAGCTCAGCTCCGGCGGAGCCCTCGTGCTGGGCGGCGTAAACCTGAAGATACAGGGTGATGATCCCTCCATCGGTGTCTACCTCACCCCCACCACCGAAGGGGCCGCGCCGATGAAGGCACCCGTGGTGATCGCCAACTCGCCCTCGCAGGTGATCGTGCAGATGCCGACGCTGGCCGACGGGCAGTACACCGTGAGCCTCACCACGCAATACAGCGGAAGCCGTAACGTAAAAGAGCCCCGCACCTACACCTTCCCCATCATCCTTATCGTAGGAGAAGGCGGTGGGGGCGACAGCGAGAGTCCGGACGAGATCTGAGGACAACGTTGTCCGGCATGTCCGGACAACGGCTGCCAAGCATCGAGGACAACGGCTGCCAAGCCTGCCGGAAAAAACAACCGATTTATAAACCCTATTATACACATAGAACATGAGAACATCATTACATGACATCCACCTACCGGCAAGGCGAATATTCGCCTTGCTGATCAGTGTCGCGACACTGATCGCCACCCTCCCGACAGCGGCCCGCGCGCAAGCGGAACCTCCCGGGGCACTCGACCTTGCCACCCTGCCGGGCACCCTGAACAATAACTGGTACATCAACCTCGCGTACCTAAACGGCACGTGGGTGTACAAAGTAGGGGCATCCGACACGCAGGCCCCGACCACCGGCACCCCCTTCAACGGTACCATCACCGGCACGATGCCCGAGGTAGGCCGGCAGTTCGTCATACACCCCTCCGCCGATCCCGACAGCGGCAACCCACCGGCGCTGACGCTGAAAGACGCCGTCATAACCTCAAGTTTCAACCAGCTCTTCTATATCAAGGCCGGCGCGGAACCGACCCTCCGGATCGAGGGGGAGAACCGGATCGAGATCATGAGCGACCTCATCTATAACTTAGGCACGCTCACCCTGACCGTAGCCGATGCGCAGGAGATAAGCCAAGGTATCCTAAACGGATCTCCCGCGGGCACGGGTACGCTCACGGTCTATGCCCAAGCGCCGCTCAGCATCGGCGCCATCTCCAACTTCCAGAATGCCCGGATGCATCTGGACGGAGAGATACATGTCATCAGTAAAACAGGTGGCTCAGCCTTTAAAAACGACAATACCTCGCCGGACGCGATCACGTTCGGGGATAACGCACGGATCCACCTGCAAGCGAACGCGCTCTGCACCTATGTAAGCGGCTTTATCGAACTGGATTTCGATACCGCCCCGACCGATGGCCGGACGCTGTCCGTCACCCCGGCAGGCGACGACGAGCCGGCGGCCACCTTCGCGACCGACGGGACCTGCTGGGGTTACGCCTTCCTCGCCGCGGCCGATACGCGGTATACCGCCTCCCTCGACGGCGAGCGGCTATATGCCGGCAGGCGTTACAGCGGGTCTTCCTATAAAGACGGAAACTACCCCTTCTTCCGGACAGACGGGGCATACTGCCGATACTCCGGCGCCACCGCCACCCGCCCCACCCCGCAGCCGCTCGACCTTTCCAAGGACTACGGCTACGGCAGCACCCGCACCGGCATCGACCTCTTCTTCGACCCCGCGGACGGATGGTACTGCGACGAGAAGATGTTCGACGGGACGGTGACGACAAACGGCAGCTCATCCTACATCAACATCCCCGCCACCATCCATGCCGAGGGCGAGGCTACGCTTACGCTGGACAAGGTAAATTTCCAGCTCCCGACGGGCACGGCCCTCACGGTAGCGAGCGGGACGGTGACGCTCCAAAACAACACCTACAACGCCCTCCTGTCCGGAACCCACGCGCTCCGGGTAGAGACGGGAGCCACCTGCCTCATCTCGCCGCCCGCCGACCCAGATAACACCTTGGCGCTTACAGCCGCCGAGCAGGCCATCCACCCCGAAGGCGGCGGCACCGTGAAGGGCCTTGTCCAACTCACATGGCCGGAATCTCCGTCTGGCTACATCTACCTCAAACCGGCGGAACCGGCGGAGAATCCGAATGGTCTGACCTTCAATATTACAGGCATGAAGAGCATAGCCACGAACTACCCGCTCTCCTTCTACCTAGAGAATCAGTCGACGGGCTTGAAACAGGAAGGCTACCGCTCCGACGACCCGGAGCAAACCTACCTCAGCACCTTCCCCGCCGCCCATCCCGACCGGCTGACAAGCTACACGGGATTGCGCGAAATCACGCCCGCATGGATCGTGATCGACAAGGAGACGGCCTTCGACGCGAGCATGCCGGGCCAATGGCTGCGCGTCACCGAGAAGGGTGTCCTTACGGTAGGGAAGATAGGAGAAAATGGAGTATTTCCACTGGTGAATGATCTCGAGCTGCAGGACGGCGGGCAGATCCGGTTCGCCGATGACGGCGTGCTAGGACTCGTAGCGGCCCGCTTCACCCACCTCTTCCCCAACCGCAACCAATGGCGGGCTACCACGCTAGCGGCCGATAATGCCGACAAATTAGCCGGCGATGCGGGAACCCCTTGCTACGTACGTACCGGATATCCCGACGCCACCGACCAGACTTGGCAGCCGGCGGATCCCGACAACCTGTATATGCAGTTCGCCGCGGGTGACCCCGTGCTGATCGCCGGCGAAGGCCCGGAGACAGACACGCTGCGCCTCAATTACGGCAATACCTACCTCTTCAAGGACAGCCCCGACTCCCCCGTCGAGCCCACCAGCCCCGCCGAGCCGCTCAACATGGGCGTGTTCCTCTTCAAGGGCAATCGGGCCTCGTACAATGTGGAGATGCGAAACATATACGTCCTCAGCGACGACGGCAGCCGCTTCGAGCTGAAGGACCGGGTTACCCTGCGACCCTTTGAGAGCTATGTCGTGGCCAATGCCGCCACCCAAGCCCTGCTGAAGAGCCTCCGCTTGGACGGTATCGTCACGGGTACGGAGCTGGCCGAGATCCCGGCGGACAACAGCTTCCGCGCTTGGACCGCCGACGGACGTTTGCACCTTAGCGCCGACCATGCCGAGAAGGTGGCCGTATACCACGTCAGCGGGACCTTGAAGTGCTATCTGCCGCTCTTGCGCGGCGAGACGACGATCGCCCTTCCTTCCGGCATCTATCTCGTCCGCCAAGGCGGTACCGCGATCAAGGTCGTCCTGTAGAGCATACATTATATTATATACACTAAAACAGATACAAATATGAGAACATTCAGATATATCCTATCCTTGCTAGCCGCTACGCTCGCCCTGCTGGCGCAGCCGGCGATGGCGCAAGCCCCGGAGACGAGCACGAAGGCGCAACCTTCCGACCCAGTCTTCCCATACCTCCTCACCATCCAGCAACCCGCCGAGGGAGCGACGCTGGACGTAATGATCATGAACGCCGCCGGCACGTACACCGCCGTATCCTCCGGCCAGACCGTCTACAACGGGACCAAGGTAGACCTCTTCTTCGCCCCGCAGGAAGGCTACCGACTGACGGAAGGCTCCATCACCTACAACGGCAACGCTACGACCGCGGAGCCCCTAGCACCGAACGACAAGGGCTACACCGCACAGCGTAGCTTCACGATGCCCGCCCAGCCGGTGACGGTTACCGCCGAGGCCGAGCTTATCCGCTACACGATCACCTACGATCCGGCCGGCGGCACCCTCCCGCAGGGCAGCCCCACCCAATATACCATAGTATCGGACGATCTCACCCTCCCTACGCCGACACACGCCAATACCTACCTCTCCTTCGAGGGCTGGAAAGACGCCGACGGGAATACGGTAGCGACCGTGGCGAAAGGCTCCACCTGCGATCTCTCCCTCACCGCCCAATGGAAAGAGAGCGAGCTGGCAGAGGTGGTAGGAGGGCCGGACGAGACCCGGATCGTCACCACCATCATGACCGCCGAAGAGATTCTGGCCGCTCTTGCCGCCACATGGCCCAAGTTCACCTTCACCACCGACAGAGGCGACGTGATAGATAGCCCGATCTCGTGGAAACTGAAAGACGGCGCTACCCTCGACCTCACGCCCGGCAAGAAGAACCCCTTCATCTGGACAGCCACACCGCTGCCTGATGGCGTGAAAGGCAATGGGTACGTGATGTCCGGCACCACGCAGGTCTACCTCGAAGCCTCCCCTATCATACCGAAAGACAACGGCGAGATCACGATAACGGACGAGAACAAGTTCCAACAAGACGGTGGTACCGACAACTACTTCAACGGAGAGATCAACGGAGAGGAGGGCAAGACCATAAACAAACTCACCCTCACCCCTCCCGCCGATACCGATATGACAATAAAGCTCAACGAGGTAACCTCCGCGACCACCCTCATCAACGGGACCGGGAAGACCAACCTCACCTTGAACGGCACGAACAGTCTGGGTGCGGTCACGATCGAGCCCGGCAACGAATTGACGCTCACCCCCGGCGAGAATGCCGGCGACCTTGTCAACACCGCGGTCACCAACAAGGGCCATTTCACGGATCTTACCGCACGAGTGCCCACCGTGACACTCCCCGGCAACATCACCCTCGAACGGGTAGACCCGGCGGCAAGCACCCCGATACCATCCACTGACGGCTACGCGGAGCTTGAGGCCGGCATAACCGCCCCCGAAGGCACCCAAATGAATTTGACGTATCTATGGCAGATTTTCAACGCACAGGCCGGCACATGGTCTACCGCCCCGGATGACTCGCAGCTGCGCAACGCCTCGAATACCTACAGGACGAGAACCGTAGGCCAGTATCGTTGCCTAGTTACCGCCACCGTAACCGGAGACGGCGGCACGACCACGACCACAGCGCTCGCCACGCCCCCGGCTGCCGTAACGTCTTACGTTCCTCCCATAACGCCACAGCCCGCTACCTATACCGTAACCCTCCCCTCCTTGGTAGGAGCCTCCACCACCCCGGCAGCCGGAGCGCATACGGTAACCGAAGGCGACGGCTTCTCCTTCACCCTCACCTTGGACGCAGACTATGACCAGTCCGTCCCCGTAGTGACCATGAACGGAAACGCCCTCACCCCCGACGCAAGCGGCAAGTACACGATCGCCGATATTTCCGCCAACCTGACCGTAGCGATCACCGGTATCGTGAGAAATACCACAACCGGTATCGAGCAAGTGGAAAACGCTACCTTGATCCGTGCCGAGAGCGGAGCCTTGCTGATCCGTACGCCAGTCTCCGTGACAGCGCAGGTGATCGCCCTCACCGGAAACGTAGTCCGCACGGTACGGCTTCCCGCCGGAGACAGTCGTGTAGATGGCTTGGCTAGCGGTATCTATATCGTCCGCCTATCCAATGAGATAACGAAGAAAGTGATAATCCGATAGGCAAGGTTTCACGAGTGAGAGCGGCTGTCATCGCCGCTCTCACAAAAAGAGGTCGTTTTTAGCGTTCCAATAAGTCCAAGACCAGCTCGAAGCCTTCGGCGCCGCTATAATAAGGATCCGGGACGGGAATAGAATAAAGACAGTCACAAGAATAAACTACCGAAGCATTGTCTAACTGATTCTATTTCGTATATTTGCCATTGAAAACCAGAGACAAAAGAAGGATAAAGATATGACAGCATTAGAACTCAACGCAGAATTATTCCGCCAACTCAGTATCATCGCCGAAGATGAGACCTTGATGCGTAAAGCCGTAGAAGCCATCCGCCGTCTTGCGCAGCAAAAGGAAGCACAGACTGAAGAGACTGAATATATTAGTAAGGAAGAGGTACTGGAGGGAATAGATGCCGGACTGAAAGACATGATAGCCGGCAGAACACGGCCAGCGAATGAGTTATTAGAGGAGTTACGTCATGAATTATAGAATAAAAACAACCAAATCTTTCGATAAAGAAATCAAGCGGCTTGGTAAACACTACGCATCCATCGCAAATGACTATGCCGCACTCCTTGATGAACTGGCACAAAATCCCCGACTCGGTATCGACCTTGGAAGTGGTCTCCGCAAAATTCGTATGCAGATCACCTCCAAAGGAAAGGGTAAAAGTGGTGGCGCAAGGGTCATCACTTTTACTGTTATTGTATCGATGGAAGAAAGCGAAATTAATCTCCTTTATATCTATGATAAAGCGGATCGTCCCTCCATCAGCACACACGAAATAGAGAGACTGCTTCATAAAAACGGATTAAGGTAGCCTATCAGAGTAAACTCACAGGATACGATCCTTACAATATTCCAACAACCCGGCGCAAGCATCTTCCAATAGATCCAAGACCAACTCGAAACCTTCGGCACCGCTATAATAAGGATCCGGGACGTGATCGTACAACTTATTCCGGGAGAACTCTGTCATCTGATGTATCTTAGCGACGGATTCCAGATCGGGAGCCATCCGTTTCAAGTCCGTTATATTTTGGTCGTCCATGCCGATAATCAAATCGAAGTCATGGAAGTCCCACTGACGTACCGGACGGGAGATCGAATCCAACACATATCCCCTACGGGCCGCATGCGCCCGCATCCGTGAATCCGCCCGGTCTCCCTCATGATACCCGGCTATCCCGGCGGAATCGATCTCAATCCGATCTCCCAATCCCGCATCCTTCACCAACCTCTTCATTACTGCCTCCGCCGACGGAGAGCGACATATATTCCCCAAGCACACAAACAATAACCGTACCTTCTCCTCCTTCATCACTAAGCTCCTTTCCATTAATTTTCAATTCTCCATTTTCAATTCTCAAGCCGGGTCCACATCATAATGAACAAGCAACTGCTTAAACGGTACATATCCTTGCATCTCAGTATGAATCCCCTCCAATATCTCACGAAGCGGAGCGATCCCGGCGGATATCTCGATCTTCAAGACGATCTTCTTGATATGAAGCGTCTGTACCCGAGTGATAGGCGGCGTAACCGGCCCCAACACCCGCTCACCCAAACGAGCACGAAGTTTCTCGGCGTATAAAGCAGACATTTCCTGCAAAGCCTCCTCATTCCGACTTCGAAGGATCAAGACGATCAAACGGTAGTAAGGCGGGTAACGGAACATACTACGCTCGCTCAATTGCAAGCTCACCATTTCCTTATAAGCAAAATGCTGCACCATACGGATCAAAGGATGCTCCGGCTGAGTAGTCTGCAAGATCACCGTACCCCGCTTATCCCGTCGTCCGGCACGTCCGCTAACCTGTACCATCAATTGATAAGCCCGCTCGTGCGCCCGGAAGTCAGGGAAATTCATCAGGCTATCGGCACTCAGGATTCCGACCACGCTGACATTCCCGAAATCCAATCCCTTCGACAACATCTGGGTACCAATCAAGATTTGTGTCTTCCCCTTCTCGAAATCCGAGATGATCCGCTCGTAAGCCGTGCGGGTACGGGCCGTATCGAAATCCAGCCGCTCCACCTTCGCCGCTGGGAATTGCCCAGCGATCTCCTCCTCTACCTTCTCCGTACCGAAGCCTTGCATCTTGAACTCCGTCCCCTTACACTCTGGACATACCTGCGGCAAGCGGTAGGTATAACCGCAATAATGGCAAACCAGCTGATTATGCGCCTTGTGGTAGGTAAGGCTAACGTCGCAATTCACGCAACGAGGCACCCACCCGCACCCTCGGCACTCGATCATCGGGGCGAATCCCCGGCGGTTTTGGAATAGGATCGCCTGCTCGCCCCGGGATAGGGCCTCCCGCACCTTCTCCAGCAACTGAGGAGAGAAAAGGGTATCTTTCATGATCTTCTTGCGCTTTAGCTCCTTCACGTCCACCGTAATAATCTCCGGCATCAAGCAATCACCGTAGCGGGTAGATAGCTCGACCAGACCGTATTTCCCCGCCGTAGCGTTGAAATAGGAATCGATGGAGGGAGTGGCGGAACCCAATAAGGTCTTACCGCCGTGCATACCCGCCAAGACGATGGCAGCGTTACGGGCATGGTAACGGGGTGCCGGGTCCTGCTGCTTATACGTATTCTCATGCTCCTCGTCCACGATAATCAAGCCCAAGTCCTTAAACGGAAGGAAGAGGGAAGAACGGACCCCCAATACCAGCATAGGCTCGTCGCTATGCAGCAGCTTGTTCCAGACCTCCACCCGCTCGTTGTCCGAGAACTTAGAGTGGTAGACCAATAGCTTATCCCCGAATAATTTCGCCAGCCGTTCCGTGATCTGGGTCGTGATAGCGATCTCCGGCAACATATATAAAACCTGCCGCCCCAGCCGCAAGACCTCATGGATCAAACGGACGTATATCTCGGTCTTACCACTGGAAGTCACGCCATGAAGCAAGCAGACCTCCTTCGTCTTGAAAGCCTCATGGATCTCTCCATAGGCTTTCTCTTGCGCCGGACTGAGCGGATTCGGCTCTTGCAAGCGGCAGACGGATACTTGCAAACGCCCCACCTCTTTCTCGTAACTCTCCAAGATACCCCGTTTCAGCAGACCCTCCAATACCGCAGAGGTATAACCACTGCGTTCCAATAGCTCTTTCTTGGAAAGCTCCTTCGATAAAGCAGGATTTAACGTATGACTTAAATCCAAGAAACTGACCAGCAGAAGCTCTTGCTTCTTCGCTCGTTTCAAATCCTCGAACACCGCCTGTAATTTCGTCTCATCCCGGTAAGCCTCGGCCAAACGGATAAACGCCTGTGTCTTGGGAACGAATCCTCGCTTTAGCTCCTCGCTCACCTCGACCGCCCCTTTCACCATCAAGGAAGAGACGATCGGGACAACATTTCGAAGACCGGTCTTCTTCTCCAACTCCGAGATCGTCAATTTCAAGATCCCGCTAAAGGCATCCAGTACCGCTTGCTCATTCGGGCGCAAGGGGGCGGTGGCCTCGAAATCCTCATTATAGGTAACCGCCGTCTCGCTTTCCAACTTTAAACCGGAAGGCAAGGCCGCCTTATACACGTCGCCCAGCTTACATATATAATAAGAAGATATCCATTTCCAGAAACGGAGTTGCGGACGGCGGAGCACCGGCGTGGCATCCAGCAAAGCGTAGATCTCCTTCGTCTCAAAATCGGATACCGGTTCCCGGTCGTGTACCTCCATGACGATGGCCGTATAATATCGTTTCTTCCCGAAATGCACGATCACCCGGCAACCGGGAGTCACGGCTCTTTCCAGATCTTCGGGTATCCGATAGGTATAGCTATTCTCCAAAGGAAGGGGAAGTATGACGTCCGCGTATTTCATTCAAACAGGTGTTTCATTACGAGCCCAAAAATAACAAAAAAGGCCGGACTTCTAAAGCCCAGCCTCTCTCATTTTATTTTCACCTATTTAGAACAAGATCGCTGCCGTGATAGACCATCCACGGTTCTTTCCGGCACCGTCGGAGAGGTTCACCTTCTCAATGCTATAGTTATCAGTCAGTCCCAGACCATAATTGAAACCCACCTGCAAGTGACTGATCAGCTCCACGCCGGCACCGAAGTTAAGACCTGCGCTGAAATTCTTCGCCTTCACCTGATCCGCTACGGAACCCGGGATATCCCAAAATTTATCACCGCCTACACGGAAACCGATATACGGACCGGCTGCCAAATACGCCTTGACGATCGGTAAACCGAATTTCCATTTCAAGTTGACCGGAACATCGATATAATCCGTCTTCATCGAAGTCTTAACCCCGCCAGCCGAGGTCGTCTCCAAACCTTTTTGCGAATACAACACCGCCGCATCGATCCCGACACCGACCAACGGTAAGGTCGTCTCGATCATCGGACCCACTTGGAAGCCGGTTACATTATCCGCTTTCAACACGTCCGAGTTGAAATGAACAGACGATATATTCACACCTCCCTTGATACCGAATTTAAGCTGAGCGTTCGCCGGAAGCGCCATCAACGCTAGCAAGGCAACCATAACAAGTCCCACAATTTTCTTCATATTCATACTTCTTTTGTTAATTACTCGTTGCAAATAAACGCACTTTTCTAATAATAAACAAATATTCTCTATAGAGTGTTCACGGAATACCCCAGTCCTTTAAACGCAAAGAAAGCATGCATCTTACACACGGAGCTCATCCCGTCGGTCAGATTCATGCTTCTTTCCCTAATTATTATGGCAAAATAATTATCCGAAACCATGAGACGACTTGATAAGAAAACCTTGGATAAAGAATAGTAAAAACCGGATACGGTTCTTGCGTTCTCTTCCGGCCTTTCCTCGAAGCCGTCGAAAATATACACGCCTTGCAGGTCTTCTGACTTACTTCCGGTCTTAAGCGCCTTCCCATTCACTTGAATGAACAGTGGCAACAGTATTGCTCAACCCGTTTATGAAGCTTACAGCAGCGGGACTGTCCGGGATTCTCACCCGATTCCCTTTTAATCCCTATCCGGCGATTGCCGAAAGGGAACAAAGCATGTAGCAAAGATACATAAAGTTTTGATGTAGCCTAACACTTTCCACAAAAAATATCCTTATATTCCCGGTTCCTGATATAGCATAAAGCCGCCCCGATAGCCGTGCGATACTCGGCATACTCCGGTATCTTGAAATGGACATCGCACATCTCCTCCAGACGGGGGAAAATATCCGGGCATTGTGGCAAGCGAGTTAGGTTACCGATCAATACGATATTCTTGATATCGCCATTTAACGAGGCGAAAACAGCTCCTTGCCCGATGGTCTGCAAGACCATATGAACGATACCGAGAGCGATATCCTCAACCTTAGCGTTCGCGTCCGCTTTTCCGAAAATAGAGGCTGTCACGTCCAGCGGCAGGCCGGGTAGCGGATGCGGCGTAATATCCCGGATATGCAAGTCGATATCATTCAAGGAACCGTGCTCGGCCAAAGACGCTATTTGGTGAAAGTCATGCGTTTTCAATAATAGCTTAGACAAGCCGAGGATTGTTCCGCCACCGATACCCAATCCCCCGATATGCTCGATCGTGGAGCCTTGTACCTTGACAAAGGAGGTACCCGTTCCCATGCTGACCACCAATAGACTGTCCAGTCCCGTATTATATTGCGCCCCTAGCCCATTCGCAAGGAACTCATCCGTCTTCGCAGTTGGTAAGCCATATAAAGGTTGATCGATATAGGCGCTACCTACACCCGTCAAGATCACTTTCTCTATATTCGAGAGCGAGATGTTATTATCATAAATATACTTACCGAAGGCTCCGAATAAAGAGGTTACCGGATCGGTAGCTTTCACGAACATCGGGTTCTTGATCTTCTTATCCTCCACGCCGACGATCTTAGTCGTGCTACCTCCCACATCTATACCTATAACGATTCCCATGATTCTTTCCCTTTTTAATTGAATAATCGCTACAAAAGTACATAAACCCGTATACAATACTAAAAAAGGCCGGACAAAATCAATTGTCCAGCCTCTCTTTATTAAAAAACCGTAAGGTTTAAATGCTATTTATTCGCCTAACAAGATCTCTAGGATCTGGCAAGCTGCCTTCGATACGGAAGTACCCGGGCCAAAGATAGCGGCAACGCCAGCCTTATACAAGAAGTCATAGTCTTGAGCCGGGATTACACCACCAGCGATAACGATGATATCCTCACGACCTAATTTCTTCAACTCCTCGATAACCTGCGGAACCAACGTCTTATGACCAGCGGCCAAAGAAGAAACGCCCATTACGTGAACATCGTTCTCTACAGCTTGACGGGCAGCCTCGGCCGGAGTCTGGAACAACGGTCCCATATCTACGTCGAACCCACAGTCAGCATAACCGGTAGCAACAACCTTAGCGCCACGGTCATGTCCGTCCTGACCCATCTTAGCGATCATGATACGAGGCTGACGGCCCTCTTTCTTAGCGAATTGCTCGCAAAGCTCGCAAGCTTTCTGGAAGTCTGCGTCTTTCTTAGTTTCTGATGAATACACGCCTGAAATAGTTCTAATGATTGCTTTATAACGACCTACAACCACCTCGCAAGCATCGGAGATCTCTCCCAATGACGCACGCAAGCCGGCAGCCTTAACAGCCAACTCTAATAAATTGCCCTTCTTCGTCTTCACGCACTCCGTGATATCAGCCAAAGCTTTTTGAACAGCGGCTTCGTCACGGTTAGCACGCAACTCCTTCAAAGCGGCGATCTGCTCGTTACGTACGGCTGTATTATCAATCTCAAGGATATCGATCGGATCTTCCTTCGGCAAACGATATTTGTTAACACCAACGATGGTCTGAACACCTGAGTCGATACGAGCCTGTGTACGAGCGGCCGCTTCCTCGATACGCATCTTAGGAAGACCTGTCTCGATGGCTTTCGCCATACCACCCATGCTCTCGATCTCTTGGATCAACGCCCAACCTTTATGTACCAATTCATTCGTCAAAGACTCTACATAGTAAGAACCAGCCCACGGGTCGATTTCCTTACAGATCTTAGTCTCTTCCTGAATGTAAATCTGTGTATTACGAGCGATACGAGCGGAGAAATCGGTCGGCAAAGCGATCGCCTCATCCAATGCGTTCGTATGCAAAGATTGTGTATGTCCTAATGTAGCGGCCATAGCCTCGATACAAGTACGTCCTACGTTATTGAACGGATCTTGCTCGGTCAATGACCAACCGGAAGTCTGGCTATGTGTACGCAATGCCAATGATTTCGGGTTCTTAGCGCCGAAGCTCTTCACGATCTTCGCCCACAACATACGAGCCGCACGCATCTTGGCGATCTCCATGAAGTGATTTACACCGATAGCCCAGAAGAATGACAAACGGGGAGCGAACGCATCCACATCGATACCGGCGTTGATACCGGCACGAAGATATTCCATACCGTCGCACAACGTATAAGCCATCTCGATATCAGCCGTAGCACCAGCCTCCTGCATATGATAACCGGAGATAGAGATAGAATTGAACTTCGGCATCTTCTGAGAGGTATACTCGAAGATATCAGCGATAATCTTCATGGAGAACTCAGGCGGGTAAATATAGGTATTACGTACCATGAACTCTTTCAATATATCGTTCTGGATCGTACCGGCCATTTCCTCCAACTTAGCACCTTGCTCCAAACCTGCGTTGATATAGAATGCCAATACCGGAAGCACACCACCATTCATGGTCATGGAAACAGACATCTTGTTCAAAGGAATACCATCGAACAACACTTTCATGTTCTCCAAGGAACAGATAGATACACCCGCTTTACCTACATCACCAACCACACGTTCGTTGTCGGCATCGTAACCACGGTGAGTCGGAAGGTCGAACGCAACGGACAAACCTTTCTGACCGGAAGCCAAGTTACGGCGATAGAAAGCGTTAGACTCCTCAGCGGTAGAGAAACCCGCGTACTGACGGATTGTCCAAGGACGCATAGCGTACATACCGCTGTACGGGCCACGTAGATAAGGAGGCAGACCGGAAGCATAGTTCAAGTGCTCCATACCCTCCAAGTCTTCTTTTGTATATACAGGTTTCACCTCGATATGCTCGGGTGTTTTCCAATTGGGCTCGATACCATTGGCTTTTGCCCATTCGGCAGCGTTTGTAGCTGCGAATCCGGCATTCTTTATATCTATGTTTTTAAAATTTGGTCTCATAATTGTTTATACTTAAGCGATTCCTAATTTAGCGTTGAATGCTTTCAATGTCTCAAGCACATTGCTCTTTACATTTACGAACTGGTCGATACCTTGAGCCTTCAAGTCGTCCGCACAAGCAGGAGCTCCGGCTACAACGAATTCGGCACGTCCGGCCAAAGCCTTGTAAGCAGCAGGAGCGAATTCAGCATACTCGTCATCACTAGAGCAAAGAACCACTATCTCAGCACCCGCCTTGACTGCAGCCTCAACACCAGCCTCAACCGTATCGAAGCCTAAGTTATCAATTATCTTATATCCGGCACAAGCGAAGAAGTTAGCGGAGAACTGTGAACGAGCCAAACGCATCGCCAAGTTACCGATCGTCAACATGAATACCTTCGGAGTCTTGCCACTCTTCTCTGTCGCCATACGCAAAGCCTCGAATTCGGAAGCGCCGCGAGAGAAATCAAGAGCCGGGATCGTTGCCTCGCCGCAATGACCACCGCCACAACAGCAAGAACCTTTTTCCTGAATCTTATCGGCAGCTACTTCCGTGAAGTTAGGATACTGGTTAGAACCCAACAGGATCTCACGACGGGTAGCAACCGCTTTCTTACGAACTACATTCGAAGCGTTAACGGCATTTTGGATCTCACCTGCGTTCACGGCAACGGAGAATCCTCCTTTTTCCTCAACCTCCAAGAACAACTTCCAAGCGACATCGGCCAAGGAATTCGTCAATACCTCTACATAATAAGAACCGGCAGACGGGTCAACGACCTTATCCAAGTGGCACTCTTCCTTCAATAATAATTGTTGGTTACGTGCGATACGCTCGGAGAAATCGTCCGGAGTCTGGTAAATCTTATCAAACGGGCGAACCGTGATAGAGTCTACGCCAGCAAGAGCGGCAGACATAGCCTCAGTTTGAGAACGAAGCAAGTTTACGTGAGCATCGTAAACCGTCATGTTCCACTCTGAAGTCTGTGCGTGAGCAACCATCTTGCAAGCGCATTCGCAGGCCGGCTTATAAGCGGCTACGATCTCGGCCCACAACCAACGAGCCGCACGGAACTTAGCGATTTCCATGAAGTAGTTAGAGCTGATACCAAAATTGAATTTGATCTTCTTGGCAACCTCGTCAGCGGTGAAACCAGCCTCGGTTAGTTTTGCCATCAATTCGTTACCCCAAGCCAAGGCGTAACCTAATTCCTGAGAAATGTAAGCGCCAGCATTGTTGAAAAGGAACGCATTTACAGCCAATACACGGTAGTTAGGCAAAGCCTGTCCAGCTTTGAGCACAGCTGCGGCACCTTCTACCCACTCACTGTTTTCTTTACCTTTTACTAAAGGTTTCTTGAAAGCGTCATAGTTTACAGAACCGTAGCACTTCTCTGCATCGACACCCTTGCCTTTGAAGTAGTCAGCCAAGATACCGATCAACTTCTCCGCTTTGCAGTTGCAAGTGTTGAAGTTCAATTCTACGGAAGCCGGACAAATACCCTCTAATAAAGTAGCTATGTTCTCCTCGTTCACCTCATCACCTTTGATGATGAACCCAAGAGAAGTAACACCTTTCGTCAAAAGGTCTAGTGCTTTCTCGTTAGCACCCTTGAAGCAGCAAACTTCAATGTTCTGGCGTACCTTCCAATCGTTGTCTTTCTTCGTTCCACGAACATAAGGGAATTCACCGGGAAGAGACTCTGTAGTCTTTAAACCCTCGATGTCTTCTGCACGATAGAAAGGATTTACATTAAATCCTTCGCCTGTCTTCCAAACAAGCTTTTTCTCAAACGGTACCCCTTTCAGGTCGGCCGTTATCTTCGCCATCCACTCTTCAGTAGACACAGGTGCGAATTCTGAGAAAAGTTTTTCTTTAAGTTCTGCCATAATATTAGTTGTTTATTAAACTGGTATTAGTAATGTTCAATACTATTTTGTTCAATTACAGATGGCAAAGGTAGAATAAATAAACAGTACCGACAATGAAAAAACAATGAAATCGCAACTACTTTTAACGCCTTTTAGTGGTATTCTCCCCGTTTTCTTGGCATTTTGATAAAAAACACACTTTTTCTTCAAAAAAACTCAGTCCAACTATTGCAGAATTAAAAAATATATCTACCTTTGCATCGTCAAACAAAAACAATGACATCTAAATGGTGGATTCGTCTAACGGTTAGGACACATGCCTCTCACGCATGCAATACGAGTTCGATTCTCGTATCCACTACAAAAGCTCTCAACCTATTGGTTGGGAGCTTTTTTTTATATACCTTCGCTACCCGATAGTATCCTAAGATTTTTATTATACACTTAAATTATATCATGAAAAGTAAAAAGACCGTCTTTCTGACCGGAGCCACCGGGACGATGGGCCATGCCGGATTGGTCGAGTTGTCCAAACGGCTAGATCGTTTTAATATAACACTCTTGGCTCGTCCGAGCAAAATCAATAAAGAGAAGTTGGCCACCTATGAGGCTATGGAAGGGATCCGTATCGTTTGGGGAGACTTGACGAGTTATCAAGATGTCTTAAATGGAGTAACGGGGGCGGACTACGTATTACACGTAGGTGGAATGGTTTCGCCGGCGGCGGATTATTTCCCTAAAAAGACCTTGAAAGTAAACACGACCGCCGCTCAACACATCGTGGATGCCGTAAAAGCGCAACCGAACGCAGATCAGATCAAGGTAGTCTATATCGGCTCCGTGGCGCAAACCGGCCACCGTAACGCACCGGTTCATTGGGGACGTACGGGAGATCCGATCAATATAAGTGTCTATGATCATTATGCCATCTCAAAGACAATAGCCGAACGTATTTTCGTGGAGTCGGGTATTAAACATTGGGCGTGCCTTCGCCAAACCGGTATCTTATGCCCCGAATTATTATTCAAGGGTTCGGACCCAATCACATTCCACGTACCGCTAGACGGCGTGCTGGAATGGGCTACCGCCGAGGATTCCGGTCGCTTACTAGCGAATGTATGCGAGGAAGAGGTGCCGGATGAGTTTTGGAACCGTTTCTATAACATTAGTAGCGGCCCATCTTTCCGCCTGACGAATTATGAGTTTGAGAGTAAATTGTTAAAAGCGATCGGCTGTCCCGCCCCGGAGAAAATATTCGAACCGAACTGGTTCGCTACCCGTAATTTCCACGGACAATGGTATACCGATTCAGATCTATTAGAAGGATATCTGCATTTCCGCAGTAACCAAACTTGCGACGATTATTTTAAATGGATGGCCAGCCAAGTCCCTTGGTATTTCCACCTAGCAAAGATCGTCCCTCCTATCTTCATAAAACTGGGTATGGGAGCCATCGCTAAAAAGCCGGGACTGGGAACCCGTAACTGGATCAAGAACAGACACCAAGATCGTATATCCGCCTATTTTGGCTCGTATGAGGATTGGCAAGCAATCCCGGGTTGGGATAAGATCCGGACAAAACGCCCCTCCGAAACACCCGTCTTTCTGGATCATGGTTATGATGAAAGTAAGCCGAAGTCGGAATGGGATATCGAGGATATGCGTAAAGCCGCAGAATTCAGGGGAGGAAAATGCTTGTCCCCGGCCATGACAAAAGGAGACTTATCGACCCCACTCGATTGGGAATGCCAATTCGGTCACCGTTTTAAGGCCTCTCCCACATTAGTATTATTAGGAGGCCATTGGTGCCCGGAATGTTTACCGCTCCCTTGGAATTACGACGAGATCGCTAAAGGAAATCCGTTCTTCGCCCAAGTATGGTATCCATTCCACGATAAAAAGGAACACAATGTATACGATGAATCCATATTCGCTGACTTCAAGGAATAAAATTCAACGCATCAAGAGATTTTTGTTTTTTAGATTATTTATCTCAACGCAACATACTTTTACCGGATATTATCTGTTATAACAATATAAGCACTATATACCATAAACATAAAAACAGATTTTATCATGACAAAAGGATCGATCGGATTAAATGCAGGAGCTATCTGGAATTTGCTTTCAGATGGCCAACATTGGAGTTTTGAGGCGTTGAGAGCAAAATCCGCTCTAACAGATGCGGATCTATGGTCCGCTATCGGTTGGCTCGCTAGAGAAAATAAGATTGAAATTGATAACACCAGCAGCCACCCTATCTTCTGTCCGGGTACCAACTTTTATTTTTAAATGACATTTATGATATTTCATTGCGAAGGATTTCACTTTCTTCGCAATGAAATCTTCAAAAAAGTACTTACTTTGTAACCCTAACGAATAAAAACAATACGATTATGAATCCTACTTTCGGAGCTTCCATCCTTTCTTGGATACCACCTATGTGGACACCAGAAGGCGGTCTTTTCGCCATCCAGCAAGCATCTGCCGCCGGTTTTGATTTACTGGAAATCTTATTGCCTCCTTCCATGGAGTTCGACGCTCCAACCGTAAAGCGACAATTGAAACAACACGGATTGAAGGCGACTTGTTCTCTCAACCTTCCCCAAGAAGCGCATATTCCTTTTTATCCCAAGGAAGCGACTCGCCTGATCAAGGCGGCGCTGGATAAAGCGAGCGAACTGGAGGTTGATTACTTGGGAGGGGTCTTACATTCCGGCATCGGGGTCTTCTCCGGCAAACAGCGAACACGGGAAGAAGAGAATACGCTTTGTGAGGTATGGGCGGAGGTTGCCGAATACGCCGGCCGATCCGGAATCACGATCGGTATAGAGCCGATCAATCGCTATGAAAGCTATATGTGTACCTCCGCGGAGGAAGTCTTGCGCTTTATCAAACGCGTAGACGCTCCGAATTTATCTTTGCATCTGGATACTTTCCATATGAATATAGAAGAGACTAGTTTCTATGAACCGGTTATCGCCGCAGGCAGCCGACTTCGCCATATTCACATGACTGAAAGCAACCGGGGAATGCTGGGTGAAGGAAACGTACGCTGGGATGATTTGTTTCGGGGACTACAGGAAATCGATTTCAATGGAAACTTAGTTCTGGAGAATTTCTCCAATTCCGTTCCCGGCATGGCGGAAGCCGTATCTCTTTGGCGTCCATCTAAATACAACGCAGATGAGCTAGCTAAAGGCAGTCTCGCTTTCATGCGTAAGATGACATGCGAACATCAATAAGGCATCAATTACTGCAACCGGCTTTACAGTAGTACTGCAAGGCCCGTGCAGTAAATCCCCATTTAGAAAGTAGCGCGAAGTCCTATCATTTAAATAACCGCTGAACGACAGCGCTATCTCCATCATTCGGGGCGGGCTGTATATTCAATAAGCGTGCGATCATCAAATAGAGGTTCACGTTCGCCATTTGCGGAACCTCTACGTGTTTCTTGAACGAGGGACCTGCCGCATAGAATATAGCCTCCATCTCCGGTGTAAAATTATCGTAACCATGTGTCGCCGCATAACGGGGAGATGATTTCTCGCGGAATTGCACATACGTTCCAATATGTGGAGAAACAACCAGATCACTAACTCGAGGATTCTTTCCGTAAACCAATTTCTCAGGGATCTCGTTTTTCTTCCATACGGTTATATTCGGCACTTTCTGTAAAATCGCATAGGCCGTATCCACATAGGTTTTCTTCGGATATAATAATGTAGGAACGCCATCAAAGACATAATCGAAACTATCCCGGGGTAGATAATCATTCAAGTTCACATATCTCTCGGGATAATAGGTGGCCATTCCATGATCCGAGAGAACGATAAAATCGATCTTATCGAAAATATCCAGCTTACGGGCTTCCGTGAAGAAATGATTCAAGACTTTATCCAAGTTCTCTACCACATCCAAGGTTGCCGAGGAATCCGGGGTAGCGGAATGACCTATCGCATCCGGCTCTTCCATATACCACATAATCAAATGAGGACGTATATCTTCCGGCAACTTCAGCCAAGAGATCACGGAATCAGCACGATCTGAAAAAGAAACCGATTTATCAAACGGCTTCCATATTGAAGGCTGGCCACTCGCCAAAGGCACCTCGCTACCAACCCAATAGAAGGAAACGGTACGAACCCCTTGGCGTTCCGCCGTATTCCAAATAGGTTCTCCACCATAAAATCGCGGATCCAGGTTTCCCATCCGGTATGAACTATCAAGCTCCGCGTCATAAAAGAAATTATTTACCAAACCATGGTGATCCGGATGCAATCCGGTAGCCATGCTATAATGATTCGGGAAAGTCACGCTGGGATAACATGGGCGAAACGTGGAGCGAACCCCTACATTCGCCAAAGAATCCAACGTCGGAGTATGAGCACGTGAGGGATAATCAGAGCGGAAACCGTCCATTGATAAAACTACGACATAACGATCCGATCGTTTTTTCGTTTGGCAACCGGTAAAAGCCAATGAACAAATACAAAAGAAACTAACGAGTAAGAACTCAATACGATTATTCCACATATCATTAAATTAAAAAAGAGGTCCACAAAGATAGTGAACCTCTTCTAATTATTAAATTTTATCTAATGAAAGATTTTTCTTTTAGAAGATATACTTGATACCGAATTGCATCTGCCAACGAGACACATCGTTCAAATTATCCTTGAAGGTCTCATCCAAATCTTTCGCCATCGTATACTTCAACGTATAGTTGTTCGCCGCACTCGGGCCTTGTCCTTTCGGGATCGTCAAGAACTGATATTGCTGATTACCCAAAACGGTTGTTTGTACCACACCCCAGTTACGATTCAACAAATTCAAGAAGTTGGCGATATTGAAACTAAAGCGCAAGGTATGTGAGCGACCATTCTTCTGGTAAATCTTTATATCATGAGAAACGCTCAAATCCAATTGATTCGCAAATGGAGCGACAGCACCGTTACGTTCGGCATACTCACCTCTATGTTTGCTCAAATAAGGATCTTGCTCGATAAAGGCATTCATCGCTTTCCATGCATCTTCTTGGCTATCGAAATCGCCCGGTAACAAATGATCTTTTACCTCGTCAAAATTCGCAGGGATATACATCAAGTCATTGGAGAACTGAGAATCGCCATTCGCGTCACCATTATAACAATAAGAATAACGGAACGGACGATAACGCTGATAGATCAAACCAAAACTTGTTGCCGCATATTTACTCCAGTTAGCCGTATAAGAAGCGGACAATAACAAACGACCATCAAAAGAACCTGCCGTATAACCTACTTCTTCCGCATTTCCATCCAAGGCCGCACGGTACTTCCAAGCGGAAGTCGCCACAGACGATGTTCCGTCTGTTACACCTCTAGACTGCCCGAAAGAGTAAGATCCATTCAAATACAATCCCTTCAAGATTCCATCAACAAAGTTTTTCTGCAACTGGAAGGTCGTATAAAGCGAATGTCCTTTGCTGGTATTACGCAGCATCACGACATGATTCGCGGCCTTTTGATTTCCTTCCCTATCGCTATAATAGCCATTATAATATGGACGTGCGTTACCCGCTCCACCGTCATTTACAAATTGCTCGGTCCGATACAATCCGATATTGTCATGATAAATAGCGTTAATGTCTTTTGAGTACAGCAACTCTACGGTAGCTACCCAGCCATCACCAAACTTATAATCGGCAGCGATATTACTTTTCCATAAGCTCGGATATTTAAAGTCCGGATCCGTAATCGCTATATCCGAACGGGTAGCGCTACCTTCAGCCGGTTTATAAGTATCCATATTTCCGGTAAAACCTAGCGAAGGTCTGCCATCGCTAATGATATTGTCATTCTTGTCCTTTACCGCCCGGACATTCAAGTCACCAAACAAAACGCCATTGTTGCCGGCTTGATTACTGATCCATACATAAGGAGGAGTACCCGTGAAGAGTCCCGTACCACCACGGATCTGCAAACTTCCATTCTCATCGTCAAACGGTTTGTAGTTAAAACCAAATCGAGGAGAGAACTGAGGTTTGGCGTTCGGATATTTAGAAACATCGATCTTGATGCCATCCCGATAGGTCTCGGCGGCGACTTTATCATTCGACTGCAAATCAGTCATAAAGAACGGAACATCAATACGTAAACCTAACGTCAAGTTCAATTTATCACTTACCGTCCACTTATCTTGGGCATACAAACCTAACTGGAATACATTTATCTCGGCGAATGGAAAATCATCCGTCATCGAATATCTTTGCGCATAGTACTGGTACCCCGTAGAAGAAGAATTCGTAATACCTGTCACATTGGAACCAAATCCAAAATCTTTCGGATTAAACTCACGGATATCAAATCCTTGTACACTTCCGTTATGAGCGGCCATGTATTGTTTTGTAGCCAATACGTTGAACTTGAAATCATCGACAGAGTTAAATACCCAAGAACCCGGATAGTTTTGAGCGAAACCATTCTTAAAGGCGCGATAGTCACTTTGCGTTCCAACCGTAATCTGATGTTTGCCAAAATTCATCAAGAAGTTATCCTGTATCTGCCAGATATCACTGTTCAACTGGTTATTATAGGAGTTTGCCTCGGTTCCGAAAGTCGTATAAGCATTGTTATCACCATCCAAGATATCCACTTGCGGGAAGTAACCACCATCCATATCGCGATAATCACGCAAACGGGAATAACCGATCTTCAAATAATTAGACATACGGTCATTAATGGTCGTATTCAAGTCGGCCATCCAAATATTGAAGTTATTATTCGTCCGGTAGAAAGAAGAAGAGAACGGAATAGCGAACGCATTCGGTCCACGTCCGTTATTCGGCGCACCGGAAGTAGAAGGGTTATTCGTATTAAACGATTTCAAATAATAATATTTTAAGCTCAACACATTATTTGAGTTGATATTCCAGTCTAAACGAGCCGTGATTCGATCCGCTTGAGTATTTGTCTTATTCACGTCGAATTTACCCGGATTATACCCAAGCTCATCACCTAAGAAATCAGATAAACCCTGCAAGACTGTCGCATCCGCCGCAGAATTAGCGGTCGTATAAGAAATCGGTTCCTCCTGACGATCCATCTCACCATTGATGAAGAAGAATAACTTATTCTTAATGATCGGACCGGATAAACTGATACCGTATTGGTGATTAGAGAACTCTGAAACACCAATCGTCTCATCCTTCACACGATATCCCATCATAGACGGACTCTTCGTGTACATATATACAGAAGCATGAAACTCATTCGAACCGGATTTCGTTACGGAGTTAATACCCGCACCCGTGAATCCTCCATTTCGAACATCAAAAGGAGCGATCATCACCTGTACCTGCTCGAGTGCCTCCAAAGAAATCGGTTCCGTACCGGAAGCTCCAAGAGCAGAAGCCAGACCAAACGAGTTATTAAAGGAGGCACCGTCCACCGTTACATTATTAAAACGGTAAGAGACACCGCCAAAATTCTTTCCGCTACTCATCGGGGTTAATTTCACGAAATCATCCAAAGAACGGTTAATCGTAGGCAGCTTATCCATCTTCTCACGAGTGATGATTTCCTGCGCACCTGTACGGCTTCCTGAAATAATGGGGTTCTTATCCGCAACCACGACTACCTCATCGAGAGCTTGGGTATCTTCCCGCATTACTACATTCAGTTTCAGATCCTCACCCAAAACCAAGTTTATTCCTGTCCGGCTCTCCGTATTGTATCCAATATAAGAGAACTCTACCACATAAGGGCCTCCGATACGAAGGTTGTTAAAAGAATAAGAACCATTCGGCTGGGTAATCGTGTAGTATTCGGTACCCGTTGGCGTATGCGTAGCCTTGATATTCACTCCGATCATCGCTTCCGATGATGTATCCGTGACTTTACCACTCATACTCGCCGTCGTCACCTGAGCATGTATGGATATTCCCACGCACAACAAAAGTAACGTTAAAAGTAGATAAGTTTTCCTCATACAAGAAGTATTTATATTTAAAATAATTATAACATTTTTGTATATCGCCGCAAAGATAGGGATTAGATATCTCTTTTTGTCACAAACTATATATAATATTCATAGCATTAACATTCCTCACACAGATCTCCAGATTATTATTCTCAACCAATCACATCCATAATCCAACAATATGCAGGAAAAGCGTCTATAATTCTTTTAAATCACCGCCCAACAGGGAATGTTAGTTAAGAATCATCAAATTAAAAATTTCATAAAGAACCCTCTTGTTTTGCCAATACAAGCCATCCATCTCCGAATAAGGACATTACTCAATTCCGCCCCGTCACAACAACTTCATGAATATGAAACAAGTATTAAATAAGAAACATACAATGATATTAAAAAATAACCCATAACTTTGCGAAAGTTTTTATTACATTAACTATTTTAAATTATGAGCAGACATTTACAGACGCTATTCCTTTTAGCTGTACTGAGTTTCTTGTTTGTCATCCCGACACAAGCACAGGTAACAACAGCCAGTATGAGTGGAACAGTTATGTTTCAAGATGAACCCGTTATTGGTGCGACCGTTTTGGCGGTTCACGAACCTTCTGGGACAAATTATGGTACGATCACAAACGTTGACGGACGCTTTTCCTTACAAGGTATGCGTACAGGAGGTCCATACAAAGTTACGATCTCTTACGTTGGTTATCAATCTGCCGTTTATTCCGGCATTACCCTGCAATTGGGAGAGAACTACAACTTGAATGTTAAGTTGAAAGAATCTTCTGAGACCTTGGACGAGATCGTAATCACAGCGGCGAAAACGAAGTTCAATACGGAAAAGACGGGTGCGACAACCAATATCTCCTCGTCACAGATCACCTCTTTACCCACCATTAACCGTAGTATCTCCGATATCGCACGCCTTTCTCCTTATGCCTCCGACATGAGTTTTGCCGGTGGCGATGGCCGTTCCACGAACTTTACGGTAGATGGAGCGAACTTTAATAACAACTTCGGCCTTTCGGATAATCTTCCCGGAGGCGGTAACCCGATCTCTATGGACGCTATCGAGGAAGTACAAGTGGTAATCGCCCCGTTCGATGTCCGCCAGACAAACTTCATTGGTGGCGGTATCAACGCTATCACCAAATCCGGTACAAACACATTCAAAGGTTCCGCTTACACTTACTTCCAGAACCAGAATATGCGAGGAAACTCAATCGATGGAGAAGACTTGGGCGCACGTGCTAAGGAATCCAAAACGATTTACGGAGCTACGTTCGGCGGTCCGATCATCAAGAATAAATTATTCTTCTTCGCCAATGTAGAGGTGGAAAAACAACCGCAACAAGTGATCAAATGGAGAGCTCGTACCGAAGGAGAGCAACCGGACGAGAATAACTACATATCTCGCACTACACTCTCCGACATGCAAAAGGTATCCGATTTCTTAAGAGATAAATATGGTTATGATACAGGATCAGCCACGAACTTCCCCGCAGACGAAAAGAATTTGAAATTGTTAGGTCGTATCGACTGGAATATCACGAATGGCCATAAATTGAGCGTACGGTACAACTATACAAAGAATACCGCATGGAACGCTCCCAACGCTAACTCTATGGATGGTGGTTCCGGCTCTCGTCTGTATAATACAAGCCGTGTAGGTTACCAATCCATGTCTTTTGCCAACAGCATGTATTCCCAAGACAATAAAGTGTCTTCCGTATCCGCTGATTTGAACAGTCGCTTCTCTGATAAGATTTCCAATCAGTTACTTTTCACTTATACGGATATCGAGGATATGCGCGGAACCAACTCTTCCCCTTTTCCCTTTATTGATATCTTGGCAGGTAAAGATGCGGAAGGTAACCAAATCATGGAGCCTTATATGAGTGCCGGATATGAATTATTTACTTACAACAACGGCGTGAAGAACAAGATCACAAGTGTTATCGATAACTTCACTTACTTTGCCGGCGACCATAAGATCACAGCTGGTATCAGTTTCGAGCACCAACTTGCTAGCAATGCTTATATGCGCAACGGTACGGGATATTATCGTTACAGCAGCTTAGATGATTTCTTGAACGGTGCCGCTCCTGAAACGTTCGCATGGACATACGGTTACAACGGTGTTTCCGACCCGAAAGCTCAGGTTACTTTTAACCAGATCGGATTCTACGCACAGGATGAGTGGAACATTCGTCCGAACGTGAAGTTAACTTATGGCATACGTTTCGATGATTTAATTTTCGACAATAGTGATCTTCAAAGAAACGACGCAATCTACGATCTTGATTTCGGAGGCAAACATATCGACACCGGCAAATGGCCTAAGTCTAGAATGCAAATATCCCCTCGTGTAGGTTTCGTTTGGGATGTGTTCAAGGATAATTCCTTAAAAGTACGTGGTGGTACAGGTATATTTACCGGACGTTTACCCTTGGTATTCTTTACGAATATGCCGACAAACTCGAATATGGTACAAAATGCTGTAGTATTCGGTACAAAATATGAGAATGGAATTGCGGTAAGTCATGATTCCCGTCTGGATCAATTGGCTGGCGGCATGATTACGAATGTAGACGATGCGATCAAGAAATTCGGCCTTCCTACCACGATAGAGAATCCGGTTGCCGGTTCTAAGATCTCTGGCGTAAAGGACAACTTCAAGATGCCACAAATATGGAAAACCTCCTTGGCTGTAGATTATCAGCTCCCTACTTCCTTCCCATTATCCGTAACCGGCGAGTTCATCTATAACAAGAACATCAATGCCGTAACCCTTGAGAATATCAACATCAAGGACCCGTCAAATTGGGAACATTTTAACGGAGCGGATAACCGTTTGATTTATCCATCTGATTATACGTATGTATCCGGTAAGAATGCGGTTGTATTAACTAACACATCCAAAGGACATGGTTATACCGCCAATGTTACGGTTAACGCTCAACCCGTAGAGGATTTGAACATGATGTTGGCTTATACGCACACGGAATCCAAAGAAATTTCCGGTCTTCCGGGTAGCGACCCTGTATCTACATGGCAGGGAATGTTAACGATAGACGGACCGAATTTCGCAACCGTACAACGTTCACGGTATGTAGTGCCCGACAAGGTAATCGCAGCGATCAATTATAATCTACCCTTCCGCCATAAAGGTCTGCTCAGAAAAACAAGCTTAAATCTGTTCTATTCCGGTTATTCCGCTTCCGGATATAGCTTCGCTTATACGAATGATATGAATGGCGACGGTATCAATAATGATATGATGTATATCCCGAAAGATGACAGTGAAATCAAATTCAAGAATGAAGCAGATAGAACCGCTTTCTGGAACTTCGTAGACCAAGATTCTTATTTAAAGAATCACAAGGGAGAATACGCTGAGGCTTATGCCGCACGTGCACCTTGGGTACATCGTTTCGACCTTCGTATCACGGAAGATTTCTCATTCAAGGCAGGTAAAACCGAACATCATTTCCAATTGAGCCTTGATTTCATGAATATCGGTAATATGATCAACTCGAAATGGGGTGTAATGAAGAACGCATCTTCTTCCAACGGTTGCCGTATCTTGAAATATGAAGGCATGGATGATAACAAGACTCCAATTTTCTCCATGTATAAGATCAATGGTGAATATCCGACTGAGACTTATTCTTATAACCGTATCTATACTGAATGCTGGAAAATGCAGGTTGGTATCCGTTACATCTTTAATTAATCAAGAGATATAACTCCATAAAAAAGGCGGGAAATAAATTTTCTCGCCTTTTCTATTTCATCATATATCCTCTCCCCCTCGCAAGGCATCCGCAATATCTTGATGCTGCTGGGCTAATTCGTCCTCTCCTATCGCCCGGAACCCTTCCGCTAGATATTCGTGGGAAGCCGCATGTTTAGGTTTGATGCTTATCGCCTGCTGGAAATCCAGAATAGCTTCATCGTAATATTTGAGTTTCAATAGGCATTTTCCACGGTTATAGCGAGCCTTAAAAGACTTCGGGCTTAATTTTACCGCCTTGTTTAAACAAACCTGAGCGTCATAGTCCTCACCTATATCCAATAAAGTAACCCCTTTGCGTACCCAAGCTTCCACATAATTCGGATTCAAATTCAAGGCCTTATCAAAACAACGGATAGCGGCATTCGCGTCATGGGCCTTCGTTATGCACTCGTTGCCCATCAAGTAATATTCATGCGCATACTCTTTCTGGGTCTCACGAAGCGAATGCAACTCTTCCCGCAAAGCCTTAATCTGTGCCTTTTGACTATTCAACGCTTGCAATTTCAAACGAAGCAGCCGTTGTACCATCGGATTATCCAATTCATTCCGTTTAGATACAGCGGCGGCAAAAGCCTCGACCGCCTCTTGCATATTACCTAGCCGAAATCCCTGAGCCGCCCGACCATATTGTAGTTCCGCCTCACTTTCCTTGAGGCTTTTCTCTATTAACGCTTGGTTGTTGAATATTTGGCTGAATTCCACGATCTCTTTCCGGATAAAGATATCCCGGGAAGAGATCTTGCTTTTTAGCACCAATCCCTCCAATGAGGTACAACGGCTCAACGCCACATAGGTTTGTCCCCCGGCGAATACCCCCCCGGTCAAATCAACTACCACCCGGCTAAAAGTCAAGCCTTGACTCTTATGCACCGTGATCGCCCAAGCCAAACGAATCGGCAATTGTTCGAACGTACCGACAATCTCTTCCTCGATCCGTTTCTCTTTCTCGTTATATTTGTATTTATAATTTCGCCATGAGGTAGGTTCCACCAAATGTTCCACACCGCTCTCCAGCAAGACATAAACATTTCCATTCTCATCGATACCCGATACCATACCAATCGTCCCGTTCACCCAACGACGCTCATAATCATTATCGATAAAAATAACCTGCGCCTGTTCCTTGATGGATAAATTCAGCTGGGTAGGTAGTGAGGATTCTGGAAAATCCCCCTCGATCTTTCCCACGGAGACGTACTCTTCTCCGGGAAGCTCGGCCAACTTCTTCTCATTGATAAAATCAACCTGATCCCGGCGAGTGGCCAACGTGATATACATATCCTCATTCTGAGGCTCGAAAGACGGAAAATAACGACCGTTCAACGTATCCAACTCCTGTTTTCTAGCGGCATTATTACGAATCCGATCCAATATATTGATAAAAACAGAATCGGTCTGGCGATACACTTTTTGCAACTCGATCGGCACTAAATTAATGTCCTTGAACACACGAGCCGAGAAAAAGAAAGGGCTCGCATAGAACAAACTCAATATCTCTTTTTGATCCGACGGAACAACCGGTTCCAACTGGAAGACATCTCCCACGAACAATAGCTGCTTTCCGCCAAAAGGCAATCGCATATTACCGGAATAGACCCTCAAGATACGATCTACACAATCAATAATATCCGCCCTCACCATCGATATCTCGTCAATGATGATCAAATCGACCTCCGCGATAATTTTCCGTTTCTCCTTCGGATACTTAAAAAACTCAAAGATACGACCATGAGACAAACTTAAATCCGGATCATCCGGCAACATCGGCCGAAAAGGGAGCTTGAAAAAGGAATGCAAGGTAACGCCGCCCGCATTTATGGCCGCTATTCCGGTAGGAGCCAGCACCACATACTTTTTCTTCGTATGATTGCAAATATACTTCAAAAAAGTAGACTTGCCGGTCCCTGCTTTCCCTGTCAGGAAAACAGACTGGCGAGTGTGGGTGATCAGTTGCAAGGCATCCTGAAACTCCTTATTGTTCGTGTCTAACTGAAAGTCCAAGTATATAATTTTTAGATGAGACAAAGCTATGAAAATATTTACAGATCACTCTAATAATATCCCTCAAAATATTTGGCAGTCTCCATAAAAATCACTTATTTTGTGATATCAAATTAATATCAAAAACAAATCATCATGAAAGCAACCGAAAAGACATTCAACGGACTGAGAATCTCGGGGTTTATTGCTCTTTTTCTCCTATTGGCTCTATCGGGTCTCTGCTGCTATTTAATCGCAGGCACCAACGGGACTTGGAGCGTAATCACCGGCATCGTCGGACTCTGCCTGTTAGTGGTTTGTTTATTGGGATTCATGGAAATCGAGCCCAACAATGCCCGAGTAATGCTCTTTTTCGGAAAATATAAAGGGACAATTACTGATAACGGATTTTTCTGGGTCAATCCACTTTACAGCAAAAAGAAAATCACGTTACGTGCCCGTAACTTAGATGTCCCTCCTATCAAGGTTAACGATAAGGTCGGTAATCCGGTTATGATCGGGGCCGTGATGGTATGGAAAGTCAAGGATACTTATAGAGCGATGTTCGACATCGATTCTTCGTCCATTAGTATCTCTTCGAATAAATCATTCATATCAATGGGAGAATCCTCTGAATTATCCCAACGAATGCAGAATTATGAGAATTTCGTGCAGATACAAAGTGATGCCGCCATCCGTAAGATCGCTGGCATGTATGCCTATGATTATAACGAGAGCAAAGATCCCGTGACCTTACGGTCCGATGACGGGGAGGTCGCTCAAAAGCTGGAGGAGGAATTAAACAGCCGTCTGGCGATAGCAGGTATTGAGGTATTGGAAGCCCGTATCAATTACTTAGCGTATGCTTCCGAGATCGCCGGAGTCATGTTACGCCGCCAGCAAGCGGAAGCAATTATCGCCGCCAGAGAACGGATCGTGGAAGGAGCGGTTAGCATGGTTCAACTCGCCTTGAACAAACTGGATAAAGACAATATTGTGGAACTGGATGAGGAACGAAAGGCCGCAATGGTCAGTAATCTGTTGGTTGTCCTTTGTGCTGACGAGGCAGCGCAACCTGTCGTAAATACCGGGACTCTACATCATTAATGTAAGAATTTAATATTAATACTAGTATATGGCCAAAAAAGATAATACTGTCAAAAGCTTCATCCTGCGGGTGGACGCTGATATGATGGAAGCTATCGAAGCTTGGGCTGCGGACGAATTTCGCAGCACCAATGGCCAAATCCAGTACATTCTGGACCAAGCCTTACGAAAGGCAGGACGGTTGAAGAAGAAAAGACTGCCCCGGCCACAAAACGACGACAAGTCATAAAAAAAGCCTGATCTTTCGATCAGGCTTTTTTATTAACGGCTAATGAACAGCCAAGCATCTTTATACTTTTCTATTTTTCGAAGTGTCGCCATGTAGCTCTCGGCATCCGCCCGGTTATTAAACTTATCCGCATAAATACGATATTTACCATCACGAACCACCTTGCTTACATTTTTACATTGCGCACGGTCTACACCGGATATATACTCATTCGCCTGCTCCTCTGTCGGGAAACTCGCTATCACGATATGATACATCTTCTTTGGTGCCACGGATTTCACTTTCGGAGCGGGAGCAACAAGCTCTTTCTTTACCTCAGGAGCAGAAGCCGCTTTGGCAATCTCTGTCTCCTTAGTCGCTTCTATTTTGGGAGTTACCTCCGCTACCATCTCGTCCTCTTGGGATACTTGAATTTCCTCCAGCTGAGAAATCGGTTCCTCAAACCTATAATTTATCATCTCCGTAGGAACAAAACTAGCTGTATAAGCGGACAGGTTTACTTCTTTCACCGGAGTCGAAACCACAAAGAATAATGCGACAGCAGCAGCTGACGCCGCAACAACCCGGATCAACTTACGACTAACCGGGATATAGAACACATCTTTCTTTTTCTTACCCGTAAGTAAGGCAACCTCTTCCCGCTCTTCCTCCAACGATCGCAAAACCGGAAAATGAAACGATGATAAACCATACGAATCCGCATTAAATACCCCAGAATCGCCCGGCGTAAAAATGGTCTGCCCTTCCTCTCCTATAGAGAAAGTCCCGATTCGCCCCAATGTTATCCGCTTGTCTTGTTCCAAAGAAACATTCAAAGCCTCGATATCCTCTTCCAGCATCAATTGAGCTTTCCGGTAATCAACGCCATACGTCTGCATATACGACTCGGAAAGCAAGCCGTCTGTATGCTGTAGCGTTACATTGAACATAACCTCTTTACGCATCGGCCGAAACGAATGTTCCTCTTCCTCATACGTCGCCGGCAAGATTTGCAGCACGAAACCACCAAACTTCGGCAAGATCACACAATCATGCGTCAGCAATAAGCGTTCAATATGTGTTATTATCCTTAACATAGAGACAAAGGTAAATATCTTTATAGAAATAACAAAAAAAGAGCACTTTTTTCCTTTGAAATGACCCGGAAAAACATAGTTATGAAATACTCAAAACATAACTATGTCTCAAGAAAATCATAACTATGAATTTTAAACAAGTTATTAGGACTTATTTTCTCATATCATTTGACACGCAAGCAACTTTGTCATCTTTCATCCACGTCTTCCGCAAACCAATCTCCACCTTCAGCTACAACTTCCTGCTTAAGTTTCAACATCTTTGATTTCAGTCTCGCTACAATTTCAGGATGTTTATCTGCCACATCTATTCGTTCCTCACGATCATCTCTCAAATTATATAACTCAAAATATTTTGGAAACACCTTCTTGGCGAACTCCATATGTTCTTTTGTCAAATACCAAGGCTTCACTTTACCAAGCGCTAATTCATCCAAACTAAAAGCCCATGGTAGAGGCTCATCGTATCCCAGTAGACACCAGTCGCCTTCACGTATCATACAAATAGGATCATGAATATACCGGAAAAAGAACAAAGGGTTTTCTCTTTCCAACGTTTCAGCTTTCCCCAAAAACACCGGAGAAATATCCATACCATCAATAACACGATCTGTAGGAACCGGAGCATCCGCTAAAGACGCTAACGTTGGTAATATATCCGTGAAACAACCGTTAAACTCACTAATCACACCGGTTGGTACATGTTTATTCCATCTAACAATACATGGAACTCGCAATCCTCCCTCATAATTAAAATGTTTCTCTCCCCGAAATGGCAAATTAGAATAATCCCACTGAGAACCATTATCAGAAGCAAATATGACAATCGTATTATCTTCCAGATTCTGTTCTTTTAGATAATTCATTAATTTACCAATCGCTATATCCATATTTTCGATACACCCATAATACTCAGGATTAATAGCATGCCTTTTCTTCAACTCCTCCGGGGCCGCCATTGGAAAATGAGGCTCATTGAACCAAACATTTAAGAAGAAAGGTTCCTGTTTATTCTTGTCTAGCCATTGGAGTGCTTCCGTTACCACAATATCACAGGAATAACCTTCGATCTCACCTTGCGGTTCTCCATTCCGGAAAAAGCTCGTGGGATTATGATGAGACGGGACTGAATTATTCAAGGCATAAAAACTATAATCAAAACCTTGATCATTGGGATAAGGTTGATCCGGACGTCCCGAACTTAAATGCCACTTTCCAAAATGCCCCGTCGCATAATCTGCTTGTTTCAGTACTTCTGCTATAGTAACCTCACTATCTCTCAAATGCATCGGTGAGTTTTGCTCCAGATAATTATAAACCCCTGTACGAGTACAATTCCGACCGGTCATTAGAGCCGCACGAGATGGAGAGCTAACAGCCGCACCACAATAAAAATTCGTAAAGCGAATACCTTGCCGGGCCAATAAGTCCAAATTCGGAGTTTGGGAAGTAGGAAAGCTATCCGACTGCTGCGGAAAATTCTCATTTCGATAACAAGAGACATCATTATATCCCAAATCATCCGCTAATAAAATTATGATATTCGGCTTAGGAACAGCTTCCTCTTTTGCGCCACAACTTACGGTTGACAACATCAATGCGGCACTATTAACCGCAACAAAGATCTCTTTATAATTCATTTTATATAATCTAAATTCTAATAAATATATTCTCTAAATCACCAACCCGGATTTTGCTCTAAATTTGGATTCAAAGAGCGCTCACTATCAGGAATAGGTAATAAATCATAGTATTCCAAATAGCCGTTCGGGAATTTTGTCTCAATCACGCTTCCTTCATGATCCTTTATAATCATCGGATAAAGCTCCTTTCCTATTTTCCAACGCTTCACATCCGACCAATAACGACCTTCCAACGCCAATTCTATTCTTCTTTCATGCCTTAGTTTCTCACGGGCCTCATCCCGAGATAAGGACAAAGGCAATGGGGAAATTTTCACGTCATCTCGTTCCGTACGGATCCGGTTTAATATAACGATCGCCTCCGAAACATTTCCACCAGATTCAATAATCGCTTCCGCTTTCGACAATAGCACATCCGCATATCGCAAGATAATATCGTTGATATAAGACTGGCCGGCGGGAGGTAAATCCGCCTCGTTCTGAATCCGGTACTTACGAGTACTCAAATGTTTCAATCGATTACCCGCATGATTAAAAGCTCCCCCCGGATACAAATAACTAGGGAAACGATGTCCTAAAATATAAGAGCCCGGAAGCACAACCGTGAACGCTAAACGAGGATCACGGTTCTCATAAGGATTTTCCGGATCAATAGGGCTCCCATCCACGGTCTCATAAGCCGCCACCAAATCATCTGTAGGAACATAGCGACTACCACGTGTCCAACTACCGGTTCCCGTTCCGCAGTATTGATCCAGAAAAGTACCCTGTGAATTTTCACCCTCTATATATTGGATATCAAATAGAACCTCCTTATTTCCTTCATTAGCCGGATCGAACAATGTCGCATAACTATGAAACAAGCCATATTTCTTCAGAGCATCAATCTGATCTACACATTCCAAAACCGCCTTATACTTACCTTGATATAAATACGCACGCATTTTCATACCCAAGGCAGCGCCTTTCGTAGCACGTCCTTTCTCCGGAGCATCCGCACCTAAATTAGCGATGGCGACATCATAATCATCCAACGCCTGTTGCCATGTATCTTCTCGACTGGAACGCTTTAGGTTACGAGCCTCCGATGTTGAGATTTCTGAAAGTACGACAGGAACACCCCCATAAGTTTCCGCAAGTACCGAATAAGCCAATCCCCTCAAGAAATGAGCCTCGCCAACATACAACTTTTTCGCCTCCCCCGCTAATTCTATTTTTTCTAAACAAGCCAATAAATAATTAGCCCTAGAGATCATTTCATAACATCTTTTCCAACGAAAAGTAACGACACCGCCATCACTAGAGCTCAAACGTCCGGCTCCCAATTTATTGAAAACCTCGACAGTTCCCCAATTATATGCATTGGGAGTCGCACAATCTGTCATTCCAAACCCAAACAAACCTTGATCTATGACAGCGGTCTCCCTTAGACAAGCATACGTTCCATCTAACAGTAACTTAATATCCGATTCTTTTTCCGGAAAGTTAGCGGCCGTGATTTTATCCTCCGGATACAAATCCAGATAATTCTCCATACAACCACCAAAAGAGATCAATAACAAAAACGACAAACAATATATTATTAAACGTTTCATAGCTTTAGAAATTAAGATTTAAACCAAATGTGAATATTCTCGGTGTCGGATACGGAGAACCTCCCGCATCAAACGTATTTCTTTCCGGATCGTATCCCTCATAGCCTTTTTTCCACATAACCGTAAATAAATTCTGAGCATTAGCGTATACATAAAGCCGTTGCATTTTCAACTTTGACGTAATCCTTTCCGGAAATGCATAACCCAATTGTAAGTTCTTCAATTTCAAGAAGTCAATCCGATGTACCCAAAATGAGGAGTCGTATCGATCCCAAGTAGAGTCATATCGAAGCATAGGGATACTAGAACCTGAATTCTCCGGTGTCCATGCGTCTCTCCAAAAGCCCGCGATTCGCATATACTCATATCCTAAGCGAGTCATTTCATTTTGAGTAAAGACATTCGCCTTTCCTAAACCCTGAAACAAGAGGCTCAGATCAAATCCCTTATAACGCAGCCCTGCAGAAATACCATAAGTGATCTTCGGAATCGTATTTCCTAATACTTGCTTATCTTGATAGTCCAATTTTCCATCATTATTTACATCCTCATACTTCAAATTACCCATGGCAGGCTTATAGCCATTATTATGCATATGCTCTACCGCTTCTTCATCCGATTGGTAAATGCCAATCGCTTTATAACCATACAACGCTTTGTAAGGATATCCCTCACGGATCAAATACAGTTGATCCGGAGAATTACCACCTTGGAACTTTGTTACTTCATTATTTATGTAAGTAAAATTAAATCCTACATTAAATCCCAATCGATCCCTACTGGCTTCCAAATTATCATAATTCGCAACCAATTCAAAACCGTTATTTTTCATCTCCCCAACATTCTCGAAAGGCGCTGTCTTATCACCTAAGATATTGGAGATTGGTAATTGAACAATAATATCGGTAGTCTTTTTATTGAAATAGTCCGCTTCAATGCTTAATTTATTATTTAAGAAGCCCAGATCCAGACCAATATCTAGAGAAGAAGTTGTTTCCCAAGTAATATCCTCATCAACCAAGGCTGTTACAGCCGCACCCGGAGCCAAGGAACCTCCATAATTATAACTTAAATTATAATTCTGATTGATAACAGTTAAATAAGGCCAATACCCCTCGATCGTCTGGTTACCCAATTGTCCCCAAGAAGCTCGCAATTTCATGTTAGAAAAAATATTCACATTCTTAATGAAGCTTTCCTCACTCAACCGCCAACCAGCTGAGAAACCGGGAAAAACACCCCATCGATTACCTCGTTTGAAACGGGAGGAGGCATCCGCACGAAGATTCATCTCGAATAAATATTTATCAGCGAAAGCATAATTTAGACGACCGAAGTAAGAAGCCATACGTAATCCTTGCATATTACCCTTGCCCTGAATGCCATTCGTTCCCGCATCCACTTGGGTTAATCCGTCTTTAGCGGGATCCGTCCTACGTGCATATACGTTCTTAATATTATAATTTTCTAATTGAGCACCCAAGATTCCCGCGACCGAATGTTTTTCCACAAACTTCTTGCTATAGTTCAAGGTCGCATGAAAGTTATTACGCATAGTAGATATTTGCTCTCTACTCATCTCCAAGCCATCCCGGTTATAATTTATGGTCATTGTCTCTATACCGGAATCCGTGTATCCATAAAGGGTCTCATTATATTTATCGACCATTTTCCAATTGCCATTAGAGGCCCAAGTGACTTGCAAATTCAAGTCCTTCGTAAAGTCAACAGTAGCGAACGCATTTAACGACATATAATCCAAAGTCGTCTTGGTAGCGCCATTGGAAGCATCAATTAACGGGTTCCTGTTATCATACAATAAAGTTCCATCCTGCGCAATCGCCTCAACCGAACCAAAACGTCCATCTCTCGTATAAGGAGCGATAAAAGGGGCTGCTCCCGATTGTATAAAGAATACACGCGATAAATCAAACGGTTCTTGAGAATTCCGGCGTATATAATTTAAACGAGCGCCAACTTTCAACCACGAATTAACCTTATATTCCAGATTAGCCCGCATACCGAATCTCTCCGCATCTGTATTCGTAATAATACCCTCTTGCTTCAAATAATTTAAGGACAAAAAAGAAGATAATTTTTCCGAACCACCTCGAATTGATAAATTATGGCCTGTAATTAGAGCATTCCGATAAACGTGTTCGTACCAATCCGTATTCGGGTATTTATAAGGATCCGTGCCATTCTTGAAATCAGAGATCAAGGACTCGGGATATAAAGGACTCTCGCCACCATTAGCCAAGGCTTGGTTTGCCATGGTCATTAACTCCGCACTATTTGTCACCAGATCAAATCTCCGCCCCAACTGTTGTACACCTACATATGAGTTCAATTCCACATGCGTCTTCTCATTATTTTTACCCATCTTCGTCGTTACCAAAACGACTCCATTCGCTGCTTTCGATCCATAGATAGCTGCGCTAGCCGCATCCTTCAACACGGTGATACTCTCAATATCGCTTGGATTGATCTGACTAAAAACGCCTTCTACTCCATCAATAATTACCAACGGATCCGAGTTATTCAGCGTACCCCAACCCCGGATTCTTAACTGAGCGCCATCATCCCCCGGCTTTCCCGAATTTTGACTGATCCATACACCCGACACTTTACCAGAAAGGGCTTGTGAGGCATCCGTTATAGGCCGGTTTGCCAATTCCTCATCAAACTTCACGGAAGAAACAGATCCTGTCAAATTCACTTTCTTCTGAGTACCATAGCCAACAACGACAACCTCATCCAGTTGTTCACTATCCTCTGTCAGTGTAATCGTTAGGCTAGAACGATTATTCAAGGCTATTTCTTCTGTCTTATACCCTATATAAGAAATAGAGACCATCGCATTCGGACTTACCTCATTTAATAAAAAATGTCCGTCCATATCCGTAATCGTACCCGTTCTACTCCCCTTCACCAGTACATTTACACCAATGAGAGGTTCCCCATGAGTATCTTTCACAATACCAGTGACCGTGATTTTTTTAGCTTGCTGAATAGAAAGGGACGAGTTTTCTTTTTTCTCGTTCCTTCGTACGATAATTTGTCGGTTGTTGATAATATATTCAACATCCGTTCCTTTAAATAACCTTTCCAATATAACCTCAACGGACTTATCCCGTACGTCAAAATTTACCCTGCGATGCAAGTCGATATTAGCGCCATGATAAACAAAAACAAACTCACTATTTTTCTCAATGTGGTCAAATACATCCTTTATGGTACAATTATTCATACGGACTGTCAACGTGGTTTGTTCCGTCTGCAAGGTAGCGGCGTACACCGCAGAGCCTCCAGAACTGATCAAGCATAAGGCTAAACAAACACTTTTGAGAAAATGATTCGATTCTCTACAGAAATCATCTTTTTTTTTCATACATTTGTAATGTTTTTTCTTTAATACATAATTAATTGATTAAACGAAGTCTTTGAACCGGTGGATATGACGGTATCTTCCGGTTCTTTTTGTCAATTTTTCTTTTTAACACAAAGTCTTTTCACCAAATAGTTCTTTTACATAGGCAATCTATTTTAATATGATTATATTATTCTCTTTATCCGTCTCTTGTCGCAAGAATAGAGATTGACAAATAATCTCAACAACATCTTCCAAACTTCCTCGCAAATCAAGTTTACCGGAAAGAGGTATTTCCGCGATCTCTTTATCAAACACAATCGTACGCCCATAGTATCGGGCTAATTTATTTAAGACATCCCCAACCTTACGATCGTTCACTTGCATCAGATTATCTTTCCAACAGATATACTCAAACACATCCACTTCCTTAATAGATACCCCTTTATTTCCCAACTCTATCATCTGGTTAGGAGCTAGCACCTCTTTAACATGCTTATCATTCTCTACCTCCACCCGGCCTTCGACTAATACAACGGAAGCCTTCGGCTCATCTCCATAGACGCAAACATTAAATTGGGTACCGAGTACCTTTACATTAAACGCATTTGTCTTTACGATAAAAGGGCGGGAAGAATCTGGGGTAACATCCAAATAGGCTTCTCCCGTAACTAAGATCTCTCGTTTATCTTTAGCAAACACGGCCGGATAAATCACACGGGTATCGGCATTTACATATATCTGGGTACCATCTGAAAATATAATATTTGCCCGCTTGCCCTTCGGTACTATGATTTGATTCAAATTTCCAGTCTTAGTAGCTAATACTTTCTTCTTTATCTGAGAGTCTTTTACACTTGGTTTACCTATATTATCATGCGTAATTGTAGCCCCATTTTTAAGCTGTACCCAGCTTCCATTTTCCACCAGCACAATCTCATCGTCCGGCAAAGAGTCTATGCTCTTTTCTTCCAACAAAGCCAATGGCAAGGAGGATTTATCATCCCCCACCATCCAGAAATAACATCCTATGGCAAGGAGTAACACGACCGCCGCCGCCACAGAAGAAGCTAGATAGCGTATGCGTAAAACAAAGGTTTTACGGGGAGCTTTCAAACGTTCCTCGACCTTCTGCCATGAGGATAAAGCGAACTTGGAATCCAATTGTTCCACTTCTCGGACTTTACGCCATAAATCCTCTCCAGCTTGCCGGAATAAATCTTTTTCAAATATGTCTCGTTTCTTATTCACAGGTTACATTTTTATTCTTATTACGGATCAATTTGATTTTGGTACTCACTTTTGCGGAAAAAAACACAATTTTTCATATTCTTGTGTTTTGAAAAGCACGATCTTCCACACTCGCTATATATCGACACCCGGTATCCCTCCAATATACATAAATAACTAATAATATGACATTTACAGTTTTTTCTTAGTATCAAACAAAAGTTTTCCGTACACTAAACCTTAGTTTACCTATAGTAAAACAAAAGTTTCTTCAGTACGAAACTTTTGTTTTCCCTAAGGGAAACAACTCTTAAAGACTCCATTCCCTACTCACAAGCCTAAGTGATAAATTGCTTTCTTGCCATTCTCCTTAAAACATGGTAGGTCAAGAGTGATAATTGTAGATGTTTTTATATCTACAACCACCATGTAATATACTTATTTATAGGGCATATAAGACATAGTTGTAGATATGGTAGATATTTTAAAAACCAATCGCTTATGTAAGCATAGGGAATAAAACATAATGGATGCCCCCCATTATTAAAGCGTCCAGGGAAAACCACCTTCTTAACTTACTAAGCGTTCTGGATAATAAATTTTTACTCGATTGATAATTTATACCTAAGATCTCCGCAATCTCATCGTGTCCCAATCCATTTACATAATAAAGATAAATAATCTCTCTCTGGTGGGGGGAAAGTTTTGTCAAAGCCTTCATTAAGAGTTTAACCCGTTCGTCCGCTTCCGTCGTATCCAGTGAGATACGAGAAAATAATTCATCTGTTTGGAAAGTATCCTCATAAAGAGAGATGTCCTCCATCTTCCTGTTTTTCTCGATCGTATCATACAACTTATGCCTTAAAGTCTTGAGTAAGTAACCTTTGACATTTACAGTTGGAGATAAAGTCTCGTGGTTTTGAATCAATTTGATAAAAATATCCTGTACGCAATCTTCCACCAAGCTCTTGTCAGGAAGTAGCTTGATACCATAATTGCGCAATAAGGCGTAAAATCGGCAATACAGCTCACGGAAAGCTCTCATATCTCCCTTCAGACACAGTTCCCAAAGCCCCTCATCGGATATTTTCATATAGATCATGTAGAAATAACTCCCGCAGATTTGACGCAAACATACACAAAACATTCGATTTTCAGATTAGCTAGAAGAGATTTTATAGAAAAACACGTGTATAACGCAAAATACATTATACACGTGTTCATTGAAATAATACGAAAAGGTTACTTATATCGCTTACTTTGCCAAGGGATCATACCCGTCTGGCGGATATGCTCCATCAAGCCATTGAACAAGTTTTTATAGGCAGCGGAAGAACGCTCTGCGATCGGGTTTTGCTCTTTAGGGTCTTCTTTCAGATTGAAGAATTGGATAGGTTCCCAAGGTGTGTTTTGTAAGATCTTATAATCTTTATAGCGAGATGCGTAATAGGCTTTACCACCATATCGGGAATTACCTTCCCTTCGCACCCAATGCACCATTCGATCTCCGGTATCTTGTTCCTCACCCCGTAAAAGAGGCAAGATACTGATACCGTCGATCTCATGCGATACAGGCACGGCTGTCAGATCGCATAAGGTCGGGAACATATCCGAAAGCATGACGAAATTATCACGTACCGCCGGACGGATCTGGTTCTTCCAATAAATACCTCCGGCTACCCGGATCCCTCCCTCATACATATCCTGCTTCGCGCCTCTGAACGGGCCGTTATTCGCACCCGCATCGTCCTGCCCTCCATTATCAGAGGTAAATATAATGATCGTATTCTCCAACTGGCCATTCTGTTCCAAGGCCTCATACACACGTCCGACGTTATAATCCAAATGCTCAATCAAGGCGACAATCTTAGCACGCTTCTCAGGAAGTGACGGTTCACGCTTTTTCACCTTTTCCAGCCATTCCTGAGGAGGTTGTATCGGGGTATGTGGGGCATTATAAGCTAGATACAAGAAGCAAGGCTCTTGCTTTTGCTTCATATCCGACAGGTAACGGATCGCCCAATCAGAGAAAACCTCTGTAGCATGTCCTTGTGGATCGATCTCTTTCAAATTCTCACGCATATAATTATTTCCGAAACGACGATGGGTATAATAATCATCCATCATATCCCCTAAAAATCCCCGGTAGAAATCGAAGCCCCTTTCCGTAGGGGTATTCGGAGACTCCAATCCTAAATTCCATTTTCCAACCATCGCATTATGATAGCCTCTTTTCTTCAACATCTGGGGTAATAATACGGCATCCTCCGACAGATACCCCCAGCTATCCTCTTTATGCGTACGAATAACTCCCGGTACGCCTACCATATCCGGATAACGACCGGTTAATAAGGAAGCTCTACTAGGAGAGGAGACCGGACAGTTCGCATGGAAATTCGTGAAACGAACTCCTTCATTTAATAATTTATCGATATGTGGAGTTTGAATGTCCTTGGCGGCTCCTTGACAGGACAAATCACCATATCCCAAATCATCCACCAAAATCAGCAGGATATTCGGGCTATCCGGCAAAGCCTTTGTTTGTGCGGAAGCTGCGGAAAAAGCCAATCCGCAAGCCGCTGTCAGTATATATTTATTCATCTATCTGTTGTTTTTAATTTCCCATTACATCATATCACATACGGAAGGTTTGATCTTCATTCCTTTCTTATGTTTCTCACCGGCCTCGATCAGTAATTTCACGATCTCCGGATGCTTCTCCGCCTGATTGAACCTCTCCGAGATATCTGTCTCCACGTTATACAACAAGGGTTCTGCCGGAGTCTCGATCTTACAGGTTCGCAGATATTGGTCCTTGATCGTCTTAAAATAATACTTCCACTCCCCTTTACGGATCGCCATCAACTCGCTTCCCCACCAATAATAAACCTCATCACGGGCGGAATGCTTTTCCTCAAACAATAATCCGGTTTGATTCACGCCATCCAATACAAGATCTTTCGGTTGCTCGATACCCGCCATCGAGAGGAAAGTCGGATATAAATCCATCGAGGTCATAATCTCATCGTTGATCGCCGGATTGATTTTTCCCGGCATCCAACAAATGGCCGGAACCCGGAAGCCACCTTCCCACCAAGTACCCTTGCCATCCTTCAACGGACCTGCGGAACCACCATTCTCATGCTCCGTCAGCCAAGGGCCGTTATCGCTGGTAAAAATAACAAACGTATTCTCGTCCAAGCCATTTTCACGCAGAGCCTTCAACACCTCCCCAACGCTCCAGTCTATTTCCTCAACCACATCTCCGTACAGGCCTCGTTTGCTCGTTCCCTCGAAACGGGCATTCGTGTACAATGGGATATGCGGGAAGGTATGAGCGAAATAAAGGAAGAAAGGTTCCTTTGAATGATCCTTGATGAACGATACCGCTTTCTCCGTATAGCGACGGGTTAATTCTCCCTGATCCGGTTCCGATTCGATTTCCTTACCATCCAATATCAATGGAGTCGGTGGAAAATTCCGGGCATGCGCGCCTTTATTCTGAACGGGGCTCATATCATTGGAATAAGGTATGCCGAAATAGGTATCAAAACCATGATCCGTCGGTAAATAGGGAGAGAACGCTCCTAAATGCCATTTGCCTACACAGCCGGTCGCATACCCGCTTTGTTGTAAAACCTTGGCGATCGTGACCTCATCTTGTCCTAACCCAGCCTTTGAGTTAGGGAAAAGTACGGCTACCCGATCTCCATATAATCCATTTCGAACCGGCAAACGTCCGGTCATTAACGCGGCCCGACTTGGCGTAGAAACTCCGGCCCCCACATAAAACTGGGTCAGCTTCATTCCTTCACAAGCCATACGGTCTATATTCGGTGTGCGGATCGTGGGATTCCCATAGCAACTCAAATCCCCATATCCCATATCGTCACAGAATATGATTACAAAATTAGGCTTATTGGCCGCATCCGAGGCAGCGTTCAAGCTCAAGCTGTTCGATAATACCGCCGCTGTTAAAACAGACAATGATTTCAGTGTTTTCATATACGTATCTTTTTATTTAAGTAAACGGGGAAAAGGTTCATCTATGATACCGGCAGGACGCTGGTTCCGGCCTTCATATCCCCAATCTCCCATATCACTACGAACCTGTTCGATCCATTGATTCATCTTCGTTACTACTTCGGGATGTTTATCGATGACATTGGTTGTTTCCGACAAATCATTCGCCAAATTATATAAACGAGCTTCACCGACTTCCGTATCCGGGAAGTGAGGGCCTTTGATACGTTCCTTCAAAGGTAAATGATACTTCCAGTTTCCCCAACGTACCGCTTGTAATTGTTGTTTCTGGTAATAATAGAAAGTCTCCGTGGGCGATGCCATCGATTCTCCCTCCAAGATTCCAGACACATTATGCCCATCTATCACCCGGTCGGAAGGAACCGCATAACCGCAATAATGCGCCAATGTCGGTAAGAAATCCATCGAAGTCACCAGATTATCAGTCTCCTGTCCCGCCGGTATTTTAGCGGGCCATCTCATTATACAAGGCACCCTGAACCCACCTTCATACGTCGTACCCTTTTGGCCTCTCAACGGACGGTTCGTACCACCGAAGTGTTCATCCGCACCATTATCGGAAGTAAAGATAATCAAGGTATTTTGATCCAATCCTTCCTCCTTTAAAGTCTCAAGCAAGACTCCCATCGACCAATCCAATTCCTCGGTCGCATCTCCATAGAGTCCGTTCTGAGACTTTCCCTTGAAAGCGGGAGAAGCCGCTAACGGATTATGAGTCATATTATGGCACAAGTAAATAAAGAACGGAGATTCCTTATGAGACTTTATAAACTCCACAGTCTTATTGGTATAACGAATCGTCAAGGAATCATGACCGACAGGAGCCACTATTACCTCCTCCTGTTCCATCAAGGGTAACGGACAATACGGACGATCCATATCGTTACTATAAGGAATACCATAATAGTAGTCGAAACCCTGCCGGGTAGGAAGAAATGGCAATTGATCCCCTAGATGCCATTTCCCGATACAAGCCGTCGCATATCCCTGCTCCTTCATCAACTCGGCGATCGTTATCTCACCGGGATTCAAGCCTTTATGCGAAGCTGGAAATAGCACTTGCCTCCCTTTGGACATCAAAGGTGTAGGGTCCGCATTTACATGCATGGAGACTCGCCTTGGATAACACCCTGTCAATAAAGCCGATCTGGAAGGTGTGCTCACGCTCGAACCCACATAAAAATCGGTCAGTCGTATTCCCTCTTTAGCCATCTGGTCGATATGGGGAGTACGATGCTTCGTACTCCCGTAACAACCTAAATCCCCATATCCGAAATCATCGATAAATACGATGATCACATTTGGCCTTTCCGCCGCTTGAGTAGCCACGGCCGCTCCTGAAAAGGCTAATACCGATATTATGTTAGATATAAGTTTCATTTCATTTTTCTTTTAGTTGCACATTACCAACCCGGATTCTGATCCAAATTCGGATTCAAAGAACGCTCGCTATCAGGAATCGGTAATAAATCGTAATATTCCAAATAGCCATTTGGGAACTTCCTCTCGATCACGCTACCCTCATGATCCTTAATAATCATAGGGTAAAGTTCCTTACCGATTTTCCAACGTTTTACATCTGACCAATAACGTCCTTCTAATGCTAACTCAATCCGTCTCTCATGTCTCACTTTCTCACGAGCCTCCTCACGACTCATAGATGTCGGCAGCAAAGAGATCTTAACGTCATCCCTTTCCGTACGGATCCGGTTGAGGATAGCGATCGCATCCGCTACACTTCCATTCGTCTCTATAATCGCCTCCGCTTTTGACAATAAGACATCCGCATATCTCAGTATGATATCATTGATATAAGACTGCCCGGAAGGAGGAAGCTTTGACTCATCCTGAATCCGATATTTACGGGTACTTAAATGTTTCAACCGATTACCGGCATGATTAAACGCACCTCCCGGATACAGGTAATTAGGGAAACGATAGCCCAAGAAATAAGAACCCGGAAGTACAGCCGTGAAACCTAAACGAGGATCCCGGTTCTCATAAGGATTCTCGGGATCTACAGGAGAGCCGTCGATCGTCTCATAAGCCGCTACCAAATCATCCGTAGGGACATAACGGCTTCCACGGGTCCAACTTCCGGTACCCGTTCCGCAATACTGGTCAATATAGGAACCTTGCGAATTCTCGCCTTCAATATATTGGATATCAAACAATACTTCCTTATTGTTCTCATTAGCCGGATCAAACAAACCCTCATAACTATGGAATAGACCATATTTCTTCAACGCATCAATTTGCTCGACACAAGACAGAACCTCCTTGTATTTACCTTGGTATAAGTAGGCTCGCATTTTCATACCTAAAGCCGCCCCCTTGGTAGCACGCCCCGGCTCAGGAGCATCCACTCCCAGATTGGTGATCGCAACCTCATAATCATCCAGCGCTTGTTGCCAAGTCTCCTCCAAGCTCGCCCGCTTCAAGCTACGAGCTTCTTCCGTGGAAATGTTCGTCAATATAATAGGTACCCCACCATAGGTTTCCGCTAGCACAGAATAAGCCAGTCCCCGTAGAAAATGAGTCTCACCTGAATATTTGGCTTTCGCTTCTTCCGATAAATCCACTAAATCCATACAGGCCAACAAATAGTTTGCCCGGGAGATTATCTCATAACATCTTTTCCAACGATACGTTACGACTCCTCCGTCACTAGAGCTCAATCGCCCGGCACCCAACTTATTAAAAACCTCATCCGTTCCCCAGTTAAATGCGTTAGGGGTAGCTCCATCCGTTATGCCAAAGCCAAACAAGCCTTGATTATAAACCTCTTTTTCCCTCAATTGAGCATAGACACCATTTAAAAGGAGTTTGATATCCGATTCATTTTCCGGGAAACTCGCCGAAGTAATCTTATCCTCAGGATACAAATCCAAATAATTCTCCATACATCCCGTGAAAGAGACACATAGTATAATTGATAAGCAATATGCTAATAACTGTTTCATACTTTTAGAAATTAAGATTTATACCAAATGTAAATATTCTCGGAGTCGGGTAATAATTGGTACCCGAATCAAACGTATTTCTTTCCGGATCATATCCTTCATACCCTTTTTTCCACATAATCGTAAACAGGTTCTGGGCATTCGCATATACATACAACCGTTGCATTTTTAGCTTTGAGGTAATCCATTCAGGGAACGCATAACCTAATTGTAAGTTCTTCAATTTCAAGAAATCGATACGATGTACCCAAAATGAGGAGTCATACGTGTCCCATGAAGAGTCAAACCGAAGCATCGGTATATTTGAGTCCGGATTCTCTGGGCTCCACGCATCCCGCCATTTATCAGAAATAGTCAGCCATTCGTATTGCATACGGGTCATGCCGCTCTTCGTAAACGCATTCGCCTGTCCCAAACCTTGGAATAAGATATTTAAGTCAAACCCTTTATAGCGTAAGCCGGCAGTAAGTCCATACGTAATTTTAGGAATCGTATTACCAAGTACTTGTTTATCTTGATAGTCTAATTTTCCATCATTATTAACATCCTCGTATTTCAGATTTCCCATTTCCGGCTTAAGCCCATTGCTATGCATATGTTGAGCGGCTTCTTCGTCCGATTGATAGATGCCAACCGCTTTATAGCCATACAAAGCCTTATACGGATATCCCTCACGAATCAAATAAAGCTGGTCCGGAGAGTTTCCACCTTGAAATTTCGTTACTTTATTATCGATATACGTAAAGTTTAGTCCTACGTTAAATCCAAGGCGATCTCTGCTCGTCTCAAGATTATCATAATTCACGACTAACTCAAAACCATTATTTTTCATCTCGCCCACATTCTCAAACGGTGCGGTCTTATCCCCTAATACGTTTGGTATTGGCAATTGAACGATAATATCGGTTGTTTTTTTATTGAAGTAATCAGCTTCTATATTCAACTTATTACCTAAGAAGCCCAAATCCACGCCAATATCCAAGGAAGAGGTAGTTTCCCAAGTAATATCCTCATCCACCAAAGCGGTTACGGCAGCACCCGGAGCCAATGAGCCTCCATAATTATAACTCAAGTCATAATTTTGGGAGATCACTGTTAAATAAGGCCAATATCCTTCAATGGTTTGATTGCCTAATTGTCCCCACGACGCACGTAGTTTCAAATTAGAAAACAGATTCAGGTTCTTAATAAACGCCTCTTCACTCAAACGCCATCCTGCAGAGAAGCCCGGAAAAACACCCCAGCGATTTCCCCGTTTAAAACGAGAGGAGGCATCGGCACGGAGATTCATCTCAAATAAATATTTATCCGCAAAGGCATAATTCAATCGACCAAAATAAGATGCCATGCGTAGACCTTCAAAATTTCCCTCTCCCTTGATACCTTCCGTTCCCGCATCCACTTGGGTTAATCCTTCTTTGGGTGGGTTGGTTCTTCGGGCAAATACGTTCTTTATACTGTAATTCTCCAATTGGGTACCAAGGATAGCGGCAACATAATGCTTATCCGCAAATCGCTTGCTATAGTTTAATGTCGCTTGGAAATTATTACGCATAGTCGATACTTGCTCTCTACTCAACACAATACCATCACGATTGTAATTTTTCGGTATCGTCTCTATGCCAGAATCCGTATATCCATAAAGGGTCTCATTATATTTATCAACCATTTTCCAATTGCCATTAGAGGCCCATGTTACTTGTAAGTTCAAGTCTTTCGTAAAATCTACGGTAGCGAAAGCATTTACAGCCATATAATCCTTGGATGTTTTAGTCGCCCCGTTCGAAGCGTCTATAACCGGCTGATAAGTCGTATACAATAAAGTACCATCATCCTTAATCGCTTCTACCGAACCGAAACGGCCATCCCGGGTATATGGAGCGATGAAAGGAGCCGCACCTTGTTGCTGTTCGAATACACGGAACAAATCAAAAGGCTCTTGGGAATTCCTACGAGTATAATTCAAACGAGCGCCAACTCTCAACCATGAATTCACTTTATACTCCACATTTGCCCGGATACCGAACCGCTCCGCCTTAGAGTTCATCAAAATACCTTCCTGACTCAAATAGTTCAAAGACAAGAAGGAAGATAGTTTCTCCGATCCACCGCGAATGGATAAATTATGCCCTGTTATTAAAGCATTCCGATAAAGAGAGTCATACCAATCCGTATTCGGGTATTTATAAGTATCTGTTCCATTAGCGAAATTAGAGATCAATGTTTCCGAGAAAAGAGGGTTCTCTCCCCCATTCACCAAAGCTTGATTCGCCATAGTCATATGCTCGGCGCTATTCGTCACTAAATCAAAATGACGTCCGATCTGCTGCATTCCGACGTAAGAGTTCAACTCTACTTGGGTTTTCTCATTATTCTTTCCCATCTTCGTCGTAACCAAAACGACACCGTTAGCGGCCTTTGATCCGTAAATAGCCGCACTAGCCGCATCCTTCAAGACTGTGATACTTTCGATGTCACTCGGATTTACTTGGCTGAATACCCCTTCTACTCCGTCAATAATCACCAACGGGTCCGAATTATTCAATGTACCCCAGCCACGAATTCTCAATTGCGCTCCATCATCTCCCGGCTTACCCGAATTCTGGCTGATCCACACGCCGGAAACCTTTCCGGAAAGTGCTTGAGAAGCATCAGTGATCGGACGGTTCGCCAATTCCTCATCAAATTTGACTGAAGAAACAGAACCTGTCAAATTCACCTTCTTCTGGGTTCCATAACCAACAACCACAACCTCTTCCAAAGCCTGTGTATCCTCCTTTAAACGTACATTCAATGAAGTCTGTCCCGCAATAGCGACAGTTGTTGGCATAAAGCCGATATAAGAAAATTGAAGTGTCGCGTTATCCGATACCTCCAAAATAAATTTACCATCAAAGTCTGTTATCGTACCATTTTGAGTACCTTTCTCCACAACATTCGCTCCAATGATAGGTTCCCCTTTTGAATCGACAACAACACCCGTTATTTTTTTGGCTTGCTGGGTGACCGCATTCGCTATAGGTTTTTCAAATAAGTAGATCTTTCCATTTTTAACTTCATAACTTAATGACGTGCCCTCCGTTATTTTATCCAATACATTTGTCAATTCTGCATTCGTAAAATTAACGCTCACTCTCCGATTCAAATCTACGATTTGTTTGCTATACGCAACACTCAACCCGGTTTGGTGGGTGATGGTAGCTAAAACTTTCTCCACTTTCGCATTGTCCAGCACAATAGAAACCCGCTGAGCCGAGGCGGTAGCCGTGAAACTCAGCAAGGATATGACTAAAAATAGAAAGGTTAACTTCATGGCATTCGGTATTTTCTCAATTAATATTAAAAGGCACCTACGCCGAGGGCTTTCTTGCTTTTCTTTCATATATTTGTATTGATTTTAATAGTTGGTATTAGAAATTTATTTTTAATACGATCGGCAGCCGAAAAGGGTAGGAGCTTTTCGGCTGTTCTTATGTTATCTATTTATGAGGAATCCATACGCATATCTATTTTAAGGTTAACACTCTGTTTCCTGCTCTCCTATCAAATAGACACACGACAAATCTAAAAGGATGAGTCGTTATAGCTAATTTTTTTATTTTTTCATCCGGACTTCTATCTTGCCCCCTTTTTCCTCGAATAGTACAGGCGTGATTTTTTCCAATTCTTTTAATACCGTGGTCAAATTGACGCTATCGGTCGTTATCGTATACGTATATCGCAAAGCGGCAGAATCCTTCACGTCAAAGGATATATCATAAGTTCGAGCCAATGTTTTCATTACGTCCGATAAAGGGGCGCTCTTAAATACGAGCACATTACGTCTCCATGCCGAATACATCTTGACATCGTGGGAACGGAGTACCTCACAACGTCCGGAAGCCTTGTTATAAACCGCTTTTTCTCCCGGGCGTAATTGATAAGATTTGAAGGATCTTGATTTCAACTCGATAGATCCTGTCTCTAAAGCGACGAATATAGCTTCTTCCTCCGGATAGGCTTTCACATCAAAGGTAGTACCCAACACTTTTATATCCATATAAGAAAGATCCACGATAAAAGGCCGATTCTTGTTCTTGGCGACCTCGAACCAAGCCTCTCCTTCCAAATAAACCTTACGTTCGGAGAGACCGAATTTTTTCGGATAACGAATACGGCTTCCCGAATTCAAATGGACCTTACTCCCATCTTGAAAAAGCACTTGCATGCGTTCCCCATTAGGTACGTACACCTCGTCATAGCCATCATCCGCCAACAAATCCACTTGTGAGTTTATGCGTATGAAAAGTCCTATAATTAAAGCGATCGGTATAAAGACCGCAGCCGCATACGCTATAAAACGGCGTATTTTTTGTCGGCGGAGTTGCCGCATAATATTCTGATACATTACGGCTGAGGGTATCGGATGGTCGATCCATGCCTCTTCCTCCCCCATATGAATCGTTTTCTCATCCTGATCGATACGCTCAGCAAGCCATGCCTGTCCTTCCGGGGTCTTAAACCAACGAACAACCTCACAAGACTCCTCGGAAGTAGCCTCATTATTTAGCGTTTTCTCTATGATCGATAGATCGGGTATTTTCATATTCATTTTCTTTTATCAATTGACACGCAAAGCCATCAATAGGATGAGTTCCACAAATATAAAAGAAATAAAAATAGTCTCTCGAAATGTGCCCGCAGTATTTTTATCGCTTGCGCATAATGTGTTTTTACCGTGGGGACCGAGATATTCATCTTATCGGCGATTTCTTGATTAGAAAGATTCCCTTTCAGCTTATACAGACAGACTTGGCGTTTCTGCTCCGGCAAGTGATCGATCGCTTGGTAAAAATGAGACATCATATCTTGTTCCTCTATCTTTATAAGCAGTTCATCCTCATATTCCGGCGCTGATTGTACGATCTCATAATTTTTCTCTACGGCGCTATTATTATTCCGGATCTCATTTAATACGTGATTCTTTAGCATTGTATAGAGATAGTTCCTTAAATTCACGTTCACCATCAGTAGGGAACGTGCCTCCCACAATTTCAGAAAAACTTGCTGTACGGCATCTTCCGAAGAATATGTACTTTTCAAATATTTATAGGCCAACACATACAATAATTTATGATACCGCTCATAAATAACAGTAAACGCATCCTCGCTCCCCTGCCTCAATGAGGTGAGCAGATCTTCATCGCTCCGTATGGATTTCTGAAAAAAAGACATTCGAGGAGACTATATAATATACGATTCGCTATTTAACAGACGTTCCGCTTCCTCCTTCATGGCATCCGGCACCTGTGTAACCGCACCTTCACTGATCGATCGGATAAATTCCGGATACTCTCTACGATAAACATCCAACATCCGGTTCGCAAAAACAAACATCATCGTATATTGGATATTCGCCAGCCGATCACATATTTTTATAAAAGAAGCGAATTTAGTCTGCCGTATTCCTTGATAATACAGGTCATTCGCCCGTTCTCCCCGGTTTCGTCCTTTTTCATTCGTTAAGGCGTATACGATTTCCGGAACTTGGTCTTCCAAGTGCTGTCTCACGCCTTCCGGCAAGACAAAGCCTCCCCCCTTGAACTCTTTCAGAAATTTCACGACATCATTATAGGTCATCCGTGCATCTTCTATCGTATCATGCAGAAAAGCAGAGGCATACAATATCAGTATATCCGCCTCGGTCTCAGCTACCAGATATCCGTAGCGAGAGACATACGATACCGTCATTTTCAGATGAAATCCATAAGGCAACACATGATCATATTTCTGATTCACATCATCATGTATACGAAAAGCAGCCTTCTCCATACTGCAGATCCAAGGATAATAACGCTTTACTAGAGCGATAAATGATTGTTTTTCCATTCTTTCGATACTAAAGATTAATCTTTACGCATGGCAATAATACACAGTTCCGAAACCGCTGTTTCCGAAACGACGGTTTCTACAATGCGAAGATATATAAATAATCGAATTAAATCACTATATATCAAATTATTTGCCACGGACTCCCACACGTGCAAGTGAAACATACCGTTTCCTTTCTTTATTATGGATATAATTATTATATTTGCAATAAAATGTATTTATATTATGGAGACAATCGCAATGATGAATCCTTTTGTCGTGGGTAGGTATGTATCAGACAAATATTTTTGTGACCGTGAGGGAGAGACAAGCTTCTTGATTAAACAGATTGAGAACGGACGTAATGTCGCATTGATTTCTCCACGCCGTTTGGGTAAGACCGGATTGATCCAACATCTTTTTCGTCAAGAATCGATAGAAAAAAATTATCATGCGTTCTTTGTGGATATTTATGCCACTACTTCATTAACAGAGTTCGTATATCTATTAGGAAAAGCCATCTATGACGAATTGAAGCCAAAGAAAACGGTTTGGACGGAACGGTTCTTTCAAATCATAACCTCATTGCGTGCGGGTTTTAAACTGGATATGGTAACCGGAGAACCTTGTTTTGATATTGGGCTAGGAGACATTCAAGCACCACAAACAACACTTGATGAGATCTTCGCTTATCTAGAGACCGCAGATAAACCATGTATCGTGGCGATCGATGAGTTCCAACAAATTGGCGGCTATGAGGAGAAAAATGTAGAAGCGTTGTTGCGAACCAAGATTCAACAATGCAAGCAGACTATGTTTATCTTCTCCGGCAGTAAACGCCATTTGATGAGTAATATGTTTAATTCCTCTTCCAAGCCTTTTTATCAAAGCGCTATTAGTATAGGACTTGAGCCAATACCCATTCATATCTATGTGGAGTTCGCCAACCGGCTTTTTGAGCAAAGGGGAAAGCTTATTGACAAATCCGTAATAGAAGAAGTTTATCGGATGTTCGATGGCTATACTTGGTTTGTGCAAATGATAATGAACGAACTTTTCGCATTGACCGAAGAAGGTGAGCGTTGTGGTATGGATAAGATAGAAATAGCCCGCAAGAATGTGATTCTAACACAAGAAAGTAGTTACAAGGATCTACTTGCCAATCTTGCTCCCAAACAAAAACTTGTTTTACAAGCTATCGCCAAAGAGGGCAGAGCAGAAGGTCTCACGTCATCAGCATTTATCAAAAAATACAAGCTACCTTCAGCCAGTTCTGTACAATCTGCGGTCAAACCTCTGTTGAAAAATGATTTGATAACACAGGAAGATGGCTTTTATAGGGTATATGACTACTTTTTTGCGGATTGGATGGCTAGAATATATTGACTCTCTTGTATGTAAATGTCAGAAAATAAGCAAATCTTAGTAGGCACTATCCGTTACTGAAGTAAATAATTTACGACTTGAAATGTAAATTCCTTATGCGGTGAAAATGAATTATTTAGACAACATACTTAATCGCTTGCAAAAGGCTTCTCAAGTGATTAGTTATTCACTTCCCAAGCCGTTAACTAGCGGCTAGGTATAGCCGTTAGTTATTCACTCGACAAGCCGTTAGTTATTCACTTCAGAAGCCTATTACACCCTGCAAAACAGATAAAATTAGGGAGAAAAGAAGAGTAACCATCAAATAATATCCAACCGTTCTCTCAGTTGTTTAAAATAGCGATGCGAGGCGATCCTCTCCTCCTCTTGGAAGGGGGGATAGAACTCGCATCGTAAGGTCTTATTCTCGATGAACATCAAATAAGTCAAGTTCACAATGCAATCTTGGCTTATTTGAACAAACGTATTATTGATAGACAACAAATCTTTCGCTGTCGTGCTCATTTTTAGTTTATGAGTAGTACGGGAAGTCAAGACAATCTGCCAGCAACGTTGGTCTCCCAAGAACTGAAACAGGAATATCTCCTCACAACGGACTAGTAAAAGACCCGAGACGGTTTGGATCGCAAATCGACTATCCCGATTCAATATTTTCCGCAAAGATCTCTCCATGCAGGCAACATCCGCAGGTTCTGTCGTATGAAAACGTTCGATGAGTGCCGCTAACTCATCAATTAAATAAGGTTTTAACAAATAATCAAACGCAGAGGCACGTAGGGCATCCAATATATATTTATCGTATACCGTATAGAAAACGACTCTCAAGTTCGGAAGAATATCATCCCGTATATCATCCAGCAAATCAAAGCCAGACATGTCCGGAAGTTCCACATCCAAAAACACCAAATCCGGTTGATACTTAAGGATATGCCTCTTGCCCAATTCCGCCGTTGTCGCTGTATCCAATATCCTTATTTCCGAGAAGGCCAATAGATCGTTTTGCAATTTTTGAATCGATCCAAGGTCATCATCTATGATTATTACTGTTATTTCCGGTTCCATACACGCTTCCATTTTCCAACAAAGTAAAATATTTATTGTTAAGATAAAAAATTAACGACTTACCATAAATAGTGCTTTTTACGTATAAGTTGCAATATTTACGTTTATCCTATCGTTTTTCATGCTTATCTGTCATTTTTTATTTTATGATCTTGGTTAATTACCATTGATTGATAAACCCTATCTTTGCAAATACAGTTATAAAATAGAAACAATATATTTATGTCTCGAAAAATAAATCTTATTATATTCCTCTGTTTCATTTTATGCGAGGTATATGCCCAATACGTACCCGATGTATTGGGAGATGGTTATTTACGCCGTACCTTCCAGATGCCGGATGATTATGAGGGGAAGGTAGTTTGCACACTGGTCAAGAAACCTCAACTGGATAGCGTAAAACAGGCCGTGCTGTATATCCATGGCTATAATGACTATTTTTTCCAGAAACAATTAGGGGATAGCGTAAACGCTCACGGATATAATTTCTATGCGATGGACTTGCGGAAATACGGACGTTCGATATTACCCAATCAAAACCCGTTCTTTTGCAAGAGCCTAAAAGAGTATTTCGCTGATATCGATACCGCTTTAGCCACCATCCGGTCCGAAGGTAATGAACGGATATTATTAATGGCGCATTCTACGGGCGGGTTGATCACACCTTATTATTTGAATAGCAAGAAAGGGGAGTTACCGATAGACGGGCTTATCTTGAACAGCCCTTTTCTAGATTGGAATTTCGGATGGTTAATGGAGAAAGTCGTACTGCCAACCGTTGCGTTTGTCGGGAGGCTATTTCCGAATCTTACCGTACAAGGTTTGGGTGATCCGAATTACGCTTATAGCCTGCTTAAGCAGTATAAAGGAGAATGGGAATTTGATACGAACTGGAAAATGATATTCGGGCATCCGAAAAAAGCCGGATGGATCAAAGCCATACAAGAAGCGCAACAGACGGTACAAAAAGGGTTAAAACTGGATTGTCCGATACTAGTGATGTCTTCCAACAAATCTTTTCCGGAAACAGAGACATGGCATGAGGAATACATGACCTCCGACATCGTCTTGGATGTTCAAGACATTCAAAAATACGGGGAGAAACTAGGAGACAAAGTCACGAGAGATACCATTCCAAACGGCATCCACGATCTGATCCTATCTCAAAAGCCCTATCGGAACGATGCCTATCAAACTATATTCGAGTGGTTAAAGAAACAATAATGGTTGCACCAAACATATAAATCCTTACCTTTGCGCCCAGACAAAACATTTATATATACATGAAATCAGTGCGATCAATTTTTATAGGTCTGACTTGTCTGGGGATGGCAACGGCTAGTTTCGCTCAAGAAGAAGAGACAACTCCGGAAGCGACTACCTACAAGGCCGAAATATTCGGATCGGTAGCTAGTGGCGACAATGCCCCTTTCTGGATGGTTAGCAATCGATACGGAATTGTTCCTTTGGAAGCGAATAACGGATATTTGAATGCGGGAGTATTCCATAATCAAACTTTTGGCAAAGGTTTTCGCTGGGGAGCCGGATTAGACGTAGTGGCCGCAGTTCCTCGTCATCGCAATTTCTTTATCCAACAAATATATGCCGAGTTAGGTTACAAATGCTTGCTATTGAGTGTAGGAAGCAAGGAACGCTATAATTCACTTTGGGATCGTTGGCTTAGCTCGGGCGATATCGTGCAATCCGCCAATGCCCGCCCGATTCCGGAAGTGAACATCAGCATTCCGGAATTTACCGTCGTTCCTTTAACTAAAGGCTGGATGCAAGTCAAAGGAGACTTTGCCGTCGGTCGTTCTTTCGACAAGGATTATCTGGCTAACTTCACAAACAATAAGCAGACTTATGTAGATAACGTTTTATGGCATCATAAATCATTATTTGTACAGATTAAGGATACACGCAATGACTTCCCGTTATCCGGTGTAATCGGAGTACAGCATTGGGCACAATGGGGAGGAACCTCAACCAATCCTAAGATCGGAAAGCAGCCTCAATCCATCAAGGACCTTATCCGGGTTATTTGCGGCAGCGAAGGGGGTGGCGACGCAACAGTCTCCGATCAAATCAACGTACTGGGTAATCATTATGGCTCTTACGATTTCAAATTGGCTTTTACACAACCTAACTGGCAAGTATCCGCCTATTACCAACATTTCTTCGAGGATAAATCCGGTATGATATTCGTAAACAATACCGACGGATTATGGGGAGGACAATTGGATTTACCAAAATTCCCGTGGTTGCGTAAGGTGGTCGTGGAGTATCTGGTTACAAGAGACCAAAGCGGACAGTTCCACTTCATCGATTTTGATCACGACCTACATCCCGGCGTAGGTGGCGGTGGTGATGATTATTATAACAACGGAGAATACACTACCGGAGCCTCTTATTTTAACCGGGCGATAGGTTCTCCTCTGATCCCAAGTCCGGAGTATAACGAGAACGGTTCATTAGGATTCAAGAACAACCGTGTTCGTGACTGGCATTTCGGTGCGGAAGGCGCTATCTCCTCACAAGTATCTTATCGGGTATTAGTCACCGTGATGAATAGTTGGGGTAGACATGCCACCCCTTTCCTTAGCAAGAAAAGAGGAGCTTCCGGACTTTTAGATATCTCTTATCAACATCCCCGTTTATCGGGATGGGAATTTACAGGGTCTTTGGCAGCTGATGCCGGTTCCATGTTCGGCGATAACTTCGGATTCAGCCTGAAAGTAGCGAAACGTGGCATCTTGAAAAGCTGGAAATAATAACCTAAATTATTTATATTCTTCCCACAAGGCAGATGCTATGATTTCTTGAGTCTGATCAGCGAACGCTTGCATTCCTTTGTGGGAAGTGTCTATATTCTCGGTAGAAACCGCCGGATGGATCACCATCTCCATCCGATGACGATGGACATTCAACGACCCGATCGGCAAGACATCAAACGGCCCGTTTAAGGTGATCGGAATAATAGGCAAATGCTGATCTAGCGCCATTTGATAAGCCCCTTTCTTGAAACGGATCATTTTCCCGGTATACGTACGCGAACCTTCCGGGAAAACAACCACGGAAGCCCCGTTCCGAAGACAACGCTCCGCCTCCAAAACACTACGAGCGGCAGCCTTCGGCGTAGAATTATCGACAAAGATAAAACCGGCCGCACGGCAGGCGGTACCGACAAATGGAATTTTAGCGATACCCGCCTTCATCACCCACTTAATGGGAACGCCTAAGAAACCATATATCAAGAAAATATCAAACGCACCTTGATGATTAGCTACGAAAACATACGATTGTTTCCGGTCTATATGCTCACGCCCTTTTACCGTCACCGGACAAAGCGCCAGATAGCAAGTCAATCGAGACCAGATCATACCCGGATAATAAGCGAAGATTTTCTCTCCCCCCAATAGACAACCGATGATAACCGTCACAGCCGTAAGTATAGTCAGTACCAGAAATACAGGTACAAAAAACAGCCACAAATAAACTATGTAAAGTATTCTTCCCATACGTAACTATATTATAACACAAATATAGAAGCTAATTTCAATCGTTTCATTATTTTTCTCCGAAAATATTTTCACGATCGGGTTATTATTGCTTTATTTGCGGTAGAAAAGAAAATAATTATAAAATATCTATAACCATGAATGAGTTAATTAAAAATCTAGGAGTGATCGTACTCATTATTGGTGCGGCAGTTTTGGCTGTACCGTTTTTTACCGGTGGTATGACAAATAGTATTCTACTTACAGGTCTGGGATTGGTTCTCCTTGGCTATTTTGGTCATATCGTAATCAACAAACGAGTAGAATAATACACGCTACTTAGATTTAAAAGGAAATGAAAAAGGATGTGCCTCATTGTTTCGCACATCCTTTTTTTGAATCATCATGCAAATTGAGAGATATGCCCAAATCGTTATTGAGTTCCCCATTCCTTGTTTGGTTTATCGCTAAGCCATAATTCCAAAAGGCCACCTTGCTCAAATACGGTATGCGGCAATTGATATTTATGATACATCTCTCCGTTCAAAGAAGCTTTCTGGATATAACAATTCTCAGGGGAGTTATCATGTACTTTAATCTTAAACTCGTTCCCTTTATAATACCGAGAATCCAATCGAATCGTAATCTCATTGAAAACAGGGCTTGTAATATCATACATCGGATTATAGGCAGAGCCTCCATCCAAACTGAATAATCCCATAGCCATCAGTGCACTTATTCCAGCCATCTGTCCTTGATCTTCATCATTTTCGCCGTAGCCTCGCTCTGGCGTAATATCACCATAGGTCTGTTTAGCGACCTGACGCACCCAATATTGAGTCAGCCAAGGCTTTCCTACATGTGAGAAAATGTGCGCATTCGAGCAACCGGGTTGATTGGCATAACTAACATAACTAGACAGGAATCTTGCATTTTTCGACATCTCAAACACATAATTCAATTGAGTAGCTAAGCTGTCATTACCTCCCATCAAACGAGCCAATGTTTCAATGTCATGAGATAATCCAAAAGTAGCCTGCCAAGCATTGGCTTGTACAAACCCACGCTCGGACAAAGGATCCAAATGGACCCACTCTCCTGTTTCTTTTCTAGGCATCATCAACCTCAAATCCGGATGCCAAGACGCAGGCCAGCCCAAGGAACGATTTCTATAATAATTATAATCCTTGAGTTTTCCCATAGCTTTCGCCATTTCTCCCAAAGCCCAATCCTCAAAGGCCCATTGAATAGTCAAGCCTGCCTCTTCTGGGCAATATCCGTGTTTAATATAGAACTCCAACTCTTTATCCATATCAAAGGCAAGCATACCACCTTTCTCATGATTCCTTTTCATAGCCGCATATCCCTCCTTGGGCGACCATTTATGAAACACCCCCCGCTGATAAGCGGAAGTAATCAAGGAGGTAGCCGGACAGCCCGTCATAATATAAGTATAAGACCCTATGGACGGCCCACGAGGTAATAGACCTCCATTCTTGTCATATTCGATAAAAGAAGCGGAAAACTCGTCTAAAACAGAAGGATACGCCAGTCCCCACAACGTGTTTAAATTCCACTGTGTCAACCATAGAGCATCTGAATTATACATATGAAACCTTGATTTTCCTGTTTTATCTTTAGGCAAAGTCCGTACTTGGAATTTAGGAGCAATCGTATGTATCCTTGTTTGTTTTCCAATACGTTCTCCTCCGGACAAATAATCCGGATACTCGCCATTGCTATCATCTATCTTATGACGCCCCAACAATACGTGCCACAAATCGGTATAAAACTTGGTCTTTTGCTGAAAAGAACCACCTTGCACATCAATTTTTCCCAACCACTCATTCCAAATACGCTCGGACGCACTCTTAACTTGATCAAAATCCCAATGTTTACATTCCCGCTCTATATTCTCACGGGCATTTTCCTCACTCACATAAGAGATAGCGGTCTTCAACAATAGCTCATCACCAGCCTTAAAAGATCCAAAACAAGCTTCTACGCCAGAAGAAGGAGATTGTTTAAAAGAAGACTTAGGCACGGTAATTAATTCTGGAGAACCTATCAAACTATTGATATCCGTTTCCTTTCTATCTCCAACCCAACCGTTCAAAGCATCCATAGGTTTATCAAATTGAACAACAAAATAAACTTTAGCCACATCGACACCTCCCCATACACGACCAGCCGTATCAAAATATCCGGAGATCTCTGTATCATTCACCTTTGTCACATGAGCGTTCAACAAAGTAGAAGTAGCTATATGACCTCCCAGATTTACCAAGACCTTCGCCAAACCATCTTGCGTATACGTAAAACGATAAAGTCCTACCCTATCCGTAACCGTCTGTTCTACCCATATTTTATAAGTATCCAAGAACAAACGGTGATAACCAGGTTGGACAATCTCATCATCATGAGAAAAAGAAGAACGCCAAACCTTATCTCCTCTGCAAACATCTACCTCATCTTTCACCGGCATCAAAGACAATCCTGAAATCATCCAATTATGAATTTGAGGGAAGCCTAAAACCTTAGTAGAATTATAATTATAACCTCCTCCTCCTTGATTGATATTGCGGGTTAATGGAGCGGAACTTATCATACCGAAAGGCAAACTTCCGGTCACAAAGAAAAAATATCGACCTTTAGCGGTCTCGACATAAGGATTCACCCAAGAGATATAATCCGGATAAGACTCAGGAGCAGGATACACCTCTATCTCAGACAGCCCTAAATCTTGTCCTTCTCCATCCGTCATTTGAAAACGAATCCATTCCGTCTTCCGAGTATCAAATTCAACCACCCTTGGCGCTCCATCATTGGGAATCAAATTAACCGTTACCGAACTACCGTCACTAAAGAACAAGGTACCCGCAGCACAATGGCTTCGCTCATCCACCCGATCGTATAAAATAACCTTATTCGTATAAATCGCATGATCCCAATCTAATTGTATCCAAGGATACGGATACACCCGACCACGCGCATCCAATTTTGTCTTGGCTACCCATTCTCCCTTTCCGGAAATACGAATCACCTGATCTATCACATACTTACCTTCCTGCTCTTGGCTCAAGGCAGACGAACAGGAAACTTTAGCTTGATAAGCGACATTATGAGGGGTTGCCCATAACTCATAACAGGTAGTCAAACACAATAGATATAAAATAACTCCTAGCTGCTTCATATTTTTTATTACATCGTGAAAAAGCGGTGCATCAAATGGATATTAAACTATTTGACACACCGCCTTTTCTTTCATTTAATTTATCAATAACCCGGATTCTGTTTCATTACTTCCGTACCACAAATATCAATCATAGACTGAGGTATCGGGAAATACTCATGCTTACCTTTTACGAAATGAGCATTTTGCAAGTGGGAACGGAACACTTTCTCTTTGGCGATATAAGCGTTGATAACTTCATCCGCGACACCCCAACGCACCAAATCAAAGAAACGAATTCCCTCATGCGCCATCTCCAAACGTCTCTCCATACGTAACGCTTGCACGGCTTCATTTTTTGATTTAAAAGGCTCATCATAAACCCCTACCTTATAATTAGCAGCATCTTGTGATTGATCCATTGTCTTGACATGCTGAGTATTTTTCGCACGCTCTCTAATCATATTGATATACTTACGCCCAGTCTCTAAATCACCTGTCTCAATAGCAGCCTCAGCTCTCCACAATAACAAATCCGCATAACGAATCACATAGAAATTCAAAGCATTCACATAAGGCCATATCGGCGAATAATAAGTAGAATTCAATGAAACCAAACGCTTCTTCGGGCTATACGGGCCATACACACTAGCCTCTCTAGGAGTCCAATCATACAATTGTACATCCATAAACGGTATATTTGGTCTAGCTAATGTATGATCCAAACGAACATCTACATAGTCATTCTCTGACACATCTTTACCATCATTATAAGGCAAGCCTTTAACATCCGTTTTATAAGCATTTACCAAATTTTGAGTCGGCCGCAAAAAGCCATATACAGGATAAGGACCTCCCGGAGGCAACAAGCGATCGCCATAACTTCCGTTCTCATTATTGGGAGAACCATCATTAATGGACAGCTGGATCGCAAAGATAATCTCCGAGCAATTATCATTTTCAGGCAAGAACACATTCCGGAAATCAGGGAATAGCTCATATTTTCCAGATTGAATCACCTCATCACAAGCTTCCAAACATTCTTTCCACTTGGACTGATATAAATAAACCTTTGCCATATAAGCTCTAGCTGCCATTTTAGTAGGCCGGCCATAATCCGCTTGGCTCTCCGGCAATACTTTATAAGCAGCAGAGAACTCTTCTAAAATCTTCTCCCACAATTGATCGGATGAAAACTCGATATTCGATTTCTTATTGTATTCATTTGGATCCACCAACGTTTCATCGATCCAAGGAATCTGATTATAAATGATTTTTAAGTTGAAATAATAATGCCCCCTCAAAAAGCGCATCTCAGCTAAACGCTGTTCCTTGTTTTTAACCTCACTACCATTCAATAAACGAATCGCTTGGTTACAACGTTTTATTCCCTCATAAAGAGCAGCCCATCGAGCTTCAAAGTCAATCCCTGTGGGATTCGCATTAAAGATCTCCATCAAATGGATTTGGTTCTGGTCACCGGTACCGCCGCCACCTTTATACGCATCGTCAGAGACAACATCCCCGAACTGCCAGTTTGAGCAACCGGAATTAATCGCATCAGAGGCATAATACCCATCCAACACAGCATATGCACCGGTCACGATACCCTCTATATTTTCCTCACTCTCTACCTGTCCGGGCAAGAACTCACCCACAGGCTCCTCAGAAAGGAATGAGTCCGCACAAGAACACATCATCAACACTGATGCCGCAAAATAAAATATCTTTTTCATTGTATATATCTCTTTTTATGTTAAAAACTAACGTTAACCCCTAAAGTAAATGTTCTTGGTAATGGATACACTCCACGATCCACCCCCATATCCAAATTACGGTTCTCAGAAGAATAACTCTGCAAACCAACCTCCGGATCAATACCTTCATATCCCGTTATGGTAAACAAGTTCTGTCCTTGCAAATAAATATACGTACGTTTCAACTTCAACTTAGATGCTACTTTATCCGGTAGTGTATACCCCACCTTTAAGTTCTTTAAACGGACAAAAGAGGCATTATGGATATAATAGGTAGAAGGACGAATATTATTATTCGGATCATCCAATGTGACACGAGGTATATCCGTATCCGTATTATCCGGACGCCAAGCATCCAAGATCGTAGAATTTTTATTATATTGAGCCTGGTTATAAAACTCACCCAAATAATTCGTCAAATTATAGACCTCATTACCAAATACACCTTGGAAGAAGGCACTAACATCAAAGTTTTTATAATTGAAACCCAACGTCAACCCCATGCTACAATCAGGCAACGGATTTCCCTTGAAATCGCGGTCATCACTATTGATAACGCCATCTCCATTCAAATCCTTGAAGCGAATATCACCCGGTTTCGCATTCGGTTGTAATAACTCACCTCTATCATTCTTATAGTTTTGGATCTCCGCATCGCTTTGGAACAGACCATCAGCCTCATACACGAAGAAGGATCCGATCGGTTGTCCTACCGCTGAACGAGAAGTCTCTTGATCGAAATTACGTCCGTGAAGTTCACTACTGGAAAGACCTATATAATCCACCCCATTCAGTTCGGTCATTTTATTCTTGATAACAGAGAAGTTATATGCGACAGAGAAACCAAAATCCTGATTGATTTGCTTTTGATAATTTATCTCCATCTCAAAACCTTTGTTGTTCATCTTACCTACATTATCCCAAACAGTCATATTTGTTCCCCCGATCGAGGCAGGTAAGGCTCTACGCCACAATAAGTCCTTGGTATCTTTATTAAAATAGTCCAAAGTCAAATTCAAGTCACCATTCAAAAAACCCAAATCCACACCGACATTCGTTTGTGTGGTTGTCTCCCATTTCAAATTAACGTTTCCGTTTCGAGTCTGCACCAATCCTAGATCTACACCACTTTGATTTCCATCAATCGGGTAATTCGAGTTCGTAGAATTACTCTTATATGAGTCAATCGTCGCATACGACGGAACATCCGAGTTTCCATTCTGTCCCCAACCAACGCGTACTTTCAAATTACTAATTGCCTCAACATCAAAAAACGGCTCATTACTAATGCGCCATCCAACTGATGCCGCAGGGAAATTACCCCATTTGTTATTACCTAAACGAGATGAACCATCCCGACGCAAAGTAAACGCCACCAAATACCGATCATGATAATTATAATCGAGCTTACCGAAATAAGAGACCATACTATACTCCGTAGCAGCACCCGAGTTCTTCTGGGTTCCTACATCCCCCGCATCTAAAAAACGGAAGTTAGGATCGTCTGACGGAAAACCGTCTCTTGAAGCTGTAAAATACTCATATCTATTTCTCAAAGACTCCATACCTAATAAGGCATTGATCGTATGGTCGCCAAATGTCTTATTATAAGTCAAGGTATTCGTGAATACCCAGTTAAAATTCCAAGCATTTCGGTTGGATAAACTACTTAATTTCTCCGAGGCATTCAACTCATCATATTTTGGACTGAAAGAACGTCTATACAGATTATTGTAATCAACACCAAAAGAGGTCTTAAACATAAGCCCATCAAACAAATGTAACTCGGCATACAAATTACCTACCAAACGACTCTTCTTATCCTGATTATCCTTGTTCCTATACAATTTACCCATGGGATTCGGTATATCCGAGAATACATTTCCGGCATACTCATCTTCCAGATTCTTCACAGGCGTGATAGACTGGAATTTATAAGCCTCATACAAAGTTCCTCCCAAGGCGGCATTGTTAGAGACACTTGTTCCCCAAGAATGAGAAAGAGAGATATTTTCTCCTATACGGAGATGATCATCAAACAATTTATACTCGGAATTAAAACGACCGCTCACACGCTTGAAATCACTAAACTTAACCAGTCCCTGCTGATCATAGTATCCTAACGAGAATAATTGATTAGATTTTTTATCTGCTTTCGTAAAAGAGAGGTTATAAGACTGTACCACGGCCGCACGTAAAATCTCATCGACCCAATCCACATCATCGGAAGGAATTAAATGATTACTATCCAAATATTCAGGAACAACTGCCTGATCACCATTTCCGTAGACATCATGCGAAGGAGTTTTTCCATCATTTTTCATAGCCTGCCACAACATATCACCAAACTGTTGCGCATTCAACATCCTCAATTGCTTCGCTGCTTTTTGTACACCAAAGTAAGCATCTAAATTGACATTAAACTCACCCTCTTTCCCTCTTTTTGTATTGATAATAACGACACCATTAGCCGCACGTGCTCCATAGATAGAGGCTGAGGAAGCATCTTTCAATACCTGCATAGACTCGATATCGTTTGGATTCAAAAAATTAATACCACCATCCACAGGAATACCATCAATGATATAAAGCGGATCATTGTTACGGATCGTACTGAAACCGCGAATACGCACCGCAACTCCTCCACCCGGCATATTATCCGGCATCACGTTCACTCCGGAGAGCTTACCCTGCATCATTTGATCTACGCTAGAAACCGGTGTATCTTTCAAGTCATCGATCTTCAAGACCGAAACCGCACCCGTAAGATCTTTTTTACGCGATACACCATAACCTACGACCACAATCTCGTCCAAGTTTTGTGAGTCCTCTTTCAACGAAATGGTCAAATCCGTCTTTGAACCGGGTACCAGCTCTGTAGATAAATAACCAATATAAGAAACAACCAATACAGCATTATTCGGAACTTCCAACGTGAAACGCCCCTCAATATCTGTAATCGTACCGACAGTCGTTCCCTTCACCAATACATTAGCGCCGATTACTGGTTCTTGGTTCGAATCCAACACGACTCCTTGTACCATGCGTCCTTGTTGCTGTGCCAAAGGAATAGACTCTAATTTACGAGATAAGATAATCTGCTTATCTACAATCTTATAATCGACATTCATATTATCGAAAACCCGGGATAAAACCAAATTAATATCCTTATTATTGGCCTCTAAATTGACAATACGACTCACATCCAAAACATGATCCGCATACAAGAATGAATAACCCGTTTCCTCCTCTATCCGATCGATCGCTTGCTCCAACGTAGCGTTTTTCAACGACAAGGAAAGTGTTGTTGTCTGTGAATAAGAGGTACCTGCATATAACTGGAAGGCAGTCAAGAATGTAAATGCCGTACCAAGATTTAAGATACGATTCGATTGAGGTAAATACCGAGTAAGATTCCTCTTACGTAAATGAAATGCACTCATAAGCATGTAGATTTAGTGATTACACAAAATTTATTTTGAAATGATTTTTTATCGTTGATAAACATCTATCCTCTGCCGGACAAACGTGGAATCCGAATGAGAGGAAAGTTGTCGGGCAGACCATTCAATAGGGGCAGTCTGTTTTAGATAATCCAATATTTGCTCCAAGGTCTCATTTGTGAAAGTCGCACGGTATTTATACTCCGCATTCGAGTTCTTATGCAGTACGATCTCCACATTATATCGTTTTTCCAGTCGCTTTAGTACCTTCTCTAAAGGAGTATTTCGAAATACCATCCGCCCCTTTCTCCAATCCATCTTCTCATCCAAATTGACAGCAGAAACACGGAACACACCGCTTTCCTTATTAAGCACGACCTGTTTGTTCGGTTCCAAGCGGATCCGTTCATCGTTCCGGATAACATCGATCTTTCCTTTTTCCAGCACAGCCTCGATAAAAGGTTCATCGTCATAGGCATTCACATTGAACTTCGTTCCATACGCTATTACCCGCAATCCCTCAGAGGTAGACACACTAAAAGGATGTTCCGAATCGGCTTCAACTTCAAAATAGCCCTCACCAAAGAGCTGAACTTTACGTTCTTTCTCATCAAAGACCGATGGATAAACCAAGCGGCTGCCGGCATTCAACCAAACAACAGATTGATCAGGTAACACCAAACGGGTAATTGTACCAGGCATGGAACTAATCTCCGCAAAAACCACAGATGCCCCCGTCTTAACATTCCTACCTGTGGTATAATATAAATAAGAAAAAAATAACGAGGATATGAGCAACGGTACTACAAGAATAGCTGCGGCACGGGTAAAAAACAACGAAAACATCCTCATAGAGGCTTTCCGCTTAGCACGACGTTCCATGCTTTGCCAAGCCTTATGCACATCTATCGCTTGGTATTCTAGCATATCCTCAGACAGAGCTTTAATCTTCTCAATCTGCCGTAATGTACTTTTTTCGTCTCCGCTTTCTCGCATATATGATTGTCTTTTTCTATATAGACACAGTCAAAACAAAAACACGACAGCAAAACGACTTTTTTTATATTTTTCTTCCTCTTGTACCCCACAATAAAGCAAGGAAATCACCTAAGCAGGTATTGCCCAACACGTATATATGTGTGGGCCCTCCTCACCAATTGCACAAAAAGCAAGGATTTTAGCTTGTGAAACAAAGGGGAATATATTCTAAAAATATATACATTTGTCCCATTATGGAAAGAAATCCAACAATGACTGATATCGATTTCCTTTTACGGCAAATCACGACCGAGGATAATAAGCTCTCCTTCCAACGTTTATTTGAGTTATATTATCCGGCTCTTTGCATATATACCAAACGTTTTATCTCTGACCGGGAAACGAGAGAAGATATCGTACAGGAAGTTTTTTCCTCCATCTGGGAAAATCGTAAACGCATCGTAATAAGAACTTCCGCGCGCAATTATCTCATCACAGCTACCAAGAACCACAGTCTCAACTATCTGCAACGCAATCACGAAGAATATGTAGACCAATTCTCTCAAGAGCAAATCCCTATCTATGCGGAAAGTGGCGAGGAGCTTTATACTTGGGAAGAATTACAAACCCTACTTCGAGAGGCACTTGCTAAATTACCTGAAAACTATCGATATGTATTCGAGAAGAATCGCTTTGAGAATAAGAGTTACGGCGAGATCGCGGAGGATATGCAAATATCCATACGGACAGTAGAAAGATATAAAAATAAGGCGATTGAAATATTAAAGACAGAGTTGAAAGACTACTTGCCCCTGTTCATTGGTTGGCTATTTTAACAAAAACTTCCGGAAATACCCACATACCTCCGGAAGTTTCTCGTCCTCAATTTATTGTTGCTCCAACCAAACCTTCACCCCTTCAAGTAAGATCTGGTTCTCATCAGACTTCTGGGTAGAGAGCCGTAGATAAGTCTCATCCAAGCCCCGGAAATTCGAAGCGTCACGGATCAAGATCCCGTAATTATCTAAAAGGAATTGCTTTAAATCAGCGGCTGTACCCTTCTTCAAACGGACAAGGAAGAAAGTCGTAGAGGTCGGGATTACCTCCAAGCCATCCAATTTACTTAATTGATAAATAAAATCCGCTGTCTCACGCTGCCATTTACGGATCGGCAACGTAAATTGCGCCGGATGGATCAAGATATATTTACTTGCCTCGATAGCGATAGCATTTACCGACCAAGGTATGATATACTTGTTCACTTTCTCCGCAATCTCCGGAGAAGCGACCAGATAACCGATACGCAAGCCGGGGATATTATAGGCCTTCGAGATAGACTGGACAAGGATTAAGTTCTTATGCGTTTTCACGTCACTCGGCTTTAGCATGTCTTCCGTCGTAAAAGCCACGTATGCCTGGTCAATAATGAAGGTAGTCTGCGGATTCGCCGAGATCAAACGGAGAAGCTCCGTACGGTGGATCAGCTTTCCATCCGGATTATTCGGATTACAAATCCAACAGAAATCCTGTCCCTCCAAGGATAACTCTGATAAATCGTCCGATGTCGGGAAGAAAGAGATCTCATGCTCATGCAAACGGCAAGCGTCCTCATATTCAGAGAAAGAAGGAATAGCGATCATGGATTTCGCACCTCGCCAAGCTTGCGCTAACAAATAAAAAGCCGTGATCGAGCCATTCGTCACTACAATATTCTCTTCCTTGATCTCATACCGGCGGGCCAACAATCTTTTCAAAGTAGCGGCGTCCGGCTCCGGATAACGAGTCAGCTTATCAAAATGCTCGATCAAATGTTCCTTCAGTTTATCTAAATTAGCTCCGTGCCACACATTCGAGCTAAAGTTTATCTTTACCTCGTTCTTTGCGTTATAAAAATCATCACCGTGTCCGTATAACATATACCTGCTTTTTAATTAATACCTATCTGTTAAAACTGTCACAAAATTACGAATCTTTTTGGCTTTTCCTATCAATCGCCTTATAGATCGCATCCTGTATGCGAGTACGTATATCAAGCGATCCCAGTTTATTATTTGCCCGGCTAGGATTCACCCGGTTACTCAAAAATATATAAATAAGCTGGTTATCCGGATCTACCCAAAAACAAGTACCCGTAAATCCTGTATGTCCATAGACCGAGGCGGGAGCCAAAGCCCCACAAGGCGAGGCTTTCGGATTACCAATCACCGGCTTATCAAAGCCTAACCCTCTACGGCAAGTCGGGCTCTTGCTTTGTGTAAACAAACGGCTGGTTTCCAAAGAAAGATAGCGCTCGCCGCCATAAGTCCCTTGGTTTAGCATCAATTGGAGCACCTTCGCCAAATCATTCGCATTCGAAAATAATCCGGCGTTTCCAGAAACACCCCCTTGAAAAGCGGCTGCCTCATCATGTACATATCCGCGAAGCAATTGGCGGCGGACAAATCCATCTTGTTCCGTAGGTACAATTTGCAAGGTATCCATTCGCTTCAACGGATTATAAGTGGTATGCCAAGCCCCTAACCCGCTGTAGAAATCATCCCGAAGAAGCTGGTCCATCGGAGATTTCATCAGATTTTCCACCATCATTTTCAGCATAATGAAATTCACGCAACTATATACGTACCTACCTCTCGTACCCAAACGGGATTTCTTGATATCTTGAAGGATCGTATCTTTAAAGGAATCACTCACATAGAAATTACGGGCTACCTCAGTCGTAAATCCGGGTTTCCGTGTATCTGATACTATATCCGGAAGATATTTAAAATCATTCCGGACATACGTTTTAGCGTCAAAACGAACCGGGTGCGTGGCGTTCTTCGCCGAACTATATAAACTGCCTTTATAACTATCCTTATCAATAGCATCCAGATAGAAATTAATAGTTGGAGTCACTCCCGATTGATGATATAGTAACTCTTTTATCGATAAATCCTTTTTATTAGACTCTTTCAACTCCGGTATAAAATCGGAGATCTTATTGTTCAAGGTGAATTTCTTCTCATCATACGCTTTCATGACTGCCAATAAAGTCCCCGCCGCCTTCGATGCCGAAGCCAAGTCATAAACTGACGCCTCCGTGACCGGCTGCCTACTTTCGTAATCAAAATAACCAAACGATTTATTATAGATAATCATGCCGTCCTTCGCAACCAACACTTGGCATCCGGGATAAGCCTTCTCATCCAATCCCTCTTTAACGATCGACTCAATTACATCCAAACGGTCCGGGTTCGCTCCTACCTCTTCCGGCTGGTGATACCCCAAACGAGTCTTCTCCGTAAAAACACCGGTACCCGCATAATACAATCCCGGAATCGAAACCGGAAGTTTCCCTTTCGCCGCAATACCACCGAATATCACTTGGGCCGCATATTCCTGCGCTAAGGGAGTGCCCTCGTAAGCCAACACGACCGCCTTCGCCTTCTCGATCGACTTCTTATATTCCTTACAAGCATATGGCAAGGTAAAGAAAGCATAGACCAACTCTTTCTTCGCGGCCAACTGCCTCAACGCTAAACTCTCGGGAATGCGAATCGTATGTACGCCACAAATGATCACGTCGTATTTTTGCAATTTATTATAAACCTGCTGGACTTGGGCAGCCGTAGAACGCCGTCCGATGCTAAAGCAAGCGATCGAATCATATTCGCCCAGCATTTTCTGGAATTCATTACCAACCCCGTCTCCAATCGAGAGTGCTGCGATCTTTTTCTTATTCAACTGTTTAAGAGGTAAGATCGTATCCTCATTCTTCAAAACGGTAATAGCCTCCGAATTCAACTTCGCCGCCATCCATGCCGCATGCGGAGAGTTCAAACGTTTCGATAAGCCTTTTGTTTCGACCGGCTTATAGGCATTCAATCCAGCGATATATTTGTACCTTAATATTTTCAAGCACTTGGCCTCGATCGCTTCCAGATCCAATACCCCTTCCTCGATAGCCTCTTTCACGGCCGTAAAATCATTGATTGGAGCGGCCGGAGCGAGCAAGATATCATTCCCCGCAAGCAAAGCCTTCACCGAAGGATTATCCGTTTTCTTTGTGGAAGCCCCTTTCATCGCTAAAGCATCCGTAAAGCACAGACCTTGAAAACCGAGTTCTTTCTGTAATAGATCCGTCACTACCGCCTTAGAAAAAGAAGCCGGCTTATGACTTTTGTCCAATGCCGGAACATAAAGATGTCCCGTCATTATCCCGGCGAACCCATCATATATATAACGTTTAAAAGGAAGAAGTTCCACGCTATCCAAGCGGGCCCGGTTATGGCGCACAACGGGTAATGTCTCGTGCGAGTCCTCGGAAGTATCTCCATGTCCGGGGAAATGTTTGGAGACAGACAAGATGCCCGTACTTTCCAATCCTCTTGCGTAAGCAATACCCTTCTCCGCCACAGCCTCCGGATTCTCGCCAAACGAACGCAGGCCGATCACGGGATTATCCACATTGCTATTCACGTCCATATCCGGAGCGAAATTTATATGAATTCCCATTTCCCGGCACTGCCGTCCCACCTCTTTTCCATATTCCTCGATCAAGGCATTGTCCTCGATAGCGCCTAGCATCATGTTTTTCGGGAAACGGGTGGTTCCACTTAATCGCATGGAAAGTCCCCACTCCCCATCCAAAGAGACCAACATCGGAATCCGGGAAGCCTTTTGCAAACGATTGGTCACCTCCGCCTGCGTCACCGGATCCCCTTTATGGAATAAGATGCCCCCGATCTTGATATCGTTCACGTAACGCATGAGCCGTTGCATATTCCGGTTATCGGATTTAGGATTCGCTATAACCATAAATAACTGCCCGATCCGTTCATCATAACTCATAGCGTCAAACACGGAATCAACCCAATGATTCATCTTTTCCTGATCCACCGCACGATAAAGGTTCGGGACTGTTTGCGCCCCACTCGATAAAAGGGAAATACAACACAAAAGCAAGATACCAATCTGTCTCATCACAACATTATCATTATTACTCTCCAAAAATAAGAAAATATCGCAATAGTAACGTGAATTGTGATAGGGGTTTTTACTATCTTTCCTGTCTCGTAATAAAAAAGGAAGTACTTCATGAAGCTAATACTACTCATAATCTTGATTATCTTCGGCTTTCAATCAAGCGCTTGGGGACAGGCGCCGACTCTCAGTATCGAGGCTAAACAAGAGCCGATCCAAGAAATCATGAAAAAAATAGAGCATCAAACAGGCATGACATTCTCCTACGATCCTTCTATTCTCAAAGGCATTTCCCGGATTACATTCAAATCTGATAACCAATCCATATCGGAATGCCTTACCCGGCTATTCCAAAAGCTCCCTCTGTCTTATCAGATAAACGGTACCCACATCATCTTGAAGAAACGCCCCCGCTCAGTAACCATCAGCGGATTCGTACGGGATAAAGCGACTACAGAATATCTAATCGGGGCCTCCGTTTATGACTCTCGCACACAAAGGGGCACAGCTACCAATAACCACGGTTTCTTCAGTCTAACCTTACCGGTCGGGGTAGTCCGTCTGGAGACTTCCTACATCGGATACGGACGTTTCTCACATACATTCCAACCGCTCGAACGGGATACCGTGATGGAAATTCTGCTGGAAAGCGGTGAGGCATTGGCCGAAGTTGTCGTTACCGGTAGTAATGACACACAAAACCCGATACAAGCCCCTCAGATGGGAACGATTAAAATAACCCGGAAGATGATCAAGACCATCCCGACCTTATTCGGTGAGGCTGATGTGATCAAAGCCCTGCAAACCCAACCCGGCGTATCAGCCGGAACGGAAGGATTAGCCGGGATGTATGTCCGTGGGGGGAATGGAGACGAGAACCTGTATATGATAGACGGAATCCAACTGTATCAGGTCAATCATCTCGGAGGACTTTTCTCCGCTTTCAACGCCGAGGCTTTGAAAGATGTGGATTTTTATAAATCCGCTTTCCCCGCCCGCTATGGGGGAAGGCTTTCCAGCGTAGTGGATGTGCATACTAAAGATGGCAATATGAAAGAGTACCATGGTAGCGCTATGCTAGGATTGACCTCCGGTAACTTAAATTTCGAAGGGCCGATCATTAAAGACCGGACTTCGTTCAACGCCTCCTTCCGTCGCTCTTGGCTGGATGCCTTATCCGCACCGGGTTTGGCGATCTACAATAAAATTCAGAAAAAGAATGGGGAGAAATTCAGCGCACGCTATGCTTTTACCGATCTGAACCTAAAAGTAAACCACCATATCAATGACCGGAGCCAAGCTTACGTTAATTTCTATTTCGGACAGGATTTCCTAAAAGGAGGAAGTTCCGAGTTCTCCGTAGGTGATGATATAACCCCTTTCGAGAACAAGGACTTTGGAAAGATGCGCTGGGGTAACATCGCATTATCTTCCGGCTGGTCGCATGTGTTTAACAACAAGATGTTCGGTACCGTCACCTTGGCTTATTCCCATTATCAATCCAAACTAAAACAAGAGACTTCACAATACTACGGAACCGAGGGTGACAAAGATTATTCTTCACGTTTTATCGAGACCTCAACCCGAAACGGTATCAATGATTTCGGAGTCCATGCGAACTTCGACTATATTCCTACCCCGGCACATCATATCCGTTATGGCACCGACTATCTTTATCATCGTTTCAGCCCGGAATATATCGAGGAAAAGACCTCCGAGAATTTGTCTCCGACCAAACGAACTACCGGAGACGAGCGCCTTTCAGCGAATGAGTTGGCTGTTTTCGCCGAAGATGACTGGGCGATATCTTCCATTGTCCGGGTTAACGCCGGATTACGCCTGAACATGTATAATATACAAAAGAAGACATATGTCTCCTTAGACCCTCGTTTATCCGTACGCTTTCTGCTCACGAGGAATCTAAGCCTTAAGACCTCATACGCCCGGATGAATCAATACGTACATCAGATCAGCGAAAGTTATATGAGTCTCCCTACCGATATGTGGATGCCGGTCAGCAAGAAGCTGAAGCCATTGGAGAGTGATCAAGTATCCGTCGGCGCTTATTACAATTTACACAAAGACTATTCCTTCTCGGTGGAAGGTTATCATAAATGGATGAATCACCTACTGGATTATAAAGATGGTTACAACTTCTTACCCTCGTTCGTCGGTTGGGAGGAGAAACTGGCCGCCGGTAAGGGGTGGGCCTACGGAGCGGAGTTTATCGCCCGGAAAGAGACGGGGCGTATAACAGGATGGATCGGATACGGACTAATGTGGAGCGACCGGCAGTTCGACGAGATTAATAATGGCAAACGTTTCCCCGCGAAATACGATAACCGCCATAAGCTGAATATCGTCGCAAACTGGAAGATCAACGAGAAATTGGAACTGACCGGAAGCTGGACTTTCATGACCGGAAACCGGGTTACGGTGGCATTCGAGAATTACGAGGATTTGGGCCTCACTCCTGTCCCTCCGCTCTTACCGGAAGGAGGCTTGGACTATTTCACGGAGCGTAATAACGTACGTCTCCCCGCTTACCACCGCTTAGATCTGGGGATTAATATTTATCGACCTAAAAAGAACGGCCATCTCGGTATCTGGAATATCAGCGTATATAACGCTTATTGCCAGATGAACCCGATAACTATCCATAAGCGGTCTTGGATAAACTACAGCCATTATTTCGAGACGTTATCGCTCTTACCGATCATTCCGTCTATATCATATACTTATAAATTCTAAAGAACATGAAACCTATATTCTATTTATCAATCTTATTATCCAGCCTGCTCCTAACCTCCTGCTACAGGAAGTTTGACCTAGAGGAATATCGTACTACACCGAAAATGGTGATCAACTCGGCCTTCTCGCCGGATACAGTCGTAATGGCCAGCATATCCCGCACATGGTTTCACTCAGAGAGCAAGCCGGACGTGACGATTCGAAACGCCAAGGTGGAATTATATATAGACGGGATCTTCAAGGAGGAGATGCCTTGGAAAGAATATTCCTATTGGAAATCTTCTCGTTGGTTCGGAGAGGATCGAGGTGGATGGGTAACAGATACGCTTTATATATCGAATACGGTTCCACTGCCCGGACAAACCGTAAAGATAGTAGCTTCTACCCCGGAATATGGAACAGCCTCGGCGGAAGATAAGATTCCTTCCAAGACCGAAATCAAAGGCCTGCGCATAATTCCCCGTAAAGAAGCTACCGGCAACGGCGGTACCCTTGTCGATGGAGATGGGAATATCTCCTACATAGAAGAAAACGATGTGCTTATCTATCAAATCACTTTCCAAGATACCCCGGGTAAATCAAATTACTATTCTCTACAGATATGGGGAGATGACGACCATCTTGGTGTCCTGTTGGACTTCTCCGTAGATCCCGTATTCACGCAACAACAAGGTATCTTGGATGAGGTTTTCGGCCCTTCGATGGTAAATTGGCGGGGACGGGTATTTTCCGACGAGCTGTTCGACGGGAAGGAATACACGTTGCAAGTAAAAGAACAACTTAGGTCCGATACTAAATATTATACCAAACGCCATATTCGTTTATATTCCCTGTCCGAACCCTATTACCAATATCTGCTATCTTTACAAAACATCGAGAATGAAGGTATCATGGGCGGACTTACGAATGTAGGTCTGGCCGAGCCTGTCCAGATCTACAGCAATGTGGAAGGAGGAACGGGAATCGCTGGTGGATGTCAATGGTTTGAATCCTTGGTAGACATAAAAGATTTGATCAAATAGCGAGCAAAAAAGCATATATCTATTGCGAATCAAATATTTATTTCGTTACTTTGCACCCGCTTTACGTAATCTCTGTCGGGAAATGTAGCCCGTTAAATTGCGTTTCATTATAAATTACAATTAAAAAGCTATAAACAATGGATTTAATTAAGATTGCAGAAGAAGCGTTCGCTACGAAGAAGGAACTTCCTTCATTCAAGAGTGGTGATACGATCACGGTAGCTTACCGTATCAAAGAGGGTAACAAAGAGCGTATCCAGCAGTATCGCGGTGTTGTTATCCGTATCTCCGGTCACGGCGACAAAAAACGTTTCACAGTTCGTAAGATGTCTGAGAACGTAGGTGTAGAGAGAATTTTCCCGATCGAATCTCCGTTTATCGAAAGCATCACGGTTAACAAAGTCGGTAAAGTACGTCGTGCTAAATTGTACTACTTGCGTGCCCTTACCGGTAAGAAAGCAAGAATCAAAGAAAAGAGAGTCTAATCTCTCCGATTCTATTGCCATACGAAAAGCCATCCAGCGGAATGCCGGATGGCTTTTTGTTTATCGTTTCTTACAATGCCTATCGTAAGCATCTAACAATGCCCATTCAAAGGAGCTTACGATGGGCATTATAAGAACCTTAGAATGGGCATTGAAAGAAATCATATATCCAAGTCGCCCACGATTCATGAATGAATATCGCTGACAGATAATTTGGATATGCTCTAAAACAAGGGTTCATCAAAAGTCATTTTCACGAGATACCACTCCCTTCCCTATAAGAGATATACTTCAAGTTCCACAGGAGATATACTTCATCGGTAAAGTAAGTACTACCTCTACGAAATTCCCATTTATAGATAATTTCATCCACGGATTTTATCGCATGAGCCGCTTTTTACGTACATTTGAAGCAAATCCACCTAAGCGACATGGAAAAATGGATAAACAAATCGAACTATCGCAAACAGAAATAGAGCTAGCGTTCGCTTCCTTTTGTATAGAAGGAACCGCACGCAAATTGGGGCAGCCTTACCAAGAGGTGTTCGCACGCATGAAACGGGTAGGAATGATAGAGAACTATATCCTACCCAATTATAATATATTGCATACTGAAAGCCGCGAACACGTAATCGACAATATAGATGTAACTTACTTCCGACTATTCAATATACCCGATTCATTATCTGAATTATACAACTTACGATCCACGGATTTGTATTTGCGACCGAAATCTAAGTGGTAAGAGAATCCAATCTCGAAGCCCGGATAAATATCACCAAAACGCTGATCGGTCACATAGGGAGCGATCGCTGAATGGTTCTTACTCCGGTAACGGGCGGATGAGGTAAATTGGGTAGAGAAAGAAGCGCTTAACTGAACCTTCCCGATTCTATAACCGATACCCAACCTATTAAAACGATCGGCCTCACGACTGGTCTCACCCGAAAAACTATAGCTTCTCTTATAAATCAACAGGTTAAAATTAAAGTTCTTCACATCGCTATTCAAAGAGATCACATAGAAGGGATCCGTGTATGTATGCGAATAGCTATTTCCATTCGATTGGAAATGGTTCAAGCCTCCGGAGATATTCATGCGCAGATAATCGCCGAAGGGTGAATAATTCAAATACAGTTCCGGCGTAAAACGATGGAAACTCCGTTGGTTATCGTAGGTACGGATAAAAAGTCCCCGGCTAACGTCATACAGGGTCTCTTCCATGACTATGCGGGGCTGGTATTGGTAAGAGAAAGTAAAGCCGGCCTTGACCTTTGCCGTATTCACATGAAATTCCACGGCGTTGTTATGATATAAGAAAGGGGATAGACCCGGATTACCTCTACGAACCTGTAAGGAATCAATCCATTGCTCCACGTTACTCAACTCAGACAAGGATGGGTTTACATTGCGCAGGGTATACCGATAACGAGCGGATAATACCTCATTGATAGTATAAGTAAGTGTTACCTGCGGGCGGAAATACCACCGATTATAAGAGCCCGAGTTTTCTTGCGATAGATAATTACGGGAGGCGCCCAAACCTACGTTATAAACCAACTTCTTCCAAGTTCCTACGTATTGCGCATACATATACGATTCAGATTCCGTCATATGGGTCGTATAATCACCGGAACCGGAATATACGTTGTCCGTATAAGCCTGCGTATGTTTCAAACCGGCGGAAATGCGACCGGTCTCTAGCTCTTTCTCGTAGATACCCTCTCCGATTACCGAATAGCGCTTTCCATCTACTTTCGTATAAATATCTGTCAAAGGAATACTTTCCAGTTCTTCCCGGTAGGTATGACGGCTATCGGTATTCGAATAAGTTCCCACGACATTGACAGCCAATGATTGTTTACGTGGTAATTTCCGGAAATAATACAAGTCGAGCGAGGGACGGGTATTCAAGGATTTATTATTATCGATAAGATCGGTCGTCATCTTGCTCTCGCTATTCCTTAAAAGGGCACTGCTATAGTTATGCGGATAGTCATAATAATAAAAATTCAGCTTAGCGTTCAAGAAATAATCATCATCCTTCGTGTAGTTATAATTCGCCGTCGTAGTCCAATACATCTCATAATCCCTCCCGGGGATTCCTTCCTGTGTTCGCTGGAAGGTACCATCTGGGGTATGAAAGATTTCCTTCCGGTCTTGCCATGCCTCTTTATACCGGTGTCCGTTCGCAAAGCTGGATAAAGAGAACTCCGAACGTCCTCGGTTATACTTACCATATATATAATCTGCCATCCAAAACGTGTTTAATTGATGGCTTAAATCCACGCCGAGATTTCCTCCGGAAGTCCGCTTGATCGTTATATAATCCAAGACGATATCGATTCCTTCCCCATATCGCAAGCCGGGGTTATCGTGATATTCCACCCGTTTGATATCCTCCGGCGAGAGGGCTGCGACTTCTAAGGAAGAAGCCAACACGCCATTTATACGCAACTGAACGTTTCCATTCGCCATAGAGATACTTTTCGTATTCGGATCTACCCATAGACGAGGTAAGGACATCCGCCTTGTCAAATCCAAGCCATCCATCGAGCGCTGCACTTGGTCTTTAGAGGGGAATATAAGTTGACGGTCTTTCTTCCTTATAATCGAAGAGGCTTGAATGGTAACCTCATCCAAATCGATCGTTTTCTCCTCTTGTGCGTTTACCAAAAAGGCAACGCAAATCAATCCCACAAATAATACTTGTCTTCTCATAAAATTCAAATTTGATTCGAGACAAATGTAAGGAGGGAAACAGCTAAAATCGATTTATACAGGCAAGAAACTAAAGTGCAAGGCATTATGCATATACACTGATTTACAAAGTATTAGCAAACGACTTAGAGAGAAAAGTTTATATTTGCCGTTTGAGCACTTATATTGCCGATGATATCCTCTTTCTCGTCCATACCCAGCTTATGGCGGATGTCCGTCTTGCGCTGATAGATCGTACGGACGCTTTGTTGGGTGACTACACTGATTTCCTTGGTAGAGAAGCCGGCGCATAGCAAGCAACAAAGCTGGATTTCTTTTTCCAGCAAACGCCCATCAGACAATCGGACCAGATGCGTATGGAAATTATCATAGACCGCATCGATAATCGGATACAGGTCATCCCATACCAAAAGCGTATCTACCGGGACATCCTCATTCGTGATACGAGTCATTTGCTGGAGCAATTCCTTATTTTGTTGCGTGGGAGTAGTCGCCATCAAGCGGATAACACCCAATTGCTGCAACAAGACCTTACGGAAAAAGGCACTATCGGGTTTCTCCTCCTCCGCTACGGATTGCTTGGACTCGTTCAAGAGCTGACGCAAGGCTTCCAAACGCTCCTCCATATCAATCAAACGGTTCCTTCGGTTACGGATATATAAGAAAACTCCACCAGCTACCAATATGGAAAGCAAAGAAACGATCACCAAGATAGAGAACGTATGCTGCCGGCTCATCTCCAAGCGAAGATTTTCTCGGCGTAAACGATTTTGATCGACCAATCGTTCCCGCTCAGCCTTCTCCGTTTGGGATTTCACGGTATACAAAGAATCGCAATATTGCCCTAATCGGGAAATATCCACCGGTTTATTTTCCTTTACGCCCAATATAAATTGATAGGCATAATTCAGCGCATGCGAGGCTATATCATCACTGTGACTAAGTTCCAAGCCTAACGTATTCTTCTCGATATACTTCCGGGCAGAATCCAATTCCCCTAGATTGATCCAAGGCATAACATAGGATCCCGGGGTCTCTCGCTCCGGATATCGTTCTTCCAACAAACGTAAATAGCTGATAGAAGCCTTGGGATTAAAATCATACAAGAAATCCGCATAATTACGGGCAAAATGATGGGCATACCATTCGATATTCTTAGCCAAGGCCGAGTCCGCGGCCAAACGAAGATAATAATCCGCCGAGTCCCTCATTCGCAAGCGGCTATAACTCAACCCGGCCATATAATAGGCCATCTCCTTAAATCCAGCTTTTGGCGAGGCTTCCCATTCCTTCGAGTCTGCGATCGTTTCCCGATACAACCCCTCACCAAAGCTCAAGGAAGTCAATCGGTCATAAAAACGTACAAGGTAGGTCGAATCCGAACGGGAATAAGCGGAATCTATCGCCTCTCGGTACAAAGCACGTCTTTGTTCCAACCCCTTCCGGGAATCACCCATATAAATAGCCTTTACGAAATAAGCGGAAAGTAAAGGCTCCGAGGCATGCTCCTTATAATAATCCACTGAGTAGTCGATGAGCGAGTCGTTCACTAAGCTGCGCCCCTGCAAGAGATGAAGCCAAGCGAGCCTCCGTCCATACTCTGCCTTATCGCTATCCGAAAGAGCGGAAAGCGTTATTTGTTCCTCCAGCAGCCAGGCAGCGCTATCTAAGTTATTCTCGTTTACCAACCGGTCCGCCTCCGCAAATTTTTCCCGGACGGATTTACCGCCACAGGAAAGCAACAGGCAGACACTGGCCAGAAATATGTAGACAAACCATTTCGTCATAGCGACAGAGATCCTAATTTCCGGCAAAGGTACATTATTTTCGGAAGCCCGGGCGATTCACCGATATTTTTATCCGTTTCGTCGATTCCTTTTCCCGCTCGGATAAGGAAGCCCTATCTTTGTAAGCAGACAAAGGGTTTATCTATGTTACAATTAAAAAGAAACGACTTATTGATCGGCTTCACGATATCCGTCTTGCTTAGTATTTTCGTGAACTTCGCCCTTCTGATGCGTAAATATGAGTTCGAGACCGGAAACCCGAGCATGGGTATCCAGCCTCCGGATCGCACCATGTATTATTTGCTAATCTGGTTCTTCGTGTTCTCCTTCATCTTATTTATTGTCAACAGCTTGATGTATAAGCTCGGGGACAAGCTTTTCCGCAGGAAAGAGTATAAAAGGGTATTGCTGGTTTGCGTAACTTGTATCAGCATCGCCTACGGCATGTTTCATCTATCGCCGGTTTTGTACACGGCCATTTTCGTAGAATGGCTTGGGGAAGATGGGCCCCAGCCAGCTACCCAGGATATCATGATCCGCATCGACCGGGGCAGGATGGCTACGCAAACCATCAGGTCTGCCGAACGCCGGGGCATACCGGTACCTCCCAAGCCTTTCACGGTCCCTAACTCTTTCATGACGGAGCATCTTTTCGTCTTCCTTACGGTTATGCTAAGTTCCGTACTAATCCGCCTGTTAAGCAGCAAGCAACAAATGAAACTGGAATATGAACAATTGAAGACCGAGAAGTTACAGAATTCCTATAACGCCTTGATGGGACAAATCAACCCACATTTCTTCTTCAACTCCTTAAATGGATTGAACGCCTTGATACAGAGCGGAGAAAAACAACAGACGTTGGCTTATCTGGATGAGCTATCCAACGTCTTCCGGTATATCTTGCAAAGCAACAAGAAAGAGCTGGTTACGCTAGCGGAAGAACTTCAATTCGTAAAGGCGTATACCTATCTGCTGAGCGTGCGCTACGAGGGAAAACTATTCTTCTCCATCCAAGCGGATACCCCTTACTTACTTTGGTATCTGCCGATATTGAGCGTACTCCCCTTGATCGAGAACGCCGTAAAGCACAACGTTATCAGCAAGCAATACCCGCTACAGATCGATATCTATACCACCCATGAGGACAAACTAATCATATCCAATAAAATACATCCTAAGTCGGAAGATAGCAAAGGTAGCGGTATCGGATTGAAGAACCTATGGGGGCGCTACCGGATGCTTACCGGAAAGGACATCCAGATCTCCAACCGCAAGGAATATTTCAAGGTCACGCTTCCTTTACTTAATAAACCCATTCACTCATGAAAGCAGTTATTATAGAAGATGAGACTACCGCCGTTAATAGCTTAAAGGCGATCCTAGCGCAAAATACGGTTACCCCGATCGAGGTGATCGCCGAGCTGGAGAGTATCGAAGAGAGCGTGGAGTTTTTCCGGACATCGCCTCATCCGGATATCATCTTCATGGATATCCATTTAGCGGATGGATCGGCGTTCAAGATATTCGAGCAGGTGGAGATAGATGCCCCGGTAGTCTTCACGACCGCTTACGATGAGTATGCGTTACAGGCTTTTCAAGTAAGCAGTATCGATTATTTACTGAAACCTGTCACGCTGGCCTCGCTGGAAAGGGCCTTGAATAAATTACGGCTGTTCGATACCGAGGAAAGGCTGGCGCATATCCGGCAAACGAACCGTACAATCCAGAGTCGCCACACGATCAAGAGCTTATTGATCATGCTGGCCGATAAATTCTATCCGTTACCAGTTGAGGAGATCCTTTATTTCTATACGGCCAACGAGAAAGTTACCGCCTATACCTTCGACGGAAAACAACATCCCGTAGACCGTACCCTCGACGCGTTGGGAGAGCAACTGGACGAGAGGCTTTTCTTCCGGGCCAACCGTCAATTCATCATTTCACGCAATGCCATCAAGGATATAGATCTTTGGTTCGGGAGCCGCCTGTCCGTCAACCTCACTTTACCTGTCCCCGAACGTATTATCATTAGCAAAACCAAGACCCCGGTCTTCAAGAAATGGATTCTGAGGGAAGAGGAATAATGTCTTTTCACCCCCTCCCGTAAGGCGATTCACCGACCCGATTATACCACTAATCGGCGCTTAACCTTTCTTTACCGAACTTTCCTGTTATTTTGCGGTACAACAAATAAAGATAAAAACACTATGCTGAAATGTATCACTTTCGACGGAGACACCTCGACCCTGAACACGCTCATGGGATATTTCGAGAAACTGGACAAGGCTTTGGCCGATGTCCACCAAGCGCTGAGCAAGGAGCAAACAGAACGCCCCATCTTCGTCCGGGAGGGCAGCAAGATCATCCGCCTCCGCCGGGAAGAGATCCTTTTCCTCGAGGGGTACGGCGATTATGTAAAGGTACACCGTATCAATGGCAAGCCCCTGCTCACGCAAGTCAGCTTGAAGCGGTTCGAGGAGTTTCTGGACAGGAATCGTTTTTGCCGGGTACATCGCTCTTACATCGTATCCCTCTCCCACATTAATTATATCGAGCGCAAGCGGATACGTATCGGCGAGGAACTGATCCCTATCAGCGACTCGTACCTGCCAGCCTTGATGAATAAACTGTCTCTTCAAGAGTAACTAAAGTTTCACTTGATAAAACTTCTCGCTTAATGTATAGGTCACCGTAAAGCCCATGATATCCCTTCGCAACGCATTCCCTTGCAATTGGAGACGATCGTAATAAAACGCCGTATTGATACGGCCATTCAAGACGGGTAACCCCAAGCCGACGCTTACCCGATACGCCCCGCCGGATTGCCCTTTCAACCGCAGGTAAGGCGTGGAAACGGAAACACCCGCTTTATAAGACATCCGTTTCCAATAACTGCTGGAGCTAAATCCATTCGGGAAATAGCATACGCCCAAGCGTAGCTCATGCGAATCCCGGAACTTTACCCGGCTATCGCCCGAGTTCAATACCCCGTATTGCCGGAACAGATAGTCCAACGCATACGTCCATTTCTTATGCGCCAATGAGCTACCGATACCTATATATTGAGGTAGATATTGTGTCACCCTTTTCTGGTTATAGGGGGTTTCCGTGCTGCTTCCCGTCACCGTCACCGTGTTTTTCAATGAGATCCGTTGCTTATAGCCGTAAATGGCGCCGACCGTTAGAAAGGTTTCCCGGGCGATCGGACGATGATATTGTAAACCGAAATCGGCGTAAAAAGAGCGGCCGGACATCTCCCTTGACACTGTCATCGCACTTTGTATCTCATTCTGCGTCATATTTCCAAAGATAAAATTAAGATTCATACCGACCGATAGATGCTTGGTCAATAAAAATCCCTGAGAAAGGAAAGCCTTGGAAAGCCCGCCTGTCCCCGAAAACGTACTGGTTACAAAGGTTCCGGGAGATCCTTCCAACTCTTGCGAGGACTTAAAATAATACCCAACGAAACTATAAGGAGTTACCCCGACGGACATATACCACCGTCGCATGATACGCCCTCCCAATGAGAAAGCGGAGAAATTCCCGGTGAATGCGCTGCTAGAGCTCCCGTCTGAGCGGTATCGTTCATTCTTCACGAAGGCAGATGCCTCAGCGAACAACTTACAACTATCCAACGCCGTCAATCCGGCTGGATTCTCTATATTCATCAGCATCCCTTCCCGCATGCCGACAGTGACACCCGCCATCGAGGTATTTTGACCATATAAACCGGAAGCCATCTCACCCAGTCCAAACATCGAGTAAGGCGAGGAAGTCATCGTATTCTGCGCGGATGCGCTTGCCGCCATCAAGAGGCAAGGGTAAAGAAGGTATCTAGTAACTTTCATAGACCTTATAAATGAGTTGTAGAGTGACCGGGTTACGTCCTCCCTGATCGTTAAACGTCAAGTTCTTGAACGTACCGGTGTAATCATCACTATTAAAAACCAACTGAAGATTATGCTTATACATGCCAAAGGCACCTAGCTCCTCTTGCATGAATTGAGTCACGTCGAAATAATAATAGGTGTTCTCGTTAAACGTATTGTCTTCCGATAGCGTACCTCGTTGAACCTCGGAACCGAGATAATCGGTCACGGCATCCGTCACTACATTATTCTCATCGGCGATATATAGGTAGAGGCTGTCCGGCAAGGTATTGTAATCCGAATAAGTGCCTTGCTCGGGATAAATCTTAAGTAAAGCGCTCTCAATCTCCACTTGCGTGCCTTGTTGCATCAGATTATTCAAATACGGGAATTCCAGACGGGTATACCAACCCAAGCCTCCGAATAATACGCCCCGGTTACCAAGCTCGGCCGAAGGTATCTCCACTCCTTTCATCGGATATCCTGCCATATCCGTTCCACTACGGTCATGGTCAATATGATTGAACTGGGTATCCGTATTCGGGAAGAACCATAATTCCTTCTCTGTGGAAAGCTCATCGGACAAATGATAATGCAGGACTAAAGCGGCGGAGGAATCGGCTACCGTGAAAGTCAGCAGAGACTCGCTTCCCGCCAAGTCCGGCACGATCGCCACCCCTTTGAAATAATCCTCAAAGCGCTCCTCGGACACCGCTTGATCCTGCGCATGAAAACGGGACAAGAGGTCTTGCCCTAGCGCATCGGGAAGACGGACTTCCAGTTTCTCCCCCCCCTTCGGCTTCGGTTTAAATGAGCAGACCGCCAAAGCCTCGGGAGCGTAAGAGACACTGCTATTATTATATAAATACCCGTTATCGTTTAAGACGATCTTCTCCGTTAGCTGATAAATCGAGAGGGTTTGTTGGAGGGTCGTGTCTCCTACAAAGCGACCGTCGAAAGCGAGAGACAGGACTAGCGAGTCCAGTACGACCGTCTCGTCCGGATCAGTCCCATAGCTAGGTCTTTCATAAGCGATAAAGCTATGCGACGAGACGACTCCCCATAATGAATGTTTGTACCGGCCTACCAAAGCGACGTTCTTACCAGATGTCTCCAACGAGTCGATCAATACCGAGGTCACTACGACCGTGCTGGTATCTATACGAACGTTACGGAAAGCGGAGTCCACCAGATCGCTGCCATACGTACCGTTCTCGTCATAACAGGAAAACAGTCCCAGACAGAGCATCAAGCCCCCCAAAGCAAAGAATGTTCTAACCATACTTCTTATTTAATAAGCGAATAATCTTTTATCAATCCGATGGCAAAGAACGTATTTAGTGCAAAACCCGGCAAGATAAACCCATGAACCCACCGGTTTCCTCTGTAAACGGCCCGATACTGAAGATGAAACCGATTTCAAAACCATTCGAGGCCCTAACCTATCAATCCGGCTTATTCACCGATAAAAACCGTATGTTTACCGATTTAATTTGTGGGTCTCGTAAAACCCTCGTTCTTTTGCTTCCGTAAAAACAAAATACGTAGTTAGAATGATACACAAAAGGATTCTTGTATTCTTGATCGCTTTTCTTCCTGTCATCATCAGCGCTTGCAGTGATGACGATGACGATGATTTGATCGGTAAGTGGTACCGTGTCTCTGACATGGACGGATTGGCGCGAAATTACGCCTCCTCTTTCACGATCGGTAACAAAGGATATCTGATTTGCGGAAACGACGGAAAAAATCGTTTATCGGATTGTTGGGAATATGATATGGAACGAGATACTTGGACGCAAAAGGCGGACTTTCCCGGAACCGCCCGCAATTCGGCCGTAGCTATGGCGGTAGATGAAAAGGGATATCTGGGAACCGGATACGACGGTACCAATTACTTGAACGACTTCTGGGAATTTAACCCGACCACCAATACGTGGGCACAGAAAGCGGATTTCCCCGGCTCGGGCCGATATGGAGCCGTGGCCTTCGGGGTAAACGGTAAAGCGTATATCGGATGCGGATACGACGGGAATTACCTAAAAGACTTTTATGCCTTTAATCCGGTGGCAAATAGCTGGACGCAAACGATCAGTATCGGCGGGACAAAGCGTCAGGGCGCTACCAGCTTCGTGATAAATGGAATCGCTTATGTATGTTGCGGACAAAATAACGGCGAATATGTAGACGATTTCTGGAAATTCGATCCCAGCACGGAATCATGGACCCAACTTAGGGATATATCGGATTCCTCGGACGAGGATTATGACGATGATTATACGATCACACGTACGAACGGGGTTGCTTTCGTGATTGATGGAGCCGCTTATCTGACTTGCGGTGAGAGCGGAAGCCTACGTAGCGACACTTGGAAATATTATCCGGCCACCGATCTATGGGAAAACGTAGCTAAATTCAAGGGAACTGCCCGTACGGCGACAGCATCTTTCTCCTCTGGCGAGAAAGGATTCGTAGTATCCGGCAAAAGTGGTACCACTCAATTTGATGATATTTGGGAATTTCACCCGAATGAATATGACGATGATGAATACTAAGAAAGGACGGGCTTGGTTCGTACCGGGCCTAGTGGTACTGCCGGTATTACTGTTTTATTTATCTTTTTTCCGGGGTGAAGAAATGGGGTCTTCTCCCGGGCGGCAACTGGAGTTGCAAACATTTCAATCGGGGGATGGCTGGGGGTACCAGATTAGGATGAACGGAAAGGTGTTGATTTACCAACCCACCATTCCCTCTATTGATACGGTAATTGCGTTCCCGGATAAGGAAAGCGCAGAAAACATAGGCACACTCGTATTAAATAAATTGGCCGGGAACAGGAACTTCTCGGTCTCTAGAGAAGAGATACAACATTCACTCTCTTATTTAGGGCAATAGATTTATAATCATTAAATGTTTGGAGCAGGCTGGCTATTGATTAGTAGGTTTGCTTCGTTTTTTCCACTAAAAAGAAAAAGGGAGTCCACCTTGATAGGTGAACTCCCCCATTTCTCAAGCAAATAATGAAAATTACTTCTTATAAGTCTTATAACCATAAACAGCCAAGGAACCCAATTCCTCCTCGATACGAAGCAACTGGTTGTATTTCGCCATACGATCGGAACGGCTTAAGGAGCCGGTCTTGATTTGTCCGCTGTTGGTAGCTACGGCGATATCGGCGATCGTAGCATCCTCTGTCTCACCGGAACGGTGGGAAGTCACGGATGTATAGCCATTACGGTGGGCCATCTCGATAGCGTCTAATGTCTCGCTCAATGTACCGATCTGGTTTACCTTGATCAAGATGGAGTTCGCGCAACCCTTCTCGATACCTTTCTTCAAGAACTCTACGTTTGTAACGAATAGGTCATCACCTACCAACTGGCATTTTCCGCCTAGCGTGGAGGTTAGCATTTGCCAACCGGCCCAGTCATTCTCGTCCATACCATCCTCGATAGAATCAATCGGGTATTTGTTCACCAACTCACTCAGATAAGCGACTTGTTGCTGGGCGTTACGCTTAGCGCCTTTCTCACCCTCGAATTCCGTATAATCATAAACACCATCGTGATAAAACTCGGAAGCAGCGCAATCCATGGCTATCGTCACATCCTTGCCCGGCTCATATCCAGCGGCTTTGATAGCGGCCATAATAGAATTCAAGGCATCTTCCGTACCATCCAATGCCGGAGCGAAACCGCCCTCATCACCTACAGCCGTGCTCAAGCCACGATCGTGCAATACTTTCTTCAACGCATGGAAAACCTCTGCGCCCATACGAAGCCCCTCACGGAAACTCTTCGCACCTACCGGACGAATCATGAATTCCTGAAAAGCGATCGGAGCGTCGGAGTGAGAACCTCCATTGATAATGTTCATCATAGGAACCGGCAACACGTAGGTATTTGTTCCACCGATATAACGATATAAAGGCAGATCCAGATAATTAGCCGCTGCCTTCGCTACGGCAAGCGATACACCTAACATAGCGTTAGCTCCTAGATTTGATTTTGTCTTTGTACCATCCAAATCCAGCAACTTATGGTCTATCTCTCTTTGATTCAAGGCGCTCATTCCTAAAATGGCGGGAGCGATTACCTTATTTACATTATCCACGGCACGGAGAACGCCTTTGCCACCGTAGCGATTCTTATCGCCATCGCGTAACTCGATAGCCTCGTTCTCACCGGTAGAGGCGCCAGAAGGTACAGCCGCACGACCGAATGCGCCGGAAGCCAAATGTACGTCTACTTCTACTGTCGGGTTACCACGTGAATCAAGTATCTCTCTACCTACTACTTTTACAATTTCCATATTACTATATTTGTTTTATTAGTTGTTCAATGATGTCTTACTTTTCTTTTTCACAAATATAACAATAGCCAAGCAAGGAATGTTTGCGGAAGCCTATCGAGTTTTTCAATCTTTTAATAGATGATTTTTACTATTTGCCTAAACCTTTCAAAAAAAGCTTTTGTTGTTTATGAAAGAATATACTCATACTAAGATGAAAAAGGTACTTACCACTATTGACTCTTCTAGATTTATTCCTGCTGTTTGGCAAAGGGGAGTTCATTTATGCGGATACCGCATCTGTCCCTCCGGAATATAAAGCTTGCCTGTGCTCTTCTTGTGAAGATCATATTGATGATAATCACCATACCGGATACTCTTTTGATCAAGAGGATGGAGAAGTCATCGCAAAAGGGCTTTCCACTGAACCGGATAATTTCTTACCGCAACGTCTGAATTTGTACAACGCTTTCGAGACGAAAGATTATGATAATGGCATACAACAAACCTCTGGATTTTTCAACACGCCTAATGGAAAGTTCATTTGGCAAGATTATTTATACCAAGACCGCTTATTAAATGCGACTCAGCAATATGAACCATCTTTAGAGAATCTCTCAAAAGCAGTGAAACTAGCCGAATACTATCGTTATCTGGGCTATTTCTATTACCTCAAAAAGATCTGGACAATTCAAAAATATACTGGAATAAGGTCTTAGAGATCGATCCTTCTAATAAGGTAGCGCAGGAGGCTCTTCAAAGCATACAATAAAAACAATTATAAACTTCATATTTCTTTACACTGCTATATTTGCACTATACCTCAACAAAAAAAGCGATCCGTGTGTACGAATCGCTTTTCTTATATGATTATAAAAAACTTGCTTATTCAGCTGCTTTTTCCTCGCTAGCTGCTTCAGCTGTAGGAGCTTCTGCAACCGATGCTGTTGCTTTTTTACGAGAACGTCTTGTTTTAGGAGCTTTCTTAGCGGCTGTATCCTTCAACATATTTTCGTTATAGTCTACTAACTCAATAAAGCACATAGCTGCGTTGTCACCTAAACGGTTACCAGTCTTGATAATTCTGGTATAACCACCCGGACGATCACCGATCTTCTGAGCAATTTCCTTGAACAACTCTGTTACAGCAAATTTGTCTTGCAAATTGCTAAATACCACACGTCTAGAGTGAGTTGTATCCTCCTTAGACTTCGTGATAAGTGGTTCTACATACTTACGTAGCGCTTTTGCCTTTGCTGTCGTAGTAAAGATTCTCTTATGCTTGATCAAAGAACAAGCCATATTCGAAAGCATTGCGTCACGGTGAGTATTTGTACGACCTAAATGATTGAATTTCTTATTATGTCTCATCGTTTACTTACTCTTTATCTAATTTATATTTTGTGATATCCATACCGAATGAAAGGTTCAAGCTCTCAAGCAGTTCATCAAGTTCAGTGAGCGACTTTTTACCGAAGTTACGGAATTTCAACAAATCATTCTTATTGAACTTAACCAACTCACCTAGTGTTTCAACATCTGCGGCCTTTAAGCAATTCAATGCACGAACGGAAAGGTCCATATCAGCCAGCTTGCTCTTAAGCAACTGACGCATATGAAGTACTTCTTCATCGAACTCTTCATTGCCTTCAGTATCCGCTGTCTCGATCGCAATCTTTTCATCTGAGAACAACATGAAATGATGAATCAGAATCTTCGCTGCTTCCTTCAACGCTTCCTTCGGATGAATAGAACCATCTGTGGCTATTTCAAGAACCAACTTCTCGTAGTCCGTCTTCTGTTCAACACGGAAGTTCTCGATTGAATATTTTACGTTACGTATCGGAGTGAAGATAGAGTCGATAGCGATCACATGTATATCTGCGTTCGGGTCTCTGTTCTCATCTGCGGGTACATAACCGCGACCTTTATTAATAGTCAATTCAATCTGGAAACTTGCGGTCGGATCCAAGCGGCAAATAACCAAATCAGGATTCAATATCTCGAATCCAGTCAGTTGCTTACCAATATCACCGGCTTTGAACACTTCCGAACCCGAAACAGTAATACTCACTTTTTCATTCTCGATGTCGTCTACGATATGCTTGAAACGAACTTGCTTCAGATTCAAGATAATGTTTGTCACATCCTCGATAACACCCGGGATTGTACCAAATTCATGGTCAACCCCGTCGATCTTAATGGATGTAATAGCAAAACCTTCAAGTGACGACAGGAGAATACGACGTAAAGCATTACCTATTGTAATACCATAGCCGGGTTCCAACGGACGAAATTCAAACTTTCCGAAGAAATTGTCCGCTTCCAACATTAATACTTTATCGGGTTTTTGAAATGCTAATATCGCCATGGAAATCAATTATTATTTAGAATACAATTCTACGATCAACTGCTCTTTAATGTTTTCAGGAATGTCAGCTCTTTCCGGCAGATGCAGTAATTTTCCGCTCATTGAGGACTGATCCCACTCAATCCAAGGATATTTGCTGTGATTGAAACCTGACAATGCGTCGGCAATAACCTCCATGGATTTAGATTTTTCTCTAACACCAATAACCTGACCGGGTTTTACAGAGTAAGAAGGAATGTTTACAACACTTCCGTCTACTGTAATGTGACGATGAGAAACCAACTGACGAGCTGCGGCTCTTGTCGGGGCTATACCCAAACGATAAACCACATTGTCAAGACGGCCTTCTAACAATTGAAGAAGCACCTCACCGGTAATACCTTTAGAGCGTGAAGCTTTTTCGAATAAGTTTCTAAATTGCTTCTCCAATACGCCATAAGTGTATTTTGCTTTTTGCTTCTCACGAAGCTGGATACCGTATTCAGAAGTCTTTCTTTTTCTGGAGTTACCATGTTGTCCAGGAGGATAGTTCTTCTTAGAAAGAACTTTATCCGCACCGAATATTGCCTCACCAAACTTACGGGCAATTCTTGTTCTTGGTCCAGTATATCTTGCCATTTTTTTATTTTTTTAAATGTTCTGTTTGAATCTGGAACCGTGCAGCCGCGATTACAGAGAGGATAAGGTCAATATGCAATCTATTCACAATTCCGGATTCAATGTTTAAGAAACTATAATTAATTATACTCTTCTCTTTTTCGGAGGACGACATCCGTTATGAGGAAGCGGTGTAACATCAACGATTTCTGTTACCTCGATACCTGCGCCATGGATCGTTCTGATAGCAGACTCACGACCGTTACCCGGACCCTTAACGAATACTTTCACCTTTCTTAAACCAAGATCATAAGCTACTTTAGCGCAATCCTGTGCTGCCATCTGAGCTGCATAAGGAGTATTCTTCTTAGAGCTTCTGAATCCCATCTTACCAGCGGAAGACCAGCTGATTACTTGTCCTTCGCTATTCGCTAAAGACACAATAATGTTGTTAAAAGAAGAATGAATATGAGCTTGACCGTAAGCGTCAACTTTTACGTTTCTCTTCTTTGCTGCGACTGTTTTCTTTGCCATATTAACTCTTATTATTTAGTAGCTTTTTTCTTATTTGCAACAGTTTTCTTCTTACCCTTACGAGTACGAGCGTTGTTCTTTGTGCTTTGGCCTCTCAAAGGCAGACCAACACGGTGACGAACACCTCTGTAGCAACCAATATCCATCAGACGCTTGATGTTCAACTGAACTTCTGAACGAAGGTCACCTTCAACCTTGTACTCAGCGCCAATGACTTCACGAACTTTTGCGGCTTGATCGTCTGTCCAATCCTTAACTTTGATATCACGATCAACCCCAGCCTTATCTAATACGGATTTTGCAGCGCTACGACCAATACCATAGATATAAGTCAAAGCGATTTCTCCTCTTTTATTTTGTGGCAAGTCTACACCAACTATTCTTATAGCCATATTACTTACTTAGATTATTTTGCAAAAATAATAAATTATCCTTGACGTTGTTTATACTTAGGATTTTTCTTGTTAATTACGTATAAGCGACCCTTTCTTCTTACTATCTTGCACTCAGGTGTACGCTTCTTTAAAGATGCTCTTACTTTCATATCGTGTTTAATTTTATTTGTATCTAAAAGCAATTCTACCTTTCGATAGATCATACGGAGACATTTCTACTCTTACCTTATCCCCCGGAAGGATCTTAATGTAATGCATACGCATCTTTCCTGAGATATGAGCGGTAATTTCATGTCCGTTCTCCAATTCTACACGAAACATCGCGTTTGACAATGCTTCTACAATTACTCCATCTTTCTCTATTGCTGATTGTTTAGCCATATAAATCCAATTAAATTGCGTTTTCTCCTAGAACTTCCTCTAAAAACTTAAATGAAGATAAGATCTGGGGACCATCCGGACGTATAGCGATACAATGCTCGAAATGAGCAGAAGGCTTTCTGTCCTTTGTGCGAACCGTCCATCCGTCTTTCTCAAATGCAACGTTCTTGCTTCCCATGTTGATCATCGGCTCGATGCAGATACACATTCCGTTACGCAATAACGGTCCGCATCCACGTCTGCCATAATTAGGCACTTCCGGTTCCTCATGCATTTTCCGACCTATACCATGTCCCACCAGCTCTCTTACGACAGAGTAACCTTGAGACTCGCAATAAGTCTGAATCGCATTACTGATATCACCCAAACGGTGACCTTCAACAGCACATTGGATACCTAAATAAAGTGAATCCTTCGTCGCTTTCAACAATTTCTTCACTTCCGGCGCAACCTCACCTACACAGAAAGTGTAAGCGGAGTCACCGACAAAACCATTCAATATCGTCCCACAATCCACAGAGATCACGTCACCCTCTTTCAAGATCATCTTAGAAGAAGGAATACCATGCACCACCTGATCATTCACTGAGGCACATATTGAATTAGGGAAACCACCATATCCCAAAAAAGCCGGAACAGCACCATTATCTCTAATGAACTCTTCCGCAATCTTATCAAGTTGAAGTGTGGAGACTCCGGGGACAATATGCTTAGCTACCTCGCCAAGTGTCTTACCTACCAGTTGATTAGCCTCACGCATCAACTCAATCTCTTCATCTGTCTTTAAATAGATCATTCTATTAATAAGCGGCAACAGAGCCTGTACGGCCTTTAATTCTTCCTGACTTCAACAAACCGTCATAATGACGCATTAGCAAATGACTTTCAACTTGCTGCAATGTATCCAACACCACACCAACCAAAATCAACAAAGATGTACCACCAAAGAATTGGGAGAACTCCATACTTACACCGGCAATTCTAGCGAAAGCGGGCATGATAGCAACCAACGCAAGGAAAAAAGCACCCGGCAAAGTAATACGGTCCATAATGGTATCCAGATAGTCTTTGGTATTCTTACCCGGTTTCACACCCGGAATAAAACCATTGTTTCTCTTCAAATCATCTGACATCTGGGTCGGATTGATCGTAATAGCCGTATAGAAATACGTAAACAGGATAATCAACACCGCAAACACGAAGTTGTACCAAAATCCCGTATTATCCATGAAAGCAGCCCAAAAACCGCTCTGCTCTCCCGTACTAGAGAAACCTACAATTGAGATAGGAATAAACATGATCGCCTGAGCGAAGATGATAGGCATTACGTTAGCGGCATTCACCTTCAGAGGGATATACTGACGCGCGCCACCATATTGTTTATTACCGATAATTCTTTTCGCATATTGCACGGGGACCTTACGAGTACCTTGTACCAATAAGATCGCACCAGCGATAACAAGCAAAAGGAACAACATCTCAAATAAGAACATAACCAGACCACCGGTTTTCTCACTTGTTCTAGAAACGAATTCTTGGAACAAAGAGTGCGGCAGACGGGCTATAATACCAACTAAAATGATAAATGAAATACCATTTCCAACACCTTTATCTGTAATTCTTTCACCTAGCCATAAGATAAACATACTTCCCGCAGCCAAGATGATCGTAGATGAGATCGTGAACCAAATACCACCCGGTAAAGCAGCGCCGGCAGCCTTAAGCTGAACGCTTAAATTCACCAAGTAAGTAGGACCTTGGAATAACAAGATCGCTATCGTCAAGTAACGAGTCCACTGATTGATTTTTCTACGGCCACTCTCACCCTCTCTCTGCAATTTTTGGAAAGAAGGAACTGCGATGGCTAACAACTGCATAACAATTGAAGCGGAGATATATGGCATGATTCCCAACGCAAAAATAGATGCGTTAGAAAAGGCTCCACCTGAGAACATATCCAACAGTGCAAGCAATCCGCCTCTTGTCTGCTCCTGTAAAGCGGTTAACGCTTTGGGATCGATACCCGGAAGCACTACATACGTACCAAAACGGTATATAGCCACCAATAAAAGAGTGGTGAGGATCCGATTTCTCAGATCCTCAATCTTCCAGATATTCTTGATTGTTTCAACAGCTCTCATGACTTAGAGTTTAACGACTGTTCCACCTGCGGCTTGGATAGCTGCCTCTGCGCTCTTAGAGAAAGCGTGAGCCTCAACCTCTAACTTAGCGGTCAAGCTACCGTTACCAAGAATTTTAACCACTTGAGAAGAAGAGATGAAACCAGCCTCCATCAATTCATTAATACCAATCTTAGTCAATTGCTTAGCCTCTGCCATTTGTTGCAAAGTATCGATATTAATAGCTTTATATTCTACACGGTTAATATTCTTGAAACCGAATTTAGGCAAACGTCTTTGAATAGGCATCTGACCACCTTCGAAACCAATCTTGTTCTTGTAGCCAGATCTAGACTTGGCACCTTTATGACCTCTTGTTGAAGTTCCGCCTAATCCTGAACCCGGACCACGTCCGATTCTTTTTCTGGTCTTGGTAGATCCTTCAGCCGGTTTTAAATTTGATAAATTCATATCGTATAATTTATTTTTTCAACCAATTATTACTTTTCTACAGAAACCAAATGTTTCACTTTCTCAACCATACCTAAGATCGCCGGATTAGCTTCATGCTCTACAATCTGGTTCATCTTTCTCAGCCCTAGTGCGTCAAGCGTTCTCTTTTGGTCTTTCGGGCATTTAATTCTACTTTTAACTTGCTTTACTTTAATAGTCGCCATAAACTTATCCCCCCCTAATTAACCTCTAAATACTTTTTCAACAGCAACACCTCTGTTCTGAGCAACATCGAACGGGCTTCTCAACTCACCTAGCGCAGCGATAGTAGCTTTCACCAAGTTATGAGGGTTGGAAGAACCTTTAGATTTTGCCAAAACGTCTGTAATACCTACGCTCTCCAATACGGCACGCATAGCACCACCAGCCTTAACACCGGTACCGTGAGATGCCGGTCTAATCAGCACTTGAGCACCACCGAATTTAGCTAATTGTTCGTGAGGGATCGTACCTTTGTGTACCGGAACCTTGATCAAGTTCTTCTTAGCAGCTTCTACACCTTTAGCGATAGCTGTCGTTACCTCACCAGCTTTACCTAATCCCCAGCCAACGATACCATCCTCGTTTCCTACTACAACGATAGCAGCAAAACTGAATGTACGTCCACCTTTTGTAACCTTAGTTACACGGTTGATTGCAACCAGTCTGTCCTTCAACTCTAAGTCGTTGGTCGATTTAACTCTATTATTTGCCATCTTCATTAAAATTTAAGGCCGCCGTTACGTGCAGCATCTGCTAATTCTTTAATTCTCCCGTGATACAGGTAACCATTACGGTCGAAAACCACTGTCTGAACGCCAGCTTCCTGAGCGCCTTTAGCGATTAATTCACCAACCTTAGCAGCGATCTCCTTTTTCGGAGCCTTAACATCTAATTTCAAAGATGAAGCAGCGGCTAAAGTCTTGCCTGTAGTATCATCTATCACCTGTGCGTAGATTTGCTTGTTGCTTCTAAACACAGTCAGGCGCGGACGCTCAGTAGTTCCTGAGATTTTGCCGCGTACGCCTGCTTTTATTTTTAATCTTCTTTCTAGCTTCGTTGTCATGATAATTTCAGTTTACGTAGATTACTTACCTGCTGACTTACCAGACTTTCTGCGAATCTCTTCACCCACGAACTTAATACCCTTACCTTTATACGGTTCAGGCATTCTGAATGAACGGATCTTCGCACAAATCTGACCTAATAATTGTTTGTCAGCCGATTCAAGGATAATAAGAGGGTTCTTATTTCTCTCAGACTTCGTCTCAACTTTCACTTCCTTCGGCAACTGCAAATAGATATTGTGAGTATAACCTAAAGAAAGATCCAATAACTGACCTGTATTTGAAACACGGTAACCAACACCTACTAACTCAAGCTCCTTCTTATATCCCTCTGAGCAGCCAACAACCATGTTGTTGATCAAAGAACGATACAAACCGTGTAACGCACGATGATTCTTATCATCAGTAGGTCTTGTTAAATGGATAACTCCGTCTTCCAAAGTAACGTTAATATCAGGATTCACTTCCTGTACAAGTTCACCTTTAGGGCCTTTAACTGTTACTACATTATCCTTAATTGTAACTGTAACACCAGCCGGTACATGAATTGGTAATTTTCCTATTCTTGACATTCTTCTTCCCTCCTAATTAATAAACGTAACATAATACCTCGCCACCGATCTTCAGATCGCGGGCCTCTTTGTCAGTCATCACACCTTTAGAAGTAGAAAGAACAGCAATACCTAAACCATTCAATACTCTCGGCATTTCTTTGTAACCAGTGTACTTACGCAAACCGGGCGTAGAAACTCTCTCAAGTTTCTTAATCGCATTAACTTTGTTTACTAGGTCATACTTCAAGGCGATCTTGATCGTACCTTGAGGACCATCCTCTACAAACTTAAAATTAAGAATGTAGCCCTTGTCGAAAAGGATCTTAGTGATCTCTTTCTTTAAATTTGACGCCGGCACCTCAACAACTCTGTGCTTCGCTTTGATTGCGTTACGCAATCTTGTCAAATAATCTGCAATAGGATCTGTCATATAAATAATTAATTAAATTGATCCGGCCACCCGGACAATATTTAAACTAAAAAAACTCTTACCAACTTGCTTTCTTTACACCCGGGATTAAACCATTAGATGCCATTTCACGCAATTGGATACGAGAAATACCGAACTGGCGTACATACCCTTTCGGACGTCCTGTAATCTTGCAACGGTTGTGCAAACGTACAGGAGAAGCATTTTTAGGTAAAGCCTGCAAAGCCTCATAGTTACCTTCTGCCTTAAGCTGAGCTCTTTTAGCGGCATACTTAGCAACAAGCTTTGCTCTTTTAACCTCACGGGCCTTCATTGATTCCTTAGCCATAACTACTTAGTCTTTTTTTCCGTTTTTAAAAGGCAATCCAAATTCTCTCAAAAGAGCATAACCTTCTTCGTCTGTTTTCGCAGAGGTCACAAAGGTAATATTCATTCCCAATATTTTGGTAATATTATCGATATTTATTTCAGGAAAAATGATTTGTTCCTGAATACCGAGTGTATAATTGCCTCTTCCGTCTAACTTACTCTCAATTCCCTTGAAGTCGCGGATACGAGGAAGAGCGACACGAACAAGTCTCTCCAAGAACTCGTACATCTGCTCACGACGTAATGTCACCATCACACCGATCGGCATCTTCTTACGCAACTTAAAGTTAGAGATATCCTTTTTAGATACGGTAGCGACAGCTTTTTGACCGGTGATCGTAGACAACTCGCTGATAGCGATATCGATGATCTTCTTGTCAGCCGTAGCCATACCTAATCCCTGATTAATCACGATTTTCTTCAAAACAGGTACCTGCATCACGGATTTGTAACCGAACTCCTTCGTTAAGGCAGGAACAATTCTGTCTTGGTATTCTTTCTTAAGACTGGCAGTATTGCTCATTACTTAATTTCCTCCCCTGATTTTTTAGAATAACGCACTAAAGCACCCTTCTCATTCAACTTACGGCCGATACGTGTAGCTTTACCAGATTTCGGGTCAACCACGTTAAGGTTAGAAAGATGAATAGGAGCTTCCTTCTTTTCGATTCCTCCTTGAGGATTCTTCGCATTAGGCTTGGTATGCTTTGATACCACATTAATACCTTCGACAATCGCACGATTATCTTTTACAAGTACCTGTAAAACACGACCTGTCTTACCTTTGTCCTCGCCGGCATTAACAAATACTATATCGCCTTTTTTGATATGTAATTTACTCATTACTTTAAATTTTACGAGATTAAAGCACTTCAGGTGCAAGTGATACAATTTTCATGTTTGTTGCACGAAGCTCTCTGGCAACCGGACCGAAGATACGGCTACCACGGATATCGCCACCGGCATTCAATAATACGCAAGCGTTATCATCGAAACGGATATAAGAACCATCCGGACGGCGGATCTCTTTCTTAGTACGAACGATGATAGCCTTAGAAACAGCACCCTTCTTAACGTCGCTAGCTGGGATTACGCTTTTGATTGCTACTACGATCACATCACCTACAGTGGCATAACGCTTTCTCGTTCCGCCCAAAACACGGATACACAAAGCTTCCTTAGCTCCACTGTTATCTGCTACTACTAGTCTTGATTCTTGTTGTATCATCTTACTTAGCCCTTTCGATTATTTGAACTAATCTCCATCTTTTAGTCTTGCTCAAAGGACGAGTCTCCATAATCTTTACGGTATCGCCAATGTTGCATTCGTTATTTTCGTCGTGAGCATGATATTTCTTCGTCTTATTAACGAACTTTCCATAAATGGGGTGTTTTTCCTTCCATTTAATGGCAACCGTGATGCTTTTATCCATCTTGTTGCTCGTTACCACGCCCGTTCTTTCTTTTCTTAAATTTCTAGTTTCCATCAGGCTCAATTATTTGTTGTTAAGTTCTCTCTGGCGCAATTCTGTTTTCATGCGCGCAATCAATCTGCGTTGCTGTTTAATCTGAGAAGGATTATCCATAGGCGAGATGCTATGGTTAATCTTCTTCTGATCATAGGCCGCAACCTCTGCATCTACTCTCTCTAGCAACTCTTTCGTGCTTAGTTCTCTAATTTCTGCAATCTTCATAACAATTACGCATTTTGATTTTGCATGTCATAATCACGTCTCACAACAAACTTGGTTGTAACCGGAAGTTTTTGTGCGGCAAGGCGCAACGCTTCCTTAGCGATATCAAAGGGAACACCTTCGATCTCGAAAATCAGACGACCCGGAGTAACAGGCGCAACAAATCCCTCAGGATTACCTTTACCTTTACCCATACGAACCTCTGCAGGCTTCTTCGTGATTGGCTTATCCGGGAAGATACGAACCCAAACCTGCCCCTGACGTTGCATATAACGTGTAACGGCGATACGGGCAGCCTCGATCTGACGACCGGTAATCCATTTATTCTCTAATGACTTTATTCCAAAAGAACCGAAGGCCAGCTGGTTGCCACGTTGAGCTTCGCCCTTCATGCGACCTTTCTGCTGTCTTCTGAACTTGGTTTTCTTTGGTTGTAACATCTCTACTTAAATTCTAACGTTTAACGATTAGCTCTTTTTCTCTTGAAGTTCTTGTCTCTGTTGCCACCGGCATTGTCGTTTCTACGGCCTGTCTCCTTGGCAGCAGTGAAAGAAGGAGCAAGATCGCGCTTGCCATAAACCTCACCACGGCAGATCCAAACCTTAACACCCAGCAAACCAACTTTTGTCAAGGCCTCAGCCAAAGCATAGTCGATATCTGCTCTAAGAGTGTGCAACGGAGTTCTTCCTTCCTTATACATTTCCGAACGAGCCATTTCAGCGCCATTCAAACGACCAGAGATTTGAATCTTTATACCTTCGGCGCCCATTCTCATGGTAGAGGCGATAGCCATCTTTACCGCACGACGATATGCGATTTTACCTTCAAGCTGACGTGCGATGTTGTTTGCTACGATAACAGCGTCCAATTCAGGTCTCTTCACCTCGAAGATGTTGATCTGCACTTCTTTATCAGTGATCTTCTTCAACTCTTCCTTCAACTTATCAACTTCCTGACCACCTTTACCGATGATGATACCCGGACGTGACGTACAAACAGTGATCGTGATCAACTTAAGCGTACGTTCAATAACGATACGAGATACACTAGCTTTTGCAAGACGGGCATTCAAATATTTACGGATTTTGCTATCTTCCAGCAAAGTATCCCCGTAATTCTTACCGCCATACCAATTGGAATCCCAACCACGGATAATTCCTAAACGATTACTAATCGGATTAACCTTTTGTCCCATCTACAAATTAATTTTGACTATCGTTTTTACTAAGTGTATCAACAAACAGAGTTACGTGGTTCGAGCGTTTACGAATTCTGTAACCTCTTCCTTGAGGAGCCGGACGCATTCTCTTCAACGTAGTAGCGCAATCAACGCTGATTGAAGATACGCATAACTCTCCTGCTTCTGCTTTACGTTCATTTTTCTGTTCCCAGTTTGCGATTGCTGAACGAAGCAATTTTTCTACTCTTGCTGCAGCTTCCTTGTTAGAAAACTTCAAAACACCAAGCGCACGGAATACTTCCATACCGCGAATCATGTCTGCTACCAAACGCATCTTACGAGGAGAGGTAGGAACATTGTTCAACTTCGCGAAATACATGGTCTTTTGGGCTTCTTTTCTTGCTTCAGCTGATATTCTTTTTCTAGCACCCATTTTATTCGATTCTTTTTATTTTCAGATTCCTGAATTCCTGTTACTACCGATATTATTTCTTCTTGTTACCGGCGTGACCGCGGAAAGTACGTGTCGGTGAGAACTCTCCCAACTTGTGGCCTACCATATTCTCGGTTACGAAAACAGGAATAAATTTATTTCCATTATGAACTGCAATAGTATGGCCTACGAAATCAGGCGAAATCATTGAAGCTCTTGCCCATGTCTTAACTACGGCTTTCTTTCCTGACTCATTCATTGCCAGAACTTTCTTCTCAAGCTTTACATTAATATACGGGCCTTTTTTTAGCGAACGACTCATAGTTTACTTAATTAATCAGATTATTTCTTTCTTCTTTCAATAATATACTTTGAAGAATGCTTCTTAGGAGCTCTAGTCTTCAAGCCCTTAGCATATAAGCCATTACGGGATCTAGGATGACCTCCGGAAGAACGACCTTCACCACCACCCATTGGGTGATCAACCGGGTTCATAACAACACCACGGTTGCGAGGACGACGACCTAACCATCTAGAGCGACCGGCCTTACCTGATTTTTCAAGAGCATGGTCTGAGTTGCCAACTGCGCCAATTGTAGCCTTACAAGCCGCAAGAATCTTTCTAGTTTCACCAGAAGGCATCTTAATAATCGCATAAGCGCCTTCCTTTGAAGTCAGCTGAGCGAATGCACCTGCGGAACGTACCATTTTGGCACCCTGTCCAGGACGAAGCTCAATATTGTGAATAATAGTACCAACGGGAATATTTGCCATAGGCAAAGTATTACCTACCTCAGGAGCGGCGTCGCTACCTGAAACCACTGTTTGGCCAACTTCCAATCCGTTCGGAGCGATGATATAGCTCTTTGCTCCGTCCGCATAATACAACAAAGCGATACGAGATGAACGGTTAGGATCATACTCGATAGACTTTACTGTCGCAGGAATGCCATCTTTGTTTCTCTTGAAATCGATAATTCTGTACTTTTGTTTGTGACCGCCACCGATATAACGCATTGTCATCTTACCAGTGTTGTTACGTCCACCTGTACTCTTCTTACCTACTACAAGAGACTTCTCTGGTGTACTTGCAGTGATTTTATCAAATGCACCAATAACTTTGTGTCTCTGCCCCGGTGTCGTGGGCTTTAATTTACGTATTCCCATTTCTCTTTTTAGATATTACTAAAGAAATCAATTGTTTCTCCTTCTTTCAACGTTACGATCGCTTTCTTGAAAGCAGCTTGCTTGCCGTTGATGATACCTGATTTTGTATAACGGCTTTTACGCTTTCCAGAGTAGTTGATGGTGTTAACATCAACTACTGTAACACTGTACATATCCTCTACAGCTTTCTTAATCTCCAATTTGTTGGCATCAGGAGAAACACGAAAACCATAGCGATTCGGAAATTTCTCTGTGATCGCTGTTTGTTTCTCAGTTACTATAGGCTTAATAATAATTCCCATTATTCTACTCCTTATGCTTTAAAATTTTGTTCAACAACAGCGACTGAACTTTCCGTTAAAACCAAATTAACAGCGTTTAACACAGCGTATGTATTTAGTTCAGAAGCAGTTATTACACTTGCCTTCTCTAAATTTCGAGCGGACAAATATACTAAATTATTCTTCTCCGGTAAAACCATAAGTAACTTTTTATCAGCCACTTTCAAGTTTTTAGCAATTGTTATAAATTCTTTAGTCTTAGGAGCTTCCATTGTGAAATCCTCTACGACAACAATCGCATTGTTCTTTGCCTTGTAGCTCAATGCTGACTTACGAGCCAAAGATTTTACTTTCTTGTTCAGCTTGAACTCATAATCACGAGGCTTCGGACCGAATACACGGCCACCACCAACCAACACCGGAGAGTTAATATCACCACGACGTGCGCCACCACCACCTTTCTGACGGATCAGCTTACGTGTACTACCAGATACTTCGCTTCTCTCTTTAGACTTATGCGTTCCCTGACGTTGATTTGCCAAATACTGCTTTACGTCCAAGTAAATAGCATGATCGTTGGGTTCAATGCCGAAGATCGCATCGTTCAAAGTTACCTTTCTTCCGGTATCTTCACCTTTAATATTAAATACGCTCAGTTCCATTACTTTTCAATTAATAAGATTGAACCTTTTGCTCCTGGAACAGATCCCTTTACCAATAAAAGGTTGTGTTCCGGCATTACCTTGATCACTTGAAGATTCTGAACGGTTACACGTTCGTTACCCATCTGGCCGCCCATTCGCATGCCCTTAAATACCTTTGCGGGGTAAGAACAAGCACCGATAGAACCCGGCTTACGAGCACGGTTATGCTGACCGTGAGTAGTCTGACCTACACCACCAAAACCATGACGTTTTACTACACCTTGGAAACCTTTACCTTTTGATGTACCCACTACATCCACGAAACCTGCGTCTTCCAAGAAATCTACAGTGATCACGTCACCCAACTTGTACTCAGTTTCGAAATTCTTGAACTCGGCCAAGTGTCTTTGAGGTGCTACACCGGCTTTCTTGAAGTGACCCATCTCAGGCTGTGTCGTGTGCTTCTCTTTCTTCTCTTGGAAACCCAACTGTACAGCTTCGTAGCCATCTTTCTCCAAAGTCTTGATCTGTGTAACCACACAAGGACCCACTTCGATAACAGTGCATGGAAGATTTTTTCCCTCGGCACTGAAAACGGATGTCATTCCGATTTTTTTTCCTAATAATCCTGGCATTTCACTAATTGTTAAAAACTTACACTTTAATTTCTACTTCTACACCGCTAGGTAATTCTAGCTTCATCAAAGCGTCAACTGTCTTCGCAGTTGAGCTATAGATATCGATTAATCTCTTATAAGAAGAGAGTTCGAACTGCTCACGAGATTTCTTGTTAACGAAAGTAGAGCGGTTCACTGTAAAGATACGTTTGTGCGTAGGAAGAGGTATAGGACCGCTAACGATAGCACCTGTAGCCTTTACCGTCTTTACGATCTTCTCGGCAGACTTGTCTACCAGAGAATAATCGTAAGACTTCAATTTAATTCTGATCTTTTGGCTCATATTTATTATATGTTTCTAAATATTATTTGATCAAATCAACGCGACCTTGCACCTCTGTCAATACTTGCTTAGCGATAGAAGAGGATACTTGAGCGTAGTGTGAGAACTGCATTGAAGATGTAGCGCGACCTGAAGTAATCGTACGCAAAGCTGTCACATAACCGAATGTCTCAGCCAATGGAACCTTAGCCTTCACGATACGGGCTCCCGTACGGCTAGTCTCCATACCCTCAACTTGTCCACGACGCTTGTTCAAGTCACCGATAACGTCACCCATGCTCTCTTCTGGAGTAACAACCTCCATCTGCATGATCGGCTCCATCAATACAGGACCTGCCTTGGCGGAAGCGTTCTTGAACGCTTGGATAGCGGCGATCTCGAAAGACAACTGGTCTGAGTCTACCGGGTGGAAAGAACCATCGATCAAAGTCACTTTCAGCTTGTCAAGCGGATAACCTGCCAACACACCGTTCTTCATAGCCTTCTCGAAACCTTTCTGTACGGACGGGATAAATTCCTTAGGAATGTTACCACCCTTCACCTCATCGATGAATTGCAAAGTACCCTCGAAGCTCTCGTCAGCCGGCTCCATACGAACGATGATATCAGCGAACTTACCACGACCTCCAGATTGCTTTTTGTAAACCTCGCGAAGCTCAACCGGCTGCGTGATAGCCTCCTTATAAGTAACCTGCGGACGGCCTTGGTTACATTCAACCTTGAACTCACGACGCAAACGGTCGATGATGATATCCAAGTGAAGCTCACCCATACCGCTAATAACGGTCTGACCTGTCTCCTCGTTTGTCTGTACGCGGAAAGTAGGATCCTCCTCGGCCAACTTAGCCAAGCCCATACCCAACTTATCCATGTCTTTCTGAGTCTTAGGCTCTACAGCGATACCGATAACCGGTTCCGGGAATTCCATAGACTCCAATGTGATCGGATGGTTTTCGTCGCAAAGCGTATCACCTGTACGGATATCCTTGAAACCAACACCTGCTCCGATATCACCACAACCAATCACCTCCATCGGGTTCTGTTTGTTAGAGTGCATCTGGAACAAACGGGAGATACGCTCTTTCTTTCCGGAACGAGTGTTCAACACATAAGAACCAGCGTTGATAGAACCTGCGTATACACGGAAGAAGCACAAACGACCTACATACGGGTCGGTAGCGATCTTAAATGCCAACGCCGTCAATGGCTCCTCGAACAAAGGTTTACGAGTGATTATTTTATCAGGATCTGAAGGATCCGTACCCTCGATAGCCGGAGTATCTTCAGGAGAAGGCAAAAACGCGCAAACTGCATCCAATAAAGTCTGTACACCTTTGTTCTTGAAAGAAGAACCACAAGTCATCGGGTTGATCTGCATAGCCAACGTACCCTTGCGGATAGCAACCATGATCTCCTCTTCCGTGATCGTAGAAGGATCATCGAAGTATTTCTCCATGATAGCGTCGTCGCACTCAGCCAAAGCCTCAAGCATCTTGTCGCGCCACTCCTCAGCCTCAGCTTGCAAGTCTGCCGGGATCTCCTCTACGCTATACTCGGCACCCATAGTCTCATCGTGCCAGAAGATAGCCTTCATCTTGATCAAGTCGACAACACCCTTGAAAGTCTCCTCAGCTCCGATAGGGATCTGGATCGGACAAGGATTAGCTCCTAATACGTCCTTCAATTGGCGTACTACCTCATAGTAGTTAGCACCCGAGCGGTCCATCTTGTTAACGTAACCGATACGAGGTACATTATATTTATCAGCCTGACGCCATACAGTCTCAGACTGGGGCTCAACACCACCTACGGCACAGAATGTAGCAACAGCACCATCCAATACACGAAGAGAACGTTCAACCTCAACCGTGAAGTCAACGTGTCCCGGAGTGTCAATCAAGTTGATTTTATAACGGTTGCCCAAATAGTTCCAGAATGTAGTCGTAGCAGCGGAAGTAATCGTGATACCACGCTCCTGCTCCTGCGCCATCCAGTCCATTGTAGCAGTACCATCATGAGTCTCACCGATCTTGTGTGTCAAACCTGTGTAAAACAAGATACGTTCAGAAGTCGTTGTCTTACCAGCGTCAATGTGAGCCATGATACCGATGTTCCTAGTGAACATCAATTGCTTATCGTTGTTTGCCATATTCTTTTTATTGCCTTAAAAATTAAAATCTGAAGTGAGCGAACGCACGGTTAGCCTCAGCCATACGGTGCATATCTTCTTTTCTTTTGAATGCGCCACCTTGGTTATTGAAAGCATCTACAATCTCTGCAGACAACTTGTCAGCCATAGTCTTACCTCCACGTTTACGAGCGAAGATAATAAGGTTCTTCATAGAAATTGACTCTTTACGATCCGGGCGGATTTCAGTAGGGACTTGGAATGTAGCACCACCTACACGGCGTGACTTAACTTCGACTTGAGGAGTAATGTTATCAAGCGCAGCTTTCCAAATTTCGAGAGCGGACTTTTCCTCGTTAGGCAATTTGCCCTTAACGGTTTCCAAAGCGGAATAGAAAATTTCGAAGGCAGTATTTTTCTTGCCATCATACATCAAATGGTTAACGAATCTCGTAACCTTTACATCACCGAAAACAGGATCCGGAAGGATCTGTCTTTTCTTTGGTTTTGCTTTTCTCATTTTGTTTTCAAAAATTTGTTCTTGTCGTTGGTTGCCTTTAATTTGTCTTCAACGGTTCCGCTGAACCATTTACTCAACCTTATAGCCTATCCAAATAACTCAAACCTGTTTTAATACTTAAATTTAAATCTCAGTTTGAAGGCATGTAATTAATTACTTCTTCTTACCTTTTGCGGCAGCTGCTGCTTGACCCGGTTTCGGACGCTTAGCTCCATATTTGGAACGTCTTTGCGTACGGCCGTTAACACCCGCTGTATCCAACGTACCACGTACGATGTGATAACGCACACCCGGAAGGTCCTTTACACGACCACCACGTACCAATACGATAGAGTGCTCTTGCAAGTTGTGTCCTTCTCCCGGAATATAGGAGTTAACTTCCTTACCATTTGTCAAACGTACTCTCGCTACTTTACGCATTGCAGAGTTAGGTTTCTTCGGAGTCGTAGTGTAAACACGTACGCAAACGCCACGTCTTTGAGGACAAGCGTCCAATGCGGGTGATTTACCCTTCTCCACCAAAGTTTCCCTTCCTTTTCTAACTAATTGCTGAATTGTAGGCATTTCTTTCTTTTTTTAAACTTTGAATGTGTTATTATTATTTATCTAATCTTTTCCTATTTCGAGCCGCAAAGTTACGCATTATTTTCGGACAATCAATAAGTTGTGCCTGTTTTTTTCGTATACTCCGCACTAAAAACGGTGCAAAGGTACATATTTGTTCCCGTTTGGCAAGGTAGGCCCTAGCCGTATTTATTAATATTTAACATTCACTATCTCTATTTACCTCACTGGCACGTAAAGCGACTGGTGGCGGGTGCCGATATCACGCAATTTACCCGCCTCGACAAATTGATGCAGGCGGCGGCTGGCCGTACTGCTCGTCAGGCCGCAAAGCCGCTGGAAGGCGACACGGGTCATATATTCATGCTCGGCAAAATAACTCGCGAGCAATTGGTCGATACGATCAGGCTCCAATTGGCGGGAATGGGATTTGTACTTGGCTCGTTCCAGCGTCATCGTCTTCAAGCTATCTTTCAGCTCTACCTCGGGACGGAAAGCCACGGACTTGAAACGGATGGACTCCGCACGTATCTCGTGCGTGGATTGTACGGCCGGGCATTGCAACGTGACTTGCAAATACCCCAACCCATCGATATGTACACGTTTTCCTTCACGCAAATATTCCGCTGTCACCTCGCTTAAAGAGATAAGCACGGCGGCTACGTCTGCCGGCGTGACGGTACACCGTCCATGGATACGTTTGGCCAGATCATCCGTATCGATCGTGCCGGATGATACGATACGTGCGTGAAAACGAGGACGCTTCGTGCTGTCCTTCGATACCGGAGTCTTGTAAAAGTCATATTTTGCTGCCATATATCTAGTATGAGATTAAAAGGTTATTCATCGAAACATCGTATGCTATTAGTCATTTCACAAGGGTGATATGATCTTTTCACCTATGTGAAACGATCGTTTCATGATTGTGATACGTTCTTTTCACATAGGTGAAAAGATTATAAGCACTTAACAAAGGTACTACATCCATACCACTTAAACAATAGTTTTCCCTAGTATTTCGCACAGATTACTTTTATTTCAAATGACAATATAAACATTTGGAAAACCGCAAGTTAACAGCTTATATCCGCAAAATGAAACAGTAAAAACAACCTCTAAAACATAGCGTCATGAAAACTGTATTGGATTTTTTAGGCCAATTATGGCTTCGCTTCTTAAAACCGGACGGGTCGATCACCGTACCACACCCAAACGAAGGTAAAGCGAAACGATCGAGCAACAGCAACTCTATCCTTCAAAAGAGTCTGGAGACTTTCCTCCAAGAACGGATCGAATTCCACTTCAACTTGTTGAGCGAGGAGACTGAATATCGATACAAACAATTGGAAACGGATCGCTTCTATCCGGTGACGCAACGTGACCTAAATAGCATTTGCATGGAGGCAAGACGGACGGGGATCGATTGCAGGGATCGGGATGTGAATCGTTTCGTATATTCAAAAGAAGTAAAAGAGTATCATCCTTTCCGGCAATATATGGAGTGGTTACCCGAATGGGACGGGAAAGACCGGGTAAGCGATCTGGCACGACGGGTCTCCTCAGAACCGTTATGGGTGGAGGGGTTTCATCGCTGGATGCTCGCCTTGGCCTCGCAATGGATGGGTTCGGACCGAATGCACGCAAATAGCTTGGCTCCCATTTTAGTCAGCGAGCGTCAAGGATGTCAGAAGTCTACCTTTTGCAAGTCGCTGATGCCTTCTTCGCTAGTCCGCTATTACACGGATAGCGTAGACCTTAGCGCCTCGACGCAAATGGAGCAGAAGCTTGGATTGTTCGGACTCATCAACCTCGATGAGTTCGACCGGTTGCCCGACCGTAAAATGGCTTTACTGAAAAATTGGATGCAGATGGCCGGAATGAACGTACGCAAGGCACACGCCAAGCATTCCCCCCCTACCCCGCCTAGCCTCATTTATTGGCACTACGAACCAGAAGAACCTATTAAGCGACCCCACGGGAAGCCGCCGTTTCCTATGCGTGGAGGTGCAAAGCAAGATTAATTGCGAAGGTATCGAGCATGATCAAATCTACGCCCAGCTGAAAAACGAGTTACAAAAAGGAGAGCGCCATTGGTTCACCTCCGCAAAGGAGGAGGCGATCATGCGATCGAATGAGGCTTTCTATAAACGTCCGATCGAGGAAGATGTGTTCCACGCCTGCTTCCGGGCCGCATGTCCGGGAAACCTAAATGTAAATGCAGCCGTGAAACCTATGTCATCGAAATCATCCCTAGCACTTAAATCTTCTCTCCAGCTCCTCATCTGTCAGCATGGAGATAATCGTCTTTCCATCCGGGGTCAGGTTCGAGTCCGAACAAGAGAACAGGGAGGCGATCAGATGATCCATCTCTTCCAAGGATAAGGATTTGCCGGGACGGATAGCGGCGGCTTTGGCTAAAGACAAGGCGATGGCCTCGCAGATTTTCTCATGCACTGCGCATCCGGTCTCGATCGCCCGGTCCACGATATCCTTTACCAAATTTACCGGATCAAGGTTCTCTATACCGGCGGGCAGGCCATTGATCGCGTAATTGTCATTTCCCAGATTGCTCAGATCAAAGCCGACGAAGCACAAATCCTCCAATAAGGAAGGCAGTACAGCCGCCTCGGCAGCGGTAAACTCTACGATCTCCGGGAATAAGACTTGTTGGGATACACCTTGTTGCTGACGGATATTCGACAGGTATTGGTCAAACAAGATACGCACATGCGCACGATGCTGGTCAATAATCGCCAGACCCGATTTCAAGGATGTCACGATATATCGCCCTTTATATTGATAGCAAGGATTGCTTACCTCCGTAAACAGTTTTTCCGGATCCGAAGCCTCGGCCGGCAATTCCTCGATCGGGGCATCCTCGAAAGTCTCGGACTCCCGTTGGACAGCCACTCGGTCGTTCTCAAACCCTTGATATAATTTAGACCAATCGAATTCCGGTTTTTTATAGGAAGTAGTGTCAAACGGATTATAACTGGAATCCACTTGCACTTTCGGGGCCTTATAAGTACTAGGCTCACTTTTCTTGACCGGGTTGTAAACAGGAATATCGATCGCGTCCTCCACATCGAAATCAATCGTAGGGATAGCGCTCGATTTAGCCAACGCCTCCCGGGTAGCGGCCATCAAGATCTGCCAGATCGGTTGCTCGTTCTCAAACTTAATCTCCGTCTTTGTCGGATGGATATTGACATCGATCGAGGAGGGATCCAACGTGAAATAAACAAAATAATTCGGCATATCCCCGGCAGGAATCAATTGCTCATAGGCCTGCATGATCGCCTTATGGAAATAAGGATGCTTCATATAACGACCATTCACAAAAAAAAACTGCAATGCCCCTCGCTTCTTCGCCGAGTCCGGACGCCCCACGAAACCGGAAATAGTCACCATGGAACTTTGGGCATCCAGAGAGAGCAACTTCTGGTTTAAACTCTTACCATATATATTAATGATGCGCTGACGTAACCCCGACTCGGGCAGATTGAATATCTCCGCATCATTATGATAAAGAGACATACCCACCTGCGGATTCACCAAGGCGATTCGCTCGAACTCATTGATGATATTCCGGAATTCCGTCTCATTCGACTTCAAGAATTTCCGGCGGGCGGGAACATTAAAGAAAAGATTCTTTACCGAGAAGATACTTCCCTCGTTACAAGCCTCCGGCTCGATACTCTCCAGATTGGAACCCGCGATGGATAGGCAAGTGCCAAGCTCGGTCCCTCTAGCCCGGGTACGCAACTCTATATGGGCGACAGCGGCGATAGAGGCCAATGCCTCACCTCGGAAACCCATCGTATGCAAAGAGAATAAATCCTCGGCCGTAGAAATCTTAGAAGTAGCGTGCCGCTCAAAAGCCATGCGAGCATCCGTCTCGGACATACCTTTCCCGTCATCGATCACCTGTATCAATGTCTTACCCGCATCCTTAATGTTCACTTGGATATTGGAAGCGCCAGCGTCCACCGCATTCTCGACCAACTCTTTAACGACAGAGGCCGGACGTTGAATCACCTCTCCCGCCGCAATTTGATTGGCGATATGGTCCGGAAGTAAATGAATGATATCGCTCATTACCAGAACAAATACCAAAAGAAAGCAGCCAAGACCGCCAAGGCCACCGCCAGTTTCACATTCTTATACCTACGAGCCCGGGAATCCTCGCCTCGCCCCACGCTTTTCTTCAGATGCGAGGTACCTTCAATGAAAGTTCCCTTGATATGCGGCTTATATTCCTCCAACGGCTCCTCTACACCCATTTCACGTTTGACCTTGCTTATACGTTCCTCCAAGGCTTCCTTATGGGGGTCCCAATAAATAGGCTTATGATCAAATTGACGCGGCTTGCGCATGTTATAAAACGAGAAAAGTGCCATAGCTTTACCTATTAATTATGAATACGACGCTAATGTACGAATTTATTGCTTCTTTTCGGAGCATCTTGAGCTTTTCTTTTCACGACCTGATAAATATCATCCTTGTCTTTAGGACGGATATAATCAAACCAATAAAAGTCTTTCAAGTATTTCTGGTCGGGCTTCAAATCAGGAATAGGGGTCATCGCACCTGTTGGAGTCGGCCAGATTTTCAGTTTATCCAACTTATTGTCTTTTAGCCAGATCGTAAGGAAACCGCTTTTGGTCTCGTTCATGCCGACCATCGAACCGTCCTTCTCCAAGGGGAAAAATATAGATTCGGCGTTGCCCGACACATCGATCTGATTCACGACCTGTCCCTCGAAATAAGCCTTCAAGTCATTTCCCTTTAATTGATTGAATGCGGTAGAATCGATTTGCTGTATTGCGAAAGCGAATTGCTTCACGTGAGCGAAATCGATCGAGCTATCATTCATAAATATCAAGATCGTATCCCCATAGATCTGATACTGTTCATTCCAAACGATAGGGTCCGTATACATATATAATATAGAGTCTCTTGTATTAAACTGCATCGAATCGCAAACACCTTGCATATCCGTCCGATAGAAACGGACGCCGTAATAAGCTTTTACTTCCCGGTAAAGGGAGTCCACCGTAGTCATCTTCAAGGTATCACCATGCAGAAACAATGTATCCCCTTGGCTGAATTCCAAGAAACGGGCGCTATCCGTAGCGAAAGCATACTCGCTCTTCTCATTGTAAAAGCCATATTGGCCTTCCAGCATGACATGCTGCGCCGTGTCTTGCAGACTCATATTACCGAACGCTTCCCCAAAACCCAGTTCCCGGTTGTAGGCGATAGAGTCGCCCGTCAAGATACGGTCGCCGGAAACCACCTGAGAACGATCCAATAGCAAAGAGGTATTATTCACGGTATCGTACCAACCTCTGGAAGAATAGATCGTGCCGCTATCCGAGACGATTATGGATGGTCCGAGGATCGTGGCGATCTTCGAGTCCGTATTATAATGCAAGGTATCGGAATACAACGTGAATTGCTCATTCTCCAGACGGACGCTATCATTGAAGATAGCCAATTTCGTACTAGGCGAATATTGCCCATAAAAAGAAGAGAGCTGATTCAAGGAATCGACAATCAGACCTCCGTCGAAATAATATCCGATATCCGGGATTCGCTCATAGTTCAAGCTATCCGTAAACAGGGTAACCTGCCCATTCTCCATGCGGACATTCTCCCGCAAATAAGCGATCTGGGTATTTCCATCGTAAAACAGGTAATTTCCATACACGAACAAGGTATCCCCTTGTTCCATCCGGACATTACTAAACGCTTCCAAGGAATTGGTCTGCTCAAAGAAATATGCGCTATCGCAATACATATACGAACTATCATGGCGAAAACAAACATCACCATTCAGTACTTGAGCCTCGGCGTTCCTCTCCTTATCGAACGAAAGCGTATTCGCATGCTCCAAAAAGACCTTCGTCTTCTTGGGAGCGACACTATCTTTGGCGGCTACCACCGTGCTATCTTGCGTTTGCGCAAATACGCCAACCGATAAAGCACACGATAAGAGCGCTAGAAATAACCTGTTAATTAGTCTCATTCCTTAATCCAACCCGGATATTTGAAATCACAATTCCTCCAACCGTCACTAATACGCACGTAGGTTGATTTTTGTTTCTTCGTGATCCAGTCGTTCAATAATTCCTCACGTTTCTTAGCCTCTACGATCGCTTTCAAAGCTTGGAAGTCATCGGCCAAATTCGCCTTATGTCCTTCCGTCCGAGCTTTCAGCTTAACAATAGCTACTACCTCTTTCTGCTTGTTCGTCAACATGGTAAAAGGCTTGGAGATCTCTCCGACTTTCATGCCATATACCACCTTACCGATTTCCTGCGGAAGTTCTTGCATCTCGAACTTAGGGGTTCCCATATTGCTGCTCTCGTAATCTTGGTTTACCATCAAACCCTTATTATTACGTGTATCCTTGTCATAAGAGACGAATGTAGCGGCTTCCTCAAACGTGAACTTATTCGCCTGCAAATCATTGTACAATGAATCCAGACGAGTGGTAGCATCCGCCAACTCCTTATCGGAAACCTTCGGTTTCAATAAGATATGGCGGCAGTTGATACGGTCTCCACGCTTCTCGATCAATTGGATGATATGGTAACCATACTCCGTCTGTACGATCTGGGAGACACGTTTCGGGTCTTTCAAGTTGAACGCAACGTTCGCGAACTCCGGCAACAGCTGTGTCTTGCTCATGAAACCTAACTCCCCTCCTCGAGACGCCGAACCCGGATCTTCCGAGTACAAACGAGCCAACGTAGAGAATTCCATCTTACCGGAATTAACTTGCTCCGTGAAATCACGTAAGCGGGCCTTGATGGCGTCTGTTTCCTCAAACGGAATCTTCGGTTCCAAGGTAACGATTTGCACCTCTACAGTCGTAGGGATGTTCGGCAGGCTATCCTGAGACAACTGGCTGAAATATTTACGCACCTCGGAAGGTGTCAGCTTGATCTCGCCGATCAATTGATGCTGCATCTGTTGCACTACCTGCTGCTCCCGCACCATCTCCTTACGCTCATCCTTGATCTGGGAAAATTTCTTACCGAAATATTCCTCCAATTTCTCGCGAGACCCGATTTGGTTCACAGCCATGTTCATCCATTGATCCACGCTCTGGATCACTTGGTTCTCGTTCACGGTAATACTATCGATCTTAGCTTGATTCAGATATAGTTTCTGTATCGCCATCTGCTCCGGGATCACGCAATACGGGTCGCCATCCAAACGGACCCCCTCGTTTTGATTATACAAACGCTGCGTCTCAATATCCGAACGTAAAATAGCGTCATCTCCTACCACCCACACAATTTCATCGATCACATTGTCTTGCGCCATTACAATGCAAGAACAACAGGCAAGAAAGAATACACTTAAAATCTTTTTCATCATGTCTACCCATTTATAAAATTAGAGATCACGGCTCGGAATGGAATTCCACGTCACCGCTCCGGATCGCATCGTTATATAACTCGTCTTCAAATTTTTTCAAGAATTCAACTTTTCGTTGGTTGACCAGCATTTCCGTGACGTGCGAACTGGCATAATCATATGGCTCCACACTGCCGGAAGGTAAATATTCCTTGATATTCAACAGATAACAATAACTGCTATCCGCCACCTCAACATACTTATTCGCCTTCAGAAACGCATTCGGATTCGACACATGGATCGGTATATTATCCATTACCTCATCGAAATCAACCCATTTGTCGTAAAAGTACTCATAAATCGTGGCATTTTGCACACTATACTTCTCAATTTTTTCTAAAGAGGCCACATCTGTGGATTTGTACCACTTTTTGACATCGGTAAGTCCCGGGGCATCAACCGGGATTTTCAAGAATAATCCCTTGATCAAGCCTTTATCCAAGATAAACTTTTTCTGGTTTTCCTCGTAATAGTTTAATTTATCACTTTCCCGGATATCAGTTTTCAGCTTCTCCTCCACCAATCGTTCCTGATAACGGTAACGAACCAAGGAACGCCTGTACTCCTCTACCAATTTATCGACCTCCTCTTTCTCATCCCCTAAGTTACGCAAAGCCACATCGTACACCAATACATCCTTTACCCATTTCTTGGTAAAGCCCTCGGCCAGCAACAGACTATCTGCGGAGGAAATCCCCCGGGGTATTAGCTTATTCACCTCCGAACGATTTAGGGTACGTCCTTTCACGCTAACCAAGACATCCGTAGTATCAGCTGGCTGAGAACCTTTACAGGCACCCAACAACACAACGAACGTTAGGAACATGAAGACTATCCTCATATCTATCTTTATTTTATTTCTTTAGTTTCTTCAATAATTTCCAGTTGACAGTCACCGGATATTTTTTATTCAAATCCGCAATCCACTTCGCTTCCAACACCTTCTGCTGGGCGGAGGGTTTGCTCCAGATCTCCCGGTTGCTGACCTCAAACAACAGAATCCCATCCCGGTACTCCTGCATCAAATGAGGGATCTCCGGATGTTTTGTCTCCAGATTCTTACGCTCGGCGGTCGTTACGATATCGCGGATAAACAAATCATAGATCTCTTGCATAAAATCACCCGCATACGTTTTTGTCGAGAACGGACAACGTTGGATATAATAAGCGAACTCCGCTTGCGGGAAATCCTTTCCATCCAATTGCATAAGCGTCTTGTTCATATCCTTCGCTTTCTCATAAAACGCCTCGTCCGTGGGGAAACAATCATTACATAACGCTTGCAGCTCCGCATAGGCTTCCGGATAGAAAACGTATCCGTATTCTTTTTTCATACGATCGTCGAAAGCTTTATATAACTCGAAGTTACGTTCACCCTGCCCCATACGTCTCGACAAAGCTTTTTCCTCTTCCTCAAACGAAGGGCGTCCCTTCTTATCGATCAACTTAATGATATGGTAACCAAAACGAGTTTCCACCACCTCGGATAAATCACCCGGCTTGCTCAACGCAAAAGCGGCTTGCTCAAAAGGCTGGACCATCTCGCCTACCCCAAACCAAGGTAATACTCCCTCTTTCTTAGCGGAAGCAGCATCCCCAGAATATTCTTTCGCTAACTCGCCAAAATCAGCTCCCTCTTGTACTTGCTTATAGATAGCTTGCGCTTTTGCCAGAAAAGCCGATGAGTCCTGAATAGCGGAATCTTTCGGGAAGGCGATCAAGATATGAGCGACATGTATCCGCCCCGGATTGGGTTTACGACTATGGACTTTTATCAAATGAAATCCTAATTTCGTGCGAACCGGTTCAGACACCACGCCAATCGGCAAGGAATAGGCGGCATCCTCAAACACTTTTAGGGATTGCATCGGGAGCAAGCAACGTACATATTCGCAAGCGACATGCTCCTTATCCTTCTCGGCCAAAGCTTTTCCGACTGTTTCCATATCCTCTCCTTTCTGGAGACGTTCGTATACTCGCATGGCTTCTTGATATACAGCTACCGTATCTTTGGAGACCGTCTTCTCCGGCAAACGGAATAAGATGTGGGTCAACTCTACCGAGTGATCCCCACGGTCATATACCGCACGGGCAGCCGCTTTCTCACCCTCCTTATCCGACATATAGCTATCGATCAACTGAGCCCGGTATCCATCCAGCTCACTTTTGAATGAGGATGTCTGGTCGATCCCTAAAGATTCCGCCTCCGCTACTTTTAGCTTAAAATTTTTAAATAGCTCGACATAGTTTTTGACGGACTTTGTATTCGATAAATCCACCTCTCCATTCTTCTCCGCGATAAAAATAAATTCAGATAAAGGCACTTGTTTTCCAGCGACCGTCATAACGACCGAATCGGATGCGGTTTGAGCGTTAACTGTCACACAAGCGAATACCCCTAATGAAATAAGTAACTTTTTCATCAAAAATTCTTTTACCATAGCACGAATATACATTACAAAAATAACACTAATCTAACGGAGAGCCGACAAGAAAAGTATGCTATCCCATTAAATTAGTGTTTTTTATAAAACGTAAAACTTGTATTACTATTCACCGCGGCTATAATTCGGAGCCTCTTGCGTGATCGCTACGTCATGCGGATGGCTCTCTTGCACACCTGCGTTGGTGATTCGAGTAAAACGAGCTTTATGCAACTCCTCGATATTATGAGCCCCGCAATAACCCATTCCCGCACGTAAACCACCTACCATTTGGTAAATGACCTCATACAAAGAACCCTTAAACGGAACACGGGCAGCGATTCCCTCCGGAACCAGCTTCTTCACGTCGTCCTCCACATCTTGGAAATACCGATCCTTGGACCCCTTTTGCATAGCTTCCAACGACCCCATTCCACGGTAAGACTTAAACTTTCGGCCATTGAAGATAATCGTATCGCCCGGCGACTCCTCTACACCCGCCAACAGAGATCCCATCATCACGGAAGATCCACCAGCGGCGATCGCCTTCACGATATCACCGGAGTAACGCAAGCCACCGTCGGCGATCAAAGGCACACCAGTTCCTTCCAACGCCTTCGCCACATCGTAAATAGCCGACAACTGGGGAACACCCACACCAGCGATCACACGAGTTGTACAAATCGAACCCGGACCGATACCTACCTTCACGGCGTCCGCCCCGGCTTCCACTAAATATTTAGCAGCCTCGCCCGTAGCGATATTACCGACCACACAATCAATATGCGGATATTGCGCCTTAATCTGTTTCAAGACATCCACCACACCTTTTGAGTGACCATGTGCCGTGTCGATCACCAAAGCATCCACCCCGGCATCCACCAAAGCGGCTACACGCTCGAAGGTATTGAACGTAACGCCTACACCGGCAGCTACACGCAAACGACCTTTCGAATCCTTGCAAGCCTTCGGTTTATCTTTCGCTTTCGTTATATCTTTATAGGTAATCAAGCCGATCAACTTATTATGGCTATCGACCACCGGTAACTTCTCGATCTTATGTTCCTGAAGGATCTGAGCGGCGGCCTCCATATCCGTAGATTGTCCGGTTACGACCAAATTCTCTTTCGTCATCACCTCGTCGATAGAACGGTTCATGTCCTTCTCGAAACGCAAGTCACGGTTTGTCACGATACCTACCAAATACCCGCCTTCATCCACCACGGGAATACCGCCAATCTTATATTCAGCCATCATTGCCAAGGCATCCGCCACACGCTTGCCCTTCGTGATAGTCACCGGATCATAGATCATTCCATTCTCCGCACGTTTAACGGTCTGGACCTGCTTTGCCTGCTCGGCGATCGTCATGTTTTTATGAATCACACCAATACCTCCCTCACGGGCGATAGCGATAGCCAACTTGGCCTCGGTAACCGTATCCATAGCGGCCGACACCATCGGTATATTCAATGTGATATTACGTGAAAACTTTGTCGTGAGATCGACATTACGAGGAAGAACTTCCGAATAAGCTGGGATTAACAATACATCGTCAAACGTTAACCCATCCATAACTACCCTGTCTGCAATAAATGACATAGAACTTATGCTTTAAAAATTATTGCGCGCAAATATACGACTTTTCACGCAATAAATCGATACGGGAGAAATTAAAAATTCGATTCGGAAGAAAATAAACTTTCATCCGAACGAAAACAAAATTCCTTCCGAAGGAAAAATAAATCTCTTTCGGAAGGAACAATAAGCTTCTTTATTTGTTTTTTCTTTAGAGTGGAACCGGGCCACCCTCCCATTAGTTTGCCATTTCAGACAAGAACTTGATACGGACCAAGCGAATCTCCTCTTCCGTATAGTCACCGCCTAATTCCTCAATGGCGTCTTCCAGACCGTCGGTCTCCGAATCCTTGAAATACTCGTAAATATCCTCGATATGATCCTCATCCATCACATCATTCAAGAAATAATCGATATTGATACGTGTACCGGAATATACGATCGCCTCGATCTCATCCAAAAGCTCGGTGAACTCAAGTCCGTTAGTCAACGCGATCTCGTCCAGCGCCACCTTACGGTCGATCCGCTGAATGATTGAGACCTTCAACTTGGACTTATTAGCGACCGTACGTACGCGCAAATCCTCCGGACGCTCAATCTCGTTCTCCTCTACATGTTTCTTGATCAACTCAATGAACTCCTTGCCATAACGTTTCGCCTTACCAGCGCCCACTCCCGGGATATTCTGCAACTCGTCCAACGTGATCGGATAAGTAGTAGCCATAGCCTCCAAAGAGGGATCTTGGAAAATCACGAAAGGCGGAACTTCCAACCGCTTGGATAATTTCTTACGCAAATCCTTCATCATGGAATAAAGAACCGGGTCTACCGCACAAGAGGCGCCCCCACGAACCGGAACTTCCTCTTCCTCTTCCTCGAATTCATTGTCCTCGGTAATCTTGAACGATACCGGCTTCTTCATGAACTCCTTACCTTTTTCCGTGATTTTCAGCAAACCATAATTCTCAATATCCTTCGCTAAATAGCCAGCGATTAAAGCCTGACGAATAACGGCGTTCCAAGTTTTATCATCCTCGTCCTGTCCGGAACCGAAGACCTCTAATTCATTGTGCTTGTAATTTTGGATTTCGGAGGTTTCGTTACCTACCAAAATATTTACGATATAATCTGCCTTAAACTTTTCTTTCAACGTACTGATAACCTCCAGTACCGCGCTTAACAATTCCTTCGCTTCCACCTGCTTCTTTGGGTTCAAACAATTATCACAATTACCACAATTATCTTCCAGGTATTCCTCACCGAAATAATGCAATAGCACTTTTCTCCGGCAGACGGAAGTCTCGGCATAGGCTGCAGTCTCTAAAAGCAACTGTTTGCCGATTTCCTGTTCGGCCACGGGCTTTCCTTGCATGAATTTCTCCAATTTTTGCAAGTCCTTATAAGCATAGAAAGCGATACATTGGCCTTCTCCGCCATCCCTACCGGCACGACCGGTTTCCTGGTAATAACCTTCTAGGCTCTTCGGGATATCGTAATGAATCACATAACGGACATCCGGCTTGTCGATACCCATACCGAAAGCGATCGTAGCCACGATCACATCCGCCTGTTCCATCAGGAAGGCATCCTGATTGGCGGAACGTACTTGCGAATCCATTCCCGCATGGTAAGGCAACGCCTTTATCCCGTTGGCTTTCAAGATGTCGGCAAATTCCTCCACCTTTTTACGGCTCAAACAATATACGATACCCGATTTACCCTCGTTGGCTTTAATATACTTAATGATCTCGCGGTCTATATTCGTTCCTTTCGGACGAACCTCATAATACAAATTAGAGCGGTTGAAGGATGATTTAAAGACTGTAGCGTCTATCATACCCAGATTCTTCTGGATATCGTGCTGCACCTTAGGTGTAGCGGTAGCGGTCAGAGCGATTAACGGACGTTTACCGATCTCATTGATAATCGGACGGATTCTTCGATATTCCGGACGGAAATCATGTCCCCATTCCGAGATACAATGCGCCTCGTCCACCGCATAGAAAGAGATCTTTACCTGACGCAGAAAATCCACGTTCTCTTCCTTGGTCAAGGACTCCGGTGCTACATACAGCAACTTGGTACGTCCTGATAATATATCCGATTTCACCTGGTCGATAGCCGACTTATTCAAAGAGGAATTGATAAAATGGGCGACCCCATCTTCCTCACTGAAATTCCGCATCGCGTCCACCTGATTCTTCATCAAAGCGATCAACGGAGATATCACGATCGCGGTTCCTTCCATTAGTATGGATGGTAATTGATAACAAAGAGATTTACCTCCCCCCGTCGGCATTAATACAAAAGTATCCTTCCCGGCCAGCACGTTCTCAATAATAGCCTTCTGGTTCCCCTTAAAGGTACCGAAGCCAAAGTGCCGATTTAGCTCTTCTGTTAAATGATCCTTCTTTGCCATACTTCGTATTATTTATAGTAAACCGCCTACGTTTACGCGACCTGTAAACGGTTCACGTCCGATTTTTCAAATTTCTCTTTCGCATACTCCAACGTTACATGGAGTTCCTTTACTTTTTGAGATGGCATACTGTACATAGCGTCCATCATCACGGCTTCTACGATTGAACGTAACCCACGGGCACCCAGCTTAAACTCAAGCGCCTTATCCACGATAAACTCATAGACTTTCTCATCGAACGTCAGCTTAATGCCATCCATCTCGAACAATTTGACGTATTGCTTGATAATGGAGTTCTTCGGCTCGGTCAAGATGTTACGAAGCGTATCACGATCCAGCGGATTCAGATACGTGAGGATAGGTAAACGACCGATAATCTCCGGGATCAAGCCAAACGACTTCAAATCAGTCGGGGTGATGTATTTCAGTAAATTATTCCGGTCTACGGTAGCCGTATCCAAACTAGCCGAATAACCGACCACACGGGTATTTAAGCGTTGAGCGATCTTCTTCTCGATTCCATCGAAAGCACCACCGCAAACGAACAGGATATTCTTCGTATCCACCGCAATCATCTTTTGCTCCGGATGCTTACGTCCCCCCTGAGGAGGCACATTCACGATCGATCCTTCTAGAAGTTTCAGCAAACCTTGCTGTACACCCTCACCGCTGACATCCCGAGTGATAGACGGATTATCGCTCTTACGTGCGATCTTATCGATCTCATCGATGAAGACGATACCCCGTTGGGCCGCCTCCACATCATAATCCGCCGCTTGCAATAGCCGGGTCAAGATACTCTCAATATCCTCCCCCACGTAACCTGCCTCGGTAAGTACCGTAGCGTCCACGATAGCGAACGGGACATGCAATAACTTAGCGATCGTACGGGCTAACAAAGTCTTGCCCGTACCGGTAGCGCCCACCATGATAATATTAGATTTCTCAATCTCTACATCATCGGCGGTAACCTTTTGAAGTAAACGCTTGTAATGGTTGTACACCGATACCGACAGATAACGCTTCGCGTCATCCTGCCCGATCACGTACTGATCCAAGAAAGTCTTGATATCTTCCGGTTTAGGCAGATCTTTCTGCTTCAAACCAAAAGAAGTTTTCTTACCTCCTGTCTGCTCCTTTACGATCTCATACGCCTGCCGGGCACAATCATCGCAAATACAACCAGAGATCCCATTGATAAGCAAATTAACATCACGGCTACTCCTGCCGCAAAACGTACATGTATCGCCTGTTGTTTTGGCCATAGTTTCTTATTGTTGTTTTTGTTATTTACGTGTTAAAACATCGTCGATCATGCCATACTTTTTCGCTTCCTCCGCGGTCATCCAGAAATCACGGTCGCCATCGCGCTCGATCTCCTCATAGGGTCTACCTGAATGATCCGAGATTATGGTGTACAGTTCTTTCTTAACCTTCAAGATCTCGCGAGCGGTAATCTCGATGTCTGAAGCCTGTCCTTGTACGCCGCCAAGCGGTTGATGGATCATTACACGGGAGTGCTTCAAGCCGAAACGTTTTCCCTTGGTTCCCGCCACCAATAAGACAGACGCCATAGAGGCGGCCATACCCGTACAAATCGTAGATACGTCGCTGGAGATAAACTGCATCGTGTCATAAATGCCGTAGCCCGCATATACAGAGCCACCCGGCGAATTGATATAAATAGAGATATCCTTTCCGGGATCACTGGAATCCAGATACAACAACTGCGCTTGAATCACGTTAGCGGTATAATCATCCACTTGCGTGCCCAAGAAAATAATACGGTCCATCATCAACCGAGAGAAGACATCCATTTGAGCGACATTCAGCTGTCGTTCCTCTATAATTGTCGGGGAGATATAGCTACTGGAGATGTTCATATAACTATCCAGAGCCGTACCACTCATACCTAAATGCTTTGTAGCATACTTTCTAAAATCTTCCATATTTTCTCCTATCTTTTATTTACCGAGAAGACGTAAAAAGGGATTTCCCTCTGTGACTTAACGGAAAAACAAAGTTATAAATAAATTTCTGAAAGAAACAATTTATTTCGCTATCCGCTAAGATATTTTTAGAGAGAAATCCCTTTTTTGATATAAAACAACCTCCTAAGAGGCCGAGTAAAGATCTTTTTATTCAAAAAGTTTGTTGAACTCGTCAGCGGTTACCTCCTTAACATCAAGTTCCACTTGCTCTTTCAACCAAGCAGCCAATTTCTCCTCAACCGCACGGTCGATGATGTTCTGAAGTGTTTGCTTATTTTTCAACATGTCTTTAGCGTAGTTGTCAAGTACGTCCTCAGGTACAGACAACATGCCGTATTGAGCGAACTGAGCCTTAGCCACACGTTTAGCGAAGTTCTCGATGTCAGCGTCCTCAACCTTCAAGCCGTTCTTCTTAACCAAGTTCTCCTTGATCAACTGATATTTCAAATCCTGAAGGATCTGAGGGAAGTCCTCGTCGATCTTCTCTTTCGTATTCTTCTCGTTAGCGGCAAGCAACCAACGTTTCAATAAATCGTCAGCGAAATTCAACTCGCCAGCTCTCTCAACCAACATATCACGAGTATCCGTCAAGAACTTGAAGTCACTCTGAGGAGCGAATTGCTCTGCCAAAGCTTCCTTGATCTTGTTCTTGAATTCTTCCTCGCTGGTAACCACGTTCTCGCCAAATACCTTGTCGAACAACTCTTGGTTCATCTCTGCGTCTTTATGACGGGTGATCTCCTTGATCTCAAAGCTAAAGTCGCCTGTAGTCTCAGCCACTTTCTCTTTATCGATCTTCAAGAAAGAAGCGATCTCTGCCTCAGCACCCTCGTAAGCCTTATTCGGGTTGAATACCACTACGGCATTTACTTTAGCACCGATAAATTTAGCTTTTTCTTCCTCATCCTTGATATACATAGGCATCAAGACAGCATCCTCAACAACGATACCACCTTCTTTCGGGGCACCATTCTCAAGCTCGGCTACCGTACCTTTTACCATATCTTTTTCCTCAACCTCGTCTACCTTGTCGTAAGAACCGAAGTTTGAGCGATAAGCGTTTACTTGGTTATTTAGCATTTCTTCATCGATAGCGACTTGATAGAACGGAAGTTTATCGTTCTTGCTCAACTCGATATTGATCTCCGGAGCCAAAGCCACGTCAAAACAGAATTCGAAATCCTCTTCCTTATCGAAATCCAACGGCTTTTGCTCAGTCTCGTTAGGCATCGGCTCGCCTAAGATATGCAAATCGTTCTCACGGATATACTTGAACAGATTCTCAGAAACTAATTTGTTTATCTCCTCTACCAGCACGTGCTTTCCGTACATTTTTTTAACCATGCCCATAGGAACCATGCCCTTACGGAAACCCGGTACATTGGCTTTCTGACGAAGGCTACGCAGGCTCTTGTCTACCTGATCAGCATAGTCAGCTTTCACTATTTCTAATTTCACGATACCGCTTACGGCATCATTGTTTTTAAGCGAAACGTTCATTCTGAATGATTTATTTAATTAATAGTCGTATCGAATTTTAGGTCGCAAAATTAGACTTATTCTTTTAATCGTGCAAATTTTGATCTGTTTTTATTCTTTTGTTTATATTTGGCGGCAATTATTTACCCTTTGAATGAATCATTATGAGAATAAAAGGAATATATGCTACCCGTCCGGCGATAATCCAACTTTTGATCCTCTTGCTATTCTTATTGGCTGGAGCCATTTTATCATCTATTATATCCACGGGCTTATTACTTGCGACCCACGGTTTACAGGCTGATATAACCCAAGACGCTAATTTAATGAGGCTCATTCAGTTCATCTCGGCGATCTGTACCTTTTTGCTACCATCTATCGCCATGGCTTGGATATGTAGTGACAATCCCCGCCATTATCTATCAGTCAAGAAAATCACAGACGGCAGGATCTGGATTCTCACCTTAGTTTGCGTGTTCTTATTTTCTCCGGTTATCAATTTGCTAGGATTGCTCAACAAGCAGATGGAGTTACCCGCGTTTATGGCTCCTATCGAGGAATGGATGCGGGCGCAAGAAACCCTCGCCGAACAACTGACGACGATCCTGTTATCCAGCGATAGCGTTTGGGTAATCCTGGCCAACCTTATCGTTATCGCCGTTACGGCCGGGATAACCGAGGAGTTCCTGTTCAGAGGAGCCTTGCAACGAGTGATCGGGAAATGGACCTCCAACCCTCATACGATCATATGGGTCGCCGCCATACTATTTAGCGCCTTCCATTTACAATTTTACGGATTCTTGCCCCGGATGATACTCGGAGCCTATTTCGGCTATCTACTCTATTGGAGCAAGAGCATCTGGATACCGGTGTTCGCCCACTTTGTCAATAATGCTTTCGCCGTAATAGGGATGTCGGACAGTCGTCTCAAGGATAACGAGTTTATCACAGGCGATATTCCCGCCGAGCATCTTTTGGACTTTTGTCTTATCGCCGCCTTATCTTTCCTGCTGTTCATACTGGTAAACAGGCGATTGAAACGACTGCTATAAGTCTTTCTTACGCAGCACAAAGTCTTTTCCCAAATATTTCTCGCGCACGATCTCGTTCTCGGCTAGTTGTTCGGCGGTTCCTTGGAAAAGGACTTTTCCCTCGAACAGGAGATAGGCCCGGTCACAAATACTCAATGTCTCGTACACATTGTGGTCGGTAATCAAGATTCCGATATTCTTATGTTTCAAGCGAGCCACGATTGTCTGGATATCTTGTACGGCGATCGGGTCTACACCGGCGAAAGGCTCATCCAACATAATGAACTTCGGATCGATCGCCAGACAGCGGGCAATCTCCGCACGACGCCGCTCTCCACCCGAAAGCTGGTCTCCCAAGTTTTTACGAACCTTATTCAAACCGAACTCTGAAATCAAGCTTTCCAGTTTCTCTTTTTGGTACTCAATGCTACGTCCCGTCATCTCCAAGACCGAGCGGATATTATCTTCCACCGTCATTTTTCGGAAAATCGAAGCCTCTTGCGCCAGATAGCCAATGCCGTTGCGAGCCCGCTTATAGACCGGGAATTTCGTAATCTCCATGTCATTCAAGAAGATCTTACCCTCGTTAGGAGTGACCAAACCTACTGTCATATAAAAGGTGGTCGTCTTTCCCGCTCCGTTCGGACCAAGCAAACCAACGATCTCCCCCTGTTTCACGTTAATCGATACATGATTCACGACCGTACGAGTCCTATATTTCTTTACCAAGTCCTCCGTACGGAGCACCATTCGTTGTTCGTCTGACATAAGCTACTTAAAAATTTAACGCGAATGTACGTGATAATCCGCAGATCTACATCACATACATTCGCAAAAAAGCGATAAGAGAATTTAATAATTCCACTCAGATCGCCACTCGATCACGGGTTGCTCCCCCTCGAATCGGATAGGAAGCCAGATATAACGTCCGTCTATAGCGTTCTCCGGAGTCCAACGATCTCCCATATAAATAAAGCGATCCGCATGGCCGGGTACAGGCAATACGTACGTGCTCTGAGAATAAAACGACACCTCCGAGTTCTCTCCCCTAAACGGATTTTCCAATTCCTTCCAAGGTCCCCAAATCGAGGAAGCGACCGCCGATCGTCCCGCATTCGGAGCCCAGCCCGTACAGCCGGACATAATCAAATAATATTTCCCCTTCTGTTTGAACAAGGCTGGAGCTTCCATGAAACGCCCCGGGAAGAAACGGGCGTACTTACCGGAATAACTCGTATAATCATCGGTCAGCTGCGATATATGCAAGGTACTATTCTCTTCCGAGGAATAAATATGATAAGCGATGCCATCGTCATCCACGAAAAGGTTCATATCCCTAGCCATTTGTCCGGAGATTTGGTCACGCCCCAATAAATTCAAGCTATCCGGATGGGCAGGTAACTCTCCACCGCTAAAACGTAGATCTGCGGAAAGCGTACAAGGTTGCTTATGTAGTTCCTGTACATTAACCGGCCAAAAACCGGCATTCGGACGGAAAGCGTTTACGAACGAGTAAGGCCCCGCCACGTTTTTACTGACAGCCACTCCACTCAATGCTCCCGAATAGCCAGCACCTCTCGGCTCTAAATGAAACCACATTACATATTGATCATTCTTTTTATTATAAATCACTTTCGGACGCTCCAACACGCATCCCTTAACAATATGGCTCGTCGTATCATCCGGCACGACCGATAAGGCGATTCCCTCGTCTTTCCAATTATATAAATCTTTCGACGAATAGCAATGAACGCCTACTTGAGCCAGATTTCCAGCCGAGCCCTCCGTTTTATGTTCACCAAACCAATAATAAGTATCCCCAACCCGTAGAATACCGCCACCATGAGCGTTTATATGTACCCCTTTATCATCCGGCCAAACTTCCCCCGGCTTAAAAGAAAGATCCTTCCGCAGGCAAGCCACACATAAACACAGCAAGCCGATCACTCCTAAAAGAATTCGCTTCATAAAAGTATTTTTTAGTATTTAAGAAAACAAACATAGTTAAAAAAGAGGGATGTGGCAAACTTTAATACCATAGGATTTACAAATAAAACCAATCTTGTTTCTAAGATGTTATATGGTTATTAGTGGATTTTACGCTATCTTTGCAAATTGAAATCAGAAATTTATCAAGATAAAAATGAATAAAGCATTACACAGAATGGGTGAGTATACCCTACTGATGATGAAGAGTATAACACTTCCAGACCGGTGGAGTATGTTCTTTAAGCAATTGATCAAAGAGATATACAAGCTAGGCGTGGATTCTCTTTGGATTGTCATAATCATCTCGGTCTTTATCGGTACGGTTATCGCCATCCAGATCTCCTTGAATATCAGTTCCCCCTTGATTCCTAAGTTTACGATCGGCTATACCACCCGTGAGATTATCTTGCTGGAATTCTCTTCCTCTATCATGGCACTAATCCTAGCGGGTAAAGTAGGCAGTAATATCGCCTCCGAGATCGGAACCATGCGAGTCACCGAGCAGATAGACGCCATGGAAATCATGGGTGTTAATTCAGCCAACTTCCTGATCCTTCCGAAAATGCTCGGTTTGATGATCTTTATTCCGGTATTGGTTATCTTCAGTATGTTCACCGGTATCATGGGCGGCATATTCGCCAGTTACTCAACGAGTACGGGAATGACTCCTTCCTCGTTCGAGTACGGTTTGCAATTCTACTTCAACGAGTTTTACATTTGGTATTCTATTATCAAATCCGTAGTATATGCGTTCATCATCTCATCCATCGCTGCCTATTTTGGCTATAACGTAAAGGGAGGCGCCCTAGAGGTAGGTAAGGCAAGTACGAATGCCGTGGTCATGAGCAGTATCATGATTTTACTTGCCGACGTAATATTAACCCATTTAATGCTTACTTAAAAATGATCGAAGTTAAGAATATAACGAAGTCTTTCGATGGACGTGTCGTCTTGAAAGATATAAGTACGACGTTCGAGGATGGTAAGACGAATCTGATCATCGGACGAAGCGGTTCGGGTAAAACGGTAATGATCAAGAATATCATCGGGTTAATGAAACCTGATACCGGACAGATATTATACGACGGCAGAGACTTGATCACGATGAACAAGCATGAGTTAAATATGCTGCGTCGGGAAATGGGTATGTTGTTCCAAGGTTCCGCTTTATTCGACAGCATGACGGTAATGGAAAACGTAATGTTTCCTTTAGATATGTTCTCTAAAGACTCAACAAAAGAGCGCAGGAAACGTGCGGAATTCTGTTTGGAACGTGTAAACCTGTCCGAGGCTGGACATCTATATCCTTCCGAGATCAGTGGAGGTATGATGAAACGTGCCGCCATCGCAAGAGCGATCTCCCTAAATCCTAAATACCTGTTCTGCGATGAGCCGAACTCCGGACTAGACCCCAAGACTTCTCTATTGATTGATGATTTGATTCACGACATTACGGTGGAGTACAATATGACGACCGTTATCAATACCCACGACATGAACTCCGTGATGAATATTGGTGATAATATCATCTTTATTAAGGAAGGCGTGAAGGAATGGCAAGGAACAAAAGAGCAGGTAATCACCTCTAATAACCAAGCGTTGAACGATTTCATCTTTGCGTCCGACCTGTTCAGGAAAGTAAAAGAAGTAGAAATGCTCCAAGAGGAAGGGTAAGTTAACATACTTGGCAAAGTATCTTAACTTCATCGGCTAAGTATCTTAACTTAAATGGCAAAGTATCTTAACATACTTCGCCATTTAAGCCAGCTTACTTTTTCCACTTATTTTTTATAGACCAAACACGTCCTTGATCTTATCTGCATAATCCAATTTCTCCCATGTGAATAACTCCACATCACAAGTAACCGGCTTCTGCAAATAACGGGAAGAGAATGTCTTCGTCACCGTCTGGGGTTTGCGTCCCATATGACCATAAGAAGCGGTCTCGAAATAAATCGGGTTACGCAATTTCAAACGCTCCTCGATCGCTTTCGGACGCATATCGAAGATATCCCAGATCTTAGCGGCGATCTCTCCGTCCGTCATATTCACCTTCGCACGGCCAAAAGTATTCACGAAAATATTCATCGGTTTAGCCACACCGATCGCATAAGACACCTGTACCAGCATCTCATCCGCCACACCGGCGGCAACCATATTCTTAGCGATATGACGAGCGGCATAAGCAGCCGAACGGTCTACCTTAGAAGGGTCCTTTCCAGAGAAAGCACCACCGCCATGAGCACCTTTGCCACCGTATGTATCCACGATGATCTTACGGCCGGTCAAACCGGTATCACCGTGAGGACCACCGATCACGAACTTACCGGTCGGGTTCACGTGATAAATGATATTATCATTAAACAAAGCCTGTACATGAGCCGGATATTGAGCCTTCACACGAGGTATCAATATCTTCTTCACGTCTAAGGCGATCCTCTTTTGCATAGCCTCATCCGCTTCCTTCTGTGAAATACCTTTCGGACCGATAAACTCATCATGCTGCGTGGATACCACAATCGTATCGATACGCAACGGCTTACCGTTATCATCGTATTCAATCGTAACCTGACTCTTAGCGTCCGGACGCAAATAAGGCATCAAATCCGGTTCTTCCTTACGGATCTTCGCCAATTCCCATAATAAACTATGAGATAAGTCCAACGCCAAAGGCATATAATTCTCAGTCTCATTAGTAGCATAACCGAACATCATACCTTGGTCGCCGGCACCCTGCTCATAGGGATCCGCACGCTCTACGCCACGGTTGATGTCGCCACTCTGCTCATGGATAGAAGAGAACACACCACATGACTTCGCTTCAAACTGGTACTCGCTTTTCGTGTAACCAATCTTCTCGATCACGCCACGTGCCACTTCCTGCACATCCACATACGCACTTGATTTAACTTCTCCAGCCAAGACAACCTGTCCGGTTGTAACAAGGGTTTCGCAAGCAACTTTCGAATTCTTGTCATACGCCAAGAACTCATCCAGCAAAGCATCCGATATTTGATCGGCTACTTTATCGGGGTGCCCTTCAGACACCGATTCGGAGGTGAATAAATAACTCATCGTTTTAAATTGAAAATTGAGAATTGAAAATTGAGAATTAGGGGATAAACCACAGGTCGCAATTGACAATGCTCGTTAGTTATTAATCTATGACTGAATTGAACTTGGAAGGATTTTTCTGCCGGACGGCAACGAAAAGGATATGTTTTTAGCATTTTTTCCCGTGGTTGCAAGCAATACAAATCTATCCACGTCAATTCATTCGCAAAGATACGCAATAATTGAGAATTGAAAGTTGAAAATTGAAAATTATTTCTTCTTTTTGGAATTACGTAAGGCTTTTTTATATTTAAAACCGGCCTTCCATTTCGCTGAATCAGAGCCATGTGTCCCTTTCAAGAAATCAGAGAACTTGATTTTCTTACCATTCGAATCTTCCGCTTCGCCTTTCGCTTTCTTGAAGACGATCCCTTGCGTCATCGCTTTATTAATTTCTTTATTCATAACTCAAATCTCGTAGTTCATAATTAAAACTTATAATTCGGATAAAAGTTCACGCATCGTCTTGCCAAACACAGGATGTTTCACCGACGGAGCTACTTCTGCCAACGGTTCCATTACAAACGACCGTTTGTGCATCAGAGGGTGCGGTAGCGTCAGCCGCTCCGTATGCAGGATTTGCTCATCCACCATTAACAGATCGATATCGATGATACGGTCATGATACGCACCGTCACTTTTTTCGATACGTCCCATCTCGATCTCGATCAAACGGGTAGCGTCTAATAATTCCATAGGGGAAAGTTCCGTCGTCATAACGATCACGGCGTTCAAGAAAGTGTTGTCCGATTCAAATCCCCAAGGCTCCGTCTCATACATATCAGAAAGGGCAAGAACATCTCCCACCCTTTCAGCCAACAGCGCCGCCGCTGTCACCAAATTTCCTCGTTTATTACCTACGTTCGTACCTAATCCAAGGTAAGCTGTCGCCATAGAAACCGGATTAAAGGATTAGCATAGCGTCGCCGTAAGCACCGAAACGATATTTCTCTTTCAAAGCGATATCGTAAGCGTCCATGATCAACTCATAACCACCGAAAGAAGCTGTCATCATCAATAATGTAGACAACGGCATGTGGAAATTTGTCACCATGCTGGTAGCCACGCTGAAATCATACGGAGGGAAGATAAACTTATTCGTCCAGCCCTCGAACTCTTTCAGATGACCATCCGTACTTACGGCCGTCTCGATCGCACGCATCACGGAAGTTCCAACCGCACAAACCTTGTGCCCCTCATCCTTTCCCTTGTTCACGATATCCACTACATCGGCATTTACGACCATTTGCTCAGAATCCATCTTATGCTTTGTCAAATCTTCCACGTCGATCTCACGGAAATTACCCAAGCCCGAATGCAATGTCAAGAAAGCGAACTGGCAATCCTTGATCTCCAAACGTTTCATCAACTCACGGCTAAAATGCAATCCCGCGGCAGGAGCCACAACCGCACCTTCTTCCGCAGCGAAAATATTCTGATAACGATCCTCGTCTTCCGGTTCCACCTCACGTTCGATATACTTAGGCAGCGGAGTCTCGCCCAAGGCATACAAAGCCTTCTTAAACTCGTCGTGGTTCCCGTCATATAAGAAACGGAGCGTACGACCACGCGAAGTCGTATTATCAATTACCTCCGCGACCATGGAATCATCCTCGCCAAAGTATAACTTATTACCGATACGGATCTTACGAGCCGGATCCACCAATACGTCCCACAAACGTAAGTCCTCGTTCAGCTCGCGCAACAAGAACACCTCGATACGCGCCCCTGTTTTCTCCTTGTTACCGTACAAGCGAGCGGGGAACACTTTCGTGTTATTAAAGATAAACACGTCACCTTTTCCATAATAGTCTAGAATATCCTTGAATTCGCGATGCTCGATCTCACCCGTATCACGATGAACGACCATCAACCTCGACTCATCTCTGTTCTTCGCCGGATGTAAAGCGATTAATTCCGACGGTAAGTTAAATTTGAATTTCGAAAGCTTCATAATGCACTCTATTTATTTTTCTTCTTCTATTTTTACCACATTCTTCTCTAAGAAATCATCGATCTCCTCCGGAGACATACACATATCCAAAGTTACCTCTCCGATGCGAGTCCGTTCCAATCCAATCAAATGAGCGCCAGAATCCAAGGCCTTCCCGATATCACGAGCCAACGCACGAATATAGGTACCTTTGCTACATACCACCCGTATCTTTATAACAGGCAAATCACACTCCAGCAACTCCAGTTCGTCTATAACCAATGTCTTGGATTTTAGTTCAACCTCCTCTCCTTTCCGGGCTAGCTCATAAGCACGTTTACCTTCGATTTTGCAAGCGGAGAACACCGGGGGAATCTGTTGGATCGTACCCACGAATGTCTTTAAAACCTCCTCCACGAGCTCACGGGTTATATGTTCCGTGGGATACACGGCGTCTATCTCTTTCTCCAAATCGAAAGACGGGGTAGTCTCTCCCAACTTCAACGTAGCGATATATTCCTTCGTCTGATATTGAAACTCATCGATCCGCTTCGTAGCCCTTCCGGTACAAACGATCATCACACCTGTAGCCAAGGGATCCAGTGTCCCCGCATGTCCAACTTTAATCTTCTTTACCTTCAGTTTCCGACTTAGCTTATAGCGAAATTTATTAACTAGGTCAAAAGAAGTCCACGTTAGCGGTTTATTAAAATATAAAATCTCTCCAGCTATAAAATCCATTCTTTATTTCAGTAATGTACAAGCAATTGTCACCAATCCCGCAATCGCGCAATAGATAGCGAAATAAATCAGTTTCCCCTTTTTCACGATGTTGATCATCCATTTACAGGCCACGCAACCGGAAACAAAAGCGGCCACGAAACCTACCGCTAATGATAATGCGGGAATGCTCCCGGCCACATCTTCACCTTTCACCATCTTCATCACATCCAACAACGCCTCTCCCAAGATCGGAGGTATTACCATCAAGAAAGAGAACTGGGCTAGTTTCGCCTTATTATTTCCCAATAACAAACCGGTAGCGATCGTTGATCCGGAACGTGACAAACCCGGCATCACGGCGCAAGCCTGAGCCAGACCGATAATAAAAGCGTCTTTCATCGAGATCGACTCTTTCTGGCGTGGTTTGGCATAATACGAAAATGCCAGCAAAGCCGCCGTCAATAGCAGCATACAACCAACGACCAATAAACCTGATCCAAAGATTTGTTCTACCGTATCTTTAAAGAATACCCCAACGATCCCGATCGGAATCATGGAAATCAAGATATTAATCACATACTTCGTCTCCGCGTTCATCTGAAATTTAAACAAACCACGGAATATCCAATCGATTTCCTTCCATAAAACCACTAACGTACTGAATACGGTCGCCACATGCACGACGATCGTAAACGCAAGATTCTCCTCTCCCTCTATACCAAACAAAGCTGAGCCAATCGCTAAATGACCGCTACTGCTCACCGGCAGATATTCGGTCAATCCCTGTACGATACCCAGTATCAAGGCCTCAAACCAACTCATTCTGTTACTTCTTTATCTTTGCTATTCTTCAAGATTCCAAAAATCATCATCACGAAACCGATAACCGTAACCACCGGAGCTACCACGATACGGCGGGCGCTGAATATATCGGGATTGAACGTATTATCCCCGGAACCTCCACCACTCATCAATATGAAACCAAGCACGATGCAGGCAACCGCTACCGCAATCAGTATAAAATTCTCTTTTCCGAAAGCAAAATCTCTTTTAGCCATCTTTCTCAACTCTTTATTATTCGTACATTAAATATAATACAACTTATCGCCCCCCATCCGCAAATATTTATTCACGGCAAAAATGGTCGCGATCACGGACAAGACAATACCTAAAGCAAACACTGCCACATAAACCAATAATAATGTTTGCATATCCAATATCTGGATAAAACCTTTCAATTCATTTTGCAAATAATATAACGCTCCGGTTAGCATCAATATTGCCAAGATAGAGGCGAAAATGCCACTTACTATGTTATATTTCACAAAAGGCCTACGTATAAAGCCGGAAGTAGCCCCCACTAGCTTCATCGTATGAATTAAGAATCGTTTGGAATAAATCAACAGGCGGATCGTATTACTGATCAACACGAACGAGATAATCATCAGTACCGCAGCCAAGGTTAGCAGGATCAAGCCCAACCGCTTCATATTATTATGGACCATCTCCATCATATCCTTTCGGTAAAGCAGCTCCGAGACCGACGTATAGTTTCTAATCTTCTTCTCTATCACTTGAAGGCTATCGGGGTTGGCGTACTCCGAATGCAGTTTCACCTCAATCGAGGCCTGTAAAGGGTTAAAGCCTAAGAAGGTTTCCGGATTCTCGCCCAATTCTTCTTCCAACTCTTTCGCAGCTTGTTCTTTCGATATATACTCGGTAGATTTTATAAAAGGAAGAGCGTCCAAGCTCTTCTGCATTTTCTTTATCTCAGTTTCTTTTTGGTTATCTTTCAATACGATGGAGAAAGATAAGTTCTCTTTCACATAAACGGAGAGTCTATTACCCAACATCCCTATCAATAGAATGAGTCCTAGCAAGAATAGTACCAAGGAGATACTAATAACAGACGTAAGCCGGGAGTTAAAGAAAGAAACAGAACTAACTTTTTTATTTTCAGCCATCAGACTCTCACTTATTAACGTTAAATAAATTAAGGAGATGCGTACAGAGAACACACCTCCCAATTTTCTTGCAAAAGAACGAATAAAATAAGTAAGCCGAAAGGGTTTTAGAATATTTAACCTCTACAACTCTAACAAAGGCTATTCGTACATATACAATGATAAAAAAGAAGACCGCCGGAACTGAGTATTCCTAGCGGCCTTCCCCAACATTAAAGACTCAAGGGTTAGTTTCTTAAAATAAGGTTGTTAGCGAACGTTTACTTTCACTGTTATATGCTTGCCATTCTCGTTGATCTCTATCAGATAGATTCCTGTCGATACCGGGATGCGGGTAGGTCCGATAATTGAGTCGCCATACAGGCTAACTCCAGTCACCGCTATGATACGGATCGAGATTGGACGGGCCGGATGAACGGTTATCGCACCTCGCTCGCAATAGATTTGATGATCGTCGATGATTTGCTCGATACCTACCGTACCGGAGACAGTTACCACACAAGACGCCGTCTTGTTTCCATCATCGGTAGCCACGGTAATCTTGCAAGTACCGATCTTCAATGCGGTAACGACACCATCCGCGTCAACAGTAGCCACCGTCTCGTCGCTGCTACTCCAAGAGACGGTTTTCATAGTGGCGTTATTAGGGGTAACTTTCGCTTGCAAGGCAAAAGATTCACCTACGGCCAATGCCTTGGACGTGATATTCAAAGAAACTCCCGTAACAGCCACATCTGTTCCCGGAGGTGTAGAAACCGGCTTGAACTCTGCTATAATAGCCAAGGACTTATCGACTTCAATCTCTACAGGCGAAGTCGTATACTTCTCTTCGCCTATTTGAATAACGGCCAATTCATAATCCGGATTGGCTTCTGTCTCAATGGTTAGCTTAGTCGCTTTCGCCACAGCGGTTCCACTCGTTATCTCGGTCTTCTCGCCCTCACCTTTCAACATATAGACTTTCAAAGAACCATTTTCCGGTTGAGCGAACGTGACAACTAACGCATCCGAACTTTTCACCGTAACCTCCGCATTCGTAGTCGCATCCTCATAATTCGGATCATACGACGTGAAGATCACTTCCTTTTTCTGGCTATCGCCGGGTTTCAATATAGCTGACGCATCAGCCCATTCAAATTTACCGGATATGGTAGTTCCATCGGCACCTTTCGCAACACCACCGGATAATAGGAATTCCGACAAGGACTGACCTTCCGTGATCGTAGATGCGGTAGGAGCTACTACCTCTACGACCTTCGCTTTCTTTATCACTAATTTCTTGGTTGCCTCGAAAGATCGCCAGTTCTCGTCCCCGGTACGTGTTACAGTCACAAGATAAGTACCTGCGTTCAATGGGGTAGCAACCGACCCATCCGTATTTGAATATTTAATATTTACATCTGTCGGATAACTACCGCTCAAAATGTCTTTCAATTCCACAAGCCTTACGGAACCATTATAAACAAACTCCAAATCTGAAGGATTCGCCGTTATTTTAGGTTTATCCACAAAATTCGGGGTGTATGTCGCATCAGCCGCCAAAGTAACCGTTATCTCTGGGTTCTTTCTATCGGTGCTTGAGACATTTTCACCCCAAGAATCAAAACGCTGATTCTCGCTAGGAGCTACCGCCCGTAACTTTATAACCGTATTCTCCGGAATTTTAGAATAATCGCTAATAACCAAGCCTCCATTCGTAACCTCCGTATTTGAGGCACTTAAAGAAAACGTTTTTACTTCACCAACCGGCATTGAATAATCTACCGATTCATAATTACTCTTGTCAAGTGGGGTAAAGCGCAGAATATTTACCTGATCCTTTGTCGGGCTTCCAGTCACGTTCGCACGAAGCGCCGATTTTTGTGTAGAAGGATTCCATTCCACATCCTCGAAGTCTTGAGTAAGTTTAGCGTCAATCTTTGAATAATCCTCCCCTTCTATAGTCGGTTCTTTCAGCAATGCCATACCAGCCTTCTTGATAATCAGCTCGGCAGTTACATCCACGGCTTTAAATAAATCATCCTCGCCACGGGTAATCCGAACTTTATAAGTTCCGGCCGATTTAGGATTCTCTGTCATTTCTACCCCACTCCGGGAATATGCGACCTTAAAGTCCAAACCGGAATAGCCCGTAATCTTAACCTCGAAATTCCGGTATTGCTTATTATAGACTACCGTTTGCGTCGTCTTATCAATCAGCGAAGCCAAATCTTTCTTCTCCACATAATTAGCGGTAACAACCATAGGGCCAGAAACGGTGAATACGTCTCCATCCTTGATCTCGGAAGAGTTCACCATCATATTCATAAAACGATATCCCGTTTCCGTCTCAACAGAAGCGGTCAGTTGAGTCATATAAGGTACCTTTGAACCGGAAGCCACCTCTTTGCCTGCCTTGTCTTTCAACACGATCTTACCCGCATTAGGAATACTCAACGCCGAGGTTATTTGATATTCCATCAACTGGAAACTTGCGTTCACCGTAACATCTCCGGTTCCAACCGTAAATGAGTCATCAGTCTCATTATAATTCGCACCTACCACTCTCACGGATGCCAGCTCATAGCCATAATCCGCATTTCCTATCACCTTCACTTTCACACCTTCAGAGATAGCCTCACCGGGAGTAACGGGTGCCTTCGTATCCACCTCGATCAGATTCACGCTACCATTCTTCAACTCCCCAACCTTTACCAAATGTTTATCCGGTTCTTTTTGAAGGAAATCGGCCGATATATCAGCGGCTTGTATCAAAGTATAAGAACCGTTATTCACCAAAGCCCCGTTCACCTTCACGGACTGAACCATATAGCCCGGATCCGGAGTCGCCGTGATAGTCAATAAGGTTCCCTGCAAAAACTCAGCACCATTCTTTACCTCCACGCCATTCGCGAAGACCTTCAAGGAACCATTCATCGGATTCGTAAACGTCACGCCATAAACGATCGAATCGAAACGGGCTACGATATCCAAGTTCGTATTCGCTTGCAACTCCCGTGTAGCCGATGTATTCCCATCACTCCAACCGGCAAACCGGTAATTCTTATCCGCGACGGCTGTCGCTTTCAAAACCGAGCCTCTCGCGTATTTATCATTTGCGGTACGCCCCTCCAAGATGACAGTACCGAAATTACCGGCGGTAACATTCATAGAATAAACAGGAATTACGTTCAAGGTTATAAACGTATCTTTAGCCGCATAGAGAACAGGATCATTCGGTTCGAATATCAAGTCGTACTTTTTCTTATCCGGAGAAGCGATCTCGTTCGGAGTTTTCCAGATAAATGATCCGGAAGAAGTTCCATCGATCAAGGTACACGCCGATAAAGCCTGTCCTTCCTCAATACGACCCGGAGTAGGTAACACCAAACTCTCCACCTCTTTCTTGCTCTCCACCACTAACGTAACCGTATCAGAGAGGCTACGGTATGTCAAGTCCTCCGCACGGCTCAAACGGGCCTTATAAGAACCCACGGCCAGCGTGGAAGGCAATGTCGTAACCCAAGCCGTACCGCTCAATTGATATTCGATCTTGATGTCCCCGACAGCGCTTGTTACCGTGACCGGCTTGATGGAGCCGACCGTCTGGACAAGGTTGTTAGCCACGAACCTCACCGTATCCTTGGAGACGAACGCAAAGGTATAGCTATCGCCACTCATCAGATTAGGAGTCGTGTACGTGTAAGAGGTATTTCCATTAGCATACGTTCCCTTGATCTTCGAGATATCCACGTCCGAAGAGGCTTGCTTAATAGCCCCTAGCCTATAGTTGGCATTCGATACGATCGAGAAAATGACGGACTTACCGTAAGCGATCTCACCACCGCTCATGATGTCCTTGTTGTTCATCTTGGCGGTAACCGTACCCTGTCCACCATCGACAGCGTAAGCCAAGGTATTGGCATTACGGATCGTAAACGTTTTAGAGGAATCCTCTAACGCGGCATACTCCATGGTCTCCGGACTAAATAAGACGATCTTATAAGCTCCGACTATCTGCGGTAATGTGGAAGTCTCCGAACCATCGGCCGCACGATATCGAACCGCTTGTCCCGCTATTTCCGGCGTAAACTTAATAACCGGCAAATTCTTCCCGGCCACGATCTCGTCTTTTGTCGCCGAAGAACCTGTTACACTCACGGAAATCGTTTTCTTCGCGGCGAAACCTACCGATAAGGTCGTAGAGGCGGTTAACGAGGCGGTCGTATAGGTATAAGAGATGGTGTTATCCTTATTAAGCGCGCCTTTTGGCAAGGCTGATACCGCAGTTCCATTCACAACAATCTTATTCAATAGAAATCCGGGGTTAGCGATAATTGTAAATACGGCAGGTTGGCCGTTAATGATCTCGCTACCGCTTGCCATGTCCGTAGAGCCCATCTTGGCGGTAACCGTACCTTGTCCGGCCGTTTCCACGTTATAATTTAATACATTCGCTTTAGATACCGTGAACTTCATGTTCTCATCCTTCAAGGCGGCATATTCCGCAGTCTCGGGACTGGTCGCGACGATCGTGTAAACACCATCCGCCGCAGGAAGTTTATCGGATAAAGCTCCGGAAGCGTTCTTATATTGAACCTTCTGCCCCGCTATCGTATTGGGGGTAAATGTGATAACCGGAAGATTCTTACCAGCCAAAACCTCATCCTTCGTGGCAGATAATGGATTGGCTGTTACAGATACGGTTTTCTTCGCGGCAAATCGCACGTCAATAACCGTAGAAGCGGTCAACGCCGATGTCGTATAATCCACATAGGAAGTCTCATTCGTAGAAGAATTAAAAGTTCCTTTCGGCAAAGTCACCTCATTATTATCTACGGTAAGTCTGCTCAACACATAACCGGGCTTGGAGGTAATCTTCAATACGGCTGGCTTATTATAAACGATCTCATCACCACTGGCGATAATGGAGCCATCCATAGAAGCGGTTACAGATCCTTGCGCCTCCTCAAACGAGTAGGAAAGCGTATGGGACGGTTGTACCTTGAATAGAATCTCCTTGTTTATGGCGACTTGCGTATCAGTCTCCGACTTGGTTACGACAACATAATAAAGTCCAGCCTTTTCGGGTAGCTCATCCGTCAAAGCAGCAGAGCCATCCTCCCTGTATTGTACTTTATACCCCGTAATAACCGGGTCAAAAGTAACCTTGGGCAAATTCACCTTCGCCCTTATCTCATCCAAGGTGGCATACTCAGGAGAGATCGTGACCGTCACCTGCTCTTTCGCCTTGAACACCGCCTTGATTTCCGTACTACCGGTTAAAGCGGTGGAAGTATAGGAATAAGTGGTCGTATTATCATTTTGAAAAGTACCGCTCGGCAACGTGCCAATAGTAGCCGTATTCATCGTTATATCCGACAGGACATATCCGGGCTTCGCCGTGATCGTGAAAACGGGTTTACTATTATATGCCACCTTGGAACCTGTGGCTACCGTACTGGTTATGGTTCCTTGATCCGTATTCGCCGAGCTATAATTCAATGTCACCTTGAACGTCGGAAGATCCGGGGCGGAACGTAAATCTGAATCTTGCGCATGTACCTGTGCCATCGCAATGACAGCAAGGAATATCGCTAATATACTCTTTTTCATGTTTATCTTTGTTTTAATCGTTATTTAACCCTTACTAATTGACCGTTCACGGCATAGATGCCCGAAGAAACCATGATCCGCTGTCCGTCCGTAACCTCGCCACGATAAGCGACCTTGCCATTCATTCCGATGATTACCACGTCCATAGGCTCCGGCGTGTGGATCACGATAGCGCCACGATCAGTAGTCACGTAATAACCATCTACCGGCTCGATCGTCTGGTTACCCGTAACCACGCCATCGCCGATACGTAAAGAGCGAAGCGTACTCAATGTCTTGGCGTCTGTCAAGACAAAGCTTTGGAAAGGCTTGATCTCCGGATTTGCCTCTTGCTCGAAAGAGGTTCCATCCGTTGTCAATATATAAGCAGATTGTTTCAAGGTAATCGTAAATGTATTCGGATTCGAGCACATCAAGAAAGTACCTGTTTCAGTTGGAGCGGCAGGTTCTTCCAAAGTCTTGAATTCAAAAGCTCCTTCAGAAGAGATCGTATAGGTATCGCCATTAGCCGCCCAAAGACCAGCCATGCCAAAAGCACTCTCATCCACCACGAACTCCGGAGTCTTGTTATCCTTCAGCCTAGCGAACCAGATACCATTATCAACATTTTGAACACTTGGAGCCAAGATCTCCTCCTCCGTAGAGTTCTTGATCACGGCAGAGGTAAATGGCATTCCAAACGCCTTCCATCCCGTAGCAGACAAAAGTGGAGCGAAACGAAGAGACCGAGCCGTAAACTTCCCTTCCGTAGCGGTAAATACCACTTGTGCATCCTCTTCCATCATCACTGTATCTAAAGCCATAGGCACTGAGACAGTCAGTGTCGCTCCATTTAGAATATTCACCTGTCGATCTTGAAAAGATGTGGCCCACGTAGTATCACTTTTTATGTCAATGGCTACTACACATTCTTTTATAGAAAATGACTGCGCACCTTGATTCAACCAATAAACCCTTTTAAATGGGTTAGCAATAGCATATGCTTTAGCTGTATTTTCCTCTATCACTAAACGACCATCCTTGCAATTAAAAATAACACCATCCGGGATCGTATAAGGCTCCCATGTATTCACATCCGGAAAGAAATTAGGCTTTGCCGCATTTAAAGAATTAAGCGTTTCTGCCATAGTCGTGTCAGGAATCAGTATTATATCTCCCGCATAGGCAATGCCTTCATGGTAATATGTACTCCCATACAATTCTCCAAAATCGATTGCTGTTACTATAGAGACCGCTGCATTCCTAAATGAACCATCCGGTTTATTAATGATTACACAAGGTTTCCCGTTCTGGTCTTGCAATTGCACATCAGTATCTTCCAGCATGATTACATTATTATATTTATCAGGATTCATACCATAACCCACTATAGTTGGATTCTTTATGTTATCAGTAGTTGAGACAATTGTTTTTCCTTTCAGTATAATCTTATTATCACAAGGAATAGGAGTAAAACTACCATTTATTTTAATCGGAGTCATTGCCATTGTCTCTTGTTCAGCAAACTTATTCCCGATATAAGAATCCTCAATCACAATCTCGTTATTGGAAGCTCCCACTGTAGAATTATTTGTTGATATCGCTATAGCCGCAAAGCTATCGGAAACACCCTTATTTTTTGTCTTACCTGTTAAGATACTCCCTCCCGAAACATGGACGTTCATATCTGAGGTCTCATACAAATAGAGAGCACCATATCCTACGATGTTCGATTTATTCTTTATTGTCAATTTTTGATCGCCGGCGTTATTAGCATAAATACAATAATGGTTATTTAGCAAGATTGTCGTACTATCTACCGTCACTGGCGTTTTTTTATGGTGAATATATACACCAAATTGATTCGAACCGTTCACCTGTCCCTCAATCTTTGTATTAACAAGAGAGACATCCGTCAGTTCTCCATCAATAAGAACTCCAGATTGTGCGTTAGCCGCCAAATTTATTGTAGTATTTTCAACACGTACAGTCCCCTTTGCCGTTGCTCCCAGAAGAATCGCATTTTGTAATGCTTCCGCAGGATTTGGGTTCTTACGATCACCATAGCCTTGTGTATTATTATTCATAATACAATTATCTATCAACAAATCCGCATTACCGGTTACCTCTATAATTGGAGTACATTTTCCAGAGGTAACTTTCGTTGGCGTATAATCGATACTCAATCCTTTTATTTTAACATCGGTAGCAGTATTATTGGCAGAGCCATTAACCAAGATCGCACCTTTTATAATAGTCTTGTCCTGCCCAGCTCCTTGAATTGTGATAGATTTATCTAATGGTAGAGTCATTGGTAAAGTATATTCTCCTTCCGGGAAAACGATACGATTTTGATCTGTCAAATCTACCTCAGAAAGTAGACCAGACATATCGCAAGCCGCATTACGTAATGAACCATCTTGGTTGAATACAGTAATCGCTGATTTCTCATCCGCGATCTGGTACTTAACCGTATTGTCGCAATTAAAAGTATTCGTTTTATAGTCCTGTATCAAAACCCCTACATTATTTTTATTCACTTTCAGTACAGAGCCCTCACCAATATTAAATGTATTACCCGTACTACGAACAGAAATAGGATATTGCAGAGCTGTACTTTCCATAAAAGCAAACAAATTAGCATTTTTTATATCAAAGGAATTGTTAATCGCATTGTCTTCTTCATCTTTATTTAATACAATCGTAGCAAAATCATTTGATCCTTTAAGTTGATAGTTATGAGACTCCAATGTTGAATTAGCTATCTTAAACTTATTATTAGATGACCAAATATTGAGTGCCGCCCATGAATCTATTTTTGAATCTACAATTGAAATCGAAAGATTATCATTTAGCGCTGTTACATTTATTGCATAATAAAATCCTTTGATAGTACTATTATTTTTCATTTCTATGGACGATCCATTCATATTTGAGAAACTTATTCCTCTACTATAAGTACCATTCTTCGGATATACCGCAGAAAGAATATGAGAATTATCCAATACAATAGTATTTTTCACCTTAGTCGTATTTCCAAACGAAGAGAACCCTCGATTGTAAGACCCTTCTAAATAAATACAAGAATTCGTAAGAGATACATTCACATTATCACAAATACTATTAGAATCATAGCTTTTTCCCAGATTAACAATGCCCATAGAACTTTTACCCCAACCATCACCACTACCTGCTGTTAGTTGATGAAGATGGACCCCAGACAAATTCAAATTCACATTCTTAGACATCACATTAATAAGGCCTTGGCTTAATGTTGTAGCTTTTGTAATCTGTAAATTCCGCAAATTGACATTGATTACGCTCTCTTCCTCATCCCGTTGAATATCTAGCTGCCCTTCTATAATACAATTTGTCGAATCACTGCCAATAATTGTAATAGACTTTGGAATAACAATAGGTGAAACTTGGGGATAAATTCCCTTTGCCACACGAATGGTAGCCCCATCTGCGGCTTTTTCAATCGCTTTCGCAATTGTAGCCAAAGGAGCTTCCACACCACCTCCGTTACCATCAGAACCCGAAGTGCTGACATACAAATCCGTCTGTCCCCACCCCACACTCGTTGCCACCATAAACACGGCGAACAAGAAAAGTAGTCTTCTTTTCATACGATTAATTTTTATAAGTTAGTAATATTCAATTATTTAAAACATTTACCCTATATTCATAAACTCTGTAGCTTCCAGCACATCAGTCTTCTCATAATCATCATTTACAAGCAGTTATGCGAAATCATCGGTTATAAAACGACTAGTCTAAACGATCATTTTATTCTGGCGTTTTATTGAATTCAACGCATAAGCGTCCATATTTACGTTTATGCGTTGATAATCAATTTTTAAAAGTTTCTCTGGATTTTGTTTTATTCAAAAATATAGCCTATCTTTAACGCCTAGAATAAACGATCGTTTAGACTAGGCGTTTTTATCTATTACAGAATACTTATAGATCAAATATTTTTACGTAAACAAAATTTTCTACCATAAAAACTTTATATCATCACAAGCTATAAGATTCTCTTCTTAAAGCATGTGGAATAGCATAACTAACCAAATATCAGACTGCAACTATACATAATTGAGATAAAAGGAATTCTACAATATTGATTTTATGAAAACATCTACAATATCTACCACTACGCCATGTATGCTTTATAAATCAAAGCATTACATATAGGTTGTAGATAGCCTGACATCTACAATTATCATTCAACATCTACCACTTATACTTGACATTGATACTTTTTCTTTGCATTGGATAAGAAAACGTGTTATTTTTGAAAGACATTTCCCTTAGGGGAACAAAGAGTTTCTCCTAGAGAAAACTAAAGTTTCTTCTAGGGAAAACTAAAGTTTCGTAAGCACAAAACAAAAGTTTTCCGCTATGAAAACTTTTGTTTTATGCCTAAAAAACTATAAATACCTATTATTCAATACATTAAATCAGTACACAAGGTATACAAATAACCAAGCAGGCAACCTGTTGGCATACCCTCGCAGAACGAGTAATGTGGTTAGCGAATAGTGAACGGCTGCATTTAGTGGTTGAAAAGCAGTAAATAGTGGTAGATGCAAGCTGATAGTGGTAGATGTTTATTATCTACCACCATTCAACAAATTTCTTATAATTAGATACTTATATAGATAATGGCAGATATGGTAGATGATTTAGTTTTTTCATTTCATACTCAAGGTACCACTCCAGAAAAATATCAGTACAATGCATTAAGAACCCAAAAGAACGGCTAATAAAAATCAAGGTAAGCTGTCGCTATTATGAAAAGGGAAGCTATAAACATAATTTACGTACGTGTACTATAAAATAATACGCAAGAAAAAACCACAGTTCCGTAGGAACTAAATCCTTACTATCTCTCTCTTTCGATATGGCAAAGATGGGAAGTAATAAGAATCAAATGGTTACAAAAATGACATTTCTTGTTAGATAAATGACATAACAGATCCGCAATCAATCCTAAACCACTCTCCTCTAATATCCTATACATAAATTACCCATTGAGTTCCTACGGTACTTAATAACTTTATAACATATAGCCTATGGAGTATATCTAATAATGTATTAGTTAATCTGAATCTATCAGACTTATCGTATGTAGTTAACATTATCTATTCAATTATGAACAAATGAAAAGTATGAAAAGTAAAATGAGAACTTGGAATGTGGCGATGGGATCATTGTCTTTGCTCTTCCTCTGCGTATCGCCGGCATTGGCTATCGCTACAAATCCATCACAAGAGAACCCGTATACGGAGCGGAACGATGATTCCGTAACTCAACAGAGAACAAGAAAAGTGACAGGTGTCGTGCTTGACGCCAACGGAGAGTCTATCATCGGGGCGAACGTAGTGGTGAAAGGTACCAATAATGGGACAATCACGGATCTAGATGGTAAATTCTCGATCGAATTATCGGATGGTGAAACCCTGCAAGTATCTTTTATCGGCTATAACAGCAAGGACGTTATGGTTGGCGCAGGAGAGAATCATATCAAGGTACAGCTACGGGAAGACACGCAGAAGCTCGATGAAGTGGTAGTAGTCGGGTACGGAACACAGATCAAGAGGGCGGTAACCGGCTCCGTGCAATCCATCAAGTCGGAAGAGATGGCGGATATGCCCGTAGCACAGATCTCGCAAAAGATGCAAGGCAAGTTCGCCGGTGTCCAAATCAATCAAGTATCCGGTAAACCCGGACAAGGAATGACCATGCGAATCAGGGGACAAGCGTCACTGTCCGGAGGAACCACGCCCCTTTATGTAGTGGATGGAATGCCTATCGTGGGCGATATCAGCACGATCAATCCAGACGAGATAGAAAGTATCAGTGTGCTAAAAGACGCTTCTGCCACATCACTTTACGGTTCCCGGGCTGCCAATGGAGTCGTATTGATACAGACAAAGACTGCCCAATCAGGGAAAAAACTAAGCGTCGACGTATATGGAGGCATACAATACGTACCCGAGAAAGGGAGGCCGGATATGATGGATGCCTCCGAATACGCACGGTTCAGGAAAGAGATCGCTGAAGAGAACGGATTGGCGGTCGATCCCGCTTACCAGCATCCCGAAGCGCTGGGTAAAGGCACGGATTGGTATGACGTATTATTCCGTCCCGCCGCTATCCAGAATTACAGTTTGTCGTACAGCAACGGAGACGGGAAGTTTAAATCATCCACCGTAGCCAGCTATTTCAACCAAGACGGAGTGTTGACAAACTCTAATTACCAACGGTTCTCCGCACGAGCCAATACGGAATACGTATTCTCGAAGATCGTCAAGGTAGGCGTGAACCTAGCGCCTAGCTTCTCCATCAATAATAGCCCGCAATCGGACGGTAACTGGACGGAAGATAAAGGTTCCATCCTGCAAGGAGCTATGTTGACAACACCTCTCGCACCCTATAAGAATGAGGATGGCAGTATTCCGCTTGTGGCCAGTGGGCCGGGATTGTTCGATAACCCGAACTGGTATAATGTGGTTCGCCTCAACAAGAACAAGACCCAGAACACCCATCTGATCGCAAACGCCTTCTTGGAGGTAGAGCCGGTCAAAGATTTAAAAGTAAAGACCAGCATCAACGCGGACTTGACACAGAATAAATGGAACTCGTTCAAGCCCTCCACCTCCGGAGAGATCTATAAGGCTCCCTATCAGATCCCCGAGGCGAAGGAATCCAATAATCTATTCTACACTTGGCTGTGGGAGAATACCGCCACCTACAGCAAGCAGATAAAAGATCATTCCTTTGATCTCCTGTTCGGCATATCCGCACAAAAATACCATAGCGAATATACGATGGTGACCGGAACGAACTTTCCCGACGATAAAATATCGACATTCAATGCCGCCCCTACCATCACGGCGGATGGAAACATAAACGAATGGTCCCTTTTATCCTATATCGGCCGTATAAACTATAATTACAAAGGAAAGTACCTTTTAAGCGCAGCGATGCGTAGGGATGGTTCCTCCCGTTTCGGTAAGAACAATCGTTGGGGTAATTTTCCATCCGTATCGGCGGGCTGGATACTCTCGGACGAGGAGTTCATGAAACCATTGGAGAAAACGATCTCTTTCCTCAAGGCCCGTATCAGTTACGGTATCGTGGGAAACGACCAGATCGGTAACTATACGCATTTGGCGACGATCACCACCACGAACAGCAACTTCAATAACGCCTTGGCCAGCGGCAGAAGCATCTCGGGAATGGGAAACCCGAATCTGGGCTGGGAAAGGAATAAGCAAGTCGATGTCGGTCTGGATGTCGGTTTCTTCAATAATCGCTTATCCATCATGTACGATTACTATAGCAAGCGAACGGACGCCCTGCTGTTCTCGCTAGAGGTACCGATCTCTTCCGGCTTCTACAACATCCAGTCGAACGCAGGCAAACTGAAGTTCTGGGGACATGAATTAAGCGTATCCTCCAAGAACCTGACAGGCAAATTACAATGGACTACCGACCTGAACATATCTTACAATGACAATAAATGCTTGCAACTGGGTGTAGATGACGCCCCGATCATCGGTAACAACATCACGCAAGTCGGGGAACGGATCGGACAGTTTTACGGCTTAGTATGGGAAGGGGTCTACAAGAACAAGGAAGAATTCGACAAATACCCGAAGCACGCACAAGCCGATGTCGGAACCATTCGCTTCAAGGATGTGAACGGGGATGGCAAAGTTACCCAAGGGGATGACCGCGATATCATCGGCAATCCAGTCCCTTTATGGATAGTAGGCATGACAAACTCGTTCACCTACAAGAATTTCGATTTGTCAATTGTCGTATCCGGCGGTTTTGGTTTTGAGTTAGCCAATATGGTAGATCAGTTCGCTGGAAATCTGGATGGTGTGTTCAACGTGTATAAAGCGGTAGACAATCGCTGGAAATCACCGGAGAATCCGGGTAACGGCCGTTATGGAACGACCAAGATGGGTACCACGGCACCAGAACGTGACTGGTTCAGTTCCCGTTTCCTTTATAACGGAAACTACTTGACAATCAAGAATATCACCTTAGGCTACCAAGTTCCGTTAAGAAACCGGGATATCATTAAAGGATTACGAGCTTACGTCAGTTTCCAGAACGTATATACGTTCACTAGCTACATCGGCGCTAATCCCGAGGTGAATATCAGCAATACGGGAACAACGGCGAATAGCTTGCAACAAGGATTCGATTATACCACCTATCCCGTTCCACGGACCATTACGCTGGGTTTAAATGTTAACTTCTAACTATCTAATTATACGAAATATATGAAAACGATATTCAATATAGCCATAAGCATCGCTTTAGGATGTAGTTGTGCCTCCTGTAGTGATTTCTTGAATCTTACGCCGTATAGCGAGATCACCGCCGAGAACTTCTACCAGAACGAGGAGGATTTCAGGCAAGCCGTAAATGGAGCTTACGAACCTTTACGGAACATGTACAACACGGAAGAGTGGAATCTGGGAGAGGCCAAATCGGATAATACGACGTATATCATCCATATCGCCAAATCATCCTTAGACGGAGAAGATCCGGATCAGTTCCTTGAGACATCCACTAATGGTAATGTCGGTACGAAGTATAATAACTGCTACGTAATCATCGGACGATGTAACCGGATTATCTCAGAAATAGACCAAGCGGATTTTGACGCAGAAGCAAAAAGCAACCTCAAAGGACAAGCTTTGTTCCTTCGGGCATTCTGCTATTTCAACCTAGTACAATACTTTGGCGGCGTACCTCTGCATACGACACCCTCTACCGTGTATGAGGAGGCATTTAAACCCCGTGCGAGCGTAGACGAAGTATATGAGCAAATCATGAAAGACGCACAAGAAGCCAGTGATCTCCTACCTGTAAAATCAAGGCAAGAGGTAGGAAGAGTTTCCAAAGGCTCCGCACAGACCTTATTGGGAAACGTATACATGGTACTAAAACGATGGGCGGAAGCAGAACAAACGCTGAAAGAGGTGGTATCCTCAGGCGAGTATGAGTTATTAGCGGATTACGGCTCCATCTATTCCATCTCGAACAAGAACCATAAGGAATCTATCTTCGAGATCCAATACATGCAAGACGCCTCATTAGGACAACAAAGTGATTTCATATACAGATTCTTGCCCTATATGACGAATCCGTCTGCCATCACGGGAACAACCCCTAATCCTTGTCCTTCCAACGTAGACCATGGTGGGTTTAACACCCCTACGATCGATCTAATCAACGCATACGAAAAGGGAGACAAACGGTTGGACGCATCCATCGGTATGGTGGAAGGTAAGCTCACCGATAGCTACGCCCTCGACGCTACCGGCGTGAAAAGTATAGTTGACTATGAGCCAGCTCCGGGAATAACCGCTTATCCTTTTATCAAAAAATATTTTCATGAGCATATAAAGCCCTATTACACGGATGACAACTGGCCGGTCTACAGGTACGCGGAGGTATTGCTCTTTCTGGCGGAAGCTATCAACGAGCAGAATAGGCCGGACGAGGCTATCCATTATCTGAATGACACCTTCGGGCAAGCAAGTATCCGGGGAAGGGCGGGATTAGCTCCTGTCAAATCCCAGAATGTAGATGCGTTGAGAGAGGCTATCTACCAAGAGAGACGGATCGAGCTGGCATTCGAGAACAAACGCTGGACAGACCTTCTGAGAACGGGACGAGCCGTGGAAGTCATGACACGACATGGACAAAAGATAAAGGCAAATCCCGAATCTTATTATTGGCCCGACGGTGTTCAACCCGTGGCGAACGCTTATCTGTTCAACCCAGATAAATGCTTGTTGCCCATACCTCTGCGAGAAATCGACTTGAACAGCGAGCTTAAACAAAATCCCGGATATTAACGAAGTTATTCTTATATTCGCATCATGAAAAGAGCACATATGAAAATCCTGCTAAGTTTACTATGCTGTGTCGGTGTATTCACCCTATCAGCACAAAGTCGTTATTTCAAAGAAAGCGCTTCATGGCTTCAAAAGAGTGAGGCCTGCAAGCCAGTGTTAACCTATACGGAACATAAGCCGGTCAAACGGGTCACTTCCATCAAAGATGCGTCAGCCTACCAAGGTTGGCGCATGCGGGACGAAGGAAGCACGGATCTGTTATTCAATGAGTCCCTGAAGAAACATCCATCGGTTATAGTTGACTTCGGTGAGCATCTGACGGGGTATTTGGATTTCTCGCTCAAGCTCCTTAGCCAACAGGTTTCGGACGCTCCGGTACGTATCAAATTCACGTTCGCCGAAGTTCCCTCGGAATTGAACACGCCTTTCGACCCTTATCCGGGCGGTCTGTCAAGGGCTTGGCTACAAGATGAGGTGATGACGTTAATGACCGTACCCATCGAGGCCTCCATCCCCAGAAGGGTGTCTTTTCGGTATCTCAAGATAGAGTTGCTAGGCGCTTCCAGTTTCGATTTCGCCTTCGACAAGCTAACGTTCCGTGCGCAGACATCGGCTAAGACGGCTCCATTGCCACTGGCTTCCACGACCGATCCCTTGATCCGTAAAATCAATGAGGTAGGATTGCTTACATTAAAAGAATGTATGCAGACCGTCTATGAGGATGGCCCGAAACGGGATCGCCGGTTATGGATCGGAGACTTGTATCTGGAGGCGCTAGCGAACGCATGGTCGTATAAAAACCACGACTTGACGAAACGTTGCCTCTATTTATTAGCGGCTCTAGCCAATGATGAAGGACTGCTGCACGCCACCGTATTGGAGACACCGACCCCTCATCCGCAAAACGGTACGCATTGCTTGGACTATTCCCTGCTGTATAACGTAGCGTTGCTGGAATACCTGAAAGAGACCGGAGACAAGGAGGTCGCCTTGGACTTATGGCCGGTAGTGGTCCGCCAAATAGAGATGGCCTTGCGTCAATACTCGGACGATTGGATCTACGATATGCAAAAGAAGCCGATTTATTGGTTGGTATTCGACTGGAAAGATAATTATGATCGCCAAGCATCCATGCAGGGACTTACGGCATTCTCATTAGAGAAAAGCTATGAGCTGGCTAAAATGCTGGGAAAAGAGAAGGAGGCTGGAGACTGGCCTCGTATCGCCGGCCAGATAAAGAAAGCCGCCCGGAAAACATTCTATGACCAAAAGAACGGGGTGATCGTAAGCGGCCCTAACCGTCAGGTGTCTTACCTATCACAAGTGTGGATGATCCTATCGGAGACGCTTACCGCCAAGGAAGGAGCAAAAGCGATGGCCACCGTCCTATCGATGCCCGACGCATGCTATCCGGGATGTCCGTACGCTTATCATTATGTAATGGAAGCCTTGTTGAAATGTGGAATGCGGCAAGAGGCCCGTTCGCTCTTAACCAGTTATTGGGGCGGCATGGTGAATAAAGGAGCCGATACATTCTGGGAGGTATATGATCCGAACAATGACGAATTATCACCTTACGGATTTTTCCCGATCAATAGTTATTGCCACGCATGGAGTTGCACGCCGGTTTATTTCATCAACAAATACCCGGAGATATTCCAAAGATAGAAGATAATAAGAGAAACGCCAATATCGCTCGAAATGGAACGTATTGGCGTTTTCTTTTTCTTATTCCTCCACAGGTTCCCCGAACAGGGTTGCCGAGGAAGCCTTATGGATCTTGACTTTTATGAATTGACCTACATGATAGTTCTTCTTGTCAAAGATAACCACCTTGTTTTGGCTGGTTCGTCCGAACAATTGCTCACGGGAACGTTTCGAGAATCCTTCTATCAGAACCTCGAAAGTCTTGCCTATATCCCGCAAGTTACTTTCCTCGGACAACTTATTTTGCAAATCGATCATACCTTGCAAACGACGTACCTTCTCTTCTTCCGGTACATTATCCTCCAAATGGCTAGCGGCATATGTACCCGGACGTTCGGAATATTTAAATAAGAAAGCACTATCATATCCCACTTCACGCATCAAGGATAAAGTCTCTTGATAATCCTCCTCGGTCTCGGAATGGAAACCGCAGAATAAATCAGTCGAGATAGCGCAATCCGGTACGATACGACGGATCGCCGCTATACGGTCCAGATACCATTCACGGGTATATTTACGATTCATGACCTTCAAGATGCGACTGCTGCCGGATTGGGCAGGTAGATGGATAAACTTACAGATATTGTCGTTCGCGGCAATCACACGCAAGGTATCATCGCTCATGTCCTTCGGATGGGAGGTCGTAAAACGAATTCGCATATCGGGAACCTCTTTCGCCACACGATCCAACAAGATCGGGAAGGTTATGGTCTCACCTTCTTTCTCGAAAGAATAGGAGTTTACATTTTGTCCCAACAACGTAACTTCCTTAAAGCCTTTCTCGTGCATATCCCGTATCTCATTCAAGATACTCTCGATATCCCGGCTACGCTCGCGTCCTCTTGTATAAGGTACGATGCAATACGTACAAAAATTATTACAACCGCGCATAATAGACACGAAACCGGAGATATGTACGCCCGGTAACTTCAAAGGAATAACATCCTTATAGGTCTCTTGGGTAGAAAGCTCCACGTTGATCGCTTTCTCTCCGTGCTCTACCGCTCCCACCAAGTTCGGCAAGTCCAGATAAGAATCCGGTCCTACCACCAAGTCGGCATGATGCACATGGATCAGATCTTCCTTCACTCGTTCGGCCATACATCCCAATACACCGACAATTAAGGACTTCTTTTTCCGTTTTAAAGACTGGAAATACTGTAGCCGCCCATAGATTTTCTGTTCGGCGTTGTCGCGTACGGAGCAAGTATTCACGAAGATGGCATCCGCCTCCTCGATATTCTCCGTCATACTATAGCCATCCATCTTCATGATAGAAGCTACAACTTCGCTGTCCGCCACATTCATCTGACAGCCGTAGGTCTCGATAAACAACTTTCGTTCATCGCTTTGGGTAGCGGATTTTAAGTCCACACCGTTTTCTTGATTTACCATACTATATGTTAATATAATTTAAATAAGCAAGATTCTTAAAAATAATTACGCAAACGCTTGCATAGTTCGAATCCCACCGTTATATTTGCATTCGAAAAACGTAATTTTTTTCATAGTTAAGGTTTTGGTTAAATCGAATAAGGGTGGCTGTGAAGTTACCCTTATTTACTTTTATACCTATCTGATGTTTTATATACTCCCATCTTTTCACTTCTCAATTATTCTTCTTACATTTGGAGGTGCAAAAATAATCAAAGTTTATGGATAACGTAGGAGATTGGTTATATATTGTTTTCCTGATTATCGCCGCCGTCAGTGGCTTATTCAGTTCGAAAGACAAAAAGAAGAAGAGTCGCCCCGATATATTGGGGCAACCCGACAGGGAAATTGTGCCTAATGACCAGCCTACAGAAGGAAAAGGCTTCTGGGAGATATTGGAGGATATGCAAAAGGAAACGCAAAAACCTAAGCCCGCTCCCCGACAAAAGCAGGTAAAGTCAAAGGTTGAGAAACCGCAAGTCGTAACCTCATCGCCTGCCTCATCTCCATTCCTTTCCGCCGAGAAGAATATCCCGAATCATATCGCGACCCAGCCATCCGTAAGGATGAGTGCTATCGAGGAAGAACCGGGGCTTATGCCAGAAGATACCTTCAGAGACATCGAGGAATTGAAGAAAGCGATCATTTGTGCGGAGATTCTAAACCGGAAGTATTAATTTACGCCACACTTATATTCGATTCAGCGTAATTTTATGTAAGTTTGCGCCCGAAATATTGAACAGTAAGTATTTACCTAAAAACATAAAAACTAATTATCATGGCATTAAAATTTATTACAGCTGAAGAAGCCGCATCTTATGTGCATCATAATGACAATGTAGGTTTCAGTGGTTTTACACCCGCAGGATGCCCGAAAGTCGTTCCCGGAGCTATCGCCCGGAAGGCAGCGGAAGAACACGCTAAAGGTAACCCTTTTCAAATCGGTATGTTTACCGGCGCTTCTACTGGTGATAAGCTAGACGGAGAGTTGGCTCGCGCTAACGCCATCAAATTCCGTACACCGTACCAATCTAACAGAGACTTACGTGCCGCATTAAACGCTCATCAGGCACAATATTTCGATTTGCACTTGTCTGAATTGGCACAAAGCTTGCGTTACGGATTCTTGGGTAAGATTGATGTCGCAATCGTAGAGGCTGCCGATGTTACTGAGGATGGTGAGATCGTTCCGACTTCAGGTGTTGGTATCTTACCTACTATCTGTCGTATGGCAGACCGTATCATCGTTGAGTTGAACTGCCGTCACCCGAAAGAAATCCGCGGTATGCATGATATTTACGAGCCGGCTGATCCTCCTTTACGCCGTGAGATCCCTATCTACACTCCTTCTGACAGGATCGGTAATGATTGTGTAAAAGTAGACCCGGCTAAGATCGTTGGTGTGGTAAAGACCGATGAGCCGAATGAAGGTGGAAAATTCTCTCCGCTGGATGATGTCACGATGGCGATCGGTAAAAATGTAGCGGACTTCTTGGTTAGCGAGATCAAGGCCGGCCGTCTTCCGAAAGAATTCGTTCCATTGCAGAGTGGTGTAGGTAACGTGGCTAACGCAGTCTTGGGCTGCATGGGAGCTAATGAGTCTATCCCCGCATTCAATGTATATACTGAGGTTATTCAAGATGCGGTTATCGAATTGATGAAACAAGGTCGCGTTAAATTCGCCAGCGGTTGCTCTTTGTCCGTAAGTAATGAGGTAATCCGTGAGATCTACGCAAATCTCGATTTCTTCAAGGATAAGATATTGCTTCGTCCGCAAGAGATCTCTAACAATCCGGAGGTTGCCCGCCGTTTAGGCTTGATTGCTATCAATACGGCTTTGGAGGCTGATATCTTCGGTAATATTAACTCTACGCACGTATCCGGTACTCGTATGATGAATGGTATCGGTGGTTCCGGCGACTTTACCCGTTCGGCTATGTTATCGATCTTCACGACTCCGTCTACAGCGAAGGAGGGTAAGATCAGCGCGTTCGTACCGATGGTATCTCACTTGGATCATAGCGAGCACTCCGTGAAGATCATTATCACGGAATATGGTGTAGCGGACTTACGCGGTAAATCTCCGATCCAACGCGCTCGTTGCATCATCGACAATTGTGTTCATCCGGATTACAAACCGTTATTGGAAGAATACCTCGCTATGGGTATCAAGGGACATACGCCTCAAAACCTGAAATGCTGTTTCGCTTTCCATGAGGAACTAGCGGCCAGCGGCGATATGCACAATGTGGATTGGAGCAAGTATAATAAGTAATACAAACATATTACAGGCATAATTCATAGGGCATGGGTTCAACCGAACTCATGCCCTATTCTCATAGCAGACAATGCGTAATACATTTGTAATAATTTTGAAACAATTCTTTCAAGCGGGTTTAATCTCTCCTTAATATAGAGGCTCTTTCTTTGCAGCAGAATAAATAGGCAAAGATTGTGAGAAAGTTTATAGAAAAATTAGTGGAAGGAGGATTCTTGATCAGTGGAAGCGTCAGTAGCTTTACGATCTTGTTGATCATTGTCTTCTTATTTAAAGAGGCCGCAGGTCTTTTTAACAGCCCGGAGGTAGAGGAAGGATATATATTGGCTGTGAATCAGGAAAATCCAGTCGAACATTTGTCTCCCGAGCAAATCATGGATGTCTTCGATGCCAATATCACCAATTGGGAAGATTTAAACGGAGAAAATCAAGATATACTTGTCTTCCGTTTCTCGGACCTAACCAACTATTATACGGAAGAAGAGCTAGGTGAAGAATTTCAATATGTTCCCGAGAAAATCAATGAACTTATCCATAAAGAGCCGGGGATTATCGCATTCTTTCCGGAACAATACAAGTCGGAGAACTTTACGGGAAAAATCATATCGGGAGCCACGATCAAACCTTCGGAGTTCTTTGGAGGGACGAAATGGTATCCTACCTCCGCTCCCGCTCCGATCTTTGGCTTGATCCCTCTATTACTAGGTACACTTTTAGTAAGTATAGGCGCGATCGCCTTATCCCTCCCCTTCGGAGTAGCGGTAGCGATCTATATGGCAGAGATTGCCAATACAAAAACCCGTAATTTGCTAAAGCCTATTATCGAGTTATTGGCAGGTATTCCCTCAGTCGTTTATGGTTTCTTCGGATTGGTGGTGATCGTTCCCCTTATCCAAAAGACCTTAGACCTTCCGGTAGGCGAGACCGCTTTCGCCGGAAGCGTGGTTTTAGCGATCATGGCGTTGCCGACCATCATCACGGTAGCGGAAGATGCCATGCGAACTACCCCACGAGCCATGAAAGAGGCCAGCTTGGCATTGGGAGCCACGCAATGGCAAACCATCTACAAAGTAATAATCCCCTACTCCATATCCGGTATCACGTCCGCTGTCGTATTAGGTATAGGACGTGCGATCGGTGAGACGATGGCCGTATTGATGGTAACCGGAAACGCCGCCGTTATCCCTACCTCGTTCTTCGAACCGGTACGGACAATTCCTGCCACGATAGCAGCGGAATTAGGTGAGGCTCCCGCAGGTGGAGCGCATTACCAAGCCTTGTTTATGCTGGGAGCCGTGTTGTTCCTCATCACCTTGGGGTTGAGCATCGCCGTAGAATATATTTCATCCAAACGTAAAATTTAATTAAAGATATGGCACCTATTCAACATTTAGGGAATATAGACAAGAGGAAACGGGCCTCTCAACAGGTTGCTTTCGGTTTCTTTTCTTTCCTGAGTTATTTGGTCGTAGTGATCTTATTCGTAATACTGGGATTCATTATCTTAAAGGGAGCGAGCGTGATCAGTTGGGATTTCCTGACACAAGCACCCCAAGAGGGCATGACCTCCGGGGGGATTTTTCCGGCTATCGTAGGTACACTCTATTTAGTGATCGGAAGTAGCTTGATTAGTTTTCCCATCGGCATCATGAGTGGTATCTATATGAACGAGTACGCCACAAACGGGAAACTCATCCGTTTCATCCGTATCATGACGAATAACCTAAGCGGTGTCCCATCCGTTGTTTTCGGGTTATTTGGTATGTCTCTATTCGTAAGTACCTTGGGATGGGGAGACTCTATTATAGCGGGTTCGTTTACCTTGGCGCTGATGTCCTTGCCACTTATCATCCGCACGACGGAAGAGGCTTTGAAAAGTATCGATGATTCTTTCCGTCACGGTAGCCTAGCGTTAGGGGCTACGAAGTTGCAGACCATCCGCAGGGTCGTGCTACCGATGGCGTTCCCCAATATTATTACGGGATTGATTCTTTCGATCGGGCGTGTGTCCGGAGAGACCGCTCCTATCCTTTTTACGGTGGCCGCTTATTTCTTGCCGCAATTGCCGAAAAGTATTTTCGACCAATGTATGGCATTACCTTACCACTTATATGTTATCTCTACAAGCGGTACAGATATCGAGGCTTCCCGGGGGATGGCTTATGGCACGGCGCTCGTGCTGATCGTCATCGTATTATTAGTAAACCTTTTAGCGAACGCTTTACGTAGTTATTTCGCCAAGAAGGTAAAAATGAATTAAAAAAATAAGACAATTATGATAAAGATTGATGCTAAAAACGTAGACTTTTATTATGGGGATTTCCATGCATTGAAGAACATTTCCATGGAGATAGAGCCGAATACGTCCACCGCTTTCATAGGACCGTCCGGTTGCGGAAAGTCTACTTTCCTCCGCCTGTTCAACCGCATGAATGATTTGATTCCGGACACTCGCATGGAAGGTCAGATCCTGATTGATGGAAGGGATATTTATACGAAAAGCGAGAGAGTGGATCGCTTACGTAAAAACGTGGGGATGGTTTTCCAGAAACCGAATCCTTTTCCTAAGACGATTTATGAGAATGTCGCTTATGGCCTGCGGGTAAACGGTGTCAACGATGAGAATTATATTGAGGAGACGGTGGTCAAGACTTTAAAGCAGGTCGTCCTTTGGGACGAGGTAAAGGATAAACTGAAAGAATCGGCATTCGCTCTTTCCGGCGGACAGCAACAACGTTTATGTATCGCCCGTGCCTTGGCGATCTCGCCCTCCATCCTATTAATGGATGAGCCGACTTCCGCATTGGACCCGATTTCAACCAGCAAGATCGAGGATTTGATACATGAGCTGAAAAATGATTATACGATCGTAATCGTTACCCATAATATGCAACAAGCGGCTCGTGTTAGCGACAAGACCGGATATTTCTATTTAGGGGAATTGATTGAATATGATAATACCCGGAAGATTTTCACCAATCCGGAGAAAGAGTCTACACAGAATTACATTACCGGACGGTTTGGGTAATTGAAAATTAAAAATTGAAAATTAGAAGAGTATGAAGGTTATAGAGCAGGAGATTCATTCTTTAAAAAATAGTATCAGCGAGATGTGGGCATTGGTTCACCAGCAATTATACAACGCAGGGGAGGCTATGCTTACCGGAGATAAGGAACTCGCTTATAAGGTAATCAGCCGGGAACGCCGGGTAAACGCTTTCGAGCTAAAGATCGACAGTGATTGCGAGGATATCATCGCTTTATATGCGCCGGTAGCGATCGACCTACGTTTCGTATTGGCGATGTATAAGATTAATACAAACCTAGAGCGTCTGGGAGATTTCGCCGAAAGCATCGCCCGTTTCGCCGGAAACCTTCCCGAGGGGGAACCGATTGACCCGCAACTGGTCAAGGAAACCCGGGTAGAAGAAATGCTGTCGGAGTTATTAAGCATGATCTCACTCACCAAAGAGGCTTTTGAGAAAGAAAGCTCAGAGATCGCTTCCCGTATCTTCTTGAAGGATAATTTGATCGATGAGATCAATCATAATTCTACCGCTATTATCGCCAAATATATAGAGGAGCATAAAGGTAGTGCGTTGGCAGGGTTATATATGGCCGGTGTTATCCGGAAAATGGAACGTTTCGGAGATCATTGTACGAATATAGCGGAAGAGCTCATTTTCTATCTGGACGCTAAAGTCATGAAGCATATGGGCAAAACCGAGCAATAATTCGTATCTTCGCGGCCACTTTAACAATCAACATCAGTAAATGAAACGACTCACAGTGGCTTGGCTGTCGGCCTTCTTATTGAGCGGTTCCGCGTTAACGTCTTACGCTCAGACAAATTCTCCTATCCCGGAGCGGGATTCTTCTTCGGTATCTCTTTTTGAATACGCGACTAAGATTCCGAAACGCAACAAGGTTTTCAATCTGGACTTGGAGATGCACGCAGGATTCAACGCAGACTTTTTCTCGGGGAAGCTGGATGAAGCCGCCTTTCGTTTCAGGGATGTCAAAATTGATGTTACCGGAGAGGTGAACGATCGGTTATTCTATTGGTATCGCCAAACGCTGAATGGCGGTTATGAGGGACAAGCCTTGGAGAATTTGAATGAGTCGATCGAATATGCGTATATCGGCTATAAACTGAATGAGCGTTTTACCTTAACCGCCGGAAAACAAGATGTGTTCTACGGTGGTTTTGAGTACGACGAGAATCCTTTGCTTATTTATGAGTATAGCGATATGAATGAATACTCCCTTTGCTACCTTACGGGAATCGGGCTGGGGTATCAGCCGAATGAGTCGCAAGAGATCCGCTTACAGGTGACGAACAGTCGTATGGGATCGATGGAAGATGAGTATGGACATCTGCCGGAAGGATTTAAGAAACCGAGAGTTCCCTTGTTTTACACATTGAACTGGAACGGTAACTTTCTGGATGAGTTGATTCATTTACGGTACTCCGTATCCGCTGCGGAACAAGCCCAAGGGAAATATATGTATAGCGTCTTTACCGGTCAAAGTATAGAGGCCGGACCGGTCTATGCTTATTTCGATGTCATGTATTCACGAGGAAAATTAGACCCATTAGGATTATTGACCGAATTGACCCAGCCCGAAGTCTCCGGAGAGGAGGAACCGGAACCACCGGTTCGTATGCAAAACATCGATTATCTTTCGCTGGTGGGGGAAATACAGTATCGTTTCCATCCCAAATGGCAACTATTCGCGAAAGGAATGTATGAAAGCGCATCGATCTATAAAGCCTACGATGCTTACGAGAAAGGTAAATACCGTACGGCATGGGGGTATCAAGGAGGGCTTGAGTTCTATCCGATGGCCGATGATAATCTACATATCTTCTTGACCGCCATAGGTAAAAAATATAACCTATCCGAACGAGCGAAGGCGCTCGATGCCTCTCTGGACGACACCGCACGCCTTTCGATCGGTTTCATTTATAGATTACCACTATATTGAATAATGTGCCAATGTGGGTAATGTGCCAATATGCCAATTAAATGGATATATTCGCAGGGCACATTGGCATATTGGCATATTATTCACATTATTAATATCAATTCGTCTCCTTGTTGCAAATCCACCGTTAGCATTCCATCGATTACGGGTAAAGATACTGGTTTCTGATTTTTCTTGAGACTTAGGTTCGCTGAATTTGCCGGAAGCTTGATCCGGAAAATACCCGGAACGATCGCTTTCAATCGAGCTTCCGTCAGCAGACCTTCCGTCCATTTAGCCGACACCTCTCCGCCATTCCGGACTTTCAAACCGCTAAAGCTTCCGTTTTTCCAAGCGGAAGGCAAAGCCGGCAAAAACTCGATCAATCCGGTTTGACTCTGTATCAGCATCTCCGCGATACCCGCCGTGCCTCCAAAATTACCATCGATTTGGAAAGGAGGATGGGCACAAAACAAATTAGGATAAGAACCTCCTCCCTTCACCTCCTTCGTATGCTCATCTACGCAAGGACGTAACAAATCACCCAACAATTTATAAGCATGATCGCCATCCTGTAAACGAGCCCAGAAATTAATCTTCCAAGCCATCGACCAGCCCGTGCTTTGATCACCACGGACCTCCAAGGATTTACGAGCCGCCTCAGCCAACTCTGGCGTATGCTCTATCGATATCTCATTCCCGGGATAAAGCCCATATAAATGAGAGACATGACGATGGGTAGGCTCTACCTCCTCATACGGCTCGAGCCATTCCATAATACGGCCGTCTTTACCGATCGTCGTTGGCATCAAGCGATCTCGTTTCGCCGCCAACTCAGCAGCGAACGCGCTATCCACGCCTAAAATCCCGGCGGCCTCAATGGTATTCGTAAATAATTCCCGCACGATCTGATTATCCATTGTCGATCCGGCACAAATACTCACGACACTTCCGTTTGGCATTTTATAAGCGTTCTCCGGAGAGGTCGTAGGTGCCGTCACCAGATATTTAGTCCGGGGATCTTGCACCAACATATCCACAAAGAATAGGGCAGCCCCTTTCATCGTCGGATAAACATCCCTCAAATACGCCTTATCTAATGTATACTGATAATGCGTATACAAATGCTCGCATAGCCATGCGGCGGATGTATTCGTCGCTCCCCACGATGGATGTTCGCCCGGGGCGGTAAACTCCCAAACATTACCTAAAATATGGGTAACCCATCCCCGTGCGTTATAAAAAGCCTTGGCCGTGCGTTCGCCGCTAGGGACTTGCAGTTTCGTCCATTCGATCAGCGGAAGGTGCAACTCGGAGAGGTTCGTGACCTCCGCAGGCCAATGATTCATCTGTAAATTAATATTTAGGTGATAATCCCCGTTCCAAGGCGTATGAATCGTATTACACCACAAGCCTTGCAAATTCGGGGGCAGTAATCCCTGCCGGGTCGAGGAAATCAATAAATATCGACCGAACTGGAAATATAAAGCCGCCAATCCCGGATCGTTCTTATCTTGAGCGAAAGCGGCCAAACGCTCATTGATCGGAAGATGATCCCTTTCGCCTCTTCCCAAATCCAGAGAAACCCGATCGAACAGGGAGCGATAAGCAAGTGTATGTTCCCGGCGCAAGGTGGAGAAATCCTTAGATTCCGCTTGCGATAAGTATTTTTCCAAGGATTGTCCGGCGCCGTCTTTATCGAAATAATCCGTACCTAAACTTACCAAGATAATCGCTTCCGAGGCACTTCGCACCGACAGACAGCTATCTGTCGTAGCCAAATCTCCTCCCTTCGGCAAGACGATACGGACACGAGAGGCGAAACGCATCCCTTTCATCTCCAACGTATCCACCCCGTCCGGCAGTTGTCCCCGCATCAGCAAGTCCTTTCCGTCCAAAGAGATCGTCGCATGTTCCGGACGATTCATACCCAATGAGAAATTCAAAGCCCGATCCGTATCCGCTACCAAATGAATCACTCCCAGATCACCGGAAAAAGAGGTAAACATTTCCCGTTGATAATTCACATTCCCCCTTTTAAAAGAGACGGAAGCGATAGCCTCGCTTAGGTTCAACCGCCTGCGATACTCAGCGATAGAATCCGATTCATTCGGATACGTATATTTCAGCACTAGATTTCCGAATAATTGGTAACTCCCATACGGAGCGTTCGCACCGTCACCCAGATTACTTCCGGTCCCTTTGCAGACGAAAGTTTTATACATCAAATCCTGTGCCTCGTCATTCCGTCCCTCAAATAAAAGGCGACGAATATTCGCCAAAGAGTAATACGCATAAGGATTGTCCGTATCTTGCTTACTTCCGGACCACAGGGAGATCTCATTCAGGACAACATTCTCCCGCTCAATACCACCATCCGGCATCATACCGATACGGCCGTTTCCCAAAGGCAAAGTTTCTTCCCATATCTGCGCTGGTTGATCAAAATAATATGAGACCTCCTTCCCGGTCTGCATATCCGGCAAATTACAACCGAAAAGGAACGATAACAAAATCAAATAAAGTCCTTTCATATTCATACGATTATTCCTTGTTATTGTTTTTCCATCAAAAGCCGAAGAGGCGATCCACTGCAACCCGGGTTACAGTATCACCCTAAAAGCTTTGCATATCACATAGTCGTTTATAATAGCCATCCAAAGCCAACAACTCCTCGTGTTTGCCCCGTTCTACGATCTCACCCTCATGCATCACACAGATCTCATCTGCGTTACGGATCGTAGAGAGACGGTGGGCGATCACTACGGTCGTACGGTTCTTCATCAAGTTCTCCAACGCTTCTTGTACCAAACGTTCGGATTCCGTATCCAAGGCGGATGTGGCCTCATCCAAGATCAAGATCGGGGGATTCTTCAAGATCGCACGGGCGATACTGATTCGCTGGCGTTGTCCACCAGACAGTTTTCCACCTCGGTCACCTATATTGGTATCGTAACCTTTCTCACTCGCTATGATAAAATCGTGAGCGTTAGCGATGCGGGCGGCTTCCTCCACCTGTTCCATCGTAGCTCCTTCCACTCCAAAAGCGATATTGTTGAAGAAGGTATCGTTAAACAAGATAGCCTCTTGATTGACATTTCCCATCAATCCCCTAAGATCGAAAAGGGTGGCCTCACGGATATCCGTATCATCAATACGAATATTCCCTTTATTCACATCATAAAAGCGAGGCAATAGATCCACCAAGGTACTTTTGCCCGAACCGGATTGACCGACCAAAGCCACGGTTGTTCCTTTCCGGATATCCAGATTGATTCCTTTCAAGACCCAAGCTTCCTGATATTTAAACCAGACATCTTTATAACTGATTTTCTCTTTCAAGGCGATCTTCTTCGGATGTTCCGGATCATGGATATCCGTCTCCGCCTTCAAGATCTTATCGACACGTTCCATGGAGGCCAGACCTTTCTGGATCGCATAAACCGACTTACTTAGATCTTTCGCAGGATTGATAATGCTATAGAAAATAACCAGATAATAAATAAACGTAGGAGCGTCGATCGGGCTATTCGCGCTCAAGATCAGCGTACCTCCATACCAAAGTACGATAGCGATCGTAACGGTTCCCAAAAACTCGCTCATCGGGTGCGCCATTTGTTGGCGGCGATAGATACGGTTTGTCAACCGACGGAAAGTATCATTGCTTCGCTCGAAACGGTCTTGTATCTTCTTCTCGGCGTTAAAAGCCTTGATAATACGAAGTCCGCCTAATGTCTCCTCGATCTGGCTCATCAGAAATCCCCATTGTTGCTGTCCTTCCAAGGACTTCCGTTTCAACTTCTTACCGACTTGTCCCATTACGTAACCCGCCAACGGCAACAGGATCAAGACGAACACGGTAAGTTGCCAACTGATAGCGATCATACCCACCAGATAGATCACGATCAGGATCGGGTTCTTGAATAACATGTCCAATGAACTCATGATGGATGTCTCAATCTCGTTCACGTCTCCGGATACACGGGCGATAATATCCCCTTTTCGCTCCTCGGAGAAAAAGCTCAACGGCAACTGCGTAATCTTCTTGTTAATCTGATTACGGATATCACGAACGACTCCGGTTCGGATCGGAATCATTGTATAAAAAGCCAGATACATGGTCGCCACTTTCAAGAAAGTCGCCACGATCAGGAAGATTCCCAACATAATCAAGGCGAACGAACCTCCGTGTACCTCTATCAGATCGGATACATACCAAAAAAAGTTATTCTTGATCAACTCCGGCAAGGCTTTCCACGACTCCCAGCTTCCCGCGTTAAAATTCCAATCCATAAAGGTGTAATTCCCCTCATCCATCTTAAACAAGATCTGAAGGATCGGGATAATCAAGGCGAAAGAAAACAGGTTCAAGATAGCGGAAAGTACATTGAACACGATGTTCAGAACCATATACTTTTTGTAAGGGGGAACGAAACGCTTTAAAATACGTATGAAATCTCTCATAAATTGATCTGTTACATTGAAGTGGCAAAGATACAAAAAGTACAGCTATATCAACCCCTATTATATAAAGAGAAAAGACAAATACCGGACGGTAAGCAACTATTTTGCGTATATTCGCATCTATATATAGTGCAAACAAATAAAAACGATCAGATCATGGAAAACATCAACTTGCAACTATTAAGAAAGATCAACTGTCTATTAACCGGATTATTGGCCATCATAGGATTCTCTTGCGGTGAGAATGGAGAGATACCTTGCGAATATGGTAGTCCCCATGCCAATTTCCAAATAAAAGGGAAAGTAACAGACATGAAAGGAGAGCCAATCCCCGACCTACAAGTCCGCATCAACCCGAGCGGAGAGTCTCATCCGCAGGGATGGTTACATACCGATACCCTCCAGACAGATACAAACGGAGATTTCATTTTTAGCAAAACCGATTTCCCTTTCATGGAATATCGATTAATTATAGAGGATATCGATTGGGATAAGAATAAGGCGATATATGCTTCCGATACGATAACGGTCACCTTCGACAGCAATGATTTTTCCGGAGGAGAAGGCTGGTCTCTTGGAAGCGCTTCCAAGGAAATCCAAATCCAACTAAAAGAATACATCGATACACACACGGAACCTTATACCTTATATACCTTCTACGGGAGAGTAACCGATCAAGATGGTTGGCCTGTTCCGGGCGTAACAATCTATACCTCTCCGGCCTATACGCCTAATATAGATGAAGATATCACCAGTTTTCCTGCCGTCACAGATGAGACCGGGCGCTATCAGTTTACCTATGATCAAGCTCCGGCAACTGAACATACCCTTTACGCACGCCTATCACCATCCTTTTCTGATCCTCAATATCCTTGGAAAACTGATTCTATTGTTGTAAATTTCGGCGAAATTGAATTAATAGACGGGGAAGGGATGCTGATTGGGAGAGGATCGAAAGAGGTTAACTTTCAGCTTGTACATTCCAGCCCACAAAAATAACACATATGGACAAACGCCCAAACATCAAAAAACGTATCGCCCTAGAGCTTTTTCGAAGTATCAAGAAAAACAGGGCTAAATTACATGAATTGAGGCTGTCTCAAAATAAACTTGAGATGGCCTCTGTTGTTTTATTCCAAGTTGAAGTCTTTTGGATTTTTCTCTAAAGATGAATTTATAAGCTTACTTTTGAAGATTTCACTGTTTTTTTGTTACCATAACCTTCCTAAGAGGCTACTTTTGCAAGATTATGTGCTATTGCCAGCAGGCCGAACTCAATTTCAACCTTCTTAAGTCCACGAAGATTGAACCTCTTGAAGTGCTTGTTGTTCTTGAGGTTTCCAAATACTGCTTCCACATCCTGTGGTCGCTGACTGCGATATTTCAGACCTTCATCAGAAAGCAGCTTTTCACGTTCTTTTTCCTTGATTTTTCTCAGACGGTGATTTACCTGTACAATCCTTTCCGAACTGCTTTTATGACACCGGCATCTTAACGGGCAACCCTTGCAGTTGCGTGCCCTGTATCTTGATATGGTCTGCACAAAACCGTTGTCTGTTACCCGCCTTACATCAGATAGTCTTTCCATTCTCTGCCCCATAGGACAGTACATGCCGTCATTTTCCTCATTATAATAAAAGTTGGCAGAGAGAAACGGGTCGTTTCTGAAATTCCTTTTCTGTTCCTTATGAAAATAATTGTACTTTATGAAGGTTTCAATGTCATGCCCGAAAGCATACAGATAGTTCTCTTCACTTCCGTATCCTGCATCACAGACAGACACGTTAGGGTATCTGCCGTAAAGGGAATGGAAATCATCCATATGCAGAGGATAGGTGGAGGTATCGCCTGCACACTGATGGATGGTATAGTTCAGGATGAACTGTTTATTGGTACTTATCTGAGGATTATATCCGGGTTTAAGCTGTCCGTTCTTCATATGGTCCTCCTTCATGCGCATGAAAGTGGCATCATTGTCTGTCTTTGAGTAACTGTTGCGTCCGTCAAGTATCTTTCCCTGTGATTCATATTTCCTGAGTTGTTCAGGCCATGACTTCCTTACACGCCTTACCTTCGCTTTCACTTTCTTGTCAGCATCAACTCCATTCAGGGCATCGTCTATCTGCTCCAGTGCCTTTTCCACTTTCTCCGGGGTGATATCCTGATATGTAACCGGAGCTGAATCACGCAGTTCCTGTTTGGTAACGGATTCGGCATACTGCCATATCTCCTCAAGCTGTTCAGCTATTCCGGATATACGGGTATGTATGGACCTGCCCCAGACAAATGTATAACGGTTGGCGTTAGCCTCCATTTTCGTTCCGTCGGTAAATGCCACATCAAGACTTACAAAACCTTCTGACACGAGGAACTTTACAATAGTAGCGAAAACTGTCTTCAGTACATCCTTCAGACGGCTGCTGCGGAAACGGTTGATGGTATTATGGTCAGGAGTCACGTTGCCGGTAAGCCACATGAAGCGGATATCGTTACGACAGAACTCTTCGATGCGACGGCTGGAATAGATGTTACGCAAATAAGCATAGACAAGAATCTGAAGCATCATGCGTGGATGGTACGCAGAACAGCCTTTAGAGGAATACTTAAGGTAAAGTTCTTTAAGGTTTATCTGTTCAATGATACGGTGAACAACCCGGACCGGATCGTTCTGGGGTATAAAATCGCCTAAACATGGAGGTAAAAGCAGATTATCGTTGGATGTGTAACTTTTAAACATTATCTTTGGGATATCTTGATTTGATTCCCTAAGATACAAAAAATTAGGGAGACGGGCAAGTTCTGGCTGAGCGAAGTTAGAGCTTGCCTGATTTTTTTTGCAGACACAAAAAAGGCCATCTCAAACTTCTATTTGAGACAGCCTCTTCGTTGTAATGTATCCTGCCGTCATTGCGGGAGCGATTGCCATGTCTCGGCCTCTGTCCCGGATATGCCTGTCGAAGACTTCCTGAAAGTCATAGACAATATCACGCCTTACGTCGAGCCGAACAAAGTGCTCGTCATCTTTACCGGAGGCGAGGCGCTGGTTCGTAAGGATATCGAGAAATGCGGGTTGGAACTGTATCGCAGGGGATATCCTTGGGGGATCGTCTCCAATGGTTATCTGATGACCCGGGAACGGCTCGACTCGCTCTTGGCTTCCGGATTGCACTCGGCGACTATCAGCCTAGATGGTTTCGAGGAAGCGCATAACTGGCTTCGCCGTAATCCTAAAAGTTTCGAGAAGGCACTGAATGCCATCTGTATGTTGGCCGAGGAAAAGGAGATCATCTGGGATGTGGTGACTTGCGTAAACCAACGCAACTTCAAGGATTTGATGCTCTTCAAGGATTTTTTGATCGAGATGGGCGTAAAACGGTGGCGTATCTTTACGATCTTCCCAGTTGGACGTGCTGCGACTGAGACGGATTTGCAACTGACGAACGAACAGTTCACATGGGTCATGAACTTCATCCGCTTCAGCCGGAAAGAGGGTAAGATACACGTTAGCTACGGCTGTGAGGGCTTCCTCGGGAATTATGAGGCAGAGGTGAGAGACTCGATTTTCCAATGCAACGCCGGTATCAATACAGCCTCTGTCCTCGCTGATGGCGCTATCTCCGGTTGTCCCAGTATACGGGCGAACTTCCACCAAGGGAACATCTATAAAGACGATTTCATTGATATCTGGAATAATGAGTTTAAACCGTATCGTAACCGCCAGTGGGCTAAAAAAGGGGAATGCGCGGATTGTAAGATGTTCCGTTATTGCGAAGGCAACGGGATGCACTTATACGATGATGAGGGGAATCTGCTCGTATGCCACTATAAAAGGCTAGTTAACAGTTGACAACTGTCAACTAATTCCTATCTTTGCCCTAGTTAATATTCTAAAATAAGCAATCGTATGAAAAACACTTTCATCCTTTGTGCCTTTCTGGCACTAAGTTCTTTTACCGTAGCCCAGCAATCCGAGAAATACCCGCTAGGCGACTATACGGAATTGACCGACACGAAACCGCATGACAGCGACGAGATCTGGGACAAGTTATCGGCCCCAACCCAATTAAGCTGGGGCACGACCGATATACGATATCCGAAACTCAGTATTCCCGATGTCAAGAAAAGCAATCGCTGGCAGACGAAAGCATGGAAAGGGGAACGGGTAAACGCACAAGCCGTGTTATGGACCAAGGTGGGACTCGAGGATGCCTCTATCACCGTGAGCGACTTGAAGAGCGGTTCTTCCATCATCCCATCCTCCGCGATCACGACGAACTTTGTCCGATACGTCATGACCGATGAGTTGAATAAAGACCGTAAAGGCGGTTGCGGCCACCGAGAGAATAAGGCGGAATGGGATTCCTCCGTCGTAGCCGATGTATTGGATATCGTAAAGATCCGTGATATCAAGGCACGCACCACCCAGCCGATCTGGATGAATATCGGGGTACCTCAATCCGCGAAAGCCGGTAAATATAAAGGGACATTGACCGTCACGGGAAAAAATGCCTCCCCCATGGAATTACAAATAGAAGTGGACGTATTGAACCGCACACTTCCCGCCCCGAAGGACTGGGCTTTCCATCTGGACTTATGGCAGAACCCGTATTCCGTGGCCCGTTACTACCAAGTTCCTCTTTGGAGTAAAGAGCATTTCGACGCTATGCGCCCGATCATGAAGATGTTGGCGAACGCCGGACAACGCGCTATCACCACTAGTATCATGCACAAACCTTGGGCCGGACAGACGGAGGATCATTTCGATAGTATGATCACCCGGATCAAGAAGATAGACGGCACTTGGGTATATGACTACGCCGTCTTCGACAAATGGGTGGAATTCATGATGAACGAGATCGGTATCGATGATATGATCAGTTGCTACACCATGATCCCTTGGGCTTTATCTTTCGATTATTACGACGAGGCGACAAATCGTGTACAATTCCTCAACACTAAACCGGGTGACGCCGCTTACGCAGACTATTGGGGTACTTTCCTAAAAGATTTCTCCCGCCACCTTCGCAAGAAAGGTTGGTTCGAGAAAACCGCTATCTCTATGGACGAGCGTCCGATGGAGGCGATGCGTGAGGCGATCAAGGTTATCAAGCAAGCCGATCCGGAGTTCAAGATCACGCTGGCCGGAAATTATCATCCGGAAATTCAATCGGACTTATACTATTTAAGTATTCCCTATGGACATAAATTCCCAGAAGACGTAAAGGCTGCCCGTGATAAAGCGGGACAGATCAGTACCGTTTATACCTGTTGCGCGGAAGCGTTCCCGAATACCTTTACCTTCTCCGATCCGGCGGAAGCGGCATGGACGGTCTTGCACGCCGTAGCCGGTGGTTACGACGGCTATCTACGTTGGGCTGTCAATAGCTGGACCGCCGATCCTCTGCGTGATTCGCGTTTCCGCACTTGGGCGGCAGGCGATACATACAGTATTTATCCCGGTCCACGCAGTAGCATTCGCTTCGAGCGTTTGGTCGAGGGTATACAAGATTGCGAGAAGATCCGCATCCTCCGGGAAGAGCTGACAACGAAAGGAGCTAAAGGCAAACTCGAGAAGTTGAACAAGACGGTTGCCAAGATCACTCCGGAAGGTTTATCCGAGACACAAGAATCCGCTACGCAGATGGTTAATGAGATTCATAAACTTCTGAATACATTATAAATAGTACAGGACGCAGACTACGCAGAGCACGCAGTCTGCGTCCCCTAAATATATCATCAAGCCCCTACAATGTTTGATATTCATCAAAAAACGAACTCCTTACCTCCGATACCTTTCTTTTTCTTTGTCCGCCTCGATTCCTTCGCCTATTTTTGGGGCACTGAAAAACACAAAAACCATTCTATATGAACAAACTATTAATGGGCACATGCCTTACGATGGCCATGCAAGTAGGGCACTCCCAAACCTTGCCGCAATTGGGTAAAGATCCTATCGAGAAAATCGTAGCCGCCATGACTGCCGAAGAGAAAGTATCCCTGTTAGTCGGAACCGGAATGCCCGGGTTCGGCGGCCAATCAGCCGTAGTCGGCAGCACGCAAAATATAGTGCCGGGAGCCGCCGGAACGACCTTCCCGATCGAACGTCTGGGAATCCCCGCTATCGTAGTGGCCGACGGTCCCGCCGGATTACGTATCTCCCCGACTCGCGAGGGGAACGAGGCGACCTATTATTGCACGGCATTCCCGGTCGCTACCTTGCTAGCCTCCACATGGAACACCGCATTGGTCAAAAACGTAGGCAACGCCATGGGCGACGAGGTGAAAGAATACGGTTGCGACATACTCTTGGCCCCTGCGCTGAATATCCACCGAAGCCCTCTCTGCGGACGTAACTTCGAGTATTATTCCGAAGATCCCTACTTGACGGGCCGGATAGCGACAGCGATGGTAAACGGTATCCAAAGCAATGGCGTGGGAACCTCCATCAAGCATTTCGCCGTCAATAATCAAGAGACCAACCGGACGGGAACGGATGCCCGCCTCACCCCTCGTGCCTTGCGGGAGATTTACCTAAGAGGTTTCGAGATGGTCGTAAAAGAGGCAAGCCCGTGGACGGTCATGTCTTCCTACAATAAGATAAATGGTGAGTATGCCTCCGAAAGCCGTGATTTGCTAACGACCATCCTCCGTGACGAATGGGGTTTTAGCGGCCTTGTCATGACCGACTGGTTTGGTGGCAAGAACGCCCCCGCCCAGATCCACGCCGGAAACGATCTGCTGATGCCCGGACGGCCGGACCAGAAAGAGGCCCTCCTAAAAGCGCTTGAGGACGGTTCTCTCTCTATCGACGACGTGGATACGGACGTAACCCGTGTATTACGACTGATCCTTCAAGCCCCCCGCTTTGCCCAATACGCCTATTCCGACAAACCGGACCTAAAAGCTCACGCCGAGGTAACCCGTGCGTCCGCTTCCGAAGGTATGGTTTTATTAAAGAATACGAATAATGCTTTGCCGCTGGCCCCGGGTATCAAGAAGATAGCGGCTTACGGTACCACCTCGTACGATTTTATCGCCGGAGGCACCGGCAGCGGCGACGTGAACGAGGCTTATACCGTATCCCTCGTGGAAGGTCTGGAAAACGCCGGTTATACCATGGACGCCGAAGTGAAAGCCTTATACGAGAAATACAGTACCGAGGAAAAGGCGAAACAGCCGAAAGACACGAGCCCCGCCGCCGCTTTCTTCAACCACCCTCGTATCCCGGAGTTCGTACCGGATGCCGCAGGGCTGGCCGCTAAGGCGAAAGAGGCGGATATCGCCTTCGTTACGATAGGCCGTAGCTCGGGAGAGTTCCAAGACCGGAAGATCGAGGGAGATTTCAACCTGACGGAGAATGAGCGAGCGTTGATCCAATCGGTTTCCGACGCTTTCCATAAGGAAGGGAAGAAGGTGGTCGTAATCTTGAATATCGGAGGCGTGATCGAGACCGCCAGCTGGAAATCGGAACCGGACGCCATCCTATTGGCTTGGCAAGCCGGGCAGGAAGGGGGTAACACGGTAGCCGATATCCTGTCCGGAAAGGTGAATCCTTCCGGTAAGCTCCCGATGACTTTCCCCGTGAGCATCGCCGACGTAGCCTCCACGAAGAATTTCCCGGACGCTTCGGGTATCGACCTGAAAGAAATGTTAGCCGGCTTCATGGGAGGAGGCCCAGAGCATACGGATCGTAAGAATATTGACTATACCAACTACGAGGAGGGTATCTACGTGGGCTACCGTTACTTCGATACGTTCGGCGTGCCCGTCTCCTATCCGTTTGGCTACGGACAGTCGTATACTACTTTCAATTATTCGAGCTTGAAAGTGTTCATGGGCGATACGGACTACAGCATCAGTTGCACGATCACGAACAATGGCCCGGTAGCCGGGAAGGAAGTGGTCCAGCTATATATCTCCGCCCCCGGCAAGAGCATGGATAAGCCGGCGAAAGAGTTGAGAGGTTTCGCCAAGACCCAACTCCTCCAGCCGGGCGAGAGCCGTGAGATCATCTTCAAGGTGAAAGATACGGATCTGGCCTCCTTCGACGAGAGCGCCAGTCATTGGGTCGTAGAGTCCGGTAAATATGAGGCGCAGATCGGTTCCTCCGCCGCCGACATCCGCCTAAGGGATTCCTTCAACGTGAAGGGGCGGGTAACGGAGAAGGTTCATGCGGTACTGTTGCCCGGCGAGAGGATCGATCTTCTGAAAAGATAAGCCCGGAGGTATCTACCTAGTTATCGGGAGGGCGGGGTATCAACCTCGCCCTCTACTTATTTAATCACCCGATTGTTCCGGCTTCCTGAAAGTAAGGTAGGTCTCCACACGCCCCTCCAGCTTCGCCTCCATGGTCCCTTGCTCCGACACGAAGAGATATTTGTCCTTTTTCTCTTCCTCGGTCCATGTATCGGGAGTGTAGGGAGCGATCTTCCGGTCGCCGGCAGTCCTCATGAAATAGATAGCGGGCAGAAGGCCGTTCAGTTGGATCTGGTTCGGGTCGATATAGCGTTCCTCGTATTGTCGCGAGAAATGCGAGCTCACCCTCTCCAGCCGGAAGCGGTCGAGATTATTCATAAACAGGTAATCCGTGCCTTCATCTCCCGGCAGGGAGGTGTAGATCATAGATGAGACTTTCACGGCACCGGCCGGTGTCGTGTACAAATAATAGAAATATACAGTCCATGTATTCTTGGAGCGGGTTTGAAGGGTATGTGTCTCCTGCAAGGAATGCAAGGCCCAAAATCCCGGGGGCGTGCATCTCACCCTTTGTACGAATTTATCCTTCGCGATTTCCACTCTTCCCCGGATCTCCAGAAAGTCCTTATAGGCCACTGCCTCTATTTCCTCGTTTGTCATTGATGGCGTAAACATGATTATTTTTAATTTTTAAGGTAAAGAGACATAAAGGTACGATTATAAATGGGGATTCCAAGGGTTTCAAGGAAATGTGGATGAAAGAAAGACAAAAAAGAGAGGCGAACTCGTACCCTTATCTTTTTTATTCCATATATTCGTGATGAAAATCCCCTAAGACCCATTTAAAAGAGAAAAAGTTATGACTGAAGATATAGATTTAATACGCGTCACTGGCGTGGAATATGTCAAGGACTATACCATGCGATTGGAATTTAGCAACGGTAAGGTGAAATTAGTGAACTTCCTCCCTTTACTGAAAGGGAAACTTTTCGAGCCATTGAAAGACCTCCGGAATTTCGTCCAGTTCGGGCTCACCCACTGGGCGCTCGAATGGTACAACAGGGCCGACTTCGCTCCGGATTACTTGTATAGGAATGGGGTGGAGGCTTAAGACAAGGCCGGCGGTTCGCTTCAGGTTTCGTCCTCACGAACCGCTTCACGGAGAAGAGCGATATTGATCTTGTGGTGGATTTCGACAAGGAGGTGGAGCAGGTGGATTATGTAAACAATTTCTTCGACCTACGGGATGCCTTGTCCGCCATCTTCCACCGGGAGATCGACTTGCTGGAGGACAAGGCGATCCGGAACCCGATCCTAAAAAAGAATATTGATAATACAAAATTGCTGATCTATGGATGAATATATCGAGAAACATCTTTATGATGTGCTACTTTCTATTGAAGAGACTGAGAGTTACTTTGAGGGCAGGCCAAAAATCTACCAAGATTTCGAGAAAAATATCCTCCGCCAAAGAGCTGGCAGCGGAAGAAGATAAAGGCAAACTTGGGAAGCAGAACAAGGCAGTTGCCAAAATCACTCGGAAGGCTTGTTTTTGACACAAGAATCCGCCATGCAGATGGTAAATGAGATTCATCAGTTGTTGAATATGCTGTAAATAAGATAAGACGCAGCTGGAATTTTTTATCCATCTGCGTCTTATATTCTAGAAAGATTACATTTTTAGACCTATCCAAGGAACAAACATAGAATTATCTGTTATTCATCCTCCTAGTTCTAAAATCCCAAGATTTATGCATTTTCACAATCGTACCTTCTTTTATCTGAAGTCTAGCATCATAGAATGAATCCATGTCTGGCTCCCAGAATCTATCATCACCTGATTGCCTTGTTATATACAACAACTCATTCAACAACTTCTCTGAACAAGGTAAAAAGAAATATTCAGTTTCAGGTATCTCTTGAGTTGAATATGAATAATATTTTGACCCAAAGTTTTCCAATAAAAAATCAAAATCATCTATTTTACTGACTGGGTTTGCTTTCACGATAAGAGCCTGTCCATCTGTAACTGTATTATTACTTTCAATACTAATAATCAAATATTTTTTCTTATCAATTCTCTCATTATTTGTTTCTAATGGATATCCATCCATCTCTATTAGCATTTGCGGAGAATCAATCGTGATCGAAACCCTAGCCAGAACTCCTTTCTTAAAAAACAAAGATAATGCTGTTGGCATTTTCTGTAAAGGAGAATTTGTAAACGCACTCCACAGCACACGATCCCTATTTAACGAAATTTTTCCCATCTCAAATGAAGAAACCGTATATTCAGCCAAGTCACCAGTCATTACATCTACATGCAATATATCATTTGCAACAATTCCAATCACATCGAAACCACCATTTCCTTGTTGTATCACTTGACCATTATACCATATTCTATAATATGAACAGCGAAAACAGAAATCCTCTTTCTCTATTTTCCCTAACATTCCAAATATATTTACAGGAAATGTATCAAATTGCTCATTCATCATAATATATCTAAAAGTTTAACAATGTGTCATTAATCTCAATATAAATTTTCTCAAAATAATCAGAACCGATCTTTATAGCATCCTCATATTCCTTTTTCCTCATAGCTATTATTATTACAGAGTTAATTTTACTCATAGGAGATCTTAACATATCATCGGGTATCAATAATCTTTTTTCTCTTATATCATAAAAAATGGATATAATATAGAATTTAATATACATAATATTTTCACAAAACTTATTCCGATATACAGCCTCTTTTGAATTACTATGAGAAATAGCTCTAAGAGACCCGAAACATTTACTTTTTTCAACCTCATAGAACTTATCGAAAATAGCATCGGGATTATGTTCTAACATATTTAGTAATATTGGAGCCGCATAATTATTTCCAGCCTTAATAGATTTAGTTAAACAATAAAATGCATTCTCTGCCATAACAGAATTAACAGAAGGATCTCCATTATCAAACATAATAGCCCCATAACTAAATGCAGCACCTACGACCTGTGTATCACCCTGTCCCTCTAATTGTAACAAAATCTGTCCTCCTCTATTTTGAGGAAGAACATAGTTGAACAATTTCGCACTAGAATCAAGCAATAAAGATGTGTTTCTCGTATTATACCCCCAATTCACATTAGCGGATAATCCTAATAATGTTTCCATACTCACAGTTTTTTCCTCCCGTGTCCCCTCCGGTCAGATGGTTAACAAATAAAAGAAGCGTGAGAACCATCGCTTATCACTGCATTGAGGCTCTGGACTGCCCACCCAACAATAATAAGACAATAGTCCCACGCTTTATGATTGCATATAATTCACCTTTAGGATAAGTATATAACAAGCACAAGCGCAGGAGCTACTTTCTCATTATCTTGTTGGGTTGAAATTGTCCAGATTTCAATGCAAGATAATATCGAAACGCTTCTACGTTATTTTTCCAATACATCGCGAAGATCGTGTTTTTTTAAAACATTCGCAAAACAATCAGATTCTTAATGTCTCTTAGCCCTAAGAAATGCCCTCGAAGGGTGAAAAATGACTTCTTAGGGCTAAAAGATAGTTTTTCAACCGTGAAAAGTGATTTCCTTGGCATAGGAAGGGACTTTCAAGGCCGCGAAACCATTTCTTAGGCCTAAAAAGCCTATTTTCACCCTTGAAAAGTCATTTTTTAGGCCTAAAATGATTATTCGCTCCATTCAATTCCCATTTTTTAGACCTAAGAAGCCCTTATTCAGTAAATATCCCTAACTTAGAGAAGTTTTTAAACTCTAAATCAAATTTACCATGAGTACTTACACAAAAATCAAGACACTTCCTCTCTCTCTTTTCAACAACGCCGAGTACCTCTCCTTCATGAACCACGTCCTCGACCTAGCCAACGGAAACAGCGGTGGCGGCGATTCCGAGTCACCCGACGAGATCTCCCTGCTGACCGGCAGCGACGGCATCCCCGAGCTGGGCCTCACCAAAGAATTCCTCGAGACCTACGAGGCAGACCTCCTCGCCATGGCCGACGTGGTGGATGAGAGCCGTACCTCGCAGGAGACCGAGCAAATGGCTTTGCACGATACCAACCGCGACAATCTCGCCATCTATATCATCACCCGCATCTCACGGGCCGGTACCCTCCCGCTGGAGGCCGAGCGTGACGCAGGCAAGTATCTATACAAGATCATCAAACCCTATAACGGCATCGCCCGCCTCCCCATGGCGCAGGAGACCGCCAAGATAAAGGGCCTCTTGCTGGATTTGCGCAAGGACGAGAACAAGCCGTACGTCACCACGCTCGGCCTCGACGCTTACCTCGCCGAACTGGAGAAAGAGAATAACGCCTACGACCGCCTGTCGCAGCAACGCGTCCAAAACCGGACCACCTCCAAAAAGGAAAGCGGCGCCAACCTGCGCAAGCGGATCGACATGTATTATGACGATCTCACCCTGCTGGCCCAGTCCCATAGCGTAGCGAAGCCGTCCGAGAAAGCGACCGCCTTCATCGCCGCCCTCAACCAACTGATCGCCGAGACCACCGCCGCCTACAACCAGCGCATGGCCTCCGCCAAGAAACCGGCGCCCGCTCCCGAGCCTACACCCGAGCCTACGCCCGGCGGAGACTCCGAGAGCCCGGACGAGATCTAACCGTCACGTCCCTCCCCCCCGACGCGGAAGCGGGAAATAAAAAGAGAAGGAAAACAATTCCCCTTCTCTTTTTATTCCGTATATTTGCGAAGGAAATTCCTAAAACAGAGCGATATGGAGACAACGACATCATTAAAGACATTCGAGGTAACCATCCCCGAGAAATACGCCGACATCTTGAAGAAATTCATCACCTCGCTGGAAGGCAAGGTGAAGGCACAGAAGAAATCCGGATTGGACGAGGCCTTGGAGGACGTGAAGGCAGGAAGGATACACAAATACGAGAACTTTGAGGCATTCAAGCAAAAAATGCTAGAGCTATGACTTATCGGCAAATATGCCGGATTGTGGGAATGCCATATCCAAGGAGACTGGCTGCTGATATGGAGCCAAGACGACACGGAGCTAATCTTGCTTTTCACCGATACCGGAACGCATTCCGACCTATTCTAAGATAAATGGCCGCCTCCCCCATAAGGAAAGACGGCCATTCGCTTTATTCTATCTTTATCCTTCTCGTACGCTTGATACGGTTCATGCTGGAAGCGGCATGGATAATGTCCAGCACCTCTATCCGGCAATCAGTGATCCGATAAACGATCAAATGAGAATCCAAGATAATGTTTCGGTACATCCGGCTTTTGGTTTCTCAGGAACTCCACCTTCCATTCCTCAAACTCACGATTCGCTATATCCAACGGCGTAAACGGCCCTTTCTCTATCTCATGGAGATGCTCCAAAAACTCCTCTTGGGTAAATTGAGCGGGACGGTTCGGGTTCCATTTATCCGAACCGGAAAAACGTGCGGGACAACGGTTTCTCCCTGCTTTGGAAAAGATGTCTTTCACTTTCGTCATAGTTATTTTGTTTTTAATTCGATAATGCCCCAAATATACACAATTAATCCAAATACACAGCATAAAAAACGCCTGACCTCCACGAAGGATGGCCAAGCGTCTCTCATATATGTAACTATGTATTTACTTTTCCCGGATAAATATATTAATCGGCGTACCGGTAAAATCCCAGTTCTCGCGTATCTTGTTCTCAAGGAAACGTTTGTACGGGTCCTTGATCCATTGCGGCAAGTTACAGAAGAACACGAAAGAAGGCACGCTGCCCGCCGGGAGCTGGGTGATATATTTGATCTTGATATACTTACCCTTCCATGCTGGGGGAGGATAATTCTCGATGATCGGAAGCATCACCTCGTTCAGCTTGGCCGTAGGGACACGCTTGGAGCGATTCTCGTAAACCTCCTTGGCGGTCTCCAGCACCTTCAGGATACGTTGTTTCGTCAGAGCGGAGATAAACAAGATCGGGAAGTCGGTAAACGGAGCCAGACGCTCGCGGATAGCGGTCGTGTACGAGTCGATCACCTTCTGGCTCTTATCTTCGATCAAGTCCCACTTATTCACACAAACCACCAATCCCTTCTTATTCTTCTGCACCAGCGAGAAGATATTCATATCCTGGCTCTCGATACCCCTCGTAGCGTCCAACATCAGCACGCAGACATCCGAGTTCTCGATGGCGCGGATCGAACGGATCACCGAGTAATACTCCAAGTCCTCATTCACCTTCCCCTTCTTACGGATACCCGCCGTATCCACCAAATAGAAGTTCAAGCCGAATTTATTATATTTCGTGTAGATGGAATCACGGGTCGTGCCTGCGATATCGGTAACGATATGACGATCCTCGCCAATAAAAGCATTGATAAGAGAAGATTTTCCCGCGTTCGGGCGTCCTATAATCGCGATACGGGGCAACTCCTCCTCCAGTATCTCCACCTTCTCCTCGGGCAACGTCGCCACGATCTTATCCAGCAAATCCCCGGTATAAGAACCATTGATGGCCGAGATGCAGAAAGGATCTCCCAAGCCAAACGAGTAAAACTCCGCCGAGGCCGGATGCAGATCATAATTATCCGCCTTGTTCGCCACCACGATCACCGGCCGCTTGCAACGACGCAAGATCTGCGCCACCTCCATGTCCAGATCCGTGATGCCATTCAATACATCGACGACGAACAAGATCACGTCCGCCTCCTCGATAGCCACTTTTACCTGCTTGTTGATCTCCTCCTCGAAAACATCCTCCGAGTTAACCACCCATCCGCCTGTGTCAATCAGCGAAAACTCCTTGCCGGTCCACTCCACCTTGCCGTACTGACGGTCACGGGTAGTACCAGCCTCCTCGTTCACGATCGCCTGACGGGTACCCGTCAACCGGTTGAAAAGGGTGGACTTACCTACATTGGGTCTCCCCACTATCGCTACTATATTTCCCATAAATTCTCCTTTCGTATGCTATTATTAGTCCAGCTGATAACCGAAGTTCTTCAATATGTTGTCACGGTTACGCCAGTCTTTTTCCACTTTGACAAACATTTCCAAAAACACCTTCTTCCCGAAGAAACGTTCGATATCCTTCCGGGCCATAGCACCTACTTTCTTCAATGCTTGCCCTTGATGCCCGATGATGATCCCTTTCTGGGTATCACGCTCCACGATGATCAGCGCCTTGATATGGATCAGCTCATCATCTTCCTTGAACAACTCGACGACCACTTCTACCGCGTAAGGTATTTCCTTCTGATAATATAACAAGATTTTCTCACGAATGATCTCTGTCACGAAGAAACGGGCCGGTTTATCGGTCAAGGCGTCTTTCTCGAAATAAGGCGGGGAATCAGGCATCAACTCCTCCACCCGACGCTTCACGTAATCTATATTGAAATTCGAAAGCGCAGAGATCGGGATGATCTCGGCCTTCGGAAGCAATTCCTTCCACTGGGCCACGAGCTTCTCCAGCTCCGGCTGATTGGTCTGGTCGATTTTATTGATCAACAAGAGAACCGGACACTCTATACTCTGTACCCGTGCTAGGAACTCATTATTTTTATCAATCGTCTCGACGACATCCGTCACGTACAACAGCACGTCGGCGTCGCCTAAGGCGGATTGAGAGAAATTAAGCATGGATTCCTGCAACTTATAATTCGGCCGCAAGACTCCCGGCGTGTCAGAATACACGATTTGCATATCGTCGGTATTCACGATACCCATAATACGATGCCTTGTCGTTTGCGCCTTCGAGGTGATAATAGAGATCCGCTCCCCGACCAAACGATTCATCAACGTAGACTTACCTACGTTTGGGTTTCCAACGATATTGACAAAACCCGATTTATGCTTTTTTTCCATCATACCCCCATTTCAGATAAACCGCTCCCCACGTAAAGCCCGCTCCAAAAGCGGCGAGGATCAGGTTATCTCCTTTTTTCAATTGATTCTCCCATTCCCATAGACAAATAGGAATCGTACCGGCGCTTGTGTTGCCGTATTTCTGGATGTTGATCATCACCTTATCCATATCTACGCCTAAGCGTTTCGCCGTAGCGTCGATAATCCGCAGGTTCGCTTGATGAGGAACGATCCATGCGATATCATCATGCGTCAAGCCATTCTTCTCCGCGATCTCAGCGGCCACGTCCGCCATATAAGAAACCGCGTACTTGAAGACCACACGTCCATCTTGATAAACGAAATGCTCACGGTTATCCACCGTCTCGTGAGAAGGAGGATAAGCCGAGCCGCCCGATTTCATGATCAGATGCGGATAGCCTACGCCGTCTGTCCGTAAAATAGTATCCAAGACACCGAACTCCTCGGTAGTTGGCTCCAGCAAGACCGCTCCGCAAGCATCCCCGAACAAAGGACAAGTAGAACGATCTTGATAATCTGTAATAGATGTCATCTTATCACCCGATACGACAACCACCTTCTTATAACGCCCCGAGCGAATATAATTAGCGCCCGTCTCCAAAGCATACAAGAAGCCTGCGCACGCACCTTGCATATCAAAAGTCATCGCATTCTTACAACCTGTATGATAAGCGATGATAGAAGAAGTTGTCGGGAAATGATGATCCGGGGTAGTCGTAGCGGTCAAGACAACCTCTACTTCTTCCGGATTCAGGTTCGTTTTCTCGAGCAATTGCTTCACGGCCCGTATACCCATGTAAGAGAGTCCTACGCCCTCCCCTTTCAATATCCTGCGCTCCTTAATACCCACACGAGTCATGATCCACTCATCCGTCGTATCGACCATCTTGGAAATATCCTCATTCGTCAATACATCTTCAGGAACGTATCCACCCACTCCTGTGATAACCGCATTTATCTTATCCATAACTTTAAAAATAAAAGGACTACTTATCCCAATTAAAAAAAAGCCCTAAAAAAACTTTTAGGGCTATTTCTTTTGTTCATCAAACCATATAAGTTGACAAACTTACACAGCAGCTTCTTTTTCAATCGCTAATTTACCTCTGTAATAACCGCACTCACCACATACTGTGTGATAGATGTGCCATGCGCCACAGTTCGGGCAAATTGCCATTGTTGGAGCTACAGCCTTGTCATGAGTTCTTCTCTTGGCTGTTCTTGTCTTACCTTGTCTTCTTTTAGGATGTGCCATTGTTTTATTTATTTAATTGTTATCATTCTCTAGCAAACCTTTCAGAGCATCCCAACGAGGATCGGCAGGACTAGCGTTTCCGTCATCTTCCAACGCCAAATCATCACCTCCCATGTCATCCTCAAAATCGTCTTCGGTCTCATCCGAACTTCTGGCGGTATGTTTCTTCAATTTAGACGACATTGCCTTATTACATTTACCCGGCGCATGTACATGCTTCATGGGAACCGCCAAAGCGATAAACTCATACAGGAACCACGCCAAATTAATAGCGCCCTCCTCTTCCGGTATCACGACAACCTCATCACTTTCCTCGGCATATTCCTTGCCGAATTTTACCACCAGACGATTGTGGGTATCAATAGGAATTTCCATATCGTC